>JBOEFW010000103.1:0-24084 GCA_050633105.1 Aureispira sp. | reverse complement strand
TAACTTTTTATACTGTATTAGAAACCTATTTCATTACACAAAAACTAACATATTATATTTTCCCCGTACAAATACCTAACTTTCTCAAACAGGTATTTGTACTCTATTTTGATCCTTCTTTTCTTCGCACCTTTGTAAGGTCATCAATGACAAGGGCGGAATCTGAAAAGCCTATTTAACAGAGTAAGAATTAAATCATTTAATCCCTATTTATTATGTCAACATTTAAAATCGAATTAGCAGCAGGTCCATTGTGGAATGATGAAGATGCTAAAGAAAAAGCTCCTAGAATTGCTGCCGCTCACCAAGGCAAATGGGACGGCAACTGGAGAACAGTTGTTCCTTCTGAAATGAGTACAGTAGATATTATAGTTCCTGTAAAACAAACAGGAACACACGAATTTTTAACCAATGTATTGGCTGGTCCATTGTGGAGCAATGATGATGCTCAAAAAATAGGACCTGCTATCGCAGCTTCTTATGGTGGAGAGTTCACTGGTGAATGGAAAACCATTACAGAAGGAGTCATGAGTGTGATTCAAGTGCGTTTCCGCTACTAAACACCTCTTTTTGCTTTGTTCAAAACGTCTTCTGACTTAGTCAGAAGACGTTTCTTTTGTAAAAACAACGCTGTAATCAGTCTCCTGCCTTTATTCCTTTGGCTTCTTATAAAAATAAGGACGTTTATGACCTTTATCACGGCCGTCAACAAGGTGGCAAATCGGCGCATAAGCGATTAGACGAATGTTTAATTGTTGTTGTTTTTGATCCCAAGCCCAATCTTGTACTAAACGGACAGACTTTACTTCTTTCGCTTCAAACTTATCACTAACCACCTGAACAATTTCTTCAAAAGTCTCTGGATCAAAGGTAATGATGGTGTCAATACTGGTCCCAAAATTCACCACTTCCTCTTCTGTCATCGCTTGCATGTATCCCATTGTATGATAGAATTTGGTGTTTTGAGGATGTTTTTTTCCATCCTCTACCATATCTGTGACCATTTCGCCCAGACTACCTTTCCCCTTGATAAGCGTCATATCCTGCTCCCTGATATTTCGAGTCATTCGAATCGCATAATCATAGGCCCTATTCTTTAGATTCAAGCGCTTCTGAACATCCTTCACTGCCAACCAAAAAAGAGGCTGGTGGCCATTCACCTTTCCCCTATTATCTAGTAGCGTAAGCATAGGGGCGATCGCAACAGGAAGCACTCCTAGTTGTTTTGTTTTAGAATTGTAATAGATGATTTGTTTTACTTTAAATACCTTGACATCTTGCTCCTTAAACTCAAATACCACTATCTGAACAATCTCTTCATATGTTTCAGGATCAAAGGTAATAATGGTATCTACTGTTGTTTTAGCTTCCTCGTATTCCTCTTTAGAGTATTCTTTCTTCAAGTCTGCCGTCTTGTAAATACTAACTTTTGAGGCCTCTAAATTCAACATTAACGTGGACAATTGTTTGGGTTCACCATAAAGAGCATCATCACTAAGATCATCTAATAGTTTTAAGAATCGAGCGGAGTTTCGTTCTTCTGTCGTATACAATTCCTTCATCTGTTCTAATCCAATGTCCAAGGAACTAGCACTAGGAACATAATGGGTATAGGCTTCGACTGCCCAAGTAATATTGGGATCATCTAGAATATCTTTAGGGCTGTTCTGCGCAAAAAGAGTAACAGACAAGGAAACTAGGCATAGCAATACTAGTAGGGATTTAGGGATAGGCATTGTGGTTTTGTTTAGTTAGTGTTTAGAACAATTGGAATAAAGTTAGTTAACTTTATGGAATGATCTAAGGAAGTCGATTGAAGTTTGGGGAGGGTTTTCATTCTCTTGGTTTCTTATAAAAATAGGGCGGATAATTAGCCTTTTCTCCAATACCATCATAAGGGTGCCGAATCGGCGCATAAGCGACTAATCGAATATAGAGCTGTTGCTCCTTTCTATTCCAAGCCCAATCTTGTACCAAGCGGATAGAGCGCACTTCTTTGGCTCTAAATTGTCCTCCAACCACCTCAATACGTTCTCCAAAAACTTCAGGGTCAAACACACTAATGGTATCTAAGCTCTTTCCAAAATTCAGCACGTCTGTTGCTGTCATTCTTTGTAGATCTCCCATTGGATGATAAAATTCAACGTCCTGAGCGTGTTGTTTTCCATCCTCGATCATATCAATTGTCAGATCTACCAGGCTGCCTTCCCCCTTAATAAGCTTCATATCTTCCTCGCTAATATTTCGAGCCATCCGAATCGCATAATGATAGGCATCGTTGGTCTGGTTGAACGGTGTTTGCATATCCTGAATTCCCATCCAAAAAATAGGTCTATGCTCTTTCACACTTCCTTTGCTACTAACCATCGTAAGCATTGGAGCGATCGCAACAGGAAGCGCGCCGAGCTGTTTTGTTTTAGAATTGTAATAGAGCAGTTGTTTTACTTTAAATACCTTGATGTATTCTTCTTTCAAAACATCCAGCACCAGAACAATTTCTTCAAACGTTTCAGGATCAAAAACAATAAGGGTGTCCACCTCATTTTTAATTTCCTGATACACTTGTTTGGAGTATCTGTTTTTCAAAGCTGCCGTTTCATAAATACTAACTTTTGAAGCGTTGATGCTCAACATCAACGCTGCCAAGCTCTTTGGCGCGCCATAAAGACTCTTCGCCCCAAGGTCATTTATCATTTTTAGTGGCTGCGCGCTATTCCATTCGTCTACCTCATACAAGGTCTTCATTTCTGCTCTTCCTATGTTGGAAGAATTCTCACTGGGAACATAATGGGTATAGGCTTCGGCTACCCAAGTGATGTCGGGGTTGTTTAGAATGCTTTTTGGGGTGGTTTGGGCTAGAAGCGTGGAGGAAAAGGCAGTTAGATATAGGAGAGCTAATAGGAGATTTGAGGGGGGCATTAGGAGTGGTTTAGTTCGTGTTTTGTGTCTTAATAAAATAAAGTTAGTCAACTTTATTTTATGGTATAATGCGTGGGGAGTGATTGGTTACATTATTAACCTACTTTATCTAATCATAAGAACAATTACAGCTATCATCCACTGAGTTATATAACAGCCCCTCCCTAAAGCCCCCCTTCCTTCTAATTCTATCTTTTTTTTTATCAAAAAAATTAAAACTTTAAGTTTGGATTAAGGGTTTGGCAAAAATCTAAGAACGTTTGAAATGTAGATAAATGTCCTGTTTCTTGTGTGCGCTTAATGAGTTGTTGTAGATAATAAGGTTCTATGACTTCCTTGGGAGCCGCTTTACCATATCCTTCTATACGGCTGTTGCGTGTACGGTCTTTGAAAACTGCATTTAAGTACTTCGCATGAAACAAAGCCCGGGTAGAACAGCCAAAAAGATTGCTTCCTCTCTCCGCTATGAATTCTTGTGCTAGCTCTTCAGGATCATTTGCGCAAACATCAAAGTATTGTCTATACCTTGTAAGCTCTGGGCTTTGATTAGCGGTAGGGAAGAATTTACGATTGCCTAAAAACCAAGTTTCTATGCAAACTTTTTGAGTGATAATGATTAATTCACAGCTCTCAGGTAATCCCTTATAATCTACTTCTCTTGAGGCCAACTTCTGTTGTACTTCTTTTTGTAATTCTTCCTGTCTTTCTTCTATACTTACCTGATCTGTATCTAAAAAAACAACCAAATAATCAAAAATAACAGCTGATTCATGAATATCTTGAATCGCATTACAAATGATGTTATAACAATTAGGATATCCCGTATTATCATAATAAATGTAATTATTATCTGTCACCTGTGGTAAAAAATCTACTTCTTGAAGATCTTCTACTAGAATTTTCAACCAAGCTTTATAGATCTCAGGTTCTGTTTTTCCTTCAAATACAAAGTAACAATTCATACTGCTTATTTTTTGTGGAGTATTTTTGTCAATTGTACAAAAGCAGCTTGTCTAGAACTACCAATATGAAAATCTTCTGCATTGTGAACTTTTATAACTGCCTCCTTCCGCTGAACGATTTTCCATTGTTGATAAGGAATATTATTAATAATGTAAGGGTGATGACTCGTCGCTATGATTTGGATGTTTGGATTAGCATGTTGTAGTTGATGAACATACTCATCTAGGCAATTGATGCCCAAACTGTTTTCTATTTCATCTATGAGAAAGATGGAGCCATCTGGAGAAAAATGAAGATCTATTAAGAGCATAAATACACGAAGCATTCCAGAAGACATTGCCTCTTGATTTATTGGTCTACGTGATCCCTTATGGTCTATTGATACATACAATTTAACATAATCATTTTCAAGAGTTTTATTTACATAAATAAACTTTACTTCATTGAATATAGCACTGTAGGTCGCTAATATTTCCCGTGTAATAGGCAATCGTTGTTGTTGAGCTAAATAATACTTAACTAAGCTATCTACTCCTAAGTTTTTGATCTGTTCAAGACTCTCTACCACAATATTTGTAGCATCCCTATTTTTATCTATAATGAGTGGTTTACTTCTTTCTGTATTATTTCTGTAAATGATTTTACTTAGAAGCTGGCCTATATTCTTTAGAGGTATTTCTTCTATAAACAACGTAATAGCAGAGGATTTTCTACTTACTTTTGGAAGCTTCGTTCCTTTAAAAAGTATTTCGGTTCTATTTCTGTTAATTATAAAAGAATCGGCACCCACTTCCTTTATAATTTCTCTTTCAATCAAAGGAAAATTTATTTCTCCTATTTTCCCTTTCCCTGATTCATCATAATAGAAATTCCCAGACCATTGATACTGTTTTTTGTTTTCGAGTTCTACGACAACATCCCATTCAAAACCGCCAACACTCCCTCCTCTGACCACTCTCTGTAAATGATCAATGGCTGTCAATATTTGCGTTTTGCCAGCCCCTGTAATTCCAACTAAAAGCGTTAAATTATAGTCAAAACTCACCTTTTCTAACACCCAATTTTCTAGTGTGTTTTTAACCGCTAATGATTTGATATACATAGTTTCTTCCTTCAGGCCAATAACAAATAAATAATCTTCCCTCCAAAATAATACAATATTCTTATTCNNAAGTAGCCCGAATCTCCGCTCGCCCCACATGCACTACATTATCCGCGCCGCCTGTCTTTCTCCCCTCATAACTAAAGGTCAACTGAATATTTCGAGACAAAGCCTGAGAAAGCGATAGATTCCAAAGATAATTACTGCCAGCTTGCAGCCCTTCTGTCATCGTGTAACCCACAGGCGAAGTGGCATCGCCATCAAACTGCATTTGCACCAAGGAAAACCCCGCTTTGATATTGGTTTTTGCTGCTTGATTGTAATGAAATTCCGTGGTGATGTTGTGACTTTCTAGTTCGTCTAGGGTGCTGGTGTCATTCTTTTTGAATTGGTATTCATACTTAAGAATCACGCGGAAAACCTTTTTGTAGAGCGCGGTAAATTGAGGCTGGATATTGTAGAAGCGAACGCTGTAATCGCGGTCAGGGAAGAATTCTGAGCTGTTGCCTTGCTGGCCCAAAGCTGTTAAAACAGAGGCTTGGAAACGTAGGTTTCTGAGCGCGGTGGAAGGCGCTTGCCCAGGTTTGCGTTTGCCTGGCTTGATGTTGAGGCGCTGGTTGAGGCTGTATTCTTGGTAATTGCGCGTCTCAAAACCTGTACTCAAGAGCGTTCTGCTTCTATTGTCGCGCTGGCTAAATTCCCAACCATAGGTCCCCGTTCTATTAAAATAAACATTGTTATTAATCCCAGAACTGACCGTCACGAGCGCTTCATTGGCAATGTCCAATTGAAAAGGATTAAAAGCAACCACTTCTTCCGCTCCATCAAAGGTTTTACGATCAATTTTGAAGATGCTTCTAGTAGAAAAACGCTGTAGAGCATCGAGGGCAAAAGGTAGTTTTTTGCGTTCCTTCTTCTTTTTTTTCTTACGCTTTGCTTGAATCAAAACCTTGGGGCGAATGGTTAAGCTTTGACTTAAGAGTACATTATTAGTGCGGATAAAATCACCTGTCAGCAATGTAACACGAATGTAGTCGGCTTGATCTTGAAACTGTGCTTGCTCAAATTCATCTACTTGCTGCACTTCATCTCCATTTCGATCTACCCAAATAAAAGCGCCTTGTCCTTGCTCTACCTTGACATAATTGTATTCAATTTTTTGCTGCTGCCCAGAGCCTAGTTGATAAATTGTACTAGAGCGAATAAAGCCTCTTTTGATGTTTAATAAATATTCTAAACGTCCTAAATAAGTTTCTTTGGGCTCTTGGGTTGTCCGCTCTTCGTCAATGATGTTGAGATTGCGGTAAGTCATGTTCCATTGTAAGCGAGAGCCGCGCGCTTGTTGCCAATCTCCTGATACATTGATGGCATCAGCAATGGCATTTACCACAAACCCATTGGGTTCAGGGAGGTAATCATAACGTCTAGTGTACGCTGCTTTGAGAAGTAGTTTTTCGGACGCAGGCAATTCGGTATAAACTCGATACAAATTGTAGAAAAAACTGGCTTGTTGTAAAGTATCGGTTACAACATCCACTTGACTGTTTTGTTCTAATTCTCCATAGGCGCCTACTTTCCAGTTTAATAAATCTTTGAACGTATACGATACATCCAATTTGGGACGAATAAAGGTGCTGCTGTTTTCAGGCGTTTTACTTTGTAATAAACTACTGTTACTTTTTAATAAAAAACCGCCTTGACGCACGGTTGCACTTAGTGTTTGCATGGTTCCCTGATAAAACCCTTCCTTATTCAAACCGCTGAATTGATACGATACTTGCCCCCAGTCCAGGTCTGTTAAAGTCAACTTTGCTTTGTATAAATGTTCTTGGGTCTGCTCAGGGATTTGGATGTTCCAGTCGCGTGCAAATTCGCGAGTTCGGTACGGTTCAATAAATTCAAAAGCCTTAGCTAGGTATTCATAATGTCCTTCTACTTTCAGACTGGTTTTTATGGGTAATAAACTGTCTACGGTAGTACTATCGCCCTTTTTCCAGATTAAAGGAATTTGGTGTTGATAGGTCAAGCGGGCTGCTAGACCTTGATTGTCGGCATTGCCTGCCTCCGAAAAAGTATTCTCATCTACATTACTCAGTGCTATATCTGTGGAAAGGTTTCCTTGTTGACCAATTTGATAATCGGCACCAAAATTATACAATTGGCGCTGCTTAGGAGTATTGAGCAAGCGAACAGGTTCATGTGTCCCATTGGGGCGGCCTGTTAAAGGGTCAGGAGCAACCCAGTTGTAGACCACTCCATTCGCAGAACCTTGCACCCGTATATAATTCCCCCCTCCTTCTATTGTTGAAAATCGAGCGCTATAAATCGCCAAATCAGCATTACTAGAAAAAACCAAGACACTATCATACAGCACGCCATTCACCAAACTATCCTTCAACTCATAAAAAATCACGCCTGTATTTTCTCCTGTTTGTTCGGGGATACTGATGCCTGATACAAAAGCGCGATCGGTCGCATCACCAACACGTTGCAACACTGCCTTTGCAGAATCCGACAAGGACTCTGCTACGGTTTGCCCTTTGGCATCTTGTTCCGAATATAAATTAAAACGAACACGCCCTCGTTTGGTTTCATAGGCCGTATTCGCTGTAACCACGGTTCTCAAAAAAGTTAAATCGGTATAACTGAACTCAATCTGGATGCGGCGATCCTTGGTAATTAATTGCTGTGGTGTAAAGGTAATTTCTCCTAAATTATAATCCACAGTATAATCATTATCTGCTCCACGCGTCAACAATCGCCCATCCATGTAGACCCGTTCTGTTCCTGCAATAACAATAACAAAGGGTTCTCCATTTGCTCCTCGGAGGCGATAAGGGCCTTGATTTCCTTCTTCTCCATCAAATTGCTGCCGTGAAAATTTCCCCTTGGAAACAGCAAAACTTGCATCGGTTGTCAACCGCCCTTTGCCAACTTTAACATCGGTAAAAGCTTGCCCTCCTTGTAAACGGCGATAGTAATTGGTAAAGTAGCTGTGCTTCGGACGCGAAATATTGTAATCTCCTGCAATTAACCGTTGACGACCATATTTAAATTGCACAAAAATGCGATCAAATTCATCCAACTGTTGAGTATTTCCTTCTGGCTGCAAAGGCACATTATTATCACTAATCGCCCCCAAGATTTCTACATCTCCTAATTTCCCTGCTACTTGCAAGTTAAAATTAGAGTTCAATACCAAATCTTGGTTATTGCCAATAGATAAGCCTCGCGCAAATACCCCACTGTAATCCAAGTCGCCAAATTGGAACGCATCGCCATTCCCAGCATAGGGATTGTACCGATAACCACTACCAATTAAGCCATCACTTTGTAGAGTTTTACCAATAGCACTAATGTCCTTGTGTTGTTGTTTTTCTTGTAAATTATAAGGAAAAACACGATAACGAATAATCAAGACACTATCTCTAGGAGCTTGTACAAAAATTAGTTGATTCCCTTCTACAACAAAGGTAGAATCTGCTACTGGATGAGCGCTTTTAATCGTAATGGAGTTGGGGAAAACAGGGTGTTTGTCCAGTATCAAGGTGTCTCCTTGAACTACCCAACTTTTTTGGCGCCAGTTGTTTAGGGGCTTCGTTTCGCTGCTGTCTTGTTGTGCCCATACAGAAGCACTGCTCCCCAATAGAAGCAGAACAAAGACTAAAAAACTATCCAATGAAGTGGTGTATTGTTTTATAATAATCCGCTTTTGTGCAGAGCTCTTTATTCTTTTCTCAGAAAAATGATCTCAGCGATCCCCTACAATTGTATTTTCAACTGGTCGTTCTCTTTATCTAAACGTAGTGTGGTGTTGTTTGTGTTGGGGTGCGCCAACAACCATTTAGCTAAAGGCGCGATAATTTCGTACTCTAAAGTTCGCTGCAAAGGCCGTGCCCCATAGCGTTCATCAAAGCCTGTTTCTGCCAAATAGCGTTCGAGTCGTTCGCTAAATTCAAGGCGGATACCACGTTTATTAAACCCTTCTCGTTGTTCGAGCGCGGCTAATTCTAAGCGGGTGATTGCTCGAATATCCTGTTGTTGTAAGGCATTAAATAGTACCAAGTGGTCTATTCTATTAACAAATTCTGGACGGAAAAATTTACCAATTGCTGACTCATAATTCGTAGCGTTTCCGTTTCCAAAACCAACAGAAGCGCGGTTAGAAGCCCCCAAGTTGGAGGTCATAATGATAATGGTATTTCTAAAATTGGTCACCCGTCCATAGGCATCGACCAATAACCCTTCATCTAAAACCGTCAAAAGGGCATCAAAAATTGATGGATCAGCTTTCTCTATCTCATCCAATAACAAGACTGAAAAAGGACGCTCGCGAATCTCTTGCACCAACTTCCCGACTTCTCCTCCTGCTCCAATAAAACGCGCTAATTGAGAAGGGTGCTGAAATTCGCTCATATCTAAGCGAATCAATGGGGATTTTTTCTGTCCTTTACCAAAAAAGTATTCTGCTAAAGCTTTTGTAGAGGCGGTTTTACCAACTCCTGTAGGGCCTGCAAAGATCATGGTCGAAATTGGCTTAGCAGGGCTATTTAACCCCGCTTTAAAGATCTTAACTACATTGCACAATGCTTTTATAGCAGCGCTTTGCCCAATGATTTTACCTTCAAAATACCCCTGCAACTCCATTGGGTTTAATAACAGATCATCGCGCAAAAACAGCTCTGGCATTCCTGTTTGTTCTACAAAATTACGGACTACCGTATGTTTATTCACCGCAGTTGTTCCTTCTTTTTGAACTTTGCTAATGCATTGTCCAAGGAATTTAATCGCCTTTCCAGGAAAACTTTCATAGGAATAGTAGCGCCTCAGTAGGCGGTAACTCAGTGTTCTTGCTGTTTTTGTTAATTCTATTTTGAGGTTTTGCTGACAATAATCAGCCAATTTATCTAAAATACGTTGCACCTGATATTCAGGCATTTCGTCTAATTGTATTACTTGAAAGTTTTCTACAAAGCCAGGCAAAAGGCGGCGCATACTTTCTAACTGTGCAGGCGTTACTTCTCCTAATAATTGTAATTTACCTGCTTGTAAAAAGGAAGTTAAAAAAGCTGCAACACTGTCTTCAGGGCCTTCTCCACCTGTTTGCAAAAGCTGTGCGACATCTAATACCCACAAAATTCCGTTCGCACGTTCTAACTCATACACCAATTGCTCTACTTGCTGCTGCCATTCCCCTAGGTACTTTGCACGCGCAGTGATTCGTTGAGCGACCAATTGCCAAAAGGTCAAATTAATTTTAGATTTTTTATGGGTAATTTTCTTGATGGCTTGGCGCAATACGGCACTTTTTCCAGTGCCATGCTTGCCCACTAACAGTACATTAGAACGTGTACTCACAATTTTGTCAATGGTTTCATCTACTTGCTGTTCCAATTCCCAAGCTGCTTCGGGGAATGCTGCAATGTTTTGACGCAGTTTTTTGGTCAATGGATAACGCTCTGCTAAGGCTTCTAAAGCGGCAAATTCTTGCTGCCCGCTCCATCCATTATTAAATGTATAATCCCGCGCAAAATTGACCCGCAAAGAAATTTCATCCAATACAGGGCGCTTACTCAACACCATTCTATACAATTCGTCTGGTGTTTTTTTGCTAAATAAATTAGCAGAAAAGTTCTTAACTAACGCAGGTAAAAGTTTGGATTCATAATAGTAGAAGTTCTCTCCAAACAAGGGTAAGAAACAGCAATATTGGCCTTGATCGGTTGGTCCATATACTGCATCTACAGGTACTTCTATGGTTGTTTTAGAAGGATAAGAACGATTATTTTCTTGGTAGACGGGCCTTACTTTAATAAAAAAAGTCTTGAGTTGAAACGACTCTAAAGGTAGGTAGGGATAATCGTCGTATTTTTTGTAATTACGCTTTAGATGGGTCGTCAATTGCGATTTTAGACGCCTCAAATCACTGTCTACTAATTGATAAGAAGTACCAACTAAGACGCCCAATACTTGGTCATCAGATAAAGGGTAATGCAATAAAGGATAAACCAGTTTTTCCATAAGCGTGTGCAACTCTTGTTTTCTAATTAAACCTTAGTTGTAGGTTAAGTTTGAAGTAGAGTTTTTTATCTTTTTCTAAATAAAGTTGACCAAATCTATGTCTAGTGGTCGAAGGGGTTTCTAAACGAATTTCATTATATAAATAGTCTTTTAACTCTTCTATTTGCACAACATGAAAGCCAACACAATCTCCTGTTTTTTTCATGATAATAGTGCCATTTGCTAAATTCTTACCATCCCATTTATTACCAGCAAAAAAACCTAAAAGAATGTTTACAAGTAGACGTTTCAACTTAACTTTTAAGAAATTCTCATCTTTATAATTAATTTTTTTTTGAAGTGCTCCTTTTTTATGAATGGAATCTACAATATCAGATAGCTTACTAATTCTATGTTTATAAAATTCTATAAGTACATCACCTATTATTATAGGCATTGCACTGTCAGAAAGAGCTAAATTATATTCCATTGTTTCTCTATCTGCTCCTAAATAAACTAAAGTCCCGCCTAAATCTTCTATTTTTTGAATTCTATCTTTTAATTTGGTCCTTGTTTTAATAGAATTAATTTGATCTAAATGTTTACGCTCTAAACCATCTACTCTAAAAATAAAATTAGTATTTCCTGAAGCATTAAGTAAAGTTGGCTTCGCTCCTAAATAAGATTTAATACCAAACCCTTCATTTTCTTTACGGATAACATCATTTTCTACATCTAATACAATATCTGACTTCTGTTGACTATTGCCTCCTTTTATAATTTCAAAACCCAATTTATCCTGTATTGCCTTAAATGCAGGAATGGAGAATGTTCCCTTATTCTTAATAATAAGCTTGGTCAATTCTTCTAAAGTAATGGTACTTAGTAATTCTGCTATATTTATTGCTTTTTCAGTCCCCGTTTTTTTATTAACAGACTGAATAACATATTCATCCGTTAAAAAAAAGTCTAAATCTAAATTTCGTGTAGTAACTTTATTTAAAAAAAATACATCCTCCTTAGCCTTTAAGTTAGCATCTGATAAATGTAACTTTTGCTCTACCAAAAGTTTTACAAATACCAATAGTTCTGTCCATTCTCCTTTGTTCTTTTTATCCATTTGGGTCTTCTTTTCACTATTCAATACACTCAAGTATCTCAACATCTGTTGAGCTACTGTATAAATAGCATCAACAGCAACACTATTTCCTAATTGTTTAATTCCCTGTGTATTACTTACTGGAAAAGTATAATTCTCAGGAAACCCTTGCATCCGTTTCCCTTGTTTGATCCCCAAACGCTTCACCTCTCCATCCACATAATACGAGTCCCAGTTTCTCCTATCAGTAATTGCAGACCCACGACCTCCAACTCTTAATGTAAATCCTATTTCTCGTGAACAAACGCCCTCCCAAACATCACTCATCGTATATTTAAGTGGTAGATTAGGAGGAAATTGGAATCCTTTCATAAACCCTTCGTCTCTAAATCCAATAATAAATACACGGGGACGAAGTTGTGGTAAACCATAGTCAGAAGCTTTTACAACTTTATGATAAAACGAATACCCTAATTCCTTTTCTAGTATATTTTGAATTACCTTAAATGTATTGCCATTATCATGACGAACTAACCCTCTTACATTTTCTAAAAAAAATGCTTTAGGTTTCTTAGTTTCTATAATTTCTGCAATGTTAAAGAATAAATTTCCTCGCTCTGAACTATGGTTATCATCAAACCCTCTTTTATGTCCTGCTTGACTAAACGGTTGACAAGGAAAGCCTGCACATAAAATATCAAAATCAGGAATATCTACTGGATTCACCTTTCGAATGTCATTATTAAATAAGCCTTTTTCGAATAACTCTGGAGATTTTTTTTTGAAATTATATTCATATGTTGCTCTTGCATGGACATCCATTTCTGAAGCAAAAACACATTTACCTCCTAGTCTATCCATAGCAATATGAAACCCTCCTATTCCTGAAAATAGGTCTATAAATGTAAACTTTTCCTTCAACTTAATTTTAGATTTTTTATTAATTTAAACATTCTTTTGCAGCAGCTGGTAAACAGCATCTTGAATATCTCCTAGCATAAGAGGATGCCAGTTCACGTCTTGATATTTCACGCGCCCATCGGTATCAATCAGATAAATTCTAGGAACATGCATTTTGGCAAAACGAGCAAACAATTGACGTTCAGGGTCTGCGACCAGGTGAAAGACTAGTTTATTTTCTTTGGCCCAAACAATCAATTCTTCTTCAGAATGTTCCCGTCCAACAGCAACAAGTTGTAAATGCTCCTTTAAGGGTTCCAATTGCTTGCTAATAGCTGGTGCTGCTTTTTGGCAAGAGGAACAAACTGTTGTAAAAAAGAGCAACAAGGTTGGCTTAGAGCTACCTTTCCCAATAGATAGAGTATTACCATCTAATGTGGTAAGATTCAATTGCTCAATTTGGTGCTTCTTTTTGATATCTTCCATAATTAAGGCAATAATTAAGAAATGTGATTCTATTAGTTTTTATTCTTGTAGAAGAAGGCGAGGTGGGGATTAACTACAACAATAAACATTAATAGAAGTGCGCTAGAGCAGCGCAAAAAAATAAAATTTAAGTCTTCAAATTACAGTAAATAATAAGAAATGTCAAGTTTTGAACGAAAGAATACTCATTTTCATGTATTATTTAACCGTTTGAAAGGAATAGCTATTGTACCTTTACAAGCTACTATTATCACTTGCTTGTTTCCAATACATTTTAACGCTTGTATTCTATGAAAGCCATCCGCAATTTATATGCCCAGTTAGGAGTTGATGCTTATTATCAGCAATATGGCTATGCCTATCAGAATCCTCATTTAGAACAAATAACAACTTTATTAACTCAAAATAAAGAACGACTTGACTATAGTCAGGTTTTGGATTTTTGTGCAGGTGGTGGAGAAGTGAGTTTGATTTTAAAACAACTAGGTTTCTCCAATAGTGTTGGCAGTGATCCTTACTTACAAGAATTGTATCAGAAAAACACCCAGCAGCCTTGTCATGCTTGGTCCTTTGAAACGGCCGTTAAGCAAGGGATAGAAGGATGTTATAGTTGTATTATTTGCAGTTTTGCATTGCACCTCTGTCCTCCTGAATTGTTGTATGCCTTGGTGATACAACTCTTTCAACACAGCCCTTTATTAATCGTTATTACGCCGCATAAACGCCCTATATTAGAACAATATGAGGGCGTTGAACTTGCTTTTAGCGATTATACCTTAACCGCGAAAGGAAAGAAAGTGCATCTCAAAGCTTATAATTATGCTTATTAGTTTTTGCTAGTGTTTTGTTGTTGCTGTAAGAATGTTTGTGCTCTCAATATGGCATTTTCTCGTACATTTACATAAAACAAATTGTAATCTCCTGCATGATAATCATCGCGACGAAATAAAAATCCCAAGAAGAGGTGTGGCTTATCTACCCAAAGGATACTCTTTTCTACTTTAGCGCCCAAAATGCGTTTGCGAAGCGTATTAAAGCCGTATAAAACAGCGCCTTTATTTTCTTTGTGCGAAACAAAAACAGCATCATTGGTCCAACTGAGCGGATTAACACACACTTGATTTTCTTTAGCCCAAACAGGTGTATGTCCCTCACTGTATGTTCTCCATGTTACAAAGCAGCCTGTTTGTGTTGGAGTTGTTCCTAATGGAATTTCCTTAAAAGCGTCTTTTTCTACCCCCCAGCCTACAATATAAGCCGCTACTAATTGCTGTTGTAAAGCTTTGCCATCGACCAACTCCTGAAGGAGTTGTTTGAGATGTCGAGAGCCTTGGCTATGTCCTGCCAAAATAAAGGGACGCCCTTTGTTTTCGTTTTCTAAATAATATAAAAAGGCATTTTTGGTATCTTCATATGCCAAGGCTAAGGCTTTATTTCCTTCCTCTATATCAGGCGCCCAAAAACTGCGTAAGTGTGCTTGGCGATACCGTGGGGCATAGATTTTCCCTGCTGCATTAAAAAGACTTGCTTGTAATTTGATGGTTGTTTTATCTACTTGTCCATTCATCTCTACATCGTCAATTGCAGCATTCCAGAGGTATGCTCCTTCTACTTCTCCAGTAAAAATAGTTGGATGCAAAAAGAACACATCAACTTGCTCTCTCACGGCCAATGGTTTCCCTTGTAAGGGTTTGGGAGTATTATCAGAAGGATCTGCTTTAGCAGGATGTGCTGCCCAACTAGATAATTGTGTATAATCAGGGGCAGCAGGGCGTTTGGCCTCTTCAAACGTTGGTAAGGGGTCTTGTGCTTGACTCGAAGATGGGACAATTATCATACAAATAACAACTAGGCAGAAGGAAAAAAAAGCGCGTGTGGCCATTGATAAAGTAGTAAAAGGTGATGAAGAGAAAGTATGAAATGGTGCAACAGGAAATAGGCCATCAAAGTTTAAGCTTCGGTCCATCCATTTGCTCTACCCTTCCAAACTGCCCATTAAATGTATCCAGAGTTCTGGATGTTTGGGATCATTGCTGTCTAGACGAATCGCACCACTAAATTCCGTTTCGCCTGGAGGGTTCCAATGAATGTGAAGGATTGTTTTTTGATGTTGTTTCAGTTTCTTTTTTTTTATTCTAACCTTGATGCAACTACAACCTCCTTCCACTTCTGTTATTAAAAGTGGAGTACTTGCCGTATTTAGAAGGGTGAGTTGAGTTTTATACCCTTTCTTAGGTTGTTTTCCTTCAAAATTAATCTCTACATAGGGTTTTTCTTCTGTAATAGCATGGGCTTCTAACTCTAACCGTTGAGCAGTAGCTTGATGAATAAACAAGAGGCAGAAAAGCAACAAGATAGGCTTCATAAGGATTGGATTTGGTAGCGCTTTCAAAGTAATAAAAGTGGGGGTGCTTTTCGCAGGAATCGGACTTTTTCTGAAAAGGGATTGTTTTCTTTTAACAGTTTCTAAGAATAGCCTGTTTTCTTTCTTACCAAGAATTTCTTTCTATGGGGCAACTCAGCCAATGGGGAACCATATAAAGTGAGATTTCGTTTTAAGAGAACAAATAGCTTTGTGGGGCTTTTAAGTTCCTCTACATTTTTAGTAGCTTTAGTGCCCTCTCTATGAACAGCAATTTTAAACTCTAACCTATGGCTGACCATTATAACCTCAATTTTATGCACCCCCAATACGGGACCACACTTAATGTAGATATTGATGCTAATTTTTCTGTTCAAGAAATCTTAGAACAGTTAGTCCTAAGTGGTTTTGTTGGGAAGGCTAATGCACAATACGATTTAGAATTAATGGGCAACGCTCTTAAAAAGCAAACCATTTTTGCGGCTATTCCAAATTTGTACGATGGTGCTGTTTTGAAGGTGGTGGAACACTTAGATCCCCCTCCTACACTCCCCAAACCCAAACAACCTCGTCCTAATTCTAGTCAACCTACCATACTTCTTATTCAACTGCATTGCCAACATGCAGATCATAGCTTACAGTTTTCGGCCGCTTATCCACCAAGTACTTTAGTTAGCGATGTACTGGCAAGAGCGATACAGCAAGGTTTTTTAGTAGGCAATGCTGATGCCTTCCAAGTTTTTAAAGGGGCACAAGTTTTGACCCTGAATGAAAACCTACAAGAGCAAGCGTTGCAAGAAGGAGATCATTTGCAGTTCCATAGAATAGCAGAAAACGCTCCAACGGAAGAAGAAGGCCCTAACATCACGCTGCAAACTCTGCAAGAGCAGGTGCAACAGGTCGAACAAAATTTAGCAGGACAAGTAGAACAATTAAAGCAACAATTACCACGCGATAAAACCTTGCCTGATGTTAGTGAATTGTCTTATGAATCACTAGAGAAAGTTGTTCAACGTCTACGCAAAAAAGGTAAGGAGCCTAGTCTAGCTAGTTTATCCTTGGCAGGTGCTCCTATTTTCCTTTATGTCTTGCTTGTTCTTGTCTTCTTGATCCTTATTACAATAGGAATTGTCTTGAAGTTGCAAAATTTACTTTAACGCTCATCTGCGCCTGCATCTAGATTAGTCGCAGCACGGCGATCAAAATCAATATCCCAAACAGGAAAATTAGCAATGCCTGTAGCAAAATTCTCAGCGGTACTGCTGGCTCCTAAATGTAAATCTCTATTGGTAAAATCGACAAAGCCAATATCACCACTAGCTGTTAAATTTTTACTTTGATTGTAAGGCAATGTTGAAAAAACATAGGTACTTCCACCATCTGTTCTAACCGCAATATTAGCCATTAAATCAATGGTTACTCCTGTCAATCTATCATTAATACCAATGACAGAACTTGTATTAGACAACAAGGTATTAAAACGCACGACAACAGTACCAACATGATTGCTGGTATTGCCATTGCTCGCTAAGTTTACTGCCCGTTTACCATTATCATAAATAATGTTGTTCTGTATTAATAAGGTATCACCATTCCCTGGATGATCAGAGAAGTAACTAATACCATGATCGGTTGTATTATAAATCACATTCTTAGTAATCGTTCCATTGGTGCGAATGCTAATGCCATTGCCCTGGTCGTTGCTAACATTGTAAATTTTATTTTCAGTAATAACAACATGGTTCCCTTGAAAATAAATACCGTGGTGAGGTGCACCAACCTGACTAGAGGCATTATTAGTCGCCACATCGTGTATGGTATTGCCTTTGATTAAGGTGTAAAGATGATCTTCAGGCGCTAGAATGGCATTCTCTTCGATGCTATAAAATTCATTGGTCAAAATCTTTACGTTATTAGAACTTCCTGTATTACGAAAACGAATACCATCGCCACTAATGTTCCTAAAAATACAGTTCTCAATACAAAGACTATCAACATCTCTAATCTGTAAACCATCTCCTGTAATGTCCTCAAAAATACAATTCCTAAAAACGGTTCCATCATATGCATGTCCATCTATTAAAACCGTACTATTAAACGTTTCGCCATCAATGATTCCTGGTTCAGGAGCAATGCGGTCAATTTTTTTACAGGCTATGGCCATGACCATAATTAGACAAATCCCTAGTAGTTCTTTCATAAAAATTAGTTGATAAAATAACATATAAAAAAGTAAAACATAACATTCTACCCTTTTCTATTGCTAGCCCTAGCACTTTTATTGACTAAAAGCTAGATCATTTTTACTTTGATAATATTAACAGGACAAGCTTTTTCTGCTTGTACATTGTTCTCGTACTCATGATCACCTACTCGTACGGTATGAAAACCCCGTTTGTCTTTACCGCCCAATAAGACTGTTTTACCATCTTTTTTGGACATAACCCAACGTTCGGGTGCCATTTCACAGCAATAATTGCAGCCAATACATTTGGCGCGTTGTAACGTGATGACTACCATGATTAAACGGTTGTTTTCCCGACTTCTGGAAGAGCAACAGTCTCTTCTACATCAACCAGTTTGTATAATTTATCAGAGGTTCGGATAGTTTGGTCTACAGGGAAGGTGCAAGTCATTCCTTTAGTTGCCTCTGTCACCGACTTACTATCCACCATCAATTCTGTAATTTCTGTTTCTACTACCCCTGTTGTAGGTCCAATAATTACTACTTTATCTCCTACTTTAAGGCTGTAGGAATTGAGATCAAAATGTGCAATTTTTGCCTTTGGATAATAGTGTAAACCTTTGCCTAAGAAGATTTTCTTTTGCGTAGCAGAGGAACCATGTTTTTTAGTCCACTCTCCCATTTCTTGTCCTAGATAATACCCACTCCAAAATCCTCTGTTATAGACTTTCCCCAAGCGTTCCATCCATTGTTCCACCTTTTCTTCAGTATAGGTTCCTTCATGATAAGCATCTATCGCCTCGCGGTAACACTCAATTACTGTTTTGACATACTCAGGAGCACGGCCACGACCTTCAATTTTGAGTACACCTACTCCTGTAGCGATCACTTGATCCAAGAAATCCAAGGTACATAAGTCCTTAGGAGACATGATGTATTCATTATCAATTTCAAATTCATGTCCCCCTTCTAAATCAACTACTTTGTATTTGCGGCGACAGTTTTGAATACAAGCACCACGGTTAGCAGAGGAATTTTGGGTATGCAAACTCAAATAGCACTTCCCAGAAACAGCCATACATAAAGCACCGTGTGCAAAAATTTCAATACGGACTAAATTACCACTAGGACCACGTACCTCATCTTTTACGACACTTTCTACAATTTTCTGTACTTGGCGGATAGATAATTCTCTAGACAAGACCATTACATCTGCAAACAAGCTGTAAAACTTAACCGTTTCAATGTTAGTAACATTAAGTTGTGTCGAGATATGCACAGGCATTCCTTTCGACTTAGCATATTGAATAACCGCTTGATCCGAGGCAATAATTGCCGTGATACCAGCACTTACAGCACAATCTACAATGCGCTTTGCCAAGCCCAAATCATGATCATAAATAATGGTATTCAACGTAATGTAGGATTTCACATTTTTGGGAGCGCAGCGTTTCGCTACTTCTTCTAAATCCTCCAAGGTGAAATTCATTGTAGAACGAGCACGCATGCTCAATTGTTCTACTCCAAAATATACAGAGTTTGCGCCAGCATTAATAGCAGCTTGCATAGCTGCAAAGTTTCCCGCAGGAGCCATTAATTCTATCATAATATATTGTCTTCTTACTTTATAAAGAATGAGGCGCTAATTGCGCTAACTTTACTACATTTACTTTGTCAGTAATCATAATAAGCATACAAAGGTCGCGTTTTTTGTTGAAATTACTAAAGGTCTTCCTTATTTTTGATCATCTAACAACATTTTAAGTCTTCTAATAACAAAAACAGCCTTCTCTTTCTATCCCAAGAGATAGGAGAAAGCTGTTCTTACTAATCTATAGTAAAAAGAATATGTTTATTATAATTTGTTTAGATCATAGTGATCTCCTATATAATCTCCATAATAAGCAACTTCTAGGATTCGATTAGCTTTGACAACAAAGTCGGCATTAATGATGGAATCATACCGCTCGTCTTCTTTCTTTTCATAGTTTTTCCCATGAAATAATTTGACTCCTGCCTCCATTTCTTCCTTGGCATCTGCATGATCGAGTGTAGCCCGCATTTTTTGCAAAGAACGTTCAATAGCATAACGCTTGTACAATTCTTCATTTGGATCAGAAATTACTGGAAAAGGAATTTTAGAGTCTTTCACATATTGCGCCATAACTTCTGCATTACTAGGATAAATTGCAACAACCTCTATTCCCTTTTTCTGCAACTCCTCATAACGAGCAATTAAATCGTGGGTATGTTTGTTGCAAATCGGGCACCAAACAGGGCGAAAAAAACAAATTAATACTCGGTCATTCTCTTTGAGTATTTTTTGCAAATTTACGTTTTCACCTGTAGCATCCTTAGTAGAAATGTTAGGCACTTTGACATTTTTTGTCAGCTTTTGCTGCGCTTCGACATTTACTGTCCAAATCAATAACACAGTAAATAGTAGTAGTACATTTTTCATAATAATAAGGGATTGTATAAAAGTTACTCTAGCAACTCTTTTATTAAATTCTATCAACAAACGAAAGGTAGAACTTTTGAATAGGAATCAAAAAGACCAATCGGTCTAATTTGCAATTAATTAATAGTTTAACAGTTTATTAAGGAGCTTTGCAAGAAAGTAAGTGTATCGTAACGTTCTATTCTTACAAAGGTTTTTAGCCTTTATTCTTCTTTTTTTCTTGTGTTGCGACTCCTTTTTGAACCAGAACGGCCTTGTATTCCCAACGACTGCTTGCTTTTATAGTACGTTCCTTTCTTGTATAAAATGACCTAAAGAGCACTAGAGCCTCTTTTAGCCCCTATTGTTCTTTATTAAAAACCCTATTTACTATACAAGACCAACTAGTCTCCATTCATAGGTTAATAAGCAAAGTCAAAGCAATTATTTGTATTCTATAGTTCTACTACAAAACTATCTGTCAAATGCCCTGCCAGCTTTTATTTAGGTCAATAGAAGATTCTTATTCTATCTACTCCCATTTCTTCTAGAGCATGTCTCAAAAGCAACAATCTATACCCTAGTACTTCTCCTTTCTAGCCCCTCCAGTTTTCATAAAAAACAGGAGGACTTTATTTCAAAAACAACTGTTGTAATGGAGTCCACAGTTGTTGCTTTTCTTTGTGAACATTAGCTGCTATGGCCTCCAAATTAGGAGAAAACAACAACTCTACTCCGTCAAAAGTAACAAACTGGTAGGGGCGAATAGTCAAGTGTAAGCCCAAATCTGCTGGTGTCCAGCCAAAAACTAGTAGACGTTGTACAGGAATTGCTTGTTGTAAATCTTTAAAAGCAATCGTTTCTTCCTCTTGGATGACTAAGCAATCATTCTTCAAATCTTGCTTAACCGCTCCTAGTATTTTTTCTAATAAAGTCAGGTTCTCTGCTGTTGCTTTTTGTAATACAATTACAGTAGTTCGCTCCGTATTGGCTACTGCATTTATCCACTCCTTTTGGGGCAAAGCAGTATATAATTGAAAATTATAAAAATCCTTATTTGGTAGACTATTCATAATAAATGAGGCTCAATGTGACAATAGAATGATCGATAAAACACAAAAGTCACTCTTTTTTGTAAAAAAAAGAACTTTATCAGAACAGAATTTTATACCCTCTTGTTATTAAGATGCAGAATTAAATTTCAGGTCCGTGTTTTCTTAGGGACTCGAAATTTTATTCTATACACCTGCTACATATACTAGACACTTCCTGCAAAAATTTTGTTGTTTGGAAATATTCAAAATTTTTGGTAATTTCGGGCTAATCGAAAGACTGATTCACAAGGCTCTTTATGCCCGCATAGTATTGTGTATAATAACAATCATTTTTCGATAAAAGCATAATCTTGTATTCGTTCCCTGCAAGCATCAATACTTTTTATTAGAAGCTCTCCTTTTGTGTAGCTCTATCAAAACTTTTCTCCAGTTGGCCAATCCCCCAGTGCTAACCGTCTTGATACTACCTTTTTCTAAGTCATAGTATATTATGATCTTGCAAAGCGATTATTTTCTAACTAACAACTTTTAGTTCTTATGAAATATCCAGTAAAAGTGCAGCTCGCAGAACAATCTAGACGCGAAGGTTTGAATTTTGATGATCTTCCATTTGGAAAAACATTCTCTGATCACATGTTTGTAGCGGATTATATAGATGGAGAATGGCAAAATTGTCAAGTTCTTCCTTATGGTGATCTCTCTTTTGCCCCTTCTATGATGGCTTTGCATTATGGACAAGCTATTTTTGAAGGCATGAAGGCTAATATTAGTGCTAAAACTAAAGAACCCGTTCTATTTAGAGCCAAGAGACATGCCAAGCGTTTCCGCATTTCTAGTGAGCGTTTGGGGATGCCAGAAGTACCAGAAGAGCTCTTCTTAGAGGCCGTTAACACCTTAACTGTGTTAGATAAAAAATGGATTCCAGAAAAATCTGGTAGTGCTTTATACATTCGTCCCTTTATCTTCGCTACCGATGAATCTCTAGGCGTTCGTGCTTCTTCTTCTTACAAATTTATCGTTTTCACAGGTCCTGTAGGTGCTTATTATCCTAAACCTGTTAATATCCTAGTTGCACAAAAATACGTTCGTGCATTTCCTGGTGGTGTTGGTTTTGCTAAAGCTGCTGGTAACTATGCGGCTACGCTTAAGCCTGCCGAATTAGCGAAAAAACAAGGCTTTGATCAAATCTTGTGGTTGGATGGTTTTGAATTCAAATACCTACAAGAATGTGGTACCATGAACATCTTTGTGGTTATTGGTGATACCGTTCTTACTCCTCCTACTACAGATGCCATTCTAGATGGTGTGACACGTGCTAGTATCATTGAATTACTAGAAGATATGGGTAAAAAAGTAGAAATTCGCCCAATTGCCATTGATGAACTCTTAGAAGCACATTCTAAAGGAGAATTAAAAGAAATGTTTGGTAGTGGCACAGCAGCTGTTATCTCTCATGTCGCTCAATTTTCTTATCAAGAGAAAGAATTCAAATTGCCTGCCGTAGATATGCGCGAAATTGGTCCTATGATCAAAGAAAAATTGACCAATATTAAAGACGCATCTGAAAAAGAAGATAAAGGTTGGGTAACAACTGCTGCTTCTAGTTTATTAGGAGAAACCGTCTAGTAGTGTCCTCCATAGGCTTGCAATAAGTCTTTAATTGAAACAGTTGTTCCGAATATTCGGAACAACTGTTTTTTTTGCACGTTTAGTACTAAAAAACATAATTCACTCTTTTTTTTAAACAAAATTTTGTTTCTAATTTTTATATAGTATATTTATATTCATTGTTATAATTTTAGTATGTCGATTGACCTATTAAATCATTCCTACAATGAAAAATTATTCTATTAAATTTTCACTAATAATAGTGCTATTCTACACGGCTATCGCTTGCTCTAAGGAACAAGAGCTTGAGATCACCTCTTCTACTGTACCGATCATGCCTACTAAAAACAATCCCTTAACCAAACAGGCCGCTACCAAAATCTTTGTCTATCAGAAAAAAGAGTATCATCTACTTTTTGATACTAGAAACGATGGGATTCCTACCAAAGCCAGCACAGAACTAGAACGCGCTGTAGCACATACGACAGATCTTACTGCCTTCACTTTTTTAGGTAAAGATAGCGACAAAACCTACTTATTTGATACCGAAATGCAAGGGTATCAATACATCGAAACACATATTGACCAATCATCTGGACGGCAATTACAAGTTGGGCACGCCACAGACTTTTTACGCGACCAACTCATTGCTAAATATGGTGCGCCACCGATAGATTACACCAACCCCATCATACGAGCAGAAGCACAAGACGGTATAAACGCTATTTATCAACAGTTTAATATAGTTGGCAAACCATCAACCGATGTCGCAGCTTTTATGGGGACATTACAAAACAACAACGCCAAAAATACCAACAATAATTCTTGGCAACTCTGGGAACATCCTATTCAAAATGGGGAAGTATTTGATATAGAAACAGCGCCCAATGTTTGGAGCTGGACACATGGGGAATGGAACTGTAACATTACTTATGCCGCTATGGATTTAGTACCTTGTAACAGAA
>JBOEFW010000102.1:0-63697 GCA_050633105.1 Aureispira sp. | reverse complement strand
TTTAATTTTTATTCCGTATAACACCCAAACCTTACAATTCGGCACGGTAAAAACACCATTTAAATCAAACTCAATTTGACAAGCCATTTCTATATCTTCCTCTTGTAAATTAGCATTAGGCAAATGTTTCAAGCAATCTAAGAAATTAGGGATGTCTCTTGTTGGAAAATTCAGAAGCACAATTAGACATGGCATCCTTGTTGGTATAGAGTAGAAGGAAACCTACTTACTACACCTTCAAAAACACAGTATCATATGAAAAGTAGCTGGTTAATTGTATTGCTAATAATGACGTATAGTTGGGCTACAAAGGCACAAACACGTCTTCAAGAATTAGAAAAAAGTAGAGCTTATTATCAAAAACAAGTAGCAACTGCCAATACCAAGCCTAATGGTTTGCGATTGCGTGCTGTCAATGAAGAAATTGTGGCACACGTTGTTAATAAAGGATATGAAACAACCATTCAAGCGGCCTCCAATCAAAAAATTGCAGTTAGAGAACCACACAACCCCTCTAAAGTTTTGATCCATCTCCAGACAGGAGATGAAGTCATTGTTTATGAGCGACAAGGTAAAAACGCGTTTTTAGTAAGAACAGCCAATGATGTGGTGGGCCTTATTCACAAAGAGGCGCTTGGAAGACACTTACAAGCCTATCCTTTAAAGGTGCTGATCCAAAGTCCTTCCCCAGAAGAACAAGCAGCTCAAGAACGCAGCGGCGTAATAGAGCAGCGAATAACAACGCGTTAATAACTTACTTGTTGGTCAGCCAAAAAATAAGACCACCAATAACCAAAACAACGAAGAGAATGGTAAAAGTAATCTTGAACCAGGATAAGGGTTTTTTACCGTAAATTTTTCCTGTTTGCCCATTGATGGCAAATTGATAACTTTTATCATTGTATTGATAAGTGCAGAGCCAGATAGGCAACAAAAGATGTTTGAAGGTCTGGTTCCACTTTTCAGAATGAACCCGCAAGCTGCGCTGTTCATCTCCCCCTAAGTCGTCTTCTGCTTCCGCTTCAAGCTTGGCATCCATGTATTGTTCGGCCTTCTTATAGCCTTCCATGACATCAATACTATAAATCTCCGACTCCCAACCGACCATCAATTCATTGCTGTAATTGACGACTCGATCCAATTCATAAGGATAAATGGGTTGAATCAATTTCTCAGGTAATCCTTTAGAGGCCACAATAAGGACATCATCAAAGAAGCGATCAAAGGAGCCAGAACGGCGTTCCCAACGAGTGTGTTGGACTTCAGAACTGGTCGTATTCCCTTCTTTGTCGGTGTCGTATTCTGTTTCATAATAATGAAAACCAGCTTCTCCACTCCATTTGGTAAAGGTATTGGCATCATAGGTCCAGAAGGGAACATAAATGCCATGAATGTCGCCCAAATCGGCTAATCGTTGGAGTTTATTGGGTTTAAACCAGCCTTTTGCAATCCATGTTTTAAATTTTTCGCTGGCCTCCCGCTTGGCGATCTGAAAAGGAATAACACCTTGTGGTTGCAGCATGTTTTTGTCCTGCGCGGCTTCATTGACTTTTTCAGAACCACAGAAATTACAGCGCGCAGCCACTTGGTTTTCTTCAATCATTAATTGAGCCCCACAACGATTACAATCGACTACTTTTTTGTCAATGACAGCAGGCGTATAAGTTTTCATTTGTTGCGCTGCTTCTTCCAAGCATTTTTCTTCTACCAAATCACTGGCCTCATCTACTGGACGATTAAAACCACAATGTCCACAAGCAATGTTTAATTTGGAGGCCGAATACGCCAATTGATTGCCACAAGAAGGGCAGGGCAATTCTAAAATAGACTTTAAATATTCGGGACTGTGTTCTTGTGATTCCATAGAAGATTGGGCTGGTTAAAGGGAAAAAGATCGATGATTATACTCTATAAAGAACACTATTTTTTCTGAGAATTGCAAATGGGATTTTATTCTTAAGAGGATAAATGATTGATAGCTTGGCGTGCTATATCTCTTCTTATACCATCGATTTATTACAATAAGTAGCTTTCTCAAAATCTCTGATATTGATAGAGAGAATGGGGACAGCAGGAAACATTACTTTTAATTCTGTGATGATGCTGTGCGAAAGAGCTTTCTTTTGAGCAACCGTTCGCCCTTCCATAATATTAGCAAAGATATGAATGAAATCGTCTTGTGTGTTGCCTATGGTATAATGTTCAAAAGGATTAATTCTTACTTTAATGTCTCCTTTGTCAAAAAGATTACTCGCTTCTGCGGTGTCATACACTTTTTGAATGATCTCTTGAGGAGATTTTATTTTGATAATGTTTTGAGAACAATCAATTACAAAATGAGGCATAAGTGGTTTGTTATTAGGTTGTTTTAAATAATAAGGAGTAGAAGTTGTTTGGTGGATAGAGACACCCAATTACAACTTCAATGTACTCGATAAAACAAGATAAGCATTATTAATAAAAAAAAGCGGAAAGCACCAACTGTCGTGCTTCCCGCGATTCTATAAAGAACCAGTTATTTTAAGGTATTGTCTATTCCATTTTCCAATCGGGCAACTGCATACGGCCATTGGTATAAGGCGCACCCAAATCGTTTAGTTGTTTCTCCAAAGCTTCAATGTTGGTTTTTACCACATTAAGATCTTTTAAGAATTTCTCAAACAAGGTTCCTGCACGTAAGTAATTATCCTGAGCTGTTTTAGAAGGCGCACTAGTTGCATTCCAAGTACTCCAAATCGGCATTTCCATCCGCTCAATTAAGCTTGGCGCACTTTCTATGTCGCGTCTACTGAGGCTTCGATCTCCTGTTAATTCTACGCCTAATTCCTCTAAACGCAAGCGCAAACGCTCTGCTGTTTCCAGTAATTTAAGGTCAGCAGAAGGTGTATTGATAATCCCTTTTTCGAGAAGTGCTACCCGTTTTTTCATGATGCTGTGTACGGCAGCTACGGCACGTCCAGCACGACGCATTTTACTCAACTTAACTTGGAAAGCTGTTAAAGCATCTTTATCAGCAGCACTTAAGGTAGCATTGTTTAAAGATTTGATGGTAAAGGCTACTGGCTCTGTTAAGTCGGTGACTTTACCCGCTTTGATTTTAGACAATTGTGCGGTGTATTCTCCAGGAGCAGCTAAAGCACCACTTGGTAGGGAACCGTAGCGACTCTTTTTACGATCTCTTAGCTCTATTGGCATAAGCGATTCGTATCTAAAATCCCATACTAAACGGTTCATTCCTTTTGTCGGAGTGGTTTTGAGGCGACGAACAACGTCTCCCGCTTTGTTGCGAATGGTCATGATCGCATAAGCCTTTTTCTCTCGATCTTCTTCCCGCAAGGCATCAATGGTAGGATAAGTGATGTCGGCTTTATCTTTGCGTAACTTTGTTTGCTCTTTCTTTCGGATGTCCTGACGAGTACTCATCAACGTATCGTTGAACAGATAAGTAAAGACAGCGCCTACAGGAGGATTATCTGCGGCATAATAAGAAGCGCCTTGCATAGAACGTCCTGTTAAACCCAATGGATTGCGCTCGATGAAGATCCAAGCATCTTTGATAGGGTAGATGACCGCATCTTTCTTTAAATCTTCTTTTTTGTAATTCCTCAACGGAGAATAATCATCCAATACATAGAAACCACGCCCAAACGAAGCTAAAACGATGTCGTTTTCTCTAGGTTGGATTTCAATGTCTTTAATAGCGATGGTTGGCAAACCACTTTTGAGTTGTGACCAGTTTTCTCCACCGTTCTTACTGTAAAAGAAACCAAACTCTGTTCCTGCAAACAAGAGGTTTTTATCAATAGGATCTTCTGCAATGTCATAGACGGTACCACGCTCTGGTAAATCTCCTTGTACCGCTTTCCAAGTAGCCCCTTTATCAACACTTTTGTAAATGTAGGGCTTAAAATCTCCGTTCTTATGGTTGTTAAAAACCGCATAAACGGTTGCAGCATCATGTTTAGAAGTTACTAAGGCATTGACATAAGTATTGGCAGGAACTCCAGCAATAGTTGCTAGTTTTTTCCAAGTTTTGGCATCTTCACTAACGTGAATTAAACCATCGTCACTCCCCACATACAAGAGGTTTTCTTGTAGTGGAGATTCATCCATAGCCACTAGATTACCATACATAGAGGTACTCTTATTTTTCATCACCGCTTCTGGTTCCCACAATCGGCCCATTACAGGCAATTGGTTGCGGTCGATTTGCTGTGTCAAATCGCCTGATAGTACCGCCCAATCATCTCCTCTGTTCTCACTTTTGAACACTTGATTGGCAGCAAAGTAAAGACGCTTGGGATTGTGTGGACTAATGAGCAACGGCGCATCCCAATTCCAGCGATAAGGCTTGGCGCCAATCGGAGGAGCAGGTTTGATGCCAATGCGTTCGCCACTTTTTTTGTCATAACGCACCAACCAACCATACTGTGCTTGGGCATAAACGATATCAGGGTTGGTGGGATCAATTTGAGATTCAAAACCATCTCCACCATTGGTAATGTACCAATCTGAATTCACAATACCTGCCGAGTTGGTTGTGCGGCTAGGTCCACCCATAGAGTTGTTATCTTGTGTTCCTCCATAAATGTTATAAAAAGGCGTGGCATTATCCACCGCTACTTTATAGAATTGTGTAATGGGTAAATTGGCTTTGAATTGCCAATCTTTGGCGTGGTTCCAAGTTTCGTACAAACCACCATCACAACCTACAATCCAGTGGTCAGGATGATTTGGATCTTGCCACATACAGTGGTTGTCAACATGTTTTAGATCTTCTCCTGTACGTTTAAACGTTTTGCCACCATCGATAGAATGATGTAACCAAGTATTCATCGAGTAGATTTTGTTGACATCAAAACGGTCACAGTAAATCTCTTGGTAGTAATTACCAGAAGTACTGTAGCCACTGCGTTTGTTCCAACTGGCTCCGCGATCGGTAGAACGATACAAGCCCTTTTTTCCTTCGGAAGCTTCTACGATAGCGTAGATATAATCAGGGTTAACAGGGGAAATAGCCAAGCCAATACGCCCTACAAAATCTCCTGTAGGTAAGCCGCCTTTCAATTGCGTCCATGTTTCTCCTCCATCTTTAGATTGGTGTACTCCAGAACTTGGCCCACCACCCAAATAGGTAAAAACATGGCGACGACGTTGATGTGCGACGGCATAGATTAAGTTGGGATCACGTGGATCAAAATGTACTTCACTAATCCCAGTGTGTTCATCAATTTCTAAAATACGTTTCCAAGTAGTTCCACCATCTTCTGTTTTGTACAACCCTCGTTCTCCTCCTTCTTTCCAAAGAGGGCCATAAGCCGCTACATAAACAACTTCAGAGTTGTTAGGGTGTACTCGAATCATTCCAATGTGTTCACTAGAAGGAAGCCCCATGTTTTTCCAGCTCTTTCCTGCATTGGTGGACTTGTAAACGCCATCTCCATAACCAACAGAGCGTTGGTTGTTATTTTCTCCTGTACCAATCCATAAGGTATTGGAATTATTAGGGTCCATGGTAATACAACCAATAGAATAAGAACCATAGCCATCAAAAATAGGCTCATAAGAAGTTCCGCCATTGCTTGTTTTCCAAACATTACCAGAGGCCGCCGCGGCATAATAAATATGTGGCTGTTTGGGATGCACCACTAGGTCGATGATTCGTCCAGAGGTAAACGCTGGCCCTACATTTCGAAACTTAAGAGCGCTCATACTAGGCCCCTTAGCCTTGACTTCCTTTTTAGTGGTTTCTTTTTTGGAGGAGTTCTTCTTCTTTTTCTGTGCTACCAAAAGCGTGGGCAGCAGGCAACAAAGTGCCCATAACCATAGCTGTTTCATAATAAATGTGTGGTGTAATAACGTAGGAAATAATTATAAGAATATCGAACAAGGTACAAAATTGTTGAAGGCTTTTTGAGGAGCAGCTTATATTTTAGACTAGGTGCGGTTGGGCAGGGATGAACGGCATTAAACTACATGGAAGGAAGGGGAAAACTATATTATTGTTGTTAGGAGAAAGTTTAGAGGGGCTTATTTTTTAATAAGAGGCAGTTATATTTTTTATTTGGTCTTCTAGCTTTTATTACACTGATTATTTGTGAAATTACTTGTGAGGTTTATGTAAAATTTGTAGATTTATTTATTCGTGAAAACTAAACACCTTTCATAAGGTGCTGTTGTAAAACTAACTAAACATGGAATTAAAAAATCTCATCAGTCATTCAAGTACCTTAGAGAAAGCTTTTGGTATGAGTAGTGCTCAGGTTAAGCTGATGCTAGAATTATTAACAAAGCGTAAAATTGCAAAGCCGCTTTTAGCTTTTAAGGCAAGTGCTGCTAATATCGCTAAGCCAGGTAAAAAGCCATTTGTTTTTGTAGAGGAGGAGAAAGGAAGTTACTTCTTTTATAACCTCGATTTCCCTATGCTCAAAAAAGATATTCGCCCCAAAGTCAAGGAAGTGAAAAAGGCATTAAGAAAAGCTAAAGAAGGCGATAAAGAAGGTTTAGAGGCACAAGAAGTTTTCTTAGAAGCACTCTTTGATCGCGTTAAAAAGAAAAAATGGTCTGCTACTAGCGGTAAAATTGCTTGGAGCAACACCAATGCAGAAACCCAAGAGTGTTTTATGAGCTTAGAAGGGAAGGTAGAAGGCGCTCGCAAGTCTACTATGGATGTGGTTCTTGCTCAACTGGGCTATGATTTTGCTGATAAGAATGGTCATTTATTACGGATCATTGGCTCTACTACGTCAGAAGATACAACGGTAGAACCAGAAGCTTCTAAAGGAAAAGGTAGCCAAGAACGAGCGCAAGAAGTAGGGGATATTAACCGCACTATTTCCAAAATAAGACAAGCAATCGGACGTGTTTCCAAAGAAAAATTGCTAGCAAATATTGATAAATATGAGCGTGCTTTAGCAAAACTAAAAGAAGAGGCAGATGCAGATGGAAATAGAGCGGAGGAAGAGCGCAAAGCGATTGCTAAAACAGAAGAAGCATTAACTGCTGTGCGACAAGAAATAGAGAATGCCACAGAAGATCGTGCCGTGACCAAAGCCCGCAACAAAGCAAAAATTAAGAAATATAAAGCACAATTAGATAAGCTGGCCCAAAAATTAGGCATTCGCTAGATTACCCCATTATTCATTTGTAATACCAAGAAAAATTAATAGAAGATGCCTGATCCAATAGAAAAAATAAATAAACTCGAAGAGAATATCATTGCTATGGAGCAAGAATTGCTCAACATAGAAGCGGATTATCTAAACAATGATGGGGAGATTGATAACGAAGAGCGGGAACATTTAGACGATATGTTTGCAGTTATTAATGATGCTGTTGCAGAACTATTTCAGCGCAAAGCAGCCCTGCCACCAGAAATTACCTTAGCAGCTTTTCAGGCTGGAACTTATGAACAAGATAATTATACACCATCCACAGGTCTAGGCTTGTTTGATGTGTCTTTAGATCCTGTTACAGGGCGCTTAGAAGTAATGACAAAGCTTAAATTTGATTTCATAGATGGTACTGCTGCTAAATTTGTAGGACACGCAGGAGAAAACCACATCTGGACGGACAAGGAAAAAACAACTTGGAAAAATTCTTTTATAGCTTTGTTAGAAGGCCGTTGGGGAGGGAAGTTCCATTTTGTACATCCAGATATGCCAGATCAAAATTTTTATGTAGATGTAGAAATAGAAGAAGCCAATTCAGGTTGGCATTTTGAAGCGAATGTAACTAAAATCCCAAAAGGAGAATGGAAGGGTAGTGCTGTGGGATATAGTCATGGAACTAATCAACCAGATACCCTTCAGGCTACATTAGATTCTGGTGATTTAGAATGGGCTGATAAAGGAGTAGAAGAAAAACAAAAAGGAGCAGTACATGAATATGGACATATGATTGGATTGGATGATGAATACACGGTAGATGGAGCTATTGCTCATGCTGCTATGGTGCGTAGTGCATTAGGGACCGTGTTAATAGAGGAAACATCTAATGATATTATGTCCAGTGGAAATACGATTGAAAAACAGCATTACATTACTTTTTTACAAGCTCTAAAAGACATTACAAAACTCAAGAAATGGCAATTCAAAAAATAGGCTTCCTCTGTGCTTTGCTGGTTTTAGGAATAATTGGTTTGGGATGTAGTTCTATGGAACCTCCCAAAGCCAATATTACGCCTACAAAAGAAGGCTCAACAGCTCTTTTAAGTCATCAAAAAACGCCTCTTCCCATGAATTGTTTTGATAGTATTCATATTACTGTAGAAGATTCTGTTTTCTTTTATTGGGCAGAAGTAGCTACCAATCGTATTTCCTTGGAGGAACATGCAGGGAATGAACGTATTGTTATTATGCAAGATGGGCGGTATTATTATAGTAATAATGATGGACCATTGGAGAATTTTGATAATTATTTCAATGCTCCTTTAAGTTTGTATAAAACCTTATCAGCGTCAGAATTTCAACATCTAAAAGAGGTTTTAAGTAACTTGAAACTAGAAGAACAACGAGAACACATTACTCATCCCGATATGGAATTTTTAGGTGGTTATGAAGGTTATCTCTATTTAAAAAATAAGGAACAAACTATTTACAGAAAAATAGATATGACTACCACTGTTTATGAAGACGTAAAGGCAATAATGAACTTATAGAGTTATCTTATTTGGAATCGAAAATTAAAAAACACCCTTGGAGCCGTCCTTGGGTGTTTTTTTGATACTTAGAATGAATACTGTTACTCATGTCCATCGCCTAGACGAAATTTTTTGACATTTTCAACATTGCCATTTTGTATATTTTTGTTGGCATAGGTGTTTTTATCGGCGTTAGGACCTTTGTCCCCAATGGTGACATCGTCTGTATTTTTTATAGCCCCATTGTTGACATTTTTGTTTTGGGGTGTTGTTTTTTGTTGTCGTTTAGCCATTTCTTTGAGATTCTTAAGGTTAGGCACCTTACCTAAGGGAGCTTTTTCATGAAGAGATTCTCCTAAAATTGCCAAGCATAAAGTAGCGTATTGCTGTTCATAATTCTCAGGATCCGAAAAATCCAAGGCAAACCTTGCTTGCAAAAAAGTAGGTAAGGCGGGCTCTCCCTTTTCATCAAACTCTGTAAAAACAGGAATAATGCGCGTTTGCTCTACAGCCTTGTAAATTTGAGGGGCTAAGAGCTGGGCTTCTGCCCCAACACCACCTGTTCTTGCATTGGCTTTGCGGACATAAGAGGCATCAGATAAGATAATAACATGATCAAATTCATCACTAACAATACGTTCCATAAAAACATACATGTCTTGTCCTAGTTTTAGTTCGTGGACATCTATGGTGGCATCAATGCCATGTGTTGTTAATTGATTTCCTAGATCAATGACCCATTGTTGGTGTGCTGGGAATTCTGTGCTATAGGATAGGAATACTTTTTTTGTTGTCATTGTTGTCATTGTTTATTTCATTTATTAATAACTGTAAGGCTTCTGCCACACTTTGTAGGCGTGGGTGGTCATAGGGAAGATGATTGGATAAGGTTTTGTGTGCTGTTTCCATGTATTGTAAGGCCAACTTGTATTCTTCTACTTCCCAAAATACATTCGCTAAACCATATTGATTGGTGGCAGTTGATACATGGTTAGGGCCATAAGTTTTGATATCAATTGCAATGGCTTGTTCAAATAAGTTTTTAGCTTTTTTTAGCGCCCCTAAGTCCTGCATTACTAAAGCTAAATTAGCATAACTCCGTCCTGTGTGATGATGATCCTTTCCAAAAACTTTTTCGTTGATTTGCACTGATCTTTCAAGAAGCGCTTTAGCTGTTTTAAATTCTTCGAGTTCCCATAATAGTACACCTAGATTCATATAACTATTGGCAGTATTAGAATGATCTAAACCAAAATTCTTCTCATCAAAATCAATTAATTGACTAAGAATTTTTTTAGCCTCTTTATATGCCCCAAGCTGTTGTAGTGCAAGGGATAAATCAGAATAATAGGCCGCTGTAACACTGTGAATCAAGCCTTCTTTTTGGCGGAAATTTAGTTCTTGATTATTGATAGTAATAGCTCTTTCTAATAACCCTTTAGCCTGTTGGGCCTCTCCCAATTCTATATAAATCGTTGCTAACTGGGCGTAGCTAGCAGCAGTTGGAAGGGCATTTAAACCAAAAGTTTTTTCATTATAATCTACTAATTGATGGGCAATCTTTTGAGCTCTTGGAAGGTTTCCTAATTCTTGTAATATAAATATTAAATTGGCATAATTGATATGAATGGAATTGTAGGTTATTCCAAAGTTTTTCTCATCAGAAGCAATAGATTTTTCTAAGAGTAACTTCGCTAATTCTAATGCACCTAATTCCATTAAAACCCCTGCTAGATTGGAATAACTAATAGCTGTTAAAGGATCTTCTTCTCCAAAAGTTTGTTCATGGTAATAGACCACCTTTTCTAAAAGTTGTTTAGCAGGTGATAACTGATCATTATTTTTTAAACTTAGGGCTAAATTGGACTGAAATGTAATAATTAAATCACTAGTCCAATTACCAAGGGCCGCCAAAACGGATAGACCATATGGAATAAATTTAAAAGAAGGAACCGTATTTTCTGATTCATTGAGATCTAAGTGATTTGTCAGATTTTCTAAGAGAGTTTGTATTTTTTTTTCTCTGAATTCCAACAAACGCCCCACTACCTCCCCAACAATCCGATGCATCCGATAACTCTCCCCAGCACTCAATAACCATCCCGACAGATCCAAATCATCCAAGCAAGCAGACAAATCATGCTGCTCAAAACCACCTTCCCCAACTAGCAGCTCCACCAATAAATCAAAGGCATGATAATCAGCAGGCAAACAAGAAAAATTGAGTAACAGTTGCTTATGATTGGTTTCTAAATCCTTCAATTGCCATTCAAAAATAGTACACAAATAATCAGTAATACGCTCTATTTTCTGTTGAGAACCGCTGTGTTTAGTCGTAATTTTTGCTTCTAAATTACTAGGCAAGGCAGCGCGTAGTTTGGCTTCCCCATAGCGAAATTTTTGAGCCATTTTGGCTAGAATTTCAAGGGTGAGCGTGTGGTGTTCGAGTTCTTCAACCAACTGTTGTAAGAAGGAATCTTCCAGCGTGGTTCTAGTATAATGTTTCCTAAAAAGCGTTATAGCATCTGCTGTACTTAGAAAACCCAATTCGTGGGAGACAAAATTATCAATAGTACTGCGTGAAGTGGCTAAAAGGTGCCAATGGGGTTGGTTGGGTAATTCCTCATAATAAGCAGCTAGATCAGGTGTAGCGTTATCCAAAATTAACAAACAAGGCTCTTCTTTTACGTTTTTGAAGGCTTGCATCAATTGTGCAAAAATATCTTCTAAGGGCAGTCCTTCTGTCTGTATTTCAAAATTTTGTAGAAGTCCTTTGGCATTAATAAAATCAGTTGGCACTTGATCGTTTTCAGGAGTAAAGCTAACCCATGCAATATGGGCATACTCCTCATAGTATTTGGAGATATACCCTTGTGCTATAGCTGTTTTACCCAAGCCTCCCATACCATTAACCACCACTACTTGTTGGTGATTAAATAAATTTTGATGCAGAGTTGTTAATGCTTCTTCTCGACCAATTAATTGCTTCCAATCAAATCTTGGAAGTGTAGTAGTCAACTCTTTAGGAAGGTTTTTCTTCGTGTAGTGATGATGATGTGTTTCATCATCTATGTTGACTTGGCTATTGTTAACATTACCTTCTATTTTGTTTTTATCGCCCATTGAATTCTTAAGTAATTATAAAAATAACAGTATTTTATTACAATCAACTAACTGTGGCGCCTCTTGATAAGTTCATTTATTTTATTAAAATAAAAGATAAAAATTTAAATTACAATAAATAATAAATTATAAAACGGCTGTTTTCTACCTTTATAACAACCTACTACAAAAAGGCACTACTGAAATCAATCAATAGTGCCTTAATAAACTGCTATGAAGCATTCAACCAAATTATTCTTTTTTAATCAACACTTTGCGGGTGGTGATGGCTTCCCCACTAGTTATTTTAATCAAGTAAGCACCAGCATAAAGCGTTTCTACATCAAAATAAGCAATCGTCTGTCCCTGATTAATAGTGGTACTTAAAAGCGGCTGCCCTAGTAAATTGAGCAATGTTACCTGCATGTCTGTTTTGACCAAGCCACCAATTTGAATAGCAATTAAATCAGAAGCAGGATTTGGAAAAACTTGAATGTTGATTCCTTCTAAATCAATGGTAGAAACAGCCGTTAACGTATCTAAATAAACAGTCGTAGAACCAGTGACCGTAGTGACACTTCTATTCGTCGCATTCCCATAAAAAGTAGGGCCAACAGCATAAGGATAAGCAGAGGTCCAATCCGAATTCACCGTGCAAAAGTAAGCATAAGTGCCATTAGGGTATTCAGGTGTGATACAAAAACGTCCATTGTGTTCGTCTAAATAATCGGTATTGGTATTAGAAATGAACTCGTAATCTTCTCTAAAATAACCTATAGGATAAGTAGCATTCACTACAGGGCCATTATTAACAGTGGTTCCATTCGCATGATGAGTTCTAGTGGTAATATTGCGCAAGCTATACCCCGATTTCATGCGTGTGATGCCTCCTGTTCCATTGGTGTCAGCATAACCATAGGCGCCATAAATTGGGTAACCATCGTAGGCAAACCCAATCAACGGAGAATGCTGCGTGCTGTCCATCGCATACAAACCATCAGCATCGTATAAGTTACAAATGGTGGACAAGACATTTTGATCCAATTTAAACGCAGAAGGGTTTTGGTGGTGGTGATAATTGCCTCTAGCTGGATGGCCTTTGGAACAATCAAAACCTGGGCGTTCGGCAGGAACTGCATCTCTATTCCAGTCCATCGAAGCCATTGGTCCACCTGGGCAAGGAGGATTACCAGGGCCTCCACACAAGGCATTGGTATTGCTATTCCAAGCGACGCCATCTCGATAGTCAAACAAGGCTACTCCATTGATGAAAACTCCAATATTACCGCCTGTTGTGTTGTTGAGGGGCCCTGTATTTGGAGTAGGCATGAGTGGAAACTCAAAGATGGCCGCTTGATCTTGTGCCTGAGATGGATTGCCATCCAAAAAGGGGCCAGTAGGATAAGCAGGGATACCTTTTGTGGTGACATAAACAGAGGTAGCAGAGTATTCTACGCGTTGGCAATTGACTAAGATGTTATTGCTAATCGCATTAGAATTACCAGAGATATAATACGTCCCCATGGTGCTATTGTTTTGTAGCCAGCTGGTAATTGCAGGATTGAGTTGGGCTTGCGCGAGAGAAGTGAGGCTAAAAAATCCAAAAGCGAATATAAATTGTTTCATTGTAAGGAGTTGAAAAGTAGGCGCTATCATCAAAAATGCTTTTTTCCCTTATTGTATAATTGTGATAAAGCCTACTGGTATTCAAAAATGTGGTTTGTTGCTTAGACCAGAATGTTGGTAGAATCCTTCGCTAAGGAATTAATTCTTTTGGAAATTTATTACTAGGATCAAAAACAAAGCGCTTATCATTAAGGGTTAATAAGAAGGCAATTAAGTCGGTTTTTTGAGGAGCGGTTAAGAGAATGGAGTGTTGCAAGCTTGGGGCAAGAGTGGAGTGGGGAGTAATGGTTTGGGTATAATGGTGCAAGACTTCTCGTAGTTTTTTGAAGCGACCATCGTGCATATAAGGATAGGTATAACTTAAGTTGCGCAGCGAAGGAATCTTAAACAGTAAACTATCTTTTGGTGCTAAGCTGAGCATTCCTTTACCATAATCTAATAAGAGACTATCTACTGGTAAACCATTGTTGGCAAACGTATTAGAAGAAAATAAAGGAGCGGTATGGCAATTATTACAATGCTGCATAAATAAAGTCTGCCCTTGCAATTCTTGGTGATTAAAACTATCCAAACCTTGTTGTACGTGGTCATATTTAGCAGTAGCAGAAACCAAGGTTAATTGAAATTGAGCCAAGGCTTTGAGCAAATGTTCTCCTGTCACTAAAGAGTCTCCAAAAGCTTGCGCAAACAGCGGCGGATAACGTTTACTTTGTTGCAATTTCTGCAATACACTAGGTAGTGTTTCGCCCATTTCCTGGGCATGGCTGATGGGCGCTAAGGCTTGCATATCCAAGTGATGAATAGCGCCATCCCACATAAAACTAGTCTGCCAAGCTAAATTAAATAAAGCAGGTGCATTACGCGTCCCAATAGCATCTCCAATCCCATGACTTAAGGCATGGTCGGTGTGGGCAAACGCATTGTAAGGAGAATGACAAGAGGCACAAGAAATGGTATTGTCCTTAGACAGCAAGGGATCATAAAACAACAAACGGCCCAAGGATACTTTGCTAGAATCTAAAGGATTATTGTCAAAATCATAACTAGGAGCAGGAAAATGACTTGGATATTCCAAGTCAAAAGGCGCTAAAGAGGGGGCGCCCCAACCCAACCAAGTCGCCAACAAGAGGAATGAAACAGTACTTTTCATGACATCTTTATTTTAGGGGATTCTTACAATATAAAAAATACGAATGGAAAGAGCTGCGAAAAGTCTACTCCTTTTTGATTGGGACTCATAATGTGGTCGTTTTCTTTTAAATTGGCTAAGAATAAGAGTTGATCTATTGCCAATCCAATCTCTATTAATGTTCCTTGCTGGACCTCCAAACTCAGTTCTTGCAAGGGATAATAGGGCCTTTTAAAGCCGCCTATATGAAACTGAAATTCTTGCCCTCGACTCATACAGTGGGTACTTGTCCCTTCTAATTTAAAGTTAATATACCCACTTTGCCAGGTCCAATACATGCCCTGCATGGGGTCAAGCGCGCCACCTTGCACACCTTGGGCATTGGTCAGGCTATCAACGCCTATGTGAAGCTTTAGGTGATTGTAAGTTATCCCTTTGGGTAAATTAAAGGGGAGGTTTAAGCTGTTAGGTGCTTCTAGATCTACTAAGTAATAGGTTGCAGGGAAAGTGTAGACTTGTTGCTGATCTTGCCAGAGTTCTATTACTCCAATATAGAATCGTAATCGGCTGATAGTGATTTGTTGGCTCGAATCTTCTACAACATACATACGATCTAATTGTAAGGGCTGGCCTTGAAATAAAGCGCTGAATTGAAGCGTATCTTGGGCTGAAGTTGGACGGACAGTGCTTAGGCATAGGGTTAGAAAGAGGAGTGTTTTAATCATGATTGTCCTGTTGTTGGTGGATTACTTCAGTGCTTCTTCTCTTATAGACCAAGGAAACAATAAAATCCTTTGCTTTTTAACGTAGTTTTTTATTAAAAATTAGTAGAACCTATCTCTAAACGGCCTCAAAGATAGTGGTGTCCTGTTGTGGTAACGCGTCTATAGAAGCAGGCGATTATTTTTTCTTTCTGTTTTGTTTTTTTCTTTTTTTGCGTTTAGTTTTTGGAGGCGTAGGCTTGGGTTTGAATGCTTTTAGAAATCTCAATGCTACTGCAATGTTTTTCTAAGGAGTTGTTGATTGGTAATTGATTTCGTATATTCCTTATTATCAAAAATAGCCTATAAGCCTAGGGGGATTTTGCTGGTAGAGTTCCTGCGTAGAGAAGTCTATTCCTACTCTTGCTGGTAGGTAATTTGGAAGTAGTGGTTTTCCTTCTTTAGTTAAATAAGAGCAGTTATTTTACAAAAATAACACTTCAATAAAGTTAACTTAAAATACATCAACAACTATAAAAGAGTTCCTGTTTTTATACAAAATCTAAATAAAAAATTTAATACTATAAAAAATACAAATAGTATATAATACTTCCACGAGTAAGATTTATCTCTTCCTCTACCAAGAAAACCCGCTTGCTTTTTTACATTTGTTCTTTGGTTGCAACGATTCTTTAAAAAGAGTGGTTGTTGTTATGATAAAAGTCTAGTCGTAGATACTAGCTATTCGTTATTTTATTCCTTGTTAAGGTGCTCTATTGTAGAGTTGCCCCCAAACCAATATACTAATGGGATTGTTGATTTTTTATGCCTTTATTTCTGTTTTCTTTTCCTTTTTATGCTCTATTTTAGAGGCCGTACTACTTTCAGTAACGCCTACGTTTATCAATGTTAAAAAGAAGGAAGGGAAGAGTTATGCGGATGAATTAGAAGAATTGAAAAAGGATGTAGACCGTCCATTGATTGCTATTCTGACCTTGAATACGATAGCGCATACGGTCGGGGCAATTTTGGTCGGGGTACAAGCCAAAGTGGCTTACTTGGAAATGTATGGCGGGCAGTCCGTCAAGGTATTGGGCATCGCGATGACCGAAGATTTGATGGTAGGCGTTGTTTCGGCGATTATGACTGCTTTGATTTTGGTGGCTTCAGAGATTATTCCTAAAACGATTGGAGCGACTTATTGGAGAGAGTTGGCACCTTTTGCAACGCGGGTATTGAATATTTTGATCTTTCCCTTAAAATATACAGGGATGATTTGGTTGTTGCAGTTGACGACTAAATTAGTAGGCGGCAAAGGGCACCACGGCAGCGCATTGAGTAAAGAACATTTTTCAGTGATGGCAGACATGGCGGAGAAAGAAGGGGTATTTCAGAAAAGTGAAGGGACCTTGATTCGCAACTTGCTCAACTTTGAGAAGGTGTTGGCACAAGATGTAATGACGCCCAAAACAGTTATGAAACTAGAGGAAGAAAATACAACGATAGAGGCCTTTTTTACGGCCAATCCTACCTTGCGTTTTTCTAGAATTCCTGTGTACAAAGGAGAGGTAGAGAACATTACTGGTTTTGTCTTGAAGGAAGATGTTTACAAGGAAATGGCGAATGATCACCACACCAAATTGTTGGCTGATATCAAGCGAGAAGTCATGATTGTAGAGCGCAATATGCCTATTCCCGTTCTTTTTGAACAGCTGATTGCCACTAAAAACCACATGGCTGTTGTGGTAGATAATTATGGTTCTGTCAGTGGGATTGTCAGTATGGAGGATATTATTGAGACCTTGTTGGGCTTAGAAATTATGGATGAAAGCGACAATGTAGCCGATCTCCAAACCTTGGCGCGCCAAAATTGGGAAACTAGAGCCAAACGTCTAGGATTGATTGGTGATAAAGAAGATACAGAAGAGGGGTAACCGTCCTGTATTCAAGAGGGGACCTTGTTACTTGCAGATCCCCTCGTAACTATTATTGCTTATAGTGTAAGACGACTTTTTCTTTGGCATTATAACGGGCGACTGTAACGGTTGCCTTAAAATGTTTGGGCAATTGGGCCAAGTCGGTAGGCAAAAACTCTGCTTCCGTTAAATGATAGGCGCTCAATCCTCTTTGAGCGACGATTTTGCCATTTATTTCTACGGTAAGAATCGGATAAGTCCATCCAAACACTTCTTCAGATGGTGTGAAGTTGACTCGAAGGAATTTTTGATTGGCTTCTTCCATCCAAACAATCTCTTTTACGGTACAAGGTACTTCGGCTATTTTGGTCTTGGGATTTCTTTTAGAAGGAACTGGTGAGCTGCTGGCCTTCTCTTCTTTTACGGCAGGAGCTTTTCTAGTATGAAAAGAGAAGCTATGTCCATCGCTATGATTGATCGTAGTAATGACGACTAGACACTCAAATTTCTTAGGAACCTTTTTTAAGGTGGTAATGAATTGATGCCCATTTTTTATAGTGATGCCATATAATTGGCGACTGTCTGCAATTAATTCATTATTAATGAAAATTTTCACTCTTGGGTAATCCATTCGCTCATAGATCCCTTTGCCTTCCAAAATAATGTATTGAAGACCATCGTTGTTAGATGGTTTAAAACGAACATTTTCTAACACAAAAGTATTTTTTATAAACCTCTGTGCGATAATGGGAGCGTTTAGTAGCAAGCTTAGAATACCAATAAAAAGAATCGTTCTCATAGTTGTTTGGTTTTTTGTAGAATAGTAGGAAGTATTAGAGGATAGAATCTAGTATAGTGCCAAAAGCTTTTTTACTAAGAAATACAACCTATTAAAGGGGATTTCCTGTTTACCAATAATGTCTTAATAGTCCCATCGAACTCCATAAAAAAACAAGCTAATCTAAGCAAAAATCTGTAAGTTAGGAATGGACAATTGATGTCTCTTTCATTTCTAAGGCGGTTTTTAGCTGGATATTCTCATAATGATTCTTAAAAAAACAGTTCCAATAATAAAAAGAAGGCTACTAAAGGCAACATTGTTTTTCTTTTGAGAAGCACCTAATAGCGCTTTAGAGCTGTTTGTAGAATTTTTTGATAATACCCTTCATAGGGATGCCAGGGATAGCCTTTTTTGTCGGTAAAACTGACGGCCCATTCCTCAAAAGTAGGAGGGAGGTAATAAAACCAATATTGTGGAATAGTGGAGCGTCCTTGACTTTTGCAGAAGGGTTTCCAAAGATCTTCGTAGAATTGAGCGGTTGCTTGTGCTGCTTTGTATTCTAGGCGCGCATAGCGCATAATGTATTCCTCTTGGGTGCAGCGAAATTGTTGGGCATCTTTTTCAATTAATTCAAAGTCAGGGCCATTCTGAATATTGTGTAATTCATAAATGAGGCCAGCCCATTGTTGCTCAGCGATGGCATTGGGATTGACCCAAACACGCGCCTCTGTCTTGGCAGTAGGATAAGAATGGACGGCATTGACTCCACTTGGAATAGGAAAACTACGGCTGGTGCTGTCTTGCCAATAAATGGGAGTTTTGATACTGGAGCCTGCTAGCTGTAGCATAACCCATTGTGCGATGGGATCATCCAATTGTACAAGTGTTTGCATCGAAGGTCGATCTTGAAGCAATTGTTGCAATTGTTTTTTGCCATGGGCAAGATGTTGTGTCGACAATTGATAAGGAGGGCGCAAGAGTTTTATAAAGTTGTTGGCGCGCCAAACACCACGCTGCAAGCGCCCATTGGGATGAAAGAGTAAACCTTCTCCATTCATTTTCCCTTTTTTCCAAGTGCCAACAAATTTGCGGCGATCTTGCCAGTAAAAAACACCATATCCTTGCCGCAAACCGCCTTGGAAATTGCCTAAATATTCTTCCCCCGAAAACCATTGAAAATGACCATAACCTTCTTTACAATCCCCCACTAAGCATTTTCCTACTTGGGAAAAACCCATCGAAGGAAGAAAGAACAGTAGAGCGAGCAATAGGGCAGTGGGCATAGATGTTTTCTTTAGAGGTTAAGAACAAAGGCGATTAGCAACGCGCTTTTTTGCGTTTTTTTCCAACGCTATCCCTGTCTACTATTTTTTGAATATATGTACTAGCTAGAGGGACTTTGCAGGCCGTTCCACCCACCTCTACTTGAACTTTTCCAATGGATTGGGCAATCTCTTGGGCTTTAGTGTGGAGGGCAGTAAGATAACTTCCTACTGCAATAACAAAGCCATTCATGGTATATCGAACGCGATTAGGTGCTTGATGTATCTCTTTGGCTACTTGATCTAATAATTGACTATATTGATCTAAGTCTAGTGCCTCATCAGCTTTTATACTAGCAACATTGCTTAGGGTTGCCCAACCTGCAGAGGCGATGGTTTCTGTGCTGGATTTTATCCACTCCATACCTAATTCATAACCAAAGGGTGTTTCTGCGGCAATCCAAGGAACCGTGAATTCACTTAGATAATACCAGTAGGCGTCTTTTACCCAAGACTCTAACTGTGCTTTGGTTATTTGTTTTTCATCGGCCATAAGGCCTGCTAAGTACATGGCATCAGAGTTGCCAGTTTCGTAAAGAGCTAGAGATAATTCATGATTCTTTTTAGTCTTTTTTAGAATTTTCTTAAGGTCGCCTACTTTTACTCCAAAAAAGGGTTCTTTAGCGCCATGTTTTAAGAGTGTTTTTTTGGTGCCTTCGTTTCCAAACGCTTCTAATTGTTCTAAAATTTCAGCTGTTGTCATGATGGAGGAGATTGCAATTGCTTAAGTAGTAATTAATATAGTGTACTAGTAAGATACAATAATTACAGGAGTTTTGAAAGGAGGAAGATTGTTTTAAAGGAGAACTTAAGGGAATAACAAAGCGTGTTGAAGTAAGTGCATAAAAAAATGAATCACCCTTATTAAAAGGATGATTCATCGAGTTCTTATTTTACTTTCTAGTTCTTTTTATTTTAAGAACGCTGCTAAAGCGGCTTTATAATCTTTCTCATCTTGGTACAAAGGCTCTCCTTGTACTGTAGCACCATCTTGATCGATGAATAACATAGATTTAGGTTCTAAATCAGTTAAAGATCCTAGGTGATAAATAGAACGAGTGATAGGAGCATATGGATTGTCTGTTTTTTGATAATACGTTCCATAAATTAACTGATCTTGACTAGCGGCTTTAGGCAAGGCAAAAAATTCCCAATTGCGCGTACCACCTGTCGCTTCTGATTTTACGATAAAACCGTTCTTGTCTTTGTATTTAACAACAGTGTATTCTGCTTCTTGATACTGGACAGTAGTTCTTTCTTTGGTGTAGCTTCCAATGTTCTCATTGATATTCCCTACAGCAGCATCAATTTTACGTTGTTCGTCTGCAAAAGTATTTTCTCCACGATTTACTACAGGTTGTGCTGTTGGTACCGTCTCTGTGGGAGTAGGTGTTGCTGCTGTTCCACTTTCTGTAACAACTGCTGGAGTTGGTGTTTCTTTTGTAGAAGGTGCTTCTTGGGTTGGAGTAGCGTCTCCACAAGCGCTTAAAAAAAGAACAATAGAGATTAGAAGTAGGTAAATGCTATTCATTTTAATGTTAGTTTTTGATGTGTTATTAATAACAACCAATAGCTGATAAGAGGGAAGTTGCTTTGGGACTGCAATAAAACAAATAAACAGCATACTGTTATCATTTTGATAACAATATGCTGCATGTTATAAGAAAACTAAAGGTTAGAATGGCCTAAAGCTCTTAGTATGACTTAATAGCCTCCATTAAAAGGAGTGAAGCTACCACGAATATCATAGTGTGTAAAGTTGTTGTAACGTCCTACGCCACCTGGTGTAATCTTGCCTTCTTGAATCAGGCGAGTAATGGTAGCATGTACTTGACTTGGTGGCAAACTAGAACTAATATCAGCTGCTTGTGCCAACATGTGTTTACTAGCAGATGCTCCTCCAATTTGAGAGTTGTACCCTGGACTTCTATAGCCAGAGTTAATATTCATAGAAACACCGAGGGCACCACGAATAACTTCCAAATTGTTCATTAACTTCTGTAAGTTGTTCCAATATTGTGATGGTACTTCACGAACAGGATCTCTTGGAGAAATAAATTCTCCATATTTGAAGTTAGAAGAAGAAGGTTTACTTCCAGAAACTAATGGTTCTCCTGGATCAAAACTGCCATCACCTGGTCCTGATGAAGCGTTAGAATCCACGCTTCCACTAGTACCAATAAGGCCTTTCCAAGTGTTTTTATTTGGACTGATGACACCATCAGGGGTAATATTAATCGAAGATTGGAAGGAACGAATAGCAGAAATAGTTTTGTTGCCTATTTTGCCATCAACTGTTAGATCTCCTCCTTTTTTGTTGAGTAGCTCTTGTATTGTTTTTACATCGGCTTCATTATTAGCTCCACCTTCTCCAACCGATCCAGAAATAGATAAGTTGCTAGTATCATCACCAGTGTTATCACTACCAGTGTCTGTACCTGTATCATCACCAGTGTTATCACTACCAGTGTCTGTACCTGTATCATCACCAGTGTTATCACCGCCAGTGTCTGTACCTGTACCATCACCAGTGTTATCACTACCAGTGTCTGTACCTGTACCATCACCAGTATTATCACCACCACTATTAGCGGTATCTTCTACGCCTGAGACAGCTGCTTTGTAAGCATCGGCATCACTCATGCCTTGTCCTAGGTATTTTTGATAATCTGCTTTCGCTTCGTCCAATGCGCCTAAGAAATCTTCTGCTGTAATGTGGGCAGAATTACCACCAACACCATCATAATAACTTCTTCCAGCTTTTGCGTGGCCAGCAGGAACGGCGATAGAAGCCCATTCTTGTGCGCCTGCTAAACCTGCTTTATAAGCCGTACCACCTGGTTGACCTTTGATATAAGCACTGATTTGAGGACGTTTTTTATCCATCAAATAGCCGCTAAATAGTAACTCTTGAGTATTTTCATCAAAATTAAGAGACGTATCTAGGTTTAAACGTGTTACTCCTTCTTTTAATGTTGTAGGAATTAGTTGATATTTTCCTACAGCAAATAAATAATCAGCGTGATTTTTAGCACGAGATTGGTTTGTCATGATGGTAGCCAAAGTCATCGCTGTCAATTCTCGATGTCCATTAGGACCAACAATAGAATTGCCTTGTGTTCCTCTATTATAAGCGTTATAGCCAGCTGCACCACTTTCTCCACCTTGGATAATAGAACTTACTCCAGTCGATGGAGGACCAACAGGTTTTTCTCCAATTAGTCCTTTGAACGTATCATAGCCTGGATCTACTTTCCCGTCTGGGCGAGAGTTCCCTAAGCGGCGTTGGAATTTTTTAATTTCATTGATAAGGGAAGTATCAGATTGACCGTTCACTTCTAGACCTGCGCCATGGCTGTTGAGCCAGCCTTGAATTGTGCGAACATCTTCTTCTTTATTCGTTCCTCCTTTACCTACAGAGGCCGAAATAGTACGGGCTAGGTTACTTGTGTCGGTGCTATTATCATCCGTGCTATTATCAGAAGAGGTATCATCATCTCCTAAACCGCCTGAAGTGTCTCCGCCTGTATCAGAAGAAGTGTCATCACCATGATTGATGTTACAAAGGATGGATTCAATACGCTCTAGTTTAGCTGCTAGCTCATTGTGCACAGAACTGTCGTATGGATTTTTGTGGAGTTCTAGAAAGGATTCAATATTAGCTTTTAAAGCTTCCAGTCTTTCTCTCACTGCTTCAGAAACTGCCATAATTGGAATAGATTCATTTGGTTAAAAATAGTGTCATATAGTTATGGATAACACTGCATTTTATAATTAGATGTCATATCTGCAAAATGCCTTTTTCATGGGGTAAGAAGGCTTCTTACAATCATACACACTCTATATGAAAGGCATAAATTCAGATAGGCGCACAAATGATTCCATCCAATATAAAGCATTTTTTTTTAAAAAACAAACTAAAAAAACATTTGAAGACCTAATAAGCTTGAAAAGATGGTGGAGAGGTATGATTACCATCTAAAATATTGCCTAGTGTAGGTTTTTTAACTTAAAATTCACCTAGTTTTTTTTATTAGATTTTTAAAAATGCTGTTGAAAGAGCTTATAATAATAGACTTAGGGCGAGGTTTAGAAGAAGCTCTTTTCTTTTTTTTTTAGCCTAAAAAAGGCCACTTTACCAGTATCCTAATAGAATGGTACAGTTAGGTAACCAGTTTTTTAGTTGCTTTGCCAAAGGAGATTGCTTAGAAATATTGGTTCTCCTTAGATCTAAATGTTCTAAATGGCGGAGTTGCTGAATAGAGGTTGGCGGAGTTGCTGAATAGAGGTTGGAATAGTAGTTATATTGGATGCTCGAACCGACAGTCCATGAAGTTTAGTTAACTGACCAATGCTATTAGGGAGTTGTTCTAGTGGATTGTTATCTAGAGTAAGCCATTCTAGTTTTTGAAGTTGGCCAATGGTTTCTGGCAAGCGGGTTAAGTTGTTTCCCGATAAATAAAGGTGATCTAGTTGCTTTAATTGGTAAATGGTTTCTGGTAAGGCGGTTAATTGACAACGTTCCATGTCTAACGAGTGTAAATTTTTTAAATGTAAGAGCGCTGTTGGGAAGTCAGAAAATAGATTGGACCCTATATTTAAGGCAGTGATGCTAGTGGAGTGTTTTTCAGGATCAATCACAATCGTGGTTAGTTGATTGTTGCGCAGATGTAAATGCTTGAGAGCAGGAAGAGCGAATAATAAGGCTGTGGCATTCTTTAATTGATTGCCATCCAAGTATAAGGTGTGTAGTTGGGAGAGTTGTAATAGCCAGACAGGTAATTCTTGGAGTTGTAATCGGCAAGCCCAAAGGTTACTTAATTCCTTATAATACTGTAAAGTTTTAGGTAATTTTGAGAATTGATTATCACATAGATAAAGACTACTTATTTGTTGCAATTGCTTCATTTCTTGAGGCAATACTTTGAGTTGATTGGAACGTAAATCTATGTGTTTGAGTTGTAATAAATGAATGAAATCAATAGGAAGTTGAGCAATGTTACAGCGTTGTGCGCTGAATAGTTCTAACGAAGTCATTTGTGAAAAATAAGGCTCTAACATAGAATAATAAGAAGTAAAATCAATAGACAGTTCTTCTAAACCTTGGAAAAGAAGGCGATCCGTTGGCAATGGTATAGCGTCTTGTCCTTGTTGGAGATAAATGCTCTTAATACTATCTGGTTTTAACGAAGGATTATTAACTAATTGAGCGAGTAAAGACAGGCTAAAAATGGATGGATTGTCTTTAACTAATCGAGTGGTGTGTGCTTGGAATCGTGCTTCCAACTCTTCTGCAACAGTTATTGCTCCTAATGTTTTATAGTGTATTATTGCTACTGCATAAATATGTTGTTCTCCCTGATTTAGTGCTTTGCCAACTTCTTTTAGTAATTGAAAACCTTGTCCTAATGAGGGATCAATAAAGCGCATTAAAGGATAATAGCGATGTTTACAAGCTGCTTTGAATCCTTGATCACTATTCATAATGGTGATCCCTAGATCAATATTGATAGGGATAAAAGAATCAAATAATTGAAAGAGTTTTTCTTTTTGTTCTTTTCTAATTTGTTTTTTATTCTTCATAACAATTATCAACTTCCTCTGTATTTTTGATTGAAAAAAAAATGGAAGAGGAATCCTTCTTCTAATATAAAGCAATATCATTCTTACCATGAAAAAAACAAATGCTATTCGTCTGCTAGCGCGACAAAAATTGCCTTACACCACCATAACGTATACCTATGATCCTGAGAACTTAGATGTTGGGCATATTGCTATGGTTAATAAGTTGGCTCTTAATACAATTTACAAAACTTTGATCTTGACAGGAGATAAAACGGGGGTTTTTGTAGCATTAGTAGCAGGAAATGACCAATTGAATCTCAAAAAAGCAGCTGTGGCAAGCGGGAATAAAAAAGTTGCTTTATTACCTGTCAAGCATTTATTAGCAACAACAGGATATATCCGTGGAGGCTGCTCGCCATTAGGCCTCAAAAAAAATTATCCTATTTACTTAGATGAATCTGCCCAAGCTTTAGAGTATTTGTATGTTAATGCAGGAACACGTGGTTTATTGGTGGGGTTGCTTCCTCAACATTTAATTCAAGCAACAGCCGCTATTTATGTAAGTCTTTCTTAATGTTTTACCCTCAGCTCTCTTTTGTATTCTTCACTCCTTTTTAGTTTAAAAATCCCCTTTTATGAATTCCTTAGAAGTGTTTTTTGACCGTTTTGATTTAGAGCCCAGTGATTTTGAAGCTATTTATAAGATTGCTTGTAAGAAGAGTTATAATGCAGGAGATATCTTTATTCCACTAGGTTCTACTCGTAAAAAAATGGGAATTGTAGAGACGGGGTTGGCAAGAGGCTATCGCATCAAAAGTTCAGGTGAGGAAGTATCTATTGATTTTGCCAAGGAAGGGGAAATTGCCTCTACACAAGATTTGATCTTATATAAAACGGAGAGTGAGCAAATTGTTGAATTTCTAGAACCAAGTACTTTATTGGTTTTTGATTATAGAGATATTGAGCGTTTGGCGCAGGAAAATTTGAGAATAGAGCGCCTAAAGAATACATTCATCCAAGATTATTTGGTTAAAATTTTACATCGTTTTGAGACTTTTTTGGTGTGTAGTCCCCAGGAGCGCTATGAATGGTTGATTAAAGAGCAACCTGAATTGTTAAAACGAGTGCAACAAAAGCATTTAGCTTCTTATTTAGGAATCACTCCTGTGTCTTTGTCTCGTTTGAGGACACGTCGAAATAAACGTTAAGAGTATGGGGGTAAATTATAGTTATGCTTTATTGGTGGATCGAAAGGGGGAGCAAAAATTTTGGTCTCTTCTGAGCGTGGAAGGCTTTTTAAGCCAAGTAGGGAATGCTAAGACTGTAGTTTTAAATGTGGAGGTAGATATTTATTAGAATATTTAAAGAAGAGCATTCGATCGAAAAAAAGTAAGACCACTAAAGTCAAGTGTAAGTTTTATATTTCTGATTAGCAATGCTTTAAAGAGCCAAGAGTATTCGTTACTAAAAAATCTAGCCCACAATAAAAAACAGGGGGCACTCGAACTTAAGGGATGACTTCTATTTCTGTTACCTATTTATAGCTGGGTTGAGATGGTTTAGTAATAGGTTTTGAGGGAGCATCGTGCTTGAAAAAGCAAACAATACAGAAAATTAAAGCGATTACAGGGGCGTGTTTGATGCAGTGTATTTAATTTGCTTGTACGCATTTAGTCAGTTAAATAGTAAAAAAGGGGTGCCCTAGGGGCATGGTTTATAAAAAAACGTAAAAAAATACTAAGAACTAAAACAGCGCAACCCTAAGCTAAACTTAGAGCTGCGCTGCGTGCGGTATAAATAACATTCCTCTTGTGTGGAAATGGATTATTTTATAGGATAATTAGAAGCTAAATTTCAAGCTTACATTCCAAGTACGACCAAAACCATAAAAACCACGTGCATTTTGCAACATTGTTTCATAGCTTTCTCCATCTCTGTAGTAATCATTTGCTTCTGCAATGTATTTTGTATCTAAAACATTATTCATGTTGAAACGCAATTTCAACGTTGTCTTTTTCAATTTGATGCGGTAAGTTAAACCAGCATCCAACAAACCATAGCTAGGTAAACGCAATGCTTGTAGACCTTCTTCTGAAGCCGCAGATCTAGAAGTAGGATCAAAGTTAGCGTACAATTCCCAACCGTGCCAGTAGTTTACATCAAAGCTCAAACCAAAAGGTAAGGCATATTCGACACCAATCGCTGCTGTTGTTTGTGCTGCATCACCTACTTTTAAACCATTAGCAAATACACGAATGGTGTCGATAATAACATTGTTATCATCAGCAATAGGAGCATCTACATTATTAGACCATCTCCAATCACCAATAGAAACCATACCCGTAATAGTTAGACCACGAACAGGTTGACTGTTGAAATCCAATTCGATTCCTTGGTGAATGGCATTCAAGCCATTTAAGTTAGCCGTAAAATTGTTGTTTTGAGAATCGGTTACACGACGGAAGAAGGATTTGTTCATCCAGCGAGTGTGGTAACCATTTAAGTTAATAGCAACTTTAGAGTAACGCATACCATAACCTAATTCCACACCAAATACATTTTCGTTAGCCGCATTCACGTTAGCATTGTTATCAAATGTAGGGAAAACTACATCAAAAATAGGTGCTCTAGAGAAGTAACCAGTATTGAAGAATACATTGTGGTTTTTGTTAAGATTGTAGTTTGCACCACCTTTAACGGTATAACCTAAGAAATTATAACTGTCAGAACGTTGCTCGTCTGGGGTATAGTTGAAAAAATCTACTCGTGTATAACCTGTATTAGAAATCGCGCCATTAAGGAAGGCACTCAATCCAAAATCACTAGTATATTCTACTTGACCAAATGCTCCTTGCCAAGCTACTAAACCTTCATTGTGGTAGTGAATTTTATCTCCTTCTTGTTTTAATGCACCTGTTTCTTTGCTAGAGATAGTACCATCACCATCTAAATCTACTAGATCACTTTGAGCATTAACATCTCTAGGATCCAACCAGTATTTGTTCCCCAATAAATCATCTACTTCACGGTAATGTTGGCCTCTGTAGTAACGAAGATCCAATCCACCAGAAACAGTAATTTGCTCAGAAACTTCTGCTGTTAAGTTAGATAACACACCGTACCAATCGTGAGAGTTGATAGAATTACGGCGAATCAATCCAGCAGACTCACCAGCAACAGCACCATATTGAGAAGTAACAGGCTTTGCAGGGATACCATTAATAGCACTAGTTCCGTTATTCCAGTTGACAATATCATCTACTTGTACGGTACCATTCTCATTGCGATAGCCCCAAGTACCACGACCACCAATAGAACCACGGTCACCTGTTCCACCACCACGGCCAAACGAAGCATAAGCAGAGGTTGCTAAGGTTACATTATCACTAATAGACCAATAGTGGTTTAGAGCAATTTGTGGTTTGTGGTAGAAGTTTCTACGAATGTTGTACACTTTGCCATCACGGTAGCCCCAATCAGAGTTATAACGCAAGTTGTAAAGGGTATCATAAGTACTCAAACTTTCACGGAAGGTACGTTGTCCATGTTCTTGAAACGCACCAAAAGCAGTAAATACCAATTGGTGTTTGTCTCCAAAACCTTTAGAAATCGACCCAAAGTAAGAACCTCCTTGGAATTGTGAAGCGTCAATATAACCATCTCCGCGAGTATAAGCACCAGAGAAAGTAAAGGCCCAATCCCCTTTGATTTTACCTGTAGAAAGAGTTAATGCACCACGTAGATAATTGTTATTGCCATAAGCAATAGAGGCAGAACCACCTGATTTTTGATCGGTAGTTTTAGTGATAATATTCATGGTACCACCAACAGCCGAGATAGCTAAACGAGACGCCCCTAAACCACGCTGTACTTGCATGGTACGCGTTACTTCGCTCAAACCAGCCCAGTTAGACCAGTAAACAGCGCCATTTTCCATATCATTAACAGGAATACCATTGATCATTACAGCAATGTTGCGTTGGTCAAATCCACGAATATTAATACGAGAATCACCAAATCCACCCCCTTGCTTGGTGACATAAACAGATGGGGTACTACGCAATACCTCTGCAAATTCTTGGTTACCCAATTTGTTTTCAATCTGCTCTGCATTGATAGAAGAAACAGCAACAGGTGTTTTACGATCAATAGCAATAGAAGCAACAACTTCTACCTCTTTTAAACCAACAGAAGAAAGTGGAACAGCAATTTCGCCTGCGTCAATTGCTTGGCCAGATTGAACTTTTACGTCTTTTTCTAATGATTCATAACCGAGATAGGAAACTATAATAGTTTGTTCTCCATCAGGAGCATTGTAGATTGTAAAATAACCATCGAAGTCTGTTGTGGTACCCAATGTAGGGGTAGTACCTTGGACCATAACAGTAGCGCTAATCAAACCTTCATTGGTTGTAGCATCAATCAATCTACCTTTAATAGTGCCTTGACCCCATGCTAGGGTAGCGGTAAAAAGAAGCAATGTAAATGAAAATAAATACTTCATGTCTGAAATTGAAATTTGATAAAACGTTAGTATGAAATTAAGTAGGGACAGTTTCCTTATGGGCGCAAAAGTAGCACCCCCCTTTTAACTTAAATGTATTCCAACATTAACTCTTTGTTAAGAAAGTAATCAAATAGTTAAATTGTTTTCAATAAAATATTTATTAACTGACTTCTATTTTATTTTAAGCGTTTTTTCCATTGCGTTTCGCAACGAGCGATCTCTTCTTCGTCCGATAAGCGAATAAGTTGATGTCTATACATTTGACTATCAATTTTTTGCGTTTTTACACGTACGACATCTTTCCAATGGCATTCTTGTTTGTAAATAATATCTAAATTAGAAAGCTGTTGACTATGTTCTGTATAGCCTTCAATGGTCTCAAAAACCCACTGCATATAACGTACATTATTGAGGTGCTCATTGAAATCCATATCATGCCAGTTGACCACAAAATCTTTTTCAATATCAACTTGTTCTAAATCTGGTAATTTATTGCGAGCGTGAGGCAAACAACAAGACGTATCAAATTGACCTCGTTCCCGAATTTCTGCTGGAATGCGGGCGATTCGTCGTTTGACGGTGTGCATTAACAACCAAGTGGAAGAAGAGCTAGCAATTAAATTGCGTTGGGCATCAAATACCTTATAATCTCTATAGGTAAGAATTTTATCAAAACCAGCAGGGTAGGTTTGTATGGTAATGGTTTCTCCCAAACTTGGCATTCGAACAATTTCTAAATGCTTGCGCATTAATACCCAAGAAATTTGTTGGGCACTCATATCCCAAGCAGAAACATTGAGTTCTAGTACATTTTGTAAAGCAGCTTCTTGCATTAAGTTGATTAAGGATGCCGCCGTCGCTTGGCGATGGCGCGTTACTTCAGAGGTGCGAATAGTAAACGGACCTTCATAAAGGAGCTCTTCTGGTACAGCCATAATAGTAGTAATATTGGTTGATGAATTGAATTTTAAAAAGTTGACAAGAGTAGGCTTATTTTTTATTTTCTAAAATAATAGAATTAAATTTTAAGGGGACATTGCAATTGCGCGCTACAATGTGTATCTTCGCAGCGTAGATTCTAAACCACTAGATAAAAGTTCTTCTAATCATAATATTATACCTTTAGAGTATGCTCAGTCGCCACAACATTCGTATCAAAGTATTGCAATCGTTGTATTCCTATTCTCAAAGCGAACATACGAGTACCGCTATTGCTGAAAGAAGCTACTTAAAAGCTGTGCAAGAAAGCTATCGTCTTTATTTGCTCAATATGCTTTATTTGATAAAGGTAGCGAATTATTCGAAAACTGATTTTGATATTAAGGCAAGAAAATTTGTCCCTACAGAGGAAGACAAAAAAGCTACCCTTAAACTGTATGAAAATCCAGTTTTGATGGCGTTGCGAGACAACGACGATTTTGACTTGCGCCTTCGCCGCGAAAAATTGAGTAATCTAATTGATGGAGATTTAGTACGTACTCTCTATCAAAAATTCGCAAAATCGGAATACTACAAAACTTATCTAGAAATGGAAACCGTGCCTTTGCGCGAGCACCAATATTGTTTGGTGAATCTCTATAAATCCATGCTAGAAGAAGAACTGTTCTTAGACCACTTAGAGGATTTATCTCCGACTTCTGAAGATGACCAATCACTTATTTTTGGTGCAGTGAAACGTTCTGTTCGCTCCTTGCCAGAAGAAGAGGATTTCTACAAAGAGCAATTGCCCAATCAAGAATTTGTCCATGATTTTGGAAAAGAACTACTTTACAAGGCTATTCGCCATGATAAAGAGTTGCAAGAGATGATTGTAGAAAAACTAAACAACTGGAAAGAAGACCGTGTTGCGGTGTTGGATATGTTGTTGCTTAAGTTAGGGATTTGTGAATTCTTATACTTTGAGTCCATTCCTACCAAGGTAACAATTAATGAGTATGTTGGCTTAGCCAAAGACTACAGTACAGACAAAAGCAAGCGCTTTATCAATGGAATTTTAGACCGTTTAATGAAAGACTTAGACGGAAAAGGAATGATTAACAAAGAGGGGCGTGGATTGAAGGAAAACTAATCTTTCCTTCCCCTTTTTATGTATTGTTTCCAAACCTCTCTCTACCAATGATGCGTGCTTGTTCTATCATAAGTTTGTTGCTGCTTAGTTTTATGACAAAGGCCCAGACAACAACACTGCCTGATGCTTTTAGTTTTAGTTTTTTGTGGGCGGATTACAACAGCTTAGATCCTATTTATCAAGCCTATAATGAAGGCCGTTTTTTGCATCCTGAGGATGTCAATTATGCGATTGCTATTGGGTATCAACATACGATCAATGCTTCTTTTAATCTAGGAGGAGTCGTCCGTTTGGGGAGTGTGGATGCTCATCACGCTATTTATAAGGCAGATGATCCTGACTGCCAGCCTTGTAATGAGCGTATTCGAGGAGAGTTTTTTGTGAGTGGCGATGTCATTGGTCAATACAAATTTGCCAATGGTTATCTGCTACCAGAAAACTTTGTGCTGCGCCCTTATCTTTTAGCAGGAGTGAGCTTAGTTCATATGGAGGAACGGGCCATTAAGCCAGATTTGCAATTACCTCTTGGGTTGGGATTTAATGTGTATCTATCTCCTCGATTTGCTTTACATGTTCAAGGAGAATACCGAAAATCACTTTTGGTTGCTAAGGACAATTTGGCTCTTTCTGCAGGAATTACTTGTTTATTAAAAGCGAAAGCGGAATAATGAACAGGTTTTACCAAAGAAAAAGAATCCATCAGCATGAAACATTTAGGATACGATACCCTCTTACTTGTACTGTTTTTGTCTAGTTGTACCAGCCCTCTACCAACTGCTCCCGTTGAACTAATTGAAGAGCCAATAATAGAAACGGAGAAGAGCAGCCCTCTAGTTTCTTCCAATCCTTATGTAGAGAAACTAATAGAAGAGAATGGTATTGCTACTTTAATTCCTGACAAAGAACTATTCAACTTAGGAGATTTAGTAGAAGGAACAGATACCAAGCACGAATTGTATTTTACTAATACTAGTGAGCATCCGCTTATCATTTTTACAATTTATGCGAGTTGCCCTTGTGCATATGCTTATTCTTATCCAGATACGACCCTTCCTGGTGCTCGCGGAAAAATCATTGTTCGATTTAATACAAAAGGAAAGAAGGGGGCGCAAAGCAAGACCTTAAATATAAAAGCGAATACAAGTACTCGCCATACCATTATTCGAATGGGGGCAAATATCCTAGAAGAGGAAGCAGTAGAGGAGGAGCGCCAGAAGAAGAATTAAAAGATGCTTTAAAACAACGACAATTTGACATTTTCAAAAGGAATAGCATGGTTGTTGAGCTTTTTTAGTAATTTTTAGAACAACAGAGAAATAAATAATCAATTACCAATCATAATATACACAATGAAAAACTTACTTTGGATTAGTGTCCTATGCTTACTAGCCTTTTCAAGTTGTAGCTCAGAAGAAGAGCAATCAGCTTCTGTTATTGCTGCTGAAGATGTGAAAGAATTAAAAGGCATTCGCAATTCTACTTTAATTAATAATCCTGTTACCGCCAATGAGGTAATCACGGCAGATGAAGCCGCTCAAATTACCTTTGAAGAAGAAGTGTTTGATTTTGGAGATATTGTAGAAGGCGATGCTGTGGAGCATGTCTTTAAATTTACCAATACAGGGAAAAATCCTTTGATTATTAACAATGCTAGAGGAAGCTGTGGATGTACAGTGCCAGAATGGCCGCGTGACCCAATTGCTCCAGGGCAAGATGGAGAAATTCAAGTGAAATTCAACAGTAGAGGAAAGCAAGGAGAACAAAATAAATCGATTACCATCTCTGCTAATACTTTACCCAACAAAACCGTCATTCGTATTGTAGGGGGAGTAGAAATTAACCCTGAAACGGAAAAGAAAGAACTAGAGGCTAAAGAAGCACGCGAAGAGGCAGAAAAACTAGAACAATAGAGATAAACCGTAGCTTTTTTATATGAATGAACAGTTAACCTTGCCTCTATTGGAGGCGGTAGATCAAAATAATGTACCCAGAGTTCGCGCCTTATTAAAACAAGGTGCTAACCCTGCGGCACAAGGAGAACATTCCAAAGCGTTGCATAGTGCTTCTTATTGGGGCTATACTTCAATTGTTGAATTGCTATTGCGTTATGGCGCCCATCCAAATGAAGCCGATCAAACAGGCCTTTACCCGTTGCATTTGGCAGCGAGCGAAGGGCGCACAGCGGCTTGTAATCGCTTGTTAAAAGCAGGGGCAAAGAAAGAACAACGCAATGAATCTGGTGGTACAGCCTTGCATTTGGCCGCCGCAGGTAATTACGCGGCGACTTGCAATGCATTGCTCAAAGGCGGTTGTGACTTAGAAGCACGCAGTTCTGATGGAAGTACCCCTTTGTTGACGGCAAGTGCTTTAGGAAACAAGGGCGCCGTAAAAGCTTTATTAAAAGCAGGGGCACGCAGAGATGCTCAAAATGAGCAAGAGCAAACGGCTCTATTATTAGCTTTGTGGAATGTTCAAACCAGTCGTTTAAACGATTGGGAATATGAATTCCAAGAAGATGGAGAAAATGCTCGGTACTATTTAGAACAAGGGGCCTTGCGTTATCAAGCCAATTATAATAAATTCGCTCCTGAATTAGGGCAACTCCTTTCTTTGCGGGTTCAACGCGAATTGGCCTTGACGCCTTGGGGGCCAACAATGCACCTCAATTATTTGGATGCTTTGGCTACCACTAAATTGTTAATACAAGCAGGAGGGCCATTTGAACAAGCCGATACACGAGGCTTAACCCCTTTGCGTTTAGCCTGTTATGCAGGCGTTGGGCAGTTGATTGTTCTGTTAGAACAAGCAGGTGTTCAGCCAGAGGTGAATCCATGGCAAGGGGTAACCGAACTACACCAAGTTGCTGCTAGTCAACGATTAGATGGATTAGAGGCGTATTTTAAAGCGTATGGCAATGCCAAAGTGAATGCTATTGATGAACGAGGCTGGACGCCCGCACATTATTTGGCGGATATGGGAGGACCTGTCGCTATGGCCACTGTTTTGCGGGCACAAGAAGCGAATTTTGGTTTGAAATCTACCGCTGCTACAGAGAATTTGCCTACTGGATTAACCCCTGCACGTTTAGCTTTTCATTGGAAAGATTTAGACTTAGCAATGGCCTTGGATGAGACAGTTTAAGCTTTAAGCGCAGAAAAATACAAAATGCCCTGTTCAATAGGGCTATTTATGTATCTTTGGCGCCACCACACTACTTTATTTTAGCAAAGAAGCTGCGAAGGCAACTTCTACTTATTACAACACTAGAAATATGATCAATAACCTATTTTTTCTGTGGCAAACAGCAGCACCAGAAGCAGGGTCTAATCCTTTTTTATTGCCTTTTATGGCGATTGGAATTGGAGTTTTTTACTTCTTTATGATTCGTCCTTCTATCAAGGAACAGAAAGTACAAAAGAACTTTACAGAAAGCCTCAAAAAGGGGAACAAAGTGGTTACCATTGGAGGCGTCCATGGGACGATTGCTTCTGTAGAAGAGAACATATTGACCCTTTTAATTGCTCCCAAAACAGTTATTACTGTTCAGCGTGGCTCTATTTCTCAAGATGCAACACAAGCTGCTTATGGAGAGGCTTCCGCAAAATCCACCGCCGCAGCCAAAGCTTAATTATACTTCTCTTCGGTCGTTCTTGCAGAGCGACCGAAGCGTTTTAGGCTTTTGCATTTTTTTGGCATTTATTTTTTGGCTAATAACCAAATTGTCCTACAATTATCAAGATGTAGCGACAGTGAAATTGGAGTATGAAATGCCAGAAGATAAAGCGTTTACTTACCCACCTGTACAAGAGTTGGAGGTTACTGTACGTGGGACGGGATGGGAATTATTGAGCTTGGCTTTTGGTAATAAAGATCGAGTATTGACGGTTCCTGTGGCACAAAATGATACCCGTGTAGTTATGACGAGCAGTTGGAATGCGCGCATTTCTAGAGTTTTGTCAAAGATAACACCTCTTAACGTACAGCCTGAAACCATTCGCCTTCAAACAGAACCACTCGCGCGCAAAACAGTTCCTATTGTTTTGGATGAACAGACAAAGCTTGCTCCTTTGCATAAGTTTGTCGATTCTATTCAGATAAATCCTAAAACAGTAGAAATAACGGGCCCCGCCTCTGTCGTACGCACCATTCAAGCATGGAAAACAATGGTTCTGTTTCCTTCTGAACCGATTGATAAAGATTTGAATATTGCTTTACCTTTAGTGAATCACCCTAGTTCTAATTTGGAATTTTCAGTAGAAAAAGTGCAATGTACTGCCAAAGTGGAGGAAATTACAGAAAAACGAATCCAGGTCCCTGTAGAGATTATTAATGCACCTGAAGATCTGTTAATTGTTCTTTTACCAAAAACAGTAGAAATTGTTAGTAGTGTAGGGTTGAGTGATTATGATCGCCTTTCTCAAGAAAACTTTAAAGTAGTTGTTGATTTTTCTACCATAGATGTCTACCAACAACGCACGATCAAAGTCCAACTCTCTTATAAGCCGTCCTATGTGACTTATGTACAGTATAGTCCTAAGAAATTGGATTATATTATCAAGAGTAAAGATTCCTAAATTATTCTTCCTCTTCTTTGTTAAAGGTTTCCTCTACCGAAACAACTTGTTGATCAAAGGCTAAGATTTGTGCTAGTAATTGCTCTAAGGCCTTCTTATCATCTTTCCACCAATCAACAGACCATAAATAATAAACAGGATGATTCTGCTGTTGCAGAATTTGCTGTCGTTGCACAGCCAATTGAAAATCATAAACTTCTTGGTGCAGTAAGCCACTGTCTATAATGACAGCTAGTCCTTTGCTGTGAATGTCTGGTTTGGCAGCGACCAATAAATCAACAACAACGCCTTCTACTGAAACTTGAAACTGTAAGCGTTGAACATCAATATAAGGACTTAGACTGTTAGATAACAATTCATGAAATGCTTGTTGTGTTCCTTTTGCAGGGCTATCTAGACGGGCTAATGGAGCGGCGTCCTTAGAGTGCACTTTCGTAAACTGTTGTTGTTGTCGGCCTTTTTGTTCTAACATCCAAGCTAAAACATTGTCTTCTAAGCGAGGGTTTTCTCCTTCTAAAGGCTGTCCAAAAACAATCTGTTGATTGCCTAATTGCAAGAGTTGTACGCCCAATTGTTGTGGTAAGTCATGGGCATTTTCTAGAATGACCCAATCAAACGCAGCGACTTGCGTACCAACCAATTGGCTTGCCATCTCGGGCGTAGCCAGAACAATAGGGAAGACTTGTCCTACCTGATCTAAACCAATCCATTCTAAAACATCTTTTATTTTTTTGTTTTTAAAGATGCTTCTGGCCTTGGTTAACGCCAAATCCTTCTCTCGCTTAATGCGTTTGATTTGATCGCGTTGTCTGGCTTTAGTGACAAATGGGACCTTTCTATAGAGTTGTTTTTGTAGAGGAGCAAGACGTTCTTGAAGCTCGTGAAATGGCAGGGCTTCGTTATTGGCTTGCGTTGGTAAATCTGAGGAGTAGTATTGCAGCAAAATTTGGTGAAAATACCAACTCTTAAAGTACGTCAACCAATCTTTTGCGCCTGCTTTGACTAAAGCTTGTACTACCTTTTGACTGTGTTGGTGCAAACCTAACCAAGAACGTCTCCAACGATAGTAGGGAGCGAAATCTTCCCAATGGTGTTCTAGTTTTTGTAATTGTAATAGTAAGGTAAGTAAAAAACTTTCTTTGTCGGCCAGCAGGGTAGCTTGACTTTTTACAGGACGTAGGAGCAATTTATCTGCATTGATTTCTTCTAACAGCTCTTTATAATCGGTTTCTAAATCTTCTAATTGTGTTTGGAAGTTGTCAGGGAAATCGCTGTCTATTGCTAAAGATTTGGTGGTGGTATTCACCAATGTAGGAACGCCTAGTTGCCAATTTTTTAATGCTTGGCGCAATTCTTCTAATTTTATGGCAACATCAGCCAAATGCACTTCTTCCTTGATATTAGGAAAGGGTTGCTCCAAATAATTACTTTGGGTATATTCCTCTTTTAGCTGTTGATAGTCACGCAAGAGTTGTGCTTTTGCTGCTCGAATGGCTTGGTATTTTCTAGAGAATACACTGAGCACTTTTAATTTGGCATCTTGGAAGCTACTTTGCTTATCAAAGGCCTCTCCATACAGCCTTTTGTACAGATCAATTTGACCTTCTATTTTATCAATTTGTTGCTCCATACGCGTTACAAATTCGCGGTAACGCAAATGCAATAACTCGGCATATTCACCAACAAAAATCAAGTAACGATCATATAAACGTTGTGTTCTATGGCGATATAAATGCACTAGATGGCGCACTTCCTCTTGTGCTTTTTCCAACGAAGAGCGATCGGCAAAGAAACGACCATCCAAGGCATTCAAGGAATGTTTGAGGGCATCTAATGGACGAAACAAAGGATAGTGCTTGCTTAGGTCAGCTACTAAGAAGTCAAATTCTTCTTCTGTGAATTTAAAATTGGAAGGATCTAAGAAACGACCTAGCAATTGGCGATGCCGCTGTTGGTGCTCTAATAAACCATGTCCTAGTAATTGCAGCCAATTCCAACCTTTAAACAAAGGGGCATGCAACCGTTGATGTATGGTCACTAGCTGCTGTTCTAAGGTGCGATAAGCGTCGAGTTCTTGACTATAAATAACCTCATCAAAGGCAGGAATACTACGGGTATGTTTGGGCAATCGTTCTAAGTAGGCGATTAAACGCTCCTTGTCCATGACCTCATCTTGTAGACTTAAAATGCCTACATTTAGCAAATTCATGCCTTCTAAATGATGGTATAGATCATTGAAAGTAGACGGCTGAGGAGAGACAATTAAGACAGAACCTTGATCGGCTAGTACACTTGGTAGCGCTGCTGCAATGGCGTGTGTTTTTCCTGTTTTAAAACTGCCTTCAACAACAATATGATGGCCATTAAAAATGGTTTCTAACCAGGCTCTTTGTTGGTGGTTGGTCAAGAGGGCTGGAAGACGGTTTAGCCATTCCCGACGGTGTTTGGTTTGTAGATTTTTAGGCAATTTTTTATTTTCTTGGACAGTAATGGGTTCAAACTGGCCTAGAATAAGGCTATGGCTGCTGCTATTTAAGGTTGCCTGATCTAATAATGGACTGGGAGTAATGGTTGATGGGGGGGCGATTTCTAATGGACCTAATTCTGCTAGGCGCTCTAACGTTTGTTGTAAAACTGTTTTATCTACCATATCAATAAGACCAATGGCCTCCTCCCAACGAAAATCGAAGCGTGCTTCTAAATAGTTCTTCATTAAAGGGTTGAGATAACCTCGATTGCCATTAAGTGGAACAATGGTCCAATCCATGTTACTGCCTGCGACTTCTTTTAGGGCTATTTTCCAAATGAATAGTGGTGCTGAAACAGGGCGGCCTAACTCTTGGTCTTCAAGAAGCAACAGTGGAAAACCAATGGATAAACCTTGTGCTTGGTGGTGAAAACCTTTGAAACTGCGTTGCAGTGCTTTTAGCTGGCTGATTTGTTCCGCAGGGGTATTGTTTTGAATGCCTAACGGAATATGCATGACAATAGATGTTTCTGAGCGCAATAACTGCTCTATCAATTGTTCTGCTAGACCTGCTTGGACGCGTTCTAGGATAAATAAGTCCAAGTATTGTTCGGTCATTGGAAGAACCGAAAGATAAGGGAGTGCTTGCGCGGGGCGGTTGTACTCGACAGGTGATTGATCAGCTTCCATAGCAGCAAATAACAGGATGATTAATAAGGTGTATTTAACCTTTAAATGTACACAAATAAACCCTGTTAGGCAAGTTTTATGTCCTAGAAGATAAATAGGAGATCTATAATTATTGGAAGGCTTCCAAATATAAAAAAAACAGCGCCGTACAAAACTTTGTACAACGCTGTCAAGCCTTCTATTCTAATCAAACAAAACTCTATTATTTATCATTTTCCTACTGAACTAAGTCAGGGTTATTGGCACCAACAACTTTATAATTCATACCTTTAGGAATATAAACCAATACTTGTAATTGATCTTCTAAGGGATACCCACCAATAATGATTTCTACCTCTATTTTAGGCATAGTAACTGTTGTTACACCTGTTGTTAATTGGGTGGTGGTGGTATAGCCATAACGACCAGCGGCTGCCAAGGCTTTTAATACATTAGGACCGACATTCGCATCAACGGTAGTCACCAAACGTAGAGTCGGGTTGTCCCATTCTTTGACTTCCACGGTGGCAGGGAAGTGGAATTGTAGGCTTTCAGTGGTAGGAGTTAAGGCCAATGTTTTAACTAATGTCTTTTGAGTTTGTCCAGCCACTCCATTGGCAAGGACCAATAATAAGGTGATCAACGTGAGAAACTCTTTCATAGTCATTATAATTTATAGTGATTGTTGTCAAAACAACAAGAATCTTTATTCTTTCCTTGTATTACAAAGATCGCGCTTTACCAAACAAAAAAACAAGAGCTTAATCAGTTTAGTCGATGATCTAAATCACCTTCTAATAGGATTAGAATCAACGCCAGAATTGCTATTCTAACTATGATTTTGTATTATATTGTTTTTGTAAGAGCAATGATTGCTGAAAAGAATTGCTATTGAAACTATCTCACTAATATTAAGTATTATGAAGGCTATCAAGAATATTTTGTATCCTACTGATTTTTCAGAACGTTCTAAATTAGGTTATCACTATTGTTTACAACTGGCTCAACAGTTGGGCGCTAGTGTGCATGTATTGCATGTTTATCGGATTGATTTTGGAGCCCCTGTAACGGATGCTATTGCGTACAAAATGATAGAAGAACGGAAGAAATATGCCCATTTAAAATTGGGGCGTTTTGCACATTTACAGCAATCAGGAGAACAAGAAATGACGGCAGGGTTGGACATCCATGCTCATGCTGCAGTAGGTATGGCGGAGGATGAAATTGTGGCATTTAGTAAGAGCCATGCTATTGATCTGATTGTGATGCCTACAAAAGGAGAACATAATTTATTAGAAAATATATTTGGAAGTGTGACGACTATAGTAGGTTCTACGGCCTCTTGCCCACTTTTGGTTTTACCAGAAAAAGCACTTTTTCGCCCAATTAAAGAGATTGCTTATGCCACCGATTTTAGTAAAGAAAATACCGATCGTGTGCAGGTATCGGTGCAAGTAGCTGATTTTTTTGAAGCGGCGTTACATCTGGTACATGTGTACCAAAAGGACAAAGCAACGACAGAGGAAGTTTCTAGTTTATTGTCTAGTTTGCCTGATAATAGAAAGGCCGGCTATCACGAATTACAAGGAGCTACTGTTCCTGAAGGAATTCAACATTTTTTGGCAGAGCAAAATATTGATTTATTGATGGCTTATAGTCCACCTAAGAATTTCTTTGAGCGTCTATTTCGTTTGAGCACTGCTAGACACTTATTGCACGAAGTGACTTGTCCTCTGTTGATTATGCGCTAGAGGAATGGTGGAGAAGTTGGCCTTTTGATGCCTAACCAAAGATTTTAATTTTTTGATAGCTATTAATATAAAAAACGAGGCTGTCGGAACAATCTGACGCCTCGTTTTTTATGGATATTAATAGCGTTGTTCAACTATTATTGGCGTTTAAACAACTTGTTTTATAAGGACTTTGTGCGTCCACCATCTACTGGTAGATTAATTCCATTGATATAGGCTGCAGCAGGAGTAGCCAAAAAGGCAATAGCACTAGCCACTTCTTTGGCTTCCGCAAAACGTTGAGCAGGAACAATACTTTTCATGTGCTCTTCTACTGTTTCAATGCTGGTATTTAGTTTTTTGGCTTTGTTGCTAATAATGGACTGAAGGCGTGCAGTATTGGTTGCTCCTGGTAAGACATTATTAACGGTAATACCAAACTGACCCAATTCATTGGCCATGGTTTTGGCCCAACTGGCAACAGCTCCACGAGTAGTATTGGAGACTCCTAATCCATTAAGTGGTTGCTTTACAGAGGTAGAAATTACATTGATGATTCGGCCATATCCTGCTTGTTGCATGCCTCCTTTGACCGCTTTGGTTAAGATATGATTACAAATCAAGTGCATATTAAAGGCTGCTAGAAATGCGTCTGTACTCGCTTCTGCAATAGGGCCGCCTGGAGGGCCTCCTGTATTATTAATAAGGATGTGAACAATCTTATCGTCCTCAAAATAAGTAGCCAATTGTTGGGCTAATAAATCGGGATTAGAGAAATCTGCTACAATAATGGCGTGCTCCTGTCCTTGTTGTTGGTCTAGTTGCGTTAGCGTTTCCTCCAGACGCTCTTGATTACGGGCTACTAACGTAATACTAGCGCCTAAGGCTGCCAACTCTAAGGCTGCTGCTTGCCCAATACCTTGTGTACTTCCGCAAACCATTGCTCGTTTGCCTTTTAGATTCAAATCCATGTATGACTTGTTTTATTTGATCTGTTGTGTTTGTTATTAGAATAGCTTGAAAGTACGTAAAATAATTGGAGGAGGAGAACAGAAGGCATGGTGATCTTTATTAGAATAGAGGAATAACAACAACAAGAAAGGCGCTATTGCTAAATGTTCCTTTTGGAATAGCAATAGCGCCTTATTTATAGTAAAGCTATGATCTGTTTAGCCTTATTCAACGACTAATTTCTGAGTTGCTTTAAAGGTGCTGCCTTTTAATTGTACAAAATAAACGGCCGCAGGCAACTTGGATACATTCAAATCCAAACTGGTTTGCCCTTGAGGCAGAGAATGCTGTTGACAAACTTTGCCTGTTACATCCAATATTTGTACTTGTACAACTTCTTCTAACGCTTGCCCTAATAACAAGGTAGTTTTAGTAGAACTAGGGTTTGGTAATAACGCCATGCTCAATTGAGTTTTTTGGCGATCATTAATTGCAATAACTGTTATGGTAACGGTTTGTGTACTGCTACAAAGACCATTGTTAATGGTTAAGGAAATGGTATAAGTACCTACATTAGTATAGGCATGAACAGGGTTCTGGACCGTAGAACTGTCTCCATCACCAAAGGTCCATAACCAAGAGGTCGCTCCAACAGAAGCATCTGTAAAGGTGAAGGTACCACTGGTATTGCTAAAGGTAAAGTTACTGGCTATAGGAGTAATGGTAAAGCTATCCTTAGCGGAAACACAAGTTGGTTTGCGGACTTCTAAGTCGTATAAATAGTAGTATTCTGTTGGAAAACTAGGATAAATAGAACTTGTGAGAGTCAGGTAACCTGGAAGCGTATATGGGAATGTAGGTGGATTAAAACCTAAATCATAAAATAGACCATTGCCATCAACACCAATATTATAATATCCTGCATTAGGAATGGTAAAATTTAGATTAACACGTTGCACGCCTACTACCAAATTAATGGTGACTTGTTCTATAATATCAGCTGCTGCAGGTAGGTTTCCAAAGGCGGTACTTCTTCCACTATTTCTAGACAAAATAAAAGTCCTTGGCCCAGCAGAATTGGCATTAACAACAGCAGAAACTACTTCTACAGAGCGTTCAGCGGAAAAACTTAACCCGTTGTATCCACCTGTTATAGCACCACTTGCAGCTGTATATGCAAGGGAGCCAACTTTTTTGATACTGTCTACCTCTGTATTTTCTACACTGTAAGTTTGAGTGGTGGTGATATTAGCAATGGATAAAGTATCACCTATGTGAATGATGCTGTCCATTGCATTACGCCAACGGGCCATCCCTGAAATGTTTCCAACAGGGATGGCAACAGTACTTCCTGCACAAACTTCCAAATCACTAAGTTGTGGTGCGTTGGGTAGAGTAACTGTAATTGTTTGTGTGGTAGAATCTTGCCCTAAACTGTTAGTGACAATTAATTGTACGGTATAAATACCTGTGGTGTGGTAGAAATGTGTTGGGTTTTGAAGGGTGGAGGTATCGCCATCTCCAAAGCGCCATAACCAAGATTGAGGAAAGTTAGCACTCGTATCTATGAATGAAAAAAGGTTGCAAGTGCTGTTGCTATCGACTACAAAACCTGCTATAGGGGCTTGTGTAATGATTTGACAAGAAGGAGGTACATCAAAGGCTTCTGTTTGGTCTGAACGACTATAGGGGCTTCCTTGATTGGCACTGTATCCTAAGCCACGTCGGGCAAAAACGTCCCAAATTAAGCATTGGTGTGCACCATTATAAAGCAATTGGTCGGCTTGTAGAATCGCATTTCTGCCATCCACCATTCCTGGGTTACAAGGTTGTAATTTGATGCCTTCAATGACTAATTTCATGGCAATGTTATTACCTCCTGTACCTGTATAGAGATTGGGATCAGGGGTACCACCATATTGATTGATTAGAGCCCAGTTTAAATCCCAAAGCATGGTTGCGAAAATGAATCCGATGCCGTGTGGTTGCGAAATTTGTGTGGCGTTGTTAGAGGCGGCATAAGTGTAATTGTTGATGGCAAAATCAGTAGAATATGCAGCGGGGCGAATACCTGTTGCAGTAATCGCTTGATTGCTAGAATAGGTACCAATTCCACGTCCATCAGTTCCTGCATCTCCTGGCTCCATAGTAATCATCAAACCAAACCAATCGCTCCATCCTTCCCCCATTTGTTCGGCATTGAACAAACAATTACTATTGCTACCTCCTCCTGTGAGGCGGTTAGAGATACCGTGACCATATTCATGTGCAATAACACCATTGTCAAAATCACTATCCGTTGTGACGATACCATTGGACGTTCCTGCATTGCTCAGACTGGCATTAATCGGCCCATTTTGCAATTGTGCTTTGAGTATATTGCCATCGGGAAGTGAAATCATTACCGAAGGAATAGTAATATTAGGATCAAATCCTGTAAGAGAACGGATACTGGTTCCTGAATTGTTAACAATAATTGCTGCTATTGCTCCTGCATTTTGCGCTTCTAATACCTTTTGAGTAAAGAAACAGGTTCCACGATCAATAACAGCGATGTTACCTGTTAATGCGGCGGTATTTATGATTGGTTCACAGGCATTGTTTAAGGGAGCAGTACCATCTATTGCTAAGACTAAATCAGCAGTAATAGGAATGGAAGGCAAAGGTGTTCCAAAGCTAGCACCAATTGCATTATAATTACCCGCAACACCTGAAGGACTGTTGACTACTAAATAATTGCCCGCTACATTGTTGTTCCAGATATACATCTGCATTCTTGGTTGGTTGCCATCTCCAGGAGTGGCAAAATTGGCATTGTTGGTGCCACTTCCATCTTGTGCTTCTGCTTGTACTTCGTCAAATCCAAGCCCTCCTCGATTGTAGTTGTTGGTTTGGAAGTTACCACTGGCTTCATCAAAACCATGATGGTACCAAATGTCGTGCATCATATTGTTCAAATAGAACAAGTTGGTAATAGCAGCAGATTGATAAGCACCAGGATTATTATTTACGATAAAAGGAAAGTTAAATTCTAGAACAGCGTTGCCATTTGGACTAAAACCTGGGCCATCTATATCGCTGGTATCTTCGTAAGCATAGACATTATTCCCACGAGTAATGGTGTATTCTGCTCCTGTTACGCCATCTGTATCGTGCCATCCATAAGGAGACGCTAATATGTTAGCAGGGTTAGTCACCATAGTACGATTACCGTGATTTGGACTTTCTAAAGGAAGTGCAAATACGGTGTACTGGTCAGGCTGTTGTAGTTGTTCAGGAGCTGAATTGGGCTGGCTAGGCGTGTGCCGCACGTGTTTATGGCGTCCTGCTTTATATCCTCCATGATCGAAGTTACAGTGAACAACCCAATCGGTAGCGTTTAATAATTCTCCTGTCTGAGCATCAACTTTAGCGGACCACCAATGCTCTCCATCTAAAACATAAATAGATAGATCCCAAGCCAAGTGAACTTTCTTGTCTTCTGTAGAATAATATACCAGTTCTACAGGAATGTTTTCTTTAGAAATGCCCCCTTTGTTGTAAATAAAATGATGGCTACTAATTGGTTCTAATGCCCGTAAGTTGTTCGGTGCTTCAATTTTTAAAGCAATTGCTGCCTTTTGAATAGCCTCTATTGGATTAATAGCAGGACTGGTGTATTGGATGCGTGCTTGCAAATGATCCAATAAACGATTTCCCATACTAAGTACCTTTCCATCTTTGATGGCAACATTGGCTGTTCCATTAGCGACCTTAATCCCTTGGTACATTTGGTGGAAGTAAACATGTGTTGCTCCACTAGTACTCGATTGATGTTGGCTACTAACTTGCCAATTGGCGACATCTGCCTTGGTAAGCCCTTGTTGGGCATGGTGTTGATTGAGAAAACCTTGAATAAGGTCTTGTTGATTTTGTGCACTTAGTGAAAGTACACTACAGAGCAGCATGAGCCCTGTCCAGTATAATCTTTTCATACGCTTAAAAACGATATTTGAGATAAAGAAAAATCAAGCCAGTGGGGGGTAGTGCTTGCAATTTATCTCAAAAATACACTTTTGTTGTGTAAAAGTTAACTTTTGTAGAATTATTGTTGGTGAGGGTAGTGTTTGAGCAACAACTTTAGTGTATTGTTTTGACAGGAGTTCGACAGAAGGAAGGAAATATTCGATGAAAGTCAGAGAATAGACTACCATTTACTTTGTCATTTATTAGGAGAGGATCATTAAAAATAGAGTGCTTTCATAACATTTTCTTAAGAAAGTAGCTTTGTGTGAAGGATGAAGAAAGGGGAATAATAAAAAAGTGCAGCACCATCTCTGGCAATACCAGAGACGGAACCACACCGTACAAATCTATATCTTTATGGATGAAATTATTGGAGCAAGTTAACGATTACTAACCGTCCGATAATGAACCAACATCCATTTTACTCAACGCGTAATAAACGACTCTCACTAAACTGTAATCCTTGAATATGGACATTATAAATACCACTAGGCAGATCTTCTACATCTAAAGTGAAGGCAGCAGTGCCTGCTTTGAGGGTAGCGGTTTGTAAGACTTGCCCTGTGATGGTATAAATTTGTAAGGTTAAATCTTCTTTGGTCGCTCGGCTCAAATCTACTGCTACCCAATTATTGGTAGGATTAGGATAAATGCTGATAGTTGGCGGCGTGAAATTAGGCTCATGAACACCAATTATAACCGTGGTATTCTGGCTACTAGAACAAGAGCCATTGTTAATGGTCAATGTTATCGTACGTGGATTGCCATTGGCGTATGTATGTACTGGGTTTTGTTGGGTGGAGGTATTGCCATCTCCAAAATCCCAGAACCAACTTCTAGCATCTGAGGATTGATCCACAAAATAGTAGGTATTATTGGTATCAGTATAAGTAAAAGCACTGTTAACAGGATAAGCTAAGGCAGTATCAGGTAAAGAGACACAAGGCTTCTGGCGTACGATTAGATCATAAAAATAATGATGGGAGCCTATAGAATCCGCCGCAGAGGAGGAGGCCAATTCAATTAAACCTGGTATCGTGTAAGGATACATGACCCCAGAATTATTACTAACCAAACTCACATCCTCTGCACTAAGGCTGTACCAGCCTGTATCAGGAACATTTAAATTTAAGTTGATTTGTTGCTGTCCTACTTGTAAGAACACAGTGACCGCATCAATAATATTAGTTGCTGTGGCACCATTGGTTGTTTTTCCACTAGATAAGAAGAATGTACTTAGACCAGAGCGGGTGGAATAAACTTCTGTTGAAACCAACTCTAAGGCTTGTTGAGCTTTAAAATTGAGCGCACCATAATAAGCGTCAGAATTATTAATAAAAGTAGTACCAATACTGGTATCTGCTGGACCTACCGTCTGTAGAGGTGCATTGGTCACATTCTCTGCATAATAGGTCTGTACAGAACCTAAAGATGGAATGAGCAAGGTGTCGCCTTGGTGAATGATTCTATTGGAAATATCTTTCCACTGTATATAACCTGTACCAGAAGCAACTAATGTCGCTGTATCTGTTAAACAAACTTCATCGTCTAAAGCAATTGGTGCAGGAGGAGCAGTAATAGTAATTTGCTGATAAGCGGTGTCATTTCCCATGTTATTACTAACAATCAAACGTACGGTATAGGGACCATTAAGAGCATAAGTATGGGTTGGATTTTGATCGGTAGAAGTACCACCATCCCCAAAATTCCAGAACCATTGATGAGGAGTAGAATAGCTAGAATCTTGGAAACTAACAGAAACCGCACAACTGTTTAACGCACTAGGTACAAACGAGGCTACAGGTGGCGCTGCTGCCACCATACAAACAGGCGAAATGTCAAACGCTTCTACTTGATCCAAACGACTAGCAGAACTTCCTTGACTCGCACTGTAACCAAAGCCACGTGCTGCAAAAACCTCCCAAATAATACATTCATGGGCACCATTATATAATAACTGATCTGCTTGTAAAATAGCATCTCGACCATCAATCATACCAGGACTACAAGGCTGCAATTTTAAACCTTCTATGACCAAGTTCATAGCTATGTTATTGCCACCTGTACCATTAAATAAATCGGGGTCAGGTGTTCCTCCATAAAAGTCAACCAATTCCCATGTTAAATCCCATAAAACAGTAGCGAAGATAAAACCAACGCCATGTGGCTGTGAGATGTTAGAATTATTAGAATTGGCATAAGTATAGTTGTTGATCGAACGATCGGTAGAATAAGGAGCGGGGCGAATACCTGTTCCTGTGGTAGGTTCTCCCGTTACATGGGTTCCAATTCCGCGAATATCTGACCCTTGATCTCCTGGTTCTATGGTTAACATTAAACCAAACCAATCTGACCAACCTTCTCCCATTTGTTCTGCATTGCGCAAACAATTAGAAGCGGCTCCTCCACCTGTTAAACGGTTAGAAATACCATGTCCATATTCATGCGCAATAATCCCATTGTCAAAATCACTGTCCTTGTCACTAATGCCTGCATTACTGAGGGCAACAGTAACAACTCCAGCTTGTAAGGCTGTTTTTAAATTATTACCCGTACTAGGCAGTACCATAATAGAAGGAATAGTAATATTGGGGTTACTGCTAGACATAACAAATAGAAAACCTAAATTGCTAACAATAACAACTCCAACGGCACCAGCATTTTGCGCGGCTTCTACTTTGTCTCCAAAGCCACAAATTCCTTGGTCTATTAATACAATCTTATTATTCAAAACACTACCATTCAAGATACTATCACAACCATCTGCACTTGGTGCGATTGCATCTTCTATCAAGACTAAATCCGCCGATAATGGAATGGCAGGAAGCAACGGTCCAAAAGAAGCTTTGGCTGCTAAATAGGTACCTGCTAAATTACTTGGGGCTGAAACGGTTAAATAATGTCCTGTACTACTACCCATTGGCCAGATATACATTTGCATACGGGGGCGATTGCCATCTGGAGGGGTTGCAAAATTGGCGTTACTAGTCCCACTTCCATCCTGTGCTTCTGCTCGTACATAATCTCCTGCGGAGCCACCACGACCATAGTTGTTGGTTTGGAAATTACCACTAGCTTCATCAAAGCCATAGCGGTACCAAATATCATGCATCATATTATTCATGTAGAATAAATTGACAGTTGCAGCAGCTAAATTGTTCACTGGAGGAGCTGCATTGACATAAGGAACAGCAAAATCTAGGGTAAGGCCTCCATCAGGGCTGCCCCCTGGAGCATTGTTATCTAAAGTATCTTCATAAGCATGTACATTATTACCTCTAGTAATGGTGTATTCTGCTCCTGTAACCCCATTCACATCATGCCATCCAAAAGGAGAAGGAAGGCTATCATGTGGATCATTGATAACTACACTTGGCCCGTGAGAAGGACTTTCTGCAGGTAGAGCAATAACACGGTATTGATTAGGGCCTGCACTGTTGGGCGAGGCCATTGTTGGAGAAGCTAAAGGACTATTGTTTTTATGAGAACATTGGTGTGCAGGCATTCCATCAAATTGACAATGCAAGACCCAATCATTCTTATCTAATAAAGCACCAGTTTGAGCATCGATACGAACCGACCACCAGTGTTGAGCATCCAATTGATAAATGGATAAATCCCAAACCAATTGTAATTCTTCGTTGGCGTCTAACCAATAAAGCAATTGTACAGGAATGTCTTCTAGGGAAATATTACTTTTTCCATATTCAAAACGATGCGCGTCAATGACACTAACAACTTCTAACGCTTGCGGACTAGGCAAGTTTAAAGCTGTTGCAGCCAATTCTATAGCGCGTTGAGGAGAAACAGTTGCTTGTTGCTGGCCTGCTTTGTTGGCTATTTGTGGCACTAGACGATTCCCCATGCTGACCACTTTTCCATCTTTGAGTGCAAAGTTGGCCACTCCATTAAATAGAGGTATACCCTGATGGGTTTGTTGTATGTAGACATGTGTGACACCACTTTGTTTAGAGCGATGTTGACTGCTAATAATCCAGCTGTTTACATCAGAACGCTCTAAGGAAAGCCCTTTGTGTTCTTGGTCTAAAAAGGCCTGAATGGTTGGTTGAACTTCTATTGTTTGAGCGGCTGCGGTTAGGCTCATCCAACAAAATAGTCCGATAAGTAGATTGTATTTCATACGACTAGTACTGTTTTCTTGAAAATATTGTTTCGACAATTACTCTGTTAACTCTTCAGTAAAATACATTATTTGTAGGATAATGTAGGCTCCGTAGAGATTTATTGATGAGAATATGACAAAATGTTAATAAGTTTCTATAAAATGCCCAAAAACTATTAATTTGGCAACAGCCTGCTTATAAAAAAGTAAATTATAACAACAACAAATAGGGGAAGTTTAATTTATTTGCGTCAACTATTGGGAATTCTTTCAAAACTGTTACCTTTACCCCTATAATTCATTTGCGTAGATTGCATACGCAAGATCATTAAATTTCACCTAGTGTCATCCGTGATAATAGTATGAATACTGTAAAAGGAGAACTATGAATAGCATTGTAACACAACGCTTTATCGAGTGTCATAATAAATTGAAAAACGATCGACGTGTTCGATCTAGTCGTCAATTTGCTTTGTCTTTAGACTATTTACCACAGAGCTTAAGTGAAATTCTAAAAAAGCGTAGAGATGTTACCATTGAATTATTGCGCAAAGCGATTGAAACCTATAAGATCAATCCTGTATATATCTTTACAGGCAATGGCCCAATGTTTATGCAAGAGGAGATGCGAGAAGAATTTCGAGTATTGACAATTGTAACCGATCCACAAAATGATGAGCGAATTGTGCATGTACCTATGCCTGCTCAAGTTGGTTACGCGTCAGATTTAGGTGATCCGAGTTTTATTCAAAATTTACCCTCTTATTCTCTGCCTGATTATAAATATAAAGTAGGAACACATCGCTCTTTTGATGTAGCAGGCGATAGTATGGAACCCACTTTATTTGAGGGAGATAAGGTGATTTGTAGTTATTTGGAGCCATCTTTGTGGGAAACAGCAGTAAAGAAGAATTACGTTTATGTTGTAGTAACAAAAGGAGAAGTACTCGTCAAACGACTCGCTGCTTATTCTAAAGAAGAGAAAACATTGCAGCTTTTTTCGGATAATGCTTATTATGACCCGTTTATTGTTTCTTTAAATAATGTTCGAGAGATCTGGTATGTACGTGCTAAAATCAGTCCCTTTTTACCCTCTCCTCAAAATATTAAAAATATTTTGAGAGAAGAGGTTAGTGATCTGAGAGAGAGTATGGTACAGCAATCTACTATTATCAAGAATTTATACACGGCAATAGAAGAATTGGCGGACCTCAACAAAAAAAATCTCTAAGTGAGAGAAAAAATTTTAGAAAATTCTTTCAACACTTTGAACGTTTTAGTAGTTGGAGACGTTATACTAGACCATTACCTAATTGGTAAGGTCGAACGCATTTCGCCAGAGGCCCCTGTACCTGTGGTGTTGCACGAAGAGGAGCGTTATTGCTTAGGAGGCGCGGCTAATGTAGCTTTAAATATCCAAGCGTTGGGAGCAAACCCACATTTGCTTTCTATTACAGGACAAGATGAAGGACATCATCAAATGATAAATTTGTTAGAAGAATCCAACATCAAAAAACACTATTTATTTTCTGACCCCACCAGAAGAACAACCCTTAAGACAAGGGTGATGGCAAGACAACAACAATTAGTGCGTTATGATTATGAGAACACGCATGATATTGATGAGGTTTTGCAACAAAAAATAGTAGAAAAAGTAGAACAGATTTTTTTAGAAGAATCTATTGATGCTTTAATTTTACAAGATTACAATAAAGGATTATTGACAGCGTTTTTAATTGAAAAATTAATCGCGTTGGCTCAAAAGAGGAACATTACTACTTTGGCAGATCCCAAAAAGACAAATTTTTTGTCTTATAAAGGAATTGATTGGTTTAAACCCAATCTTCGGGAAATCAATGAAGGATTAGGGCTTTCTATCAATGAGCGTACTCCTTCTGTTGCTACCTTAAAACAAGCAACAGAAAAAGTGCAGCAACATTTAGGCAATAGTCATACACTGATTACTTTGGGACCTAAAGGGCTTTATGCTACGGCTTCTGAAAAAGCAATTTGGATGCCAACCAAGGAGCGTGCGATCGCTGATGTTTGTGGAGCTGGAGACACTGTTATTAGTGTTGTAGCGGTAGCTGTTGCAGCGCAATTGCAATGGGAAACTATCTTGAAGTTAGCGAACATTGGAGGAGGACAAGTCTGTGAACGAGTTGGAGTTGTTGCGGTAAATAAGCAAAGACTTTTAAGTGAATACAACGAAGAATAAAAAGTCGCAATGTTTTGTTTAATATGCTTTTGAAATCAGTCAAGGAAAAGTAATTGTTGGGAAAATTATTAAGAGCAATGACTTTTTTTTAGAAAAAAACACCTACTTTTAGGTATTGTACGTCAAGTTAACTTTCCAAATTTGAGGTACATCAAAATGTTTAATAGTGCAATGTTTTGCACATTATTATATTTTTTTATTAAAGTACAAATCTATTATGGTTAAAATTAATCTTACACGCATTTCAGCGTTGCTTGTTGCCTTCTTTATGTTGGGGGCTACAGCTGACGCGCAAATTAAAGTCTGGGGTGCAGGGTCGACTACTGGTTCTGCTGACGGTGAGTTTGCCAACGCTTTCGTACAAGCTGGTACCTACGCTCCTGGTGATAATATTACTTCATGGACTGCTCTATCTGTTAGTGATGGTGGTGGGGTAAACATTCCTGGTGCTGCTTATTGGACACGCAGTACATTAGGTTACTCTCAAGGTGCTTATTGGGGAGGAACTACTGCTGTAGGTTCTGCTTCTGCGGCCAATGGTGTAGCTATTTTTGATTCTGATTTCTTGGACAATGCTGGTACTCCTGGTAACTTTGGTCTAGGAACATCTCCTTCTCCTCACCGAGGAGAGTTGATTTCTCCAAGAATCGATTTAACAGGTAACGTTAATACTGCTATCGTAGCAGAATTTTTTGCTTTCTACAGAGATTTCAATGGTGCATCTAATATGCAAGTAGGAATCTCTATTGATGATGGTCTTACTTGGACAGATTCTGATTTCAAAAGCTCTGTAGCTGATTTGACACAAGGTAATGCTCGTATTTTGTTTCCAACGGTAACAGCTGGTGCAACTAACTTGACTCAATGTCGTGTGAGATTTACTTTTGATGGCGATTACTACTTCCTTATTGTAGATGATATCAGCCTTGAAGTAGCTCCTGATTTTGATATTGCTATGGGTAACGCTTACGCTGCTGGTACTTCTGTATTGGATGCTGGTGACAACGTAAAAGTTGGTGGACGTCGTAACATTGCTTTGTCAAACTTAGATCCTACAGATTTGAGAGAATGGTTGTTTGGTGGTAGAGTTATCAACTTAGGTGGTAGTGATATCTTACCTTCAGCTTCTCCAAAACTACACATGAGAATTGATTACCAAGATGCTTTGACAGGTGCTGTTACTGCTGGTGTATACCGTGATTCTTTGGATCTAGATACATTGGTTGCAGGTGATGCAGAAGGTGTGGTGAACATTGAGTTGTTAGACAACATTGATTTCATCATGACTCGTCCAAACGGAGGTGATTACCAAGTAACTTACTGGGCTTCTCACAACAACACTGATGGTAACACAAGTAATGATACTGTAAGACACATTTTCACAGTAACTACTCAATCTACTACTGGTGTAACTAATTCTGCATACATCTCTAACGCTCGTAACGACGCGAATGGTGGTGTAGGTGCTTCAACAGGTATCTTCCCAGGTGGAGGTCCTTATGCTGGATGGGAATATGGTACAGTATATTACTTCCCTAATGGTACTACAGATACTGTAACATTGGATTCTGTATCTTTCCGTTACCGTTTGACCAATGGATTTAGCGGCGCTGCTTCACAGACTATGTTCTGTAATGTTTACAAAATGGATGCTGGAGCTGTTTCTGGTGGTACATTAAGCGATGGTACTTTATTGACACAGATTGGTTTGGCTACGATTCCATTGACTGGTTTAGGTACTACTGGTACTGCTGCTGGTGATTATGGTCGTACTACTGTAACTGGTTTTGTTGATGCTGCTACTGGTACTCCTCTAGGAATGTTAGAAGATAATGCATTTTACTACATTTCTGTTCAAACTAAGCCTAGTTTGACTGGTGGTGTTGCAACATTTGATTCTGATGATGTTCCATGGATCGGAGGTGAAAACCGTATTAACTACTACATGAATGCTAGTCAATCAGTACCTGATACTATTATCAACCCATCTCCATTGAATACAGAAGATGCTGCTGGTGCAGTAAGTTGGAACTGGATTGGATTTGGTTCTGATCAAGTACCTGCTCTTGGTCTTTACATTACTGGACGTAGTAATAAAATTGCAGTATCTACTGTAAATGATCTAGAAGGCGCTGACTTTAGCGTTTATCCAAATCCTGCTACTGCTGTATTGAATGTAGAGTTTTCTCTAGAAAATGCAACAGATGTTACTTACATCGTTACTGATATGACTGGTCGTGTAGTAAACATGATCCAAAGCAACAATGTAACAAATGATGTTCAAAGCATTGATGTAAGCGAAATGGCTGCTGGTGTTTACATGATTACTGCTAAAACAGAGAAAGGTACTTCTACTAAGCGTTTTACTGTAAAGTAATGCCTTAGCACTTGCCTGCAAGTGTGAAGTATACTATTATAAAAAGCCATTCCGATCTACGATCGGAATGGCTTTTCTCTTTTTTATGAATTATACGCAAGAGGTTTTCTCTTCTGAAGAAAGAGAACGTTTACTCTCCCTCTTTCATAATAGCGGTCTGTTGACGAATAGATTCTTTGTGAATGCTGTTAATAATATCTTCTACAAAAGTAGTTGACAAGTTCGATTCGCTAGCTTTATTAAGGGCGCTTTCCCGAACATTGAGCCAGCGATCAATTTGAAAAATGGCAATATTGCTAATGCGCTTTTGTTCGCCAATTTCACGAACAGCATCCATCCGTTTGGAGAGCAATGCTAAGGTTTGGGTATCAAAATCATCAATCAAATGACGCAATTGCTCAATATGCTGCACATAATCCGCATTGTCTGTATCACGCTGGCGTAAAATAAGCCGATCAAGCAAGCTTGCTAAACCTTCAGGGGTTACTTGTTGTTTGGCATCACTCCAAGCCTCATCAGGAGCGATATGGCTTTCAATCATTAAGCCATTAAAATTCAAATTTAAACTCTGTTGCGCTACTTCATGGAGTAAGTCCCTACGACCAGCAATATGGCTAGGATCGCCTATGATCTCTAAATTGGGTAAACGACGTTGCAATTCAATTGGAATCTCCCACTGCGGCTGGTTGCGGTACTTTGGAGCATTATACACAGAAAACCCTCGATGGATGGCTGCTATTTTTCGAATACCCGCTCCATAAACCCGTTCAATCGCCCCAACCCATAGTTCTAAATCAGGGTTCACAGGATTTTTGATAAGAACAGGGATATCTACCCCTTTTAAGGCATCAGCTATTGCTTGGACAGCAAAAGGATTTACCGTGGTGCGCGCACCAATCCAAAGCGCATCTATTTGGTGTGCTAAAGCCGCTTCTACATGAGCGGGAGTCGCAACTTCGCAACAAGTAGGAAGGCCTGTTTCTTGTCCTGCTTCCTGAAGCCAAGGTAAAGCTACTGCGCCTAATCCTTCAAAAGAACCAGGGCGTGTTCTTGGTTTCCAGATGCCAGCTCGCAGCATATCTACGCCCAGAGGAGCAATTTGTCGACAGGTTTGTAGAACTTGTTCTCGGGTTTCTGCACTACAGGGACCTGAAATTAAAAAAGGGCGTTGGGCAAAACGCTTAATGTTTAAATCCCAATCAACAATGGCTTGAAAATCCATAAATAGAAATTATTTGAAGAGAAGCTTTAGGTAAGGCAGCAATGATTCCTTGTTCTACTTTAAATAAAAGTACAAAAAGAATATTCTGCTAAAAGCAAAGCTACTTTATTATCAAAAGAGCTGTTATAATAAAACAATAGAAAGGAGTAAAGGTTGCTTGAGCACGCGGTAACAATTGCGTATTTAGACTTCTTTTAGAACCGAATTTAATAAGGTGAGTAAGTGTTCTTGTTCTGAGCGGACAGAATAGCGATCTAGAACCGTTTGGCGAGCCTGTTGTCCCATTTGTTGGCGCAAACTAGGATCTTCAATTAACAAGGCAATTTTCTCGACCCACTCTTCGGTTGTCGTCACAACAAAACCATCAACACCATCCTTAATCACGGTACCATTAACACCAACATCAGACAAGACAGCTGCTTGTTCTAATGACATATATAAAAGGCCTTTTAAGGCACATTTCCCTTTGGTCCACTCATCATCAGGAAGCGGCATAATACCAATATCAATTTCTGAAAGTTCAGCTACTTCTGTAGCACTAGACCATGCAACACCTTGTATATCGAGTTCTTTATTAGAATAAGAAGCATCTCCAATGACCTTAAAATAAATACGCGCACCATAACGCTCTTTTAGAATACGCAAAGCTGGCAAGGCATATTCAAAATAAGGAATGGTAGAAAAACTTCCACTCCAACCAATGCAAATTCGATCTTTAGAAGGAGAAGGAGAAGGAGAAGGAGAAGGAGGGATGCGGGTGTAATTTTGACTGTCTACAACAGTAGGGACTAAAGCGACCTTATCATTAAAAGGACGTGCATAGTCTGCTAGATACTGATTGCCTGCCAAAACTAAATCGGCTAAGGCAATTAATTTTTCAGTCTTCTTAGCGTCCTTCAAAAAGCTAAGGGCACGATTCCCTGCGGAGACATTCTGCAACCAAATAGCATCATCAAAATCATAAACTAAGGGGGCTTTTTTTGCTAAAGCCCGTTCAAAAAAGACCGTCCCCAGCATAAATGCCTCTCGTTGCACAAAAATTAAATCATAGCGCCCTGCTCGAAACAACAACAAAATCAGTAAGAGCAGACTGCGACATAGTATAAAAGCTTTGGAGAAATAATGTCCAGCTCCATAAAACTTTTGGTCATCCTGCGCTCGAATCAAATAAAAATAAGTAACCACATAACCATGTTCTTCCAGATAAGGCTGGAATTGTTCAAAACGGTACCGTTGTGAAGGAGATCGGTCAGGGCGATGTAGCCCTACAAAGAGAAGTTTTTTCATACGTAGGAGCAAAGCTATAAAAATTATTGAGTAGGACATATTTTTGTGCCAGCCGTATTGGTGCTCCTCTCTTTTTATACGGGATCTTTTATAAAAAATTTGTATATTAAGTCGCCCTTTTGAGGGATACTTTTTCCAACAATCATTATTATTGACACAACTTTATGACCATAAAAACAAACCAACGCATTGTTCTATTAGTAAGCTTTTTGTATTGTACACTTCCTTTGTTGGCCCAACCTAAATGGTTGCGCGCCACCTACAGAGATGATCCAGCTACGACCATTTGTTTGGGGTGGTCAGGGACATTAGGAACAGTTTATTATGATACCACTGATCATGGTAGAAATTTTACAGCCTATGCTAATAATCAACCAACAGACCGCACGACGACACACAAAGGTGAAAGCCATTATTTTACTCGCCTCAATAATTTACAACCAAGTACCGTTTATTATGTAGTTATTCGGTACAATGCGAATGATAGTTCCGATCGTTACTCTTTTAGGACCTTAGCAGATGACCCCAATCAACCTATTTCATTTATTTCTGGAGGAGATTCACGGAAACGCTTATCTTTTTTAGGAATTGGAGATGCGAATTGTTGGGAAGATGGTTGTCGAGAGACTCGCCAAGATTTAAATACTATTGTAGGACGTGTCCGCCCTGATTTTGTCGCATTTACTGGGGATTATATTCGCAATTTTGATATTCCTTTCACCGCAGATAGTGAAGACGATTGGCGGGATTGGATGGATGATTGGATGCTTTCTATTGGTCCAGATGGACGAATTACCCCTATTATACATTCTTTGGGAAACCATGAAGATGCGGTAGATTTGGATAAATTGTTTGATGTTTCTAATACAGACATTTATTACGCCACCAACTTTGGAGGCAACCTTTTCCGTTTTTATACACTTAATTCAGAAACAGATGCTTGTACAGATGTGATTCAGAAAAACTGGTTCATTAATGACTTACAACAAAACAGTATGCCTTCCAATACACCTTATTGGAAGATTGTGCAATACCACCAACCTATGGTACCACATGCGAATTATAACGCAAGAACAGACCTTATTGATTGCTGGGCCAAAGAATTTAAACAATACAATGTTCGTCTAGCATGTGAATCCCATGCTCATGTCCTTAAAACAACCTACCCTCTGGTTTATGACACCAGTGCTGCGGTTAGTTATCACAAGTTGGTTCGAGAGGACAGCTTAGGCGCTGTTTTTATTGGCGATGGTTCTTGGGGAGCGCCTCCACGGACCGCTTATGCCCCTATTCCTGATGTAACCCAAGATGTAGAGCAAACGAGCGGTTTCTTTTTTATTAACATTAACCAACAACGCATTCAAATTAAGTCTGTCGTGCCTTATCCTGATAGTATGGTGAATGTTCCACAATTGTTAGATGACGATCAAGGAACCTTGTTGCCAGCAGGAGTGCCGTTGTGGCGTCCTGCCAATGGTTCTACCTGTATTATTATTCCTAACTACAGTAGCCGAGTAATAGGTGTAACTAAGGTGCCTAACCGCGCTACCAACACGGCTTTAGTGGCTCCGAATCCAGCACAAAACTTTGTTACCGTAAAATTTAAAACGTTACCCAAAGAAGCCGTGACCATTGAAATTTATGATGCCCGTGGAAAACGTTGCCAAGTTCACCCCAATATTAGCGATCAAACTTATCAATTAGATGTCTCAGAATTGTGTTCAGGCGTTAATTTTATTAATATTGTAAGTAAGAACGATGTAGAGTCGCATAAAATTATAATTACTAAATAAAGGAAACTTTAATTAGTAATTCCCTCAGAACACCTATTAAATGGATACTATGGAAGCGTCAAAACGAGAAAAAACCTATTTTAGAGTGGCCTCTTTTAATTTGCTTAATTTAGCCCTGCCCAGCACTGTTTTTTATAGAGATCAGCAATATTCAGAAGCAGAATATGCGGATAAAAAAGCTTGGATTGCTGCTCAATTGACAAAATTAGATGCAGATATTATTGGTTTTCAAGAATTGTTTGACGAAAAAGCCTTGCAAGAAGTGGTAAAGGACCATCCGCTATACAAAGGGGCAACTGTAGTAATGGGCGCTCGCAAAGGTGGAAGTCCAGCTGTCGCACTTGTTTCTAGATTTCCAGTACAAGCAAGTAGCAATCATACGCATTTTATGGAGCGTTTAGATGTAGAGGGCTTGGTCATTCCCTTTGAGGAATTTTCTAGGCCAATATTAAAGGTACGCGTAGAGCTACGCAAGGGCTTGAGTGTGGAAGTATTTGTAGCTCACCTCAAATCAAAACGTCCTTTGATTCCAGACGGTGTGGATCGTCATGATGCCTTAGAAATTTCTAAAGGCAAGGCACGTTCTTTGTTATTGAGAGCAACAGAAGCCAATGCTTTACGGACTATTTTAATGGATACCTTAGAACACAGGGATACACCAGTGGTTGTTTTGGGGGATCTGAATGATACGCATACCGCAGTGACCACTCGGATTATTTCAGGGGAGGAGCCTCCTCGTTATTGGCCAAAAGAACACAAAGCCAAAGTTTGGGATACGTTATTGTATCATGCTAAAGATATTCAGGCACGACAGTCATCACAAGATGTGTATTATACACACATTCACAATGGCCATTACGAAAGTTTAGATCATATTTTAGTGAGCCAAGAGCTTGTTCGTGAAAACCCAAAACGGGTTGGACGTGTTGTTTATGTACAGTCGTTTAATGATCACATCATTGACCAAACATTTGCTTCTGATCGAGTTAATTCTTGTGAGTCCGATCATGCGCAGGTTGTGGCGACAATAGAATTGGATCCGCCTTATGTTTAAGAAAATAGCTTTTTAGAATATTAGAGGTGATTACAAAACGAAGTTCATGGAATAGTAGCGTTGTGGTGAACGGTAAAAAAGGTCTTTTCTCTTCGTTGATGAAAAAAAATCTCTATTGACATCAAATTTTAAAATACACGGTAATAATTATGGCATTAACAGAATCTAATATGCTAGATCTAGGAGTACAGGCTCCTGATTTTGCATTACTTGATACCATTAGTGGGCAAGAAATGAGTTTGGATGATATCAAATCAGACAAAGCTACAGTAATCATGTTTACTTGTAACCACTGTCCTTATGTAATTCATATCAACGAAGCGCTGGTTAAAATAGCAACAGAGTATCAAGCAAAAGGTGTTGCTTTTGTGGCGATTAGTTCTAATAATGTGGATAAATATCCACAAGATAGCCCAGAGAAAATGAAGGAATTAGCAGAAGAAGAAGGATACCCTTTTCCTTATTTATATGATGCAACTCAAGTAGTGGCAAAATTGTATGATGCTGCTTGTACACCTGATTTCTATATCTTTGATGGAGAATTAGCTTTGCGTTATCGCGGTCGTTTAGGACCTTCTAGGCCAAATACAGGTGTTCCTGTAACAGGAGCAGACTTGAGAACAGCTTTAGATGCCTTACTAGAAGGCAAGGCTGTGCCAGAGAAACAATACCCTAGTGCGGGGTGTAATATTAAATGGAAATAGGTTTTACTATAAAACTAAATCAAAAAAGCGAGTTAACAATTCATTGTTGACTCGCTTTTTTGTTTGTTATTATTTTCAAATAACAACTTATAAAATTGATTTTTAGTGAAAAAGCGAACTTTCTATACCCGAAATCCGTATTAATCAATAGAAAAATAAAAGAATTTGCAATAAAATATTATTTTTTCTGTTACTAATGGTGACTATCATACCTGTAAAGCCATTTAAAAACAGATAAGAACCTTCTAGTGAATAAAAAATCTATTTTATAGATTCTGGTATCCATTATTTAATTTATTAATAATCCTTAAAACTCGTTTGTATGAAAAAAAACTCTAATGAATGCTTGACATCACCTCACTTTTCGAAGGTAAGCATTCACGAATCCTCTAATTTATTTCCCATTTTTAAAATCCAGAATACTCATGCTTTATTTGTTTTTACTCCGTCAGTATTTTATACTAAGCGGAAAAACTAAGAAAAATAAAAACGAGAAAGCTAAAAACTAATCATTCTTCCCAACAGAAAATCCATGATAACCATTGTTGTTCTAAGAAATAAAACATAAAGTGCCCCCACAAATCGCTTTGATGGAACAACAACCCTTCCCCAAGAAGAATTAAAATAGATCAACATTTATTAGAAAGTGATGCTCAACTGCCTAAACCTATGCAATGAGTGTCACTTTCTCATTTTAATGGAATAAAAACAAGGCTTAGGACTCTGTTGGTCTTAGACAACTTTTCTTTGTTAGAATAAAAAGTATGGTTATAGTTTCTTCTAAAGAAAACTATGACGGAGAGAGGAATTAATAGAGAAACAACACTAGCAGCATTGTGTTTTAGAGCTTTTGATAAGGGGAGCTTTTTTCCTAACCAGACTGACTTTATTCCTAGAGAGCATAGAATGATTGGAATCAACCCCCTCTCTTCAAAGCAGCTTTTTGAAGGTTTAAAGATTGTTCTTTGGTTGAAATACATGCATATCCTATTTTTCTACTCAAAAGTTACATTAAATAGTATCAATGTTTCTTTAAGTTACATAACTGCTTTGTGTAACTCTTAATAAAGCAGAAGATAAGAAAATGAAAATTTTAGACGGGGAGCTTATGAGTAATATAAAATGTTCTTTTTTTGTTACTTGTGCTTATGGTAGCTAGTTATCTATTTTGCAAGAGTTAAGCTGTAATGACTATGAAAATATTCTACAAGGGTTTATATCAAAAATTAAAAACTCATGGTTTATTTATTACATTAGGGAATCTTTTTGGTTTGAATAGCCTTAGTATAACTCCAAAATGGTTGGTTATCTACACTACTTTAATATAACTACTGTTTTGGCTGGATATCCGAACCCTTTTGAAGTGAATTACTAAATTTTAAGCTACTGGTGGATATACAGATGTTCGAGTCCATCCTCCCTACGGTCGGATCGACTCGAACAGAGTCGGGGCCAAGCCCCTAGTTCTGCGCGAGCTCCCTTCGGGAGCACAGACCAGAACTAGGGATATCCTCCATTATTTTATCTTAATGTGCCACAGCACATACAACAAAATAACAGAGGATATCCCCGACTCTGTTAACAAACATAAAACAAAACTAATGAGATTACTTATATATTTATTTGCAATCACCTTTTATACAGTAAGTTGTAGTGATTTTCAAAACAATAATAACCAAAAGCATATGGTATCGAATAGTGATACATCTAAAATTCCCGATCTGAACATTTTTATTGAGGTAGATGATATTATTACTCTCCCCGAACTTGATGGAATAGAGGTCTATTTAGAAAATAATTCTGCTCAAACAATAAAAATTTGGGAGAATGTAAATCCATCAGGCCTTGTAGAAATATCTTTTTTATTTGAAACTGAAAAAAATGAAAAACTATTAATTGAACCAGTGATTTTAAATTGGAAAAATGAATTTTCAAAAGTTGTCGAAATTGAAGCTTATAAGAAATTTAAACTAAATCCTCAACTAACTCATTGGACTATTAATAATTCTCAAATCGAAAAAACAGATACTATTATTAGTGGAAAAATAAAAGCATATTATTCAGTGACACAGGCTTTTGAAAAGGATGGAAATGTTTGGGAAGGGAAAATTATTTCGAATGAAGTTCAAGTAAAATTGAAACACAATACGTTTGTTAACAAAAAATAAGCACCATTAAAACAGTTGCTTATTCAAACCGTTCGAGTCCATCCTCCCTACGGTCGGATCGACTCGAACAGAGTCGGGGACAAGCCCCTAGTTCTGCACGAGCTCCCTACGGGAGCACAGCCCAGAACTAGGAATACCCTCCATTATTTTATCTTAATGTGTCACAGCACATACAACAAAATAACAGAGGATATCCCCGACTCTGTTAGAGATAATTAAAAAAAAGAAAAACATGAGAACCATAATATCAATTACTTTAATAATAGTTGCAGCTTCTCTTTTAACAGCTCAAACTAAAAATCCTACTAAAACTGTAGATACACACAATATGAATAATGATATTTTAAGGAAGATAGAACTAAGTAAATTCAACAACGAACTTGCATTTGAAATGGCAACGACAATATTAAAATTAGCAAGGGAGCGAAATCAAAATATTGCACTTGAAATTGGAAGATTAAACCACTCAATATTTTTATTTATTGGTGATGGACTTTCCGCTGATAAACATAATTGGCTAAGAAGAAAAGCTAATGTTACAAGACATTTCGAAGAAAGCTCATTAGCGATCAAATATGATTTGGCAAATGGAAAAATGACTTTAGATAAAACTTTTGCACTCGACAAAATTGAATATTTAGCTAAAGGAGGTTCAATTCCAATTTTCGTCAAAGATGTTGGAATGGTGGCAATTGTAACAGTATCAGGATTAAGTGACGAAGAAGACCATAAAATTATAGTTGATGCGTTGAGTGGAAAATATTTTTAATACTTAACACTTAGGACTGTTTCAAACTAAGTACACTGTAACAGAAGTTAATTTAAAATAGGATTTAAAGAATTGACCTTATTATAGTGTCGGTTTAGTTTTATACGAGCATCATTTGGAGTAAATTGCCAATTGATTTTAATCGCCTTCTCTGTACGTTTTTTAAAAAAAGTTAAAACTTCATGAGCAACTTTATTAATAGAGCTAATCCTTCGATTTAAACATTGT
>JBOEFW010000101.1:0-2398 GCA_050633105.1 Aureispira sp. | reverse complement strand
ACGCTATGTACAGCTTTGGCGACAGGACAACTGTTCTTACAAAACAAAACGCTCTCCACTACTAGCGTGAAGAACGTTTGTTCATTTACATAACCGGGTTAGGTTTTAGGGCAGTTTAATTTTTAGCGAATCGTGATTTTTGTTTTACAAAACATTACACATAAGAATGTTTATTCTTTTTTTACTAAAGATTGTAATTTCTAAATAATTCATTCATATTAGGATAAGGCACATCATTATTACATCTCCATCTCCATGCTAAATTAGGTTCATCACCATCATAGTTTCTCCATAATTGATTGAAGCCATTTAAATCCCCCGTAAAATAAAAATTATTATTATGGACTTCATTTTGGTTTAAATGACAAGCACCAGGGTAAATAGTCATACAGTTGTTTAAATAAGTCAAAACCGTTGCTGGGTCATCATCATCTGGTACATTACCTAGAAAATGTGGATTCCTTAAAATAGGTTCACGCTCGTTTCCAGGGTCATCAGATCTTCTTTGACCAACAGGCCCTAATACTAAATTACCAGGAGCCCAGACAAAAGCCTCTATCAAATCATCCTCATCATAATTATCATCATTTATATCAGTGATAACTTGATTATTATATAAGTATTCACCAGCCCAATTAGTTCTTAATTCTTCTATATTGTTTTCTATTATGTTGTTTATAACTGCTCTAGGAATGATGTGATGAAATGCCAAATTCCAAGAATTTAATACTTCATTTTCATTTAAATTGTAAAAATACTGCTTATTTGGTCCATCATTAGCCCGAGCATTTTGGAGGTTTAGAACATTACCATTAGCGTATAATCCTGGTAAATTAAAACCAACTTCAAGGAAATCCAACCCCTCAAAATTTACTCTTACATGAGGTCTCATCTTATATTTATTTAGCACCTCCTACTCTATTTAAAATTAGGCTTTTCGGAATCCACCTATATATGAAAAACAAAATAACTAATCAAAATCAATACAATCATTTTTAGTTTATTTACTCTTAAATGCACAACCACTTGATAATAAGGTTTATATTTAATATCTAAACTTACTGAAGTTTCAACAAATAAATCACAATCCTAATTAACAGCTTTTTATAAACTGTTTTTTATTCAAACCGAGGATCGCTAAAATTAATACAATCATCTTAATAAAATGATCATGTTTAGTAAATCATCAGTAAGATGAAAATTAACTAGAGGAGCCAAGAGTATAGATGAAATAAGGTTTATTTAATATTCCATCCATACCTATCGACACTGTTGATTTGATTTTAATAGCTAAATATTTATACTATTCAAATAAGAAGTCGTAGCCTTCTCTTGCATTACCTCTAAGTACTACTTTGGCGCTAGTCAACCCTTCTAAATCTTGCTCTTGAAAGCTGGTAGAGTCTAGAACAGCTGCACTAATTGATTGCCCTTCTTTGATTTCAGAAGCGATCCCCCAGTATAATTTAGGATGTAAGACGAAGGTCGCTTTTTGATCATATGCAACAGCTTTCTCAGTCAATAAAACTTTTCCACCTTTACAAATCTGAGCGCTAATACCTCCATCTACTTTAACTTTATTAACTACATCAATAGCTTTAGGAGAAAGTGCATGTCCAGATTCTTTTAATACAATTCCTGTTGAATCTTTAATAACATCATACTTTTTACCAATAGTAGCATTTAGTTTTCGAGTTTTATTATTTCCGCTCCACATTACTTGAACCTGAGAATCAATAGTATAGGTAAGCTCAGAAGAAGATCCTCGGCCTATATCAGAAAGTACTTGCCAGGCTACGCCATGCTTTAAAGCATCAAAAGTTGGCTTTTCATTTTTAGTAAATACAAAGACCTTAGGGTTAACGTTATTACCAGATTCATTTGTGTACTCAATTTTAATATTTGTACTCATTGTTAAAAAATTATAAAATTATTCCTACTCTATTTAAAATTAGGCTTTTCGGAGTCCACCTTTTGAAATACTGAAAATCTTTCTTATCCCTATTACAACATGTTAGATGCAATAGCTATAACAACAAAATAGCTACGTAGTATTTATTACAAAGCTAGAGATTGTGCAGGATCTTTATTTCAGAGTATTCTCCAGTTCGTAAAAACAAGACTATTTACTTATGTAAGCTCTTAAAAATAAAACTATAAATACTATAATTAAATAGTAAATGTTTTTTTTAAAAAAAAAGCTATAAAGTCTATCTTTCCCTAAATCATAATTTCCCTAAATCATAATTTCATCTAATTCTATAATTTTGTTTTGAAGCACAAAATTTCTAAATAATTAGTGTTGTGGTTTATTTAATCAACATTTTTTTGAGGGAAGGATATTGGCATTGGAGTTCAGTTTTTTATGAGCAACATTTGATAGATTATGATGTCTCTT
>JBOEFW010000100.1:0-5045 GCA_050633105.1 Aureispira sp. | reverse complement strand
GTGATGAAGTAAAAACAGTGAAGATTATCGTAGAATAAAGATATTGATCTACAGCCTTTCTTATTTTAGAATACCTTTTTATGAAAGGTCTAAAATGAGGAAGGCTTTTTTGTTCCTATAAACAAGATTTATTGCTATTTATTTACAGCTAAAAACCAGTACAATGAAATTAATCACTGCAAAAAAGAGACTACTAACGTTGCTCTTTTTCTCTTTCTTTCTAGCAAGTTGGGGGAGTAGCGGCCTTGCTGCTCAAATCAATTCGTTCCCCTATTTTTATGACTTTGAAAATGAAACAACAGGTCCAACTTTTTCTAACCCTACTTATGCCATGCAACAACCAGGTTGGTTGAATGCAACAGGGGATGACATGGATTGGACGAATGATGTTAATAATACGGGTTCAGGTAATACAGGACCAAACTTAGACCATACACCAGGAGCAGGTACATTCTATATGTACTTAGAAACTTCAGGCGGTGGAACTGGGCGTGTAGCAAACTTAGAGACGCCTACTTTTGATTTCACAGCGGCACCAACACCACAGGTATCTTTCTGGTACCACATGTATGGAGCAACTACTGGATCTTTGTTCTTTGAAGTAAGCACCAATAATGGATCAACTTGGACAACAATTTGGTCTCGTACAGGACAACAACAAACTTCTTCTAACGATCCTTGGTTGCAAGCAGTTGTTAATACAGCGGCTTATGGTGGAAATGCTAGTGTGAAGTTTCGTTTTAGAGGAGTAACAGGTACTAGTTTTACAGGGGATATAGGATTAGATGATTTCTTAGTAGAAAACATCCTACCTGATAATGCGGGTATTTCTGCAATGGTTTCTCCAGTGCCAGGTGCTTCAGCTGGAACGTATGCTGTTGATGTTACCTTAGAAAACTTTGGTAGCAATGTCTTAAACTCTGCTGATATTGAATGGGAAGTCAATGGAGTGGCACAAACATCTACTGCTTTTACAGGACCTGCGATTGCTGCTTTTGGTAATACGACGGTTAACTTGTCTGCTGCCACTGCATTTGCTAGTGGATTGACAACATTGCGTTTTTGGACTAAAAACCCTAATGGAACAACTGATTCAGATCCAGGCAATGATACTTTGACCACTTTATTCTGTACAGGTTTAGCAGGTACCTACACCGTAGGTACGGCAGCGTCTGACTTTTTAACCATTCCCGATGCCGTTAATGCTTTATACAACTGTGGTATTGGTGGAGCGGTAACATTTGAAGTACAAGCAGGTAACTATACTACGCCTATTGTTCTTAACCAAGCAATTACAGGATCTAGTGCAACCAATACCGTAACGTGGGATGGTTTGGCACAAGGAGCAACAATTACAGTAGCTTCAGGAGCTGTTGTTACATTGGAAGAAGTGGATTATGTAACGATTCAGAACTTCGTATTGGCGAATACAAACACTACTACCGCTTGGGGGGTAATCTTAACAAATGGAGCGGATTACAACAGCATTTTGAATAATCGCGTTGTAATGGCACCTTCTACCGCATTTAATACAGCAGGTATTGTTTCTACAGGATCTACTGCCTCTGTTTCTACCAATGGTAATAATGCAAACCATACATTGATTGAAGGAAATACGATTACGGGATCTGATCGCGGTATTAGCTTACGTGGCCCTTCTACCACTAACTACAATGTTGGTAATGTTATTCGTAACAATGATATTTCTAATGCGGATAACTATGGTGTATATACGTATTATCAGGATTCTTGTATCGTAGAAGGGAATACAATTTATAACTTCCCTAGTACTTTTCATTATGGAATTTACTGTTGGTATACGGATAACTTTAAAGTAGAGTCGAATGATGTACAAGCGGTGGATTATGGTATTTACATGAGTCGATCTAATTCACAAACAGGATCAGTTGTGACGAGCCCTAGTTCTGTGGCCAATAACATGGTACAAACAGAAGACGATCGTGGAATATATATGTTAACAACTCGTTCGACCAACTTCTATCACAACACTGTTAGAACAGCAGATGCTTCTGCTTGTGTTTGGTCTAACTTTGACAATACAGTAGATGTTAAGAACAATATCTTTGTTAGTAACGCTACCAACAGCTACGCTTTTGAAACCTTCACGAATGATGACTTTTTAGGTTTAGACTATAACTTATTCTATAAAGATCCAGCGAATACTAGTATCATTCGTTACAGTGGTACATTATATGCTGATTTGGCAGACTGGCAAGCTAACAATCCAAATGGATATGGCGCCAACTCTATTGAAGGTTTACCTACTTTTGTAGGACCAACGGATTTACATGTAGATGGGCCTTTAATTGATAACCAAGGTGTCTTGACTAATATTATAGTGGATATTGATGGAGATGTACGCCCTGCTGCGGGTTCTGCTTCTGTAGATATTGGAGCAGATGAGTTTACACCACCACAAAATGATGCTGGGGTCGCTGCATTGATTTCTCCAACGTTACCAATTACTGCTGGATTCTCTTCTATCGAGATCAATGTTCGTAATTACGGAACAAGCATCCTATCTACTTTTGATGTTTCTTGGCAGATTAATAGCAATACGCCTATTACTACCACTTATACAGGAGCACCAATTCAAGTAGGAGGCACCGCCAATATGATTTTGGCAAATGTCAACTTACCTGCAAATACTACGGAATTGACATTCTGGACAGAAAATCCGAATGGTGTATTAGATGAGCGCTTGTCTAATGATACATTAGTGGTTAACTTATGTGCTGGCTTAGCAGGAACTTATTCTGTAGGAACACCAATATCTGATTTCCCAACGATTGATGCTGCCATTACAGCATTAGAAGAGTGTGGTGTAAACGGAGCAATTGTTTTTGAAGTAGCAGCGGGTGTTTACAACGGCCCTATCGTATTAGGAGAAATAGCTGGAGTGAATGCTATTAATACCGTAACCTTTGATGGATACAATCGATCAGATGCTACGTTGACACATGATGGAACAGGACTAAATACAGGAGCAACTATTACCTTAAATGGTGCAGACTATATTACGTTCAAGAACTTTACTATTGAAAATACAGGAACAACGCTTGGTTATGGTGTTTTATTAATCAACGAAGCAAACTACAATACAATTGAAGACAATGACATTACGGTATCTGTTGTAAGTAGTAGTGCCAATGTCGTTGGTGTTCTATCTTCTGCTAGCTTTATTGCTAGTAACCCTGGTACTGGAACAGAAGGAAACAATGCGAATTACACAATGATTCGCAACAATGAAATCACAGGAGGTAACAGTGGTATTACTTTAGAAGGTGGTATACCTGATGTTGAAAACCTGAACAACAAGGTTTACAACAACGAGATTCACGATTGTTTCAACTTTGCAATCTATGCAGATGAGCAAGATAGCTTGATGTTGGTAGGCAACGAAATTTATGGATTAGGTTCTAATAATGCTGATGCGGTTCAATTATTCGATATTCGGAACTTTACCATTAGAGAAAACAACATTGTTTCTCGTGATTATGGTTTAGCTATTTTTGGTGGTTTTTCTGCTAGTGATAAATCTAGAGATGGATTAATTGCTAACAATATGATTGAAACAGGAGCTAGCGGAGAAGCACTCTACTTAAGAGATGTTATCGCTACACTAATCTATCACAATACATTTAATGCTGGTTTGCGTGCTGTTTGGTTGGATAACCAAGCAAATATTGATTTTAGAAATAACATCATGGCAACTGGTACGGGAACATGTTTCTATACGTTTGATGCTGTAAGTATGTCAGGAATGGACAACAACTTGTACTATATTTCTGGTTCAGGAGATGCGGTTCGTTTTGGAACAACAACGTATCCTACTTTATTAGATTGGCAAACAACAGGAGCCGCTGGTTATGATGCAAACTCTGTATCAGGTAATCCTAACTTTGTGAATGGTTTATTTGTCAGCGGTACGTTAGCTATAGATACAGCTGATCCTAACTTGGTTGTGCCGATTACTTATGATATCAATGGTGATCCACGTCCGTTGGGTGTGCGTCCAGATATTGGAGCAGATGAGCACTTGATCATTGCGAATGATGTAATGGCTGTAGAGGTAGTTTCACCAGATGGTTGTGGACAAGCCAACCACGATATTATTGTAGCAATCGCTAATGTGGGATCTAACTTATTGGTAAGTGTACCAATTACTGTAAATGTTACAGGAGATGCTACCGCTACTTTTGTTACTAGTCAGCAAAACCTAGTGCCAGGCGTTACTATTAATAATAACATAGGTAGTATCAATACTGCTGCAGGAGGAACCTTTAATATCGAGGTAATTGTCAATTTAGGAAATGATGGTAACCGCACAAATGATACAATTAATACGGTAGTAACGATCAATCCTAATAACCAAAATGCATTGACAATGACAGGGGATACGATTGTTTGTACAGGGAGTACAGCAATGGTTTCGACAGTAGCTAGTTATGCGCCTTCTACTATTATGTGGTACGATGCCCCTGTCGGTGGTAATCTTATTACAATGGGCAATGGTTTTACAACAATGCCTTTAACAGCAACGACTTCTTATTACGCAGAAATTCGTGGTTGTTCTTCTCCTCGTGCTGTAGCAACAGTATTGGTCGATAACATTGGTATTGATGTAGACTTAGGCCCTGATTTAACAGCTTGTGGTGGTTCTATTGCAGAAATCATCCCAACCATTACCAACTCTACTGCAACTAAAATTGAGTGGCAAGATGGTGCATTAACCACGAACTATACCGCTTCTTCAACAGGAGATTATTATGCAACGGTAACGAATGCGAATGGTTGTACAGATACAGATACCGTGAATGTAGCCGTATCTCCAATGCCTGCCATAGCAAATGTAACGAACAATGTATCTTGTGGTAGTGCTAGTGATGGAGCAATTGACTTGACAGTAACAGGTGGAACAGGTTCTTTCTCCTATGCTTGGAGTACGAGTGCAACAACAGCAGACATTACAGGATTAGCTGGTGGATTTTATGTGGTAACGATTGTAGACAATGGTACTGCTT
>JBOEFW010000099.1:9698-57146 GCA_050633105.1 Aureispira sp. | reverse complement strand
CACAAATTATTAGACAGCAACTCGCTCTGAGCTGAACCACTTCTCCTTATTAAATTCTAAAAAAGCCTTTCCCTATGGGAAAGGCTTTTTTAGAATTTAATCCTGTTCGAGTGCAGTTACAGAAGGAGGCAATACACTCCTCCTTCTTAATTTTGGAAAGGCTTATATTGCTCTAAAGTAAGCAGCGAACATCTTCATTTTTTTGTATCAATCCAATAATTATAATACACAATAATGCCGCTATAGAGTGTTTTTGAGCACTAACATAGAGGAAAAATAACAACGACAAGACATTGCTAATGCGTGCTTGTTTTCTATTTTCTAATCAAAACACTTAATATACAGTGTATCCGACAAAATATTATTACTCCAACGATCAGCATTATCCTTAATGGCTATTTTGAAAACAACAGGGTCATAGTAGTTGGGTTGTGGCTGGCATAAAATCAAGGGATTATTGCGATTAATGCCACAGAGTTGAGAAAGACTGACTGTAATTTGTCCAGAGATACCGCTAACAATGCCTTGTTGGTCAATGGTTGGAATTTTGTAACGTAGCGTGTCGTTGGGTGTCCGTCTAGTATCAATGATTAAGATATGGTCGTCAGCATCGCCATCTTTACCTAAATCACCATCGCCATCTGTAAAGTTGAAGGTAACATCTAGGCTACCTGATAATTGTTGTACCGTATCGGTAGAAAATGTTCCCCAAGAAATATTAGGCGTATCATCATAGATCGGAGGCTTCTCACAAGCTGTGAAATAAAAGAGGCAACTCAACAGGAATAAGGAAGTTAATAAGTGGCGCATAATCGTGGTTTTTTATGGCAAATGGAGGACAAACTCCATGCTAAGTACATTCTAAAGTAACAGGGTCGCTTTGGATAATATTACTGCAGTTCCCTGCGCGGTCACACAACTGTATTTCATACCTCATTTTATCCATAGGATAGTCCATACTAGGCTGACAAGAGGTTCCATTGGGATAAATACAACAAGGAGCATAAACAACTAGCGTAATACTTCCTTTGCGACTATTGTTATTGTTTAACAAATAATCAGGTACTTTATAAGAAGCAAGAATCAAACCGTTTCGGGCATCTGTGACAATAATATTTTTGCTGGTATCACTACCAATATCACCATCCCCATCTTGAAATTCGAAGGTCAAAAACAAAGAGTCTGTTCCATTTTGTGTCATGAAACTCTTTGAGATTTTAGAAAATTTCAAAAAAGGCGTATCTGAATATTTTTCTCGACAAGAAAAAAGACAAAGGGAGAACAGGAAAACCAAAAAAGCAGTTAATTTTACAGACATAAATACCAATCCTAAGCGAAAAAATGAATTTAGATTACCAAACGCTAACTGCGCGCATCAAAGCGGTCACAGCTTCTAATTTTGAAACCACAGCTTTAGCCGTTTTTCAATACCAGTACCAAAATAACGTACTTTATCAACAATTTGTCGATTTACTGGGGATTTCTCCTGATTCTGTGACAAAGCTTGCTGCTATTCCTTTTTTACCCATCCAGTTTTTTAAGCAACACCAAATTCAAAGTGAGAATTGGCCTACAGAACAGATTTTTACCAGTAGTGGGACCAGCCAACAGATTACTTCTCAGCATTTTGTTCGTGATTTATCGTGGTATCAACAACATGCTTTTGAGGCTTTTGAAGCTGTTTATGGTGCTTTGGAAGATTATGTGGTACTAGCGCTCTTGCCTTCTTACTTAGAACGTCAAGGTTCCTCTTTGGTTTTTATGGTGGAGCAATTTATTCAACGTTCTCAACAAGAAGCCAGTGGTTTCTTTCTTTATAATACGCAAGAATTGCTACAAACGTTGGAGGAATGTACCCAAAAAGGCCAACCTGTTTTATTATTGGGGGTAACCTATGCGCTCTTAGATTTGGCAGAGACATACCCACAAGCCCTAAAAGAAACCATTGTCATGGAAACAGGTGGGATGAAAGGCCGTCGTAAAGAACAAACCAAACAAGCAGTTCATCAACAATTACAAAAAGCATTTGACCTATCGGCGATCCATTCTGAATATGGAATGACAGAGTTATTATCACAAGCCTATTCCAGAGGCCAAGGAATTTTTAATCCGAGTCGTTTGATGAAGGTATTGGTACGAGAAACAACAGATCCCTTGAGTTATGTCGCGGATGGACGGATAGGAGGGCTAAATGTGGTTGATTTGGCGAATGTAGCAACGTGTAGTTTTATTGCAACAGATGATCTAGGAAGACGACATCAAGGGGGGAGTTTTGAAGTATTAGGACGTTTTGATGCCAGTGACTTGCGAGGCTGTAATTTATTGGTCGCAGAAGAATAGAACTTTTTTAAGAAGTTTGCAAATTTGCTGGCTTTGTTGTAACTTAGGAAAGTCTTTGTATAGCACACTTGTATAGAGAGTCTTATAAAGAAAAAATATTATAACCGACCACTCCTAAAATAAAAGAGCACATGTCACAATTACTACTTTCTGCCCAACGCCTAGCACAAGGAAATGTCCTACAAACAGGCCAATTAAATGTTTTTGAAGCCCTCAAAGGACACAAGGATTTAGAAGTGGTTATTGTGGAACAAGAGAATTTTCAACAAGAATTAGTATTGGAATGGCAAGAAGTGCGTACACCTCGTACACCTGATAGCTATAAGGATTTAGTAGGAAAAAAATTAGGAGAATACAAATTTCAGTACCTCGGCCGCTTTTTAGTGAATGGCACACCAGTAGAAGTAAAGGCCGAAAACTTTACGAGCCGCTTTGCTAAAGACGACATTACGAATGATGATGTGGTGAATGAAGGTTGGGTCAACTGTACTTGGTTGGTGGATTTTTTAACACGTGCTGCGCGTATCCAACACGACAGCAACAGCGATGAGCAATTGAGTTGGTATGAGCAAGAAGGATGTCGCGTATTAGAATTACATAGAGATGTTACGGACAAAACCAGCAGCGAGCAAGAGCGTTTTATTTTTAGTGAAGATCTAAAAGAATTGACTTGGGAACATGAAACTTGGTTTGCTCAATAAACTTATTGTAGCCAATTGATAGAGGCAGTGTATCACACTGCCTCTATCAATTAATTTACTTTTTAATTCGTCTGAGAATGACTTTTTGAGTATTAATGACGGTATAGCTCGTGATTGTATCCACCTGAAACTCGGTCCCTTCATAAGTAGAATACGTTTTGGATTCTAGAGGAAAAGAAGCAATCTCAAAATGAATGTCATCTCCTACCTTTTTGGTAATTCCATAGAGGCCCAAATTGCCGACTTCAAAATAATCATAAAATCCATTATCTAGTAAGACTCGATCTAGGTAAATACCATTGTTCTCATCCATCAAAAAATGATTCTTCGGCATAGAATCTGTCCTAAACAAAGCATAATTCTTAATAATTTCTCGGCCCTGATAAAGCGCAGTAGAATGCCAACGCCAGCGATTAACTGTATCCGTTTCACTAATGATAACGGTCATTGGTAGACTCATAGTGATACCGTTTTCTGCATTAATGATTTGTAAATCTCCTTGATAATGGCCTAGCCAATCATCAGGAAAGACGGCTGTTTGGGGAGGCACTGTATTGTGCAGCGGTTTACAAGCACTGTACAGCATTAAAAGAAGGATAGAAAGGTAGAAGAGCGTTTTCATGTTTTGGAGTAAATGATGTTAAGGGAGACTCCTTTCCATTGTTAAGTCAATCATGGAAGGAAATTTTGTTGGGAACAAACATACAAAAAATAGAAATAGAGCGTTTTCTTGGAGAGAAGTTACTTTACACCACTTTGAAGTAACAACCCCTATTATTGAGGGAAGGAAACGAGCGCACTTCTTTATAGGAGGGCACAAAGGAAGTCTTATTTTTTTACTACCTTCTGCTCGCTTTTGAAAAAGCCCTCTATCAACTACTCATCAAAATTATTTTGTCCATGCGCTCTTTTCCTATTTCTAAATCCCTTTTTATCGGTTGTAGTGTTTTGCTTTTTTTATTAACGGCTTGTGGAGAATCTGCGGATCGTCCTTGTATGGGGGGAGAACCAACAGCTATTTTTGAAGGCATCAAAGCTTTTGAAAACCATGAATTTAATCAAACAGGACAGGAGAGCGTCGAGAAAATTACCGTTCCAGAAATGAATATGAGCATTGAATTGTATCAATCTGGTTGTGATGAAATTGAGCAGGAGTTTAGGATTTTATTGCAAGAAGCATATGAATTAAATACGCCAGCAACGGTTTGCGCCCTGCATCTTTCTAATATCCTAATGATTCTATCAGAAAAAGAACCGCAAAAACTGGGAGCATTGCAACAGTGGTCGGAAGCCATTCGTATAGATGCCGAACGGATTGCTTACAACGAACGAATACAATTAAGCAACTCGTCTATTTATATACAGGTAGATAAAACCCACCAAACCAATTCTGCTATTTTGAGTGTGGTCTTTTCGCAAGCATCAGAGTAAAGGATTAATGCCTAAAAAAGCATTGGGATCTTTTTGATCGTCCTTCATTCTAATAAAATTATACACCCCTTTGCCTTCTGCAAGCAGGGTTTCCTCTTGTTCATCCCATACATGCATCTTTGTTACTAAGATGCGTCTACCAAGACGTACAATTTTTCCTTCTACTATAATCGGAGCAGCTTCTGCGCCTTTGAGATAATCTATACGCATATCAATGGTAGCCATTTTGTCTTGTGGAGAGCTAAAATAGGCCGCTCCTGTTAGGCTCCCAACAGAATCCATTATGGTGGCTAGGATACCTCCATGCCAACGACGACGGACGATGTCGCCTAAGACCATTTCCTGAAAAGGTACCCGTACTTTGGCGTAACCTTCTTTTATTTCTAGTAACTCTACCCCCAAAAACTTGTGAATAGGAATTTGTTCCTCTACTATATTTCTAAGGACATCAATGTCTATGTTCATACGTTACAGATGGATGGTTATTGAAAAAGTTCAGGGCGCAACCGTTGTACCAAGGTCCATAAAACCATTCCAATGGTTACCGAAACATTAAAGGAATGTTTGGTGCCAAATTGAGGGATTTCCAAGCAATAATCTGCTTTATCAATGACTGCTTGATCTACTCCTTGTACCTCATTCCCAAAAACAATGGCGATAGGCTCATTGGCTTGTACAGGGACTTTTTGAAGTGGTGTACTGTCTGTTGCTTGCTCTACCGCGGCAATCGTGAAACCTTGTTGGCGGTAATAAGCAACCGCTTCTAAGGTGGTTTTGAAATGTTGCCAAGCAACGGATTTGCTGGCACCAATAGCCGTTTTTAGAATTTCGCGATGGGGAGGGGTCGCGGTAATGCCACAAAGAGCTACTTCTTGGACCAAAAAAGCATCGCTGCTTCGAAAAGCCGCTCCAACATTGAGGGCAGAACGTACATTATCCAAAATGACAACCAAAGGTGTTTTGGGCGTCGTTTTAAATTCTTCTACAGAAAGGCGTTCTAATTCTAATAAAGATAATTTTTTCAAGACACAAGGATTAAGAATCAAAAAAAGTTAGGAAGTAAGGCCGACAAAAGTACAAACTATCTTTAGAGTTCACAAACAATAACTCCTGCAAGCCATTATTGGAGGTAGAAGTCTAGTAAAAAGCCCTCTTCATTTTTGATAAAAGTCCCTATTTAAAGCAGGGCATATCGTATATTGGGAGCTTATTGGCCGACTTCTTTATAAAATTACAGCAAAATGGAATGGACAAAGCAGGAGTTAGAACGTTATAGCAGACATTTACGCTTGGATCAAATAGGAGCAACTGGACAAGCTCGTCTCAAAGCAGCAAAAGTATTAGTGATTGGGGCAGGGGGATTAGGTTGCCCAACCTTACAATATCTAGCGGCAGCAGGTGTGGGAACGATAGGAATTATTGACGGTGATGTCTTGGATTTGAGTAATCTACAACGCCAGATTTTATATGCTACGAGTGATGTTGGAGAATACAAAGCCGTAGCCGCTAAACGTCGTTTAGAAGCACTAAATCCTTTGTTAACGGTACAAATCTATCCCTATGAATTGACCAAAGATAATGCATTGGAGTTGATGCAAATGTACGATATTGTAGTGGATGGAAGTGATAACTTTGCTACACGTTATTTAGTAAACGATGCTTCTGTCATTACAGAAACACCTTTGGTCTATGGTTCTATTTTTAAGTTTGAAGGCCAAGTTGCGGTTTTTAATTATAAGAATGGGCCAAGTTATCGCTGTTTATTTCCTAGCCCTCCTGCAGTAGGTCAAGTGCCCAATTGCTCAGAAATTGGTGTATTGGGGGTATTGCCAGGGATTATTGGAAGTATGCAAGCCAATGAAGTATTGAAGATCATCTTAGGAATTGGGACCGTTTTATCAGGCCAATTATTAGTTTATAACACATTGGACTGCCAAAGTCTATTATTAGATATTGCTCCAAATCCAGTTGAAATTGCGGCTACCAAAAGGAAAGCGGCCACTCTTCATTTGCAAGATTATGAGGCATTTTGTGGTTTAGTCGATAATAAACAGATTGAAGAACTATCGGCTGAAACACTAGCAGATACGTTGTCCAAGTATACCATTGTGGATGTCCGAGAATTGTGGGAACAACCTGAATATGAGGAATTAGAAGGGATTAAAATTCCCTTACCACGGTTGCTCACTCAGGCTTCGCGCGTACCCACCGATCGACCTGTGGTGGTGGTGTGCGCAAAGGGGATTCGCAGTCGCATTGCTATTGAACAACTGCAAGAGAAATTAGGGTATACCAACCTTAAAAACCTTACAGGAGGGATCAAAGCTTGGGAAAAATACCTACAACAGCAAGAAGTTTAATACTACTTTGAGAGAATTAAATTTTACTCCGCCAGTGTTTTATTATTTTTCAGTGTTATCAGAAAACTTTTTATAGTTGGTGCATTTAGAAGAACAAACAGTAAAAGATACTTACAAGGGGGGAAGCAGACATAGATGAACATCTAGCAAGCTTCCGTATCAACCCTGCGTGAATCTAATGCAGGCTATTAATTATAAAGGCGTGCTTTAAAGGGCACTTGGTAGTCCTAGCTCAGGATAATGTTGCCAAAGTACTTGTTCTGCTTTTTGGAAGTTAGACCATTGTTCCTCGTTCCATTCTACATGTCGAGTTACCCCTTTAAAAAATAAACTCCGCAAATGCCAGTAGTAGTCCTTGGCGCGTTCAAAATCTCCTAATTCTACAACTAATAAACGTACAAAATTACCTAAATGAAAAGTATCATCTAGATAAATAGCAAAAGCTTTTACATACAATTCATCAGCGCCTGTATAATCTTTGTGAACGGTTTCTAAGAGTTCAGCTAAATTGCCTAGGATATTATAACTTGTAGGGTTGTGCACCAAGGCTTGGCGATAGACTTCTTCTGCCTTTTTTGCATTGCCTTCTGAAAGCCATAAATGATTGCCATAAATCGCCCAGGCAGAAGCATTGTAAGGATTGTTGTGAAGAATCTCTTGGATAAGCTGTTTTCCTTTTAAAAAGGACTCGTTTTTATCTAATAACATCGAAGCATCAGCCAACCACAATAGAAAATTCTCATCATCAGGATAAAAAACTAATGCTTGGTTGGTCAGTTCTATGGCCGTTTCTGGATCTTTGAGGTAATCTAAATGAAAAAGAATATTGGATTCTATCGTGTCATAATGCTGCGGATCTAATTGTAGAATGCGCTCATAATAGGCTAAAATGCGCTCATAATCTTGATGGAGGCTGCGCTCTAAACTTGCTAGACGATTTAGAATTTGGACATCGTTAGGGGCATGGGAGAGGGCTACTAAATAATAATGTTCTGCCCAATCTAAACGCTTTCTATAAAAGGCAACCAAGACCTCTGCAATGGCAAAGTACTCCCGCATATAAGCATGTTTCTTAAGGAGGAGTTCCATGTATTCTGGTCGCTGTTTTTCATGTTTTTCAAACCAATGCCAATTGGCCTCAAATTCCTCTATATCATAGAGTTCTCTATAAATCTTAAAGAGCTTAAATGCTTCATTCCAATATTGTAATTGTACCCCATCAAATTCCTGCTCTAACAGTTGTGCCGCTTGTTTGCTGTGCTCTTGAGCACGAGATAGATTGGCTACAAGGACCAATTCTTTACGCAAGGTGGCGATCGAATCGGGATGCACACTCAGAATTTGAAAAGCAATATCTAGATTACTATCATCATTGCTAAGCAGTAAATTGGATAAATGCTCTATTTCTTGCGAACTCAGGGAAGAAGATAAGGTCATGAAGTAGCCAGTTAGTATAATAAATGAGAGAAACGTCTGTGTAAACGTTGCTTAAGGGGGGGGAAGTATAAGCAAAATTCTATAATGAGAATTATTATCTAATATTCTTTTTTGTCGTCTTTGGAGCGCCAGTTCTCAAAAGCAACTAAGGCTTGTTCGCGGAGTAAGGGTAATAAAGGGATGGCTCGATTGTTTATCGGTTTATCCAGTTCATCGTAAATAAACTGGTCATCAAAACCAATAGCGGCCGCATCTTCTCTATTACAACCATAGTATACTTTGTCAGGACGCGCCCAATAAATGGCTCCTAAGCACATAGGACAAGGCTCACAAGAGGTGTAAATAATACAACCATCTAACTGAAAGCTTCCTAGCTTTTTACAGGCTTTGCGAATCGCAGAAACTTCGGCATGGGCCGTAGGGTCATTGGTGGAGGTGACTAGATTACAGCTTTCACCGATGATTACTCCATCTTTAACGACTACAGCTCCAAAAGGACCTCCTTGATTGTTGGCAACACCTTCCTCTGCGATTTGAATCGCTCTCTGCATGAATTCATGATCTGTTTTTGTCATTTTCTTGATAACGTTTTGTAGGTATTTTCTTTTGTTACTTTATAAATATAGAACAGGACACCAAGGTGCTGTTAATTTTGGTCTTTAGATTTGACCCGAACATAAACTAATTTAACCCGACTCTTATCGGTTTCTCGACGTTCGATTTCTAAGCCTTTAATTTTTGCCATTAACTGGGTGAGCTTTTGGAAACCATAATTTCTAGCGTCAAAATTGGGCTTTTTCTTTTGTAATAAAGAACCCACATCCCCTAAAAAGGCCCAACCATCGTCATCGGCTACATCAGCAATGGTTTGTTTTAAAAGGCGTACTAGTTTAGAGTTAATAGGCTCTACTGCTGCTGCTTTAGTGGTTTTTTGTTTATCCTTGCTAGAAATAGAAGATTCTTCTTCTTCACTTTTTTGTTTAAGAATTTCTATATGAATAAAACGATCACAAGCAGCTATAAATGGCTCTGGTGTTTTGCGTTCTCCCAAGCCAATAACGAGTTTTCCTGCCTCTCTTAAGCGAGTGGCTAAGCGGGTGAAATCACTGTCGCTAGAAACCAAACAAAAACCATCAACTTTGCCAGAGTATAGCACATCCATTGCGTCTATAATCATGGCGGAATCTGTGGCATTTTTACCACTGGTATAAGCGTATTGTTGGACAGGAGTGATGGCGTTAGTTAAGAGCATCTCTTTCCACTTCTTGAGATGGGGTTTAGTGAAATCTCCATAGATGCGTTTAATCGTTGGATTGCCATACTTGGCGATTTCTTCTAACATTTCTTTGACGTAAGCGGATGGAATATTATCTCCATCAATCAAAACAGCTAAATGCTTGTCTGCGCTTCGGTTTTTTAAATTCATAATAATTAGGTGTTCTTGCTTCTATCTAATAGAAACGAAAGGACTAGGCTATATACTGGTAGCGACTAGCCATAAAATAATAAAAATTAGATGTTGCAAATGAATACTTTCTCTAGATACGAACAAGAATAGCACTGCAACAAGGGAATTAACAAAAGGTTCAAAGAAATGTTAATTTCTTCATAAATAGCTTTCTTTAGGAACTTTGTTATCTCTTGTATTGATAAAAGAAGGGAAATGGTTTGGTGGGGGATGTTCTAATAGAAATGCGTCTTTCCAAAATTGAAAAGACGCATGACTATAAGTATAAGGTCGCCTATATTAAGGCTTAATGTGCCCATAACGACGAGGGAAAGGAATGGTTTCTCGAACGTGGTGCAAGTCGCAAGACCAACGAACCATACGTTCCAGGCCTAATCCAAAGCCAGAATGAGGAACTGCCCCAAAGCGACGTAGATCTAAATACCACTCAAAATCATTCTGATCTAAATCGTGTTCTTTAATCTTGCGGAGCAAAATATCAATATCAGTTTCTCTTTCTGATCCACCAATAATCTCTCCAAAACCATCTGGCGCCAATAAATCAACCCCTTTTACAAATTCTGGCTGCCCATCAACTTCTTTCATGTAGAAAGCTTTGATTTTGCTAGGCCAGTTGTAGACCATAACTGGCGTAGAGAAAACACGGGTTAAGACGGTTTCATCAGAACTTCCTAGATCTTCTCCATGTTGGAAGTTTTTGGCCGATTCAATCCATTTAGGAATATTACGCAATTGCTCTTCTGCTACTTTGATTTCAGCTTGCAATTTGGCAATCACATTTTGACTGTGCTTGCGCGCGCCTTTTTTCATGCCTGCTTTGATTTCCTTCTCACGGGCTTCAATATCTTTTTGGTGCGCTTCAATTAACTCTTGGGCAGCGACTAAATCCGCTTCTTGCAAGGCAATTGCATTTCTACCATTGACGTCTTGTGTTCCATTAAGAATTTTCACCGCTTCGCTATACGCTACTCTAGGGAATTCTCCATCAACTACCGCTTGTAAAGGAGCGGTATCGCGCTCTAACATTTTGAATTCTTCCTGACAGCGCTCTAATACACGACCAATGACATGTTTGACAAAGCGTTCAATCAGTTCCATGTTATCCTCGTTGGTGGCAAATGCTACCTCTGGTTCAATCATCCAAAACTCTGCTAAGTGACGGGGAGTATTCGATTTTTCAGAACGGAAAGTAGGGCCAAAGGTATAAACCTTATTCATGGCCATAGCCATTGCTTCTGCATAGAGCTGCCCTGATTGTGACAAGTAAGCTGGTTGTCCAAAGAAATCCGTTTCAAACAAATCAGTGGTACCTTCACAAGCGGAGCCTGTCATTAAAGGGGCATCCATTTGTATAAATCCATCTTGCTGGAAAAATTCATGAATTCCCATGATGAGTTGATTCCGTACACGGCTGATCGCCCACTGGCGGCGGCGACGTAACCAAAGGTGGCGATGATCTTCTAGGAAATTAGGCCCATGTTCAGCATCCGTCTTGGTAATAGGAAAATCCTTTGCCAAGTGATAAATCTCAAAGCTTTCTACTTTGATTTCATATCCTCCAATACTGTTTTCACTATGAAGGAGTGTTCCTGTAAAAGAGACAGAGCTTTCTAAAGTAAGGCGTTTTGATTCTTCTAAACCTTCTTCTCCTACGTTATCTAAAGAAACGACGCATTGGGCAAAGCCTGTTCCGTCTCTAAAATCGTAAAAATGATTGGTTTTACCTTGACGTAATTTGTCAATCCATCCTTTTAATGTAATGGTATCGCCATCTTTATACTGGCCTAGGTCTTGAATATATTGGTGTTGCATGTTGTAATGTACAATAGTCTTTCAATAATGTATTCTTAAACGTTCTTAGCTAACCGAAACGTTAGAATAATAATTCCCACAAAAATAAAATTTATGTTCTATAGCAAGACATTTATACCTACTAATTTTTGAGAGAGGAGAGAGAAGGGCAAAAAAAAGCCTCTCTTTAATAAGAGAGGCTGATGAAGAACAGTATTTTCGCTAAAAACATACTATACATCTAATTATTTTGGAATTGCTAGAGAGCAATAATTCTTTGTTTTATTGTAAAAGCAAGATCTTATAAGATTGGAGAAGAGTATAAAATAGAACATTTCCTTCAACCTCTTTTTAGGTACAATCAAGCATTACAAAAATGCTACCAAATATTAAATGAAAATACTTTTGATAAAAATTAACTTACAAGAAAAGAAAAAAAAATACTTGATAGCTGTCTCTGGACACAAGATACAAAACCTTAATGCAACAAAGTTGCATTAAGGTTTTTTTTTGAAAATATCTAAAAAAATAAATGAACTAACCTTTAGAAATAGATAAAGTGTTAGAAATTAAAACAGGCGTAACTGCTTGTTTTTTAGATTGTTTGATTGTAGGAAGTCTTGTTTTAATGCTGTAAAACAACTTGTTGGTGAGCAATCATCTGTTGTTGATTCTCAATAACTGTGGTATAAACGCCTGTTGGTAATTGTTGTACTTGTGCGAATTAGCTCTTTAGAAGAACTGTTGACGGTATGGATGCTGTTGTATTTGTCTCAGTGTATTGATTAATATAATAGTTGTTTTTTCTTTACCTTAAAATTTGTCAACTGTAGATTGAAAACACCTTTTGCAGGATTCGGAAAAGCATCCCATCTTGTGGATGTGTTTCCTCATTAAACTCTTTCCAGCGGAAATACAAAAAAGATTAAAGAGTACTAATTTTGTTCTAAGTCAGATTGCTTTGAGGTATAGCAGGCTGGATTCATAGCAGCATTAGACGGTTCTTAAACAACCTCAAGTAAAAATAAGAATAAAAGAAAAAAAACAGCTCAAAAAAATGACTTGTTCCTTTACAAAAAAAATAAAACTTCCAACCTTTGTAGGGCAATCACCGTCTTAAGAAAAAACACTCCTACTATGCGCTTAAAAATTTTTTGTGGTTTTCTGTTGTGTATTTTTGCTTGTTCTAAAGTAAATCAATGGAAAAATCCTACTAGTATCTGTTTTGATTTGGCCTTGTCTTCCACACAATTCTTGGATGGAGACTTAGCTTTGCGAACAGGGCACTTAAACATTAGTAATTTTATTTTTGATGGAGAGCGGGAGCAAGGAGGAGATGTTTATTTTAGTACAGACTATGATCAACTCGTTCAAGTTCCTGTCAAAGGGCCTGCTATAGAGGCGATGACATTTGATGTTCCACAAGGTATTTATACCGCGATGAACATCCAGTTAGGAGATGAGAATAAACCCAGTACTTTAATTTTAGAAGGAGAATGGAAACCCAATAATGCAGATCCTGTGTTTGTGCAAGTAGAGTTAGAGAAAGTGGAAAAATGGTCTATTATTGGTAAAAACCAAGCTCGCCAACAGCAACCCTTAGAATTAGGAGCTAAAAAAGCTGTTGCTAGTATTGTATTACAACCTAATTTCTGGATTACAGAAGAACAACGCATATTATGGGAAATGGCAGAGACGGTACTCGTTAATGGTCGAACAACTCTATTGGTTAACCCCACAACCAACATAGAATTATATCAAGCTGTTTCTAAATTATTCTTAGCCCACACACCTTGTGCTTTAGTCGAATCCTAAAATAAATTGCCTACCATGAGTGATGTCCCAAAAATAAATCAAAAGTTATCCGATCAAGAGTTGGTGGAGCGTTGCATGGCGAATGAACGCCATTATCAAGAACAGCTTTATCGTCGCTATGCTGATCAAATGTACAGCGTTTGTTTGTCCTATAATAGTGACCAAGATGAAGCTTGTGATATTCTTCAAGAAGGATTTATCAAAGTCTTTCGAAAGTTAGAACAATTCAAATTTGATAGCTCTTTAAAAGGTTGGATTCGCAGAATTATGGTGAATACTGCTTTAGATCACTACAGAAAACAAAAACGCCACGAAGAAAAAATAGAATCGTATACAAAAGTTGCGATTAGTCCGCGTATCGGTAATGTCTTAGATCAACTCAATGCACAAGCTTTGATTGAACTAGTGAATCAATTGCCTACAAGAGCAGCAATTGTTCTTAAATTATACGCTATAGAAGGATACAACCACAAGGAAATTGCAGAAAAACTAACGATTAGCGAAGGCACCTCTAAATCTCAATTGCACCGCGCTCGAACATTGCTCAAACAGCTGCTCAGTAAAAATAATGGATAATACATTTAATCAACAACTCAACCAGAAGCTGCAAGAAAGTTACCAGCAGCTCTCTTCCAAAGCCCCTGATGGCCTTTGGGAGCGTGTTCAGGCACAGTTGCCAACGGCAGAGGTGGACCAGCAGTTGGATGATCATTTACAGGCGAGTTATGAACAGTTGACGGTAACGGCCCCATTAGGTTTGTGGGAAAAAATAGAAAGTACGCTACCAACAATAGCCATCGACGAGCAATTGGACGATAGCCTACAGGCGAGTTATGAACAGTTGGCGGTAACGGCTCCATTAGATTTGTGGGAAAAAATAGAAAATACGCTGCCAGAAGCGCCCTTGGATCAACAAATAGACCAGAAACTTAAGGAAGGTTTTGCTCAACAAACCGCTAAAACCGCTCCAACAGCTCTTTGGTCGGTGATTTCAGACGAGCTTGGAACAACAGCTTCTTTGGATCAGCGCTTGGATGAAAAAATCAAAGCTAGTTATAAGGATGATCAAACCAATGTTCCTTATAAGGTTTGGGCGGCAGTTAATCGCCAGTTAAATATTGATCGAACTTGGCAAAAAATTAGCACGGCTTTAGATGTACCTGTTGTCACGTTTGATTGGAAGTTGCGCACTTTGCAAGGTATTGTATTGGCATTATTGCTTTTATTATGGGTGAGAACGTGTAACAAAATACCAAGGCTAGATCAGCCAGATCCAATTGCAGTAAGCCCTCTTGCAGAACAATCAATTTCTTCCACTCCTATTAATAAAGCGAAGACTTCCACTCCTTGGATAAGTGGAAGAAATCCTCAAGAAGAAAGAAGGCAGAATAAAACAACTGCTGCTCCCCATAATCTTATGGAGGTTGTTACTTTAACAAAACAAGCAAAAACTATAAAAAACGCAACGGCTAATGTTGTTAGCCCTGCTAATAGTGTGCATAAGAAAACTGTTGCTAGAATAGAGGAACAAACTTCAAATGCCCTCCCCGCTTTTGTGCTGACAAATGGGGCTAATAAAAAATTGATAGAAAGTAAAAAACTACCAGAGGCATCTTCAGAAGAGACTAATGTACCTACTGCAAGGAATGGTTTTCCTTTGTTAAAGGAAACTTCAAAAGAGGCCACTGCCAACTTAGAAAATGGCCTAGCTAAAGAAATGTTAGGAAGTAGAAGTAATAACAAGAGCTTAGCACCAAAAACACTAGAAGCGTTGACGGTTCCACCAATTATTCTATTGCCAGAAGAATTGGAATTGGCCAACGAACCAACTTGGAAAAGCAAGTCTTGGACACCTAAAAATAGACTAACAGTAGGGGTCTTTACCGCAGTCAACTCTACGGTATTGTTTAATAATGAAACCCGCGAAGGGTTTGATTATAACAGTTTAACCATTAATTATTTTGGTTTAGCGGCCAATTATGGCGTATGGGCACGCTACAATTGGAATGAAAAAGGAGCTTTAATGGCAGAGTATTCAATCAATGCGGATCATCGCCAAGCTTATGGTGTTTATCAGAAAGGACAATTTTCCGTGAAAGAATACGTATTCAAATACAATCGACTTTCTTTAGCGTATGAGTTTAACTTATGGCAGGATCAACGATACTCTAATAACAAAGTCACTGCACAATTAGGGGCTTATGTAGGAGCGATGCGTGCAGCACAATTGTATTATAATGGGGTTCTGGTCAATGATAATGTAGGTGAATACCATGAATACGATGGAGGATTGAAGGTTGCCTTAGGGCATGAAATCGCCATTGATCATTTTGTAATTGGCTATGGAATCCGTTCTGATATTGGAGTGGCTAATATCTTTAAAGGCAATAAAAAGCTGAATAAACAACAGGATCGAACCAACTTGATTCACCTAGGAGGCTATATTCATTTGGGGTACCAATTTTAGTTTTTACGCTTTTATGATGCCTAATTATTTTGAAAAGTAGACAAAATGCCATAAATTTAAATAATAGAGCGAAAGCTGTGTCTAAGAAAAAGCATTTCTTTTTAGATTTTTAGCTGGCTTAAGGAATTAAAAATCATGTTTCAGAGTTGAAACAAATACTATATGGAAAGATTGACTACCTTTTCATCATGCTTTTTGCAGGTTATTTGTGATAATAGGTTTGTAATTTAGCAATTTTTGTACTGTTTTTTTGAGGCTTCTCATTGCAAGGGGAAGCCTCTTTTTTTTGCCCTTAAAAGTCGTCTTGGCATCGTTTTTACAGATAAAAGATAGAGCAAAGGCAAAACCGTCAGTTAATAGACAATCAATGGTTAAAAGAAGGCTTTAGATGCTTGTAGAGGCCATAAACTATTCAAAGAAAGATAGTTCAAAATGCAAGAATGCCTAAATTCTACTTGCGAACTACAAAAAAAATGTAGTATCTTTGTTGCCAATTAGTCTTAGATAGATTAAAGAAGTCCATCAAGACCTTTCTAAAAGGATTGACCGACTCAATAAACTTAACATTACAAATCAACAACAATTTCTTATTTATCATGGCAATCACAAATGTAATTACCAACACCGTTAAAGATGTTTTTGCAATCAGCCAAAACCTAGCTAAAGTAGTAAAGGAAGAAGTAGAATTGAAAATGAATAGCGGAGCAGATGATGATTTAGACTACGACTATGAAGCTTCTGCTCGTGAGAGTTATAGCTCTTCTTTGTCTGGCTACTTTGAGGGCTTTGAAACAAAAGCAAAAGATTTAATCCACACTGCTTTTTCTGGCTTTCAATCTTCTAAATCAGAAGAGCAAGCAGAACTAGAAGACCGCATTGCTGCATTGGAAGAAAAATTGAGCAAATTGGTAGAAGAAAGTTTGGAGAACATCCGCAACAACAAATAATAATCCTATGGAACGTCTACTCAGAAAAGTACTTTATACAAGCGTAGGGCTGGTAGCAGCGACTACAGAACGTCTTCAACATGTTGTTGATGATTTGGTAGAAAGGGGCAAACTCTCTGAAGAAGAGGGGAAAAAAGTAGTGGACGATGTTGTAAAGAACGCAGAAACACAGCGCCCTTACTTAGAAAATAAACTAAGAGGTTTTGTAGACAACGCTTTAGAGCGATTCAACTTGCCACAAGGGGATGCTTTCTCTAGTTTGGAAAGACGCATCAAATCTCTTGAAGTCAAAGTAGGTTTGTTAGCACAAGAACTAGAACGTCAACGCCGTGTAGAGGAACCTTCTGAAAGGCTCTTGCACTAAGAAGCAAAGTCCATATAATAGTTCCTATTATTAAAAGGAATAACTCTAAAAGATATTAGAGTTATTCCTTTTTTATTTACAATAAATGAGTAAATTTGCGCTACTTAAGTATAAGTAGTAATAGTTTATGAAGAAGGAAGTATAAAATGGATTAGATAATAAGAGAGTTTTTTACTTTTATTACCAATTAAAAACAGAAATTTAGCACATTGAATACCGTGTAACAGAAGTTTTTGTCAATTTCAAAATGCGTCATTTTGTATTTTTAATTATTAGATAATCAACGTTTTAGCTAAAACTATAAATTTTTTTCTACCTGCAAAAATATTAAAAATGCGCTGTAGAAAACACAATAAACTTCCGTTACAGTGTATGGAAACCATGCTTTAATTTATGATTTTTTGTTTTTGTTGAAGGACACCCTTCATGCTACTTTAACTGTATTCATTTTTTCTTATAGAGAGACCATTTTTTCCCTCCGCTCTATTCAACGAATTTAAAATAACCTCTAATGATTAAGAATTTTGAACCTCATGCTACTATTTTATGGGAAGAAGAGCTAAATGCTGTTCATATAGAATGGAAAAAACTATACATGCCTTTAGAACGATTTGTAGAAATTTGTAATGCCGCTGTTGAAGTCGTGATAGAAAAAAAAGCAACCGTTTGGTTGGGGAACCAATACAACAGTGAAGGCGTGTTTAATAAAGAAATTAAAGAAGCTATTGCAGAAGGAGCCGAGCCTATGAAACAAATAGGGGTTAATAAATTATTAACAATAATGCCAAAAACAATGGGACTCAGTTCATTGAATACTAAAAGTTGGATAAACGGAATTAAAGGAAATGATGGTTTAGATATGGCAGAATTTGCCACGCTGGAAGAGTGTAGAGAATGGATATTAGCCAATAAATAACAAGGCCTCTTATCAACGATGATTGATGAATTAAAGGTAAGCTATCCAGTAATATATCAAGGCTATTAATAGTGCTAATTCACAAAAAAAGCCAATACAAAGATAAAAGTTGAAAATCTCTTAATCGAGTACTTGAAGTTTCAAAAGGACTAATAGAAGTTGTTAAAAAAAACAAATAGCGGCTAAACAAGCCATTGAAAGACAACTTCTTAGTTGGACTCTCTAGAACTTTTACGAATAGTGCTATAACATTTAGCAATGTTCCAATTTATAATAGCCATTAGAATGATTAGATAAATCTAGGACTATTAAAAGGATATATGTAAAAACAGTTCCCATTCTCCTACAGTGATGTTTCCCCATAGCTCCTGAGGTTTAGTTAGGAGGGCTAGTATACCAATGTTGAATGAAATGATAACAAATGATAGTAGGAGAGTCTTAGCGATTAGAGCATTGTTTCTTTTTCATTTGACGTCATTCTTACCTTCATAGTGTAGATACTTCGGGTTTAGGTTATTTGGTGTAGTATTTTAAAACAAGCGTGTACTAACACGCTTTTTATAGGTTTTGCCTACAGGTAAAATTTGCCCTTCCTCTAAGTGTAATTGGTGGTTTTGATAATGCAATACTTTAGGCAGTGCCACAATATAAGAGCGGTGCACACGCATGAATTGCTTTGCAGGCAGTTCCTCTTCCAAGCGTTTGAGAGAGTTCAGTTCTATAATGCGCCCTTTGGTTGTATGGTAACGAACATACTCTTTTAGTGACTCTATGTAAATAATGTCTTGTAATAAGATTTTATGATGTTGGTGTTCAGAATGTACCCAAATGAATTGTTCCTGTTGTTGATCAAATTGCCCAGCTTTGTCGGCCGTATCTTGCTGTTGTAAGGCTTTGTTGATGGCAAGTTCAAAGCGTTCTAAGGAAATGGGTTTTAGTAAATAATCTACCACATCTAATTCAAACCCTTCTAAGGCATACTTAGGATAAGCAGTGGTGAAAATCACGCGAGGTTTATTGAGACCCAATTGTCTCAAAAATTCAATCCCTGATTGTTGGGGCATTTGAATGTCCAATAAGAGCAAATCAATTTGCCCCTGTTCTAAGTAAATTTGGGCCTCATGGGTAGAAGCGCATTCAGCGACCAGTTGTAGGCGTGGAATTTTCTCTATATAGCTCTTTAATAATTGGCGAGCAAGTTGTTCATCATCTATTAAGAGGCAATTCATAAATTAGCTAATTGTAAGGTTAATTCTAATCGGAAATGATTTGTATGTTCCTCTATTTGTAATTGATGACGATTGGTATACAGTAAGTCTAAACGTTTTTGAACGTTTTCAATGCCAATGCCCATATATTCATCAGGTACTTCTTCCTTTGTGCTTTCTGGTGACAAACTATTCTCTGCTACAAAAACCAAAATATTATTGTGATAATACAATTCTAAACGAACCCAACGCTCTTGTGGATTTTGAGTGTTGTAACTGTGTTTAAACGCATTTTCTACAAATGGTAACAACAACATGGGTTCCACCTCTAAATCAGGTAAATTTGGATCAATTTGAACTTCTAATTGCTCTAGTCGGGCATCTTTCCATTGCTGTAGGTAAATGTAATTTCTTATGTAATTAACTTCTTTTTGAATGGAGACCTTTTCTTGCTGGCAATCATAGGTGACATAGCGCAACATATCAGAAAGTTTAAGCACAAAGTCTCCTGCTTTTTGAGGTTGTAACTGAATGAGAGCATAGAGGTTATTCAACGCATTAAATAGGAAGTGGGGGTTGATTTGGCGCCGCAAAAGCTTTAACTCATTTTTTAAGTTGGTTGCTTTGAGCGCGGCGTCTATTTGATTGCGCTTCGCAAACTCTAGCCCTAAACCATAAAGTGAACTGATGAAATAAATGGAAACAACTATCAAGGCAATAACAGAACGAGGGAATGAATGGAGCCCCTTATTGGTGGAAATTATTACACCATTTTGGCTGGCTTCTACAATAAACCTTAGACTGATGTTGGTTAATTTATTGAGGTAAAGGAAGAATTGCTCTAAGCCCAAAAAGGTAATAGGAATTAAGATACTATAAGCAAGGAATGGATAATAAACAACAAAACCTTGCGCTTGGAATAGATAACGCCTTACAAAATAAACATTGGCATAAAAAATAAGCACAATCGTAATCATGGGAGCAATAACTCGGATTAAACCTGTGCTTAACCCAAAGATCTCTATGCTAAGAGAGAGTGGAATAAGCGTCAATAAAACCCAAAGAATGACTTGTATTAATAGAAAGGAAGGGCGTGAACGAAGAGTAACCATAAAACACAGGACGGGGACAAGTGAATAACTAAAGAGAGCTTTGAATAAGGACAAAGATACAGCTTTGTTTGTTAGCTTCAAAAAACTACCCTTATTGTGTTAAAGCATTTTTAGAGTAAGTTTGGGTATCATAATAAAAAGAGCCCAAAAATCTCTAGCTCCTTTACCTGTAATACAAAATCTAAAAAAGCTAGCCTGTTTTCTTTTTAATCTATGTATCGTTGTCCATTTAGAAATTCTCCAATGGCTGTACCTCGTACCCAGCGTTTGTAAGTCCAAAAACAAATAACTGATGCAACCCCAATCGTAAATAATACCTTGATAAAAGTTGGCAAAGGAACAGATGTAAGTAGGGCTGGAAGGAGAATAACAATTGGCAAATGAATCAAATATACCCAATAAGAGGCATCTGATATATAACGCCATCTTGAAGAATATGTTTGGCGGTGTTTTAAGAACAAACCTGTGATTCCCATAGAAAGAGCCCAAGAAGCTAATGCATTGAGTAAAGCTGAGTATTCTATGTTCAGAACAAAATTGGATTGGTGAGAAAGATAATAGTATATAAAATATAAAAGTGTGCCTATAACAGTTAGGGTAAGTGCCCCTTGTTGCAATTTAGGGAGTAAGTCTTTGTGATGAAAAAGTAGCCATCCAAATAGATAAAAAAGGGAATAGAAGGCTACACTATTCAACGCCGGTATTAAATCAACAGAAGCCTGCCCCCATGTTTCTTGTAATAACCACAGTACACCTAATAAAACAAGAATTGGAATACTCATTCTAAGGATAATATTGTTTATAACTGGTCTCCAAAACTTAGAAAAAACTCTAGTGACATTGGGGAAAAAATCAAATAGTTTGGCAATGCCAAATGCCACAAAACTCATAATAGATAAATAATATAAAAACCAAAGGTGGAAAGTATTCATAGGAAGTAATGCACGAAGACCAATTTCTGCAGAACCATCGCCTCCCGTATCTGGAAATGGTATATCAAAAGCAATCAAAGCAGCAAAAACAGAAGCTGCTACAAAGGGCCATAGTACTAATAAAAAGACAATAAAGGGAACCACAATTCTTTTAAATCGATTTTTAAGCATGCTTTCTGGGCTGCGTTCATAATATAATAGTGCTCCAAAGAAACCAGCAATTATAAAGAAAATCGGCATTCTGAATAGATGAATCCAATTGTTGATTATATCATATATCCAATGGGCATTTGCAACATCCTTTAGAAGAGCGGCGTTGCCATAATCATCAACAGTATAAGTGCTGACAGTATGAATAACCAAGCCTAATAGCATCATTACAGCCCTAAGGGCATCTAGAGCGTGCAAGCGAGATGTTTTATTCGATATTGTTGACATGGATCAGGAATTAGGAAGGGAATAATAAAATAAATAGAAGTTGTTAAAGAAAGGCAGATAGCTTTGATGAACCTAGTTTGTTGGCGCAGGAGTGCGAACGAATATAGGGAGTAATAAAGATGTTTTTCTCCTATTTGGTGTTAAAGTTTAGCCAGATAGGAAGGATCAACTCAAACCATTCTTGGAATGGGGTAGGTAGAAAAAAAAAGCGTTTCTACATTTGTAGAAACGCTTTAGAATGGTAGTCCATAGGGGAATCGAATCTATAACGACAAATATACCCATTAATTGTTGTTTTCAAAGGGTATACTAAAAAGGGGTTAATAGAAACGCTTGTTCATCTCTAAAGGCTCTAGGTGGGGCTGGTGCTGGTGGTGCTGGGTCCTGTTCTTCTAAAATGCCTCTTACGTTTTCAATAGGAAAGGGATTAATTGGCGCTTTTGTTTTTCTTGCAAATTGACTCCAGCGATACGCTAAACTCAAAAGAAGCAATAAAATACTTATGGTGATTTTAATCTTGTTCATAAATGCAGTAATGTAAAGGACGTTATCAAATCTTGTTCTTATCAGTAAGTTTTTTAATCTGTTCGTTAAGCTGTTGGAATTCTAATTCCATGTATTCCCTTAGTTCTTTGCTCTCCTTCTCCAACGCTTTTTGAATAGCTTTGCTCTTTTCTAATTCTACAAGCCCATTCTCATAGCCCATAGACCCAAAAAGGTGCTTATACCCTAAGAGTAGTAAAATTATGGCCGCAATTGACCACGCCAGTAGAACCAGCATTGATCCAAGATCAAAAATATAGTTTACGGTGTCCCACGTGGATGGCTCACAAAAAAAGGAATTCATAAAAAAAGGGATTATTATAAAATACTCCAGGCTGTTTCAAATTGTGCATCGGTGACCAGTTCGGGGCTACCTGGTTGATTCTGTCCACCTTCTAGGCGTGCCATTGCCTGAACTAACTTTTTAATAGTAGTCTTATCGTTAGTTAGTACAGTATGTCTGTTTACACCTAATTTACTAGCTACGTGCTGAATGTAGTTTTCTTGACGAACCGCCCCGTTATCCTGTAAAGGTGCATAGCGTTTAATTAACNNTCTACGGTATCATACCCAGCGCCTAGATAGCGGTTTTTGAGTAAATAGATACCAACTCTAATACCGTGGGGGTAAGAAACAAACTTTTCAAAGGCTCTGTTTTCTCCTGGGAGGCGTAATATCTTACCATTCCAGGCGTTGCCATCCCTGTACTTAACAGCCAGCGGATTGTTGTATCTAGTTGGCAAAGTAGCATGGGGGGCAGAAGTATCTAGATACGATTCGTCCAAGCTACCAGGGTAGCCCTTTACTGGTACAAATCCGTTGCCGTTTGCTGGAGGCGACCCGCTGCCCGTGCCTCCTTGTCCGCTATTTTGTCCCCCACTGGGGGCGGTGCTATTTGACATTAATAGAAATAGGCCACTTAAGCCTAATACTCCCAATATCTTTTGAGTATTACCAGTCATTGTGTTGTTTTTAGAACATCAGTTCAGTCTGAACCGTTGAATGTAATTATACAAAGGCAGTCCAGGGCAGGCGGTTGGGCTTTGTCTAACGTCTTTGTGCCCTAGCACCTGCAAAGTTTTACCGCCATTCAGTGGCTTTAATCGACCGCGTAGGTCTGCAATTAACCAATCAAGGGCTTTTAACTGCTGAGGGGTAGGGTCTTCAAGTTCAAAATTCCCAGACAAACAAATACCAATAGCACGGGTATTGTAAGGGGCGGCATGGTAACTAAGTGTATCTATAGGATTACCTATAACAATAGTACCGTCTTTTTCAATGACAAAATGATACCCTAGTGCTGGCCAATCGTTGCCATCTACGTGCCATCTTGCAAAATCACTGGCCGTTGCATGGAGATGCGCAGAATGATGGACAATTATATGATCCACTCCAGATAAAGGGCGGGTACCGTATCGTTTAGTTGGGTGTTGTACTAGTTCCCCCTTACTGTATTTGTCATCAATAGTAGGCGTATAGCCAGAACTAGAAGACCCACCCAATAAAAACAAAGTAGCCAACCCAGCAAACGCGATTTTGTGCTGTGTCTTCATTCTATTTGTCTTTTTTCTTTAAAAGATCTTGAAACAATGGTATCATTTGCATACCTGTAGCCAATACGCCGCCAATGACCGCCCATACTACATCTCCTTGTTGGCTGCTCCCTGGCTTAGTACCAGGAATAGAGACCCCGCCTTGTTGGGCGGCTTGTTGAATTGTGCTGTCGGGCCACCATTTGCCATCTAAATAGGTATAACCTAGGCTAGGCAGTTGCGATTCTGGTACAGATTTGCCATTCACCATAAAAAAACGCTCCTGCTTTTGATCACTACTATATAAGTATAAGGCAGCAACAAGGCCACCGCCTACAATTAAATTCTTGCTCATAACTTAGGGGTTGGCGACTTGTAAAGGTGCAGTACCTTTAAAGCCCTGATTAAACATTTTAGTATAATAGACTGTATAGTTGGGGTGATAAGGCCCCTGTAGAATATCCACCCCTTTCTTGACCCAAGTTAAAAAGTCGGCATTAGACAGGCGCTCGCTGTTGAGAATATCCGTATAATGATAGAACCCGTCTGGTATAGTAGGGTGCTTGATCCAGACAAAGCCCATATCCGACAAAACGGTTTCACAAACCTTTTTTCCATTAACTAGGTATTCTTTTCCTTGACATGGAGAAACGGTTGTTCCTCCAGTATTGGTGCCCCCTCCTGTATTGGTCGTGCCTCCTGTTGGCGTTGGATTTGTTGCAGGTTCTTCTTTTTGGGTCAACCACCATAAGGCCAAAACCCCAGACGCTAAAACTATTTTTTTATTCATTGTTCTAATGTTTTCTAAACAGGCGGTCAAGCCATGCAATAAAGCGATAAAAGATATTTACAGAAACTACAATCATTTTAGCGACTTCTACAATTTCTATTTTACCATCTTTACGAATAACTTTTACTTGTTCTACTAACCCACTAACACTATTAACCGTTTCCACTACGATTTGCAAAACGTCGGGCCCTGGGTAGTAATTGGGCATTTTTACGGGATCTCCTTTTTTAAATGGCATGTTGTTACGTTTAGGTAGATGAAAGGTATTCTATTTAATCTAAGTGTATTTTTTGTAGAGATAATAAGCGCCGCCGCCTAGAATGGCAACAGGCATTACTTTACTAGCCAAAGACGTAGTATCTTTAATACCTTCAGATACGTTTTCCGTGGCTTTGATAAGGTTATAGGGAACATTAATAATAGAACAAAGTGTGTGCATTCCTATTGGGGCCACATCTATACCGCGTTCTATCATGATCTTAATAAAACTGCAATCCTCTCTACATTTTCGACCTACTCCAGTAATGTTCCAATTATCAGGATTAGTCCAACCTGAAGAAAATTTATATTGTGCTGTTTGTAAATCCCAAGCTATTTCCATAGCGTCAAACCAGGCCATCCATTCGGGACAATTCCAAACAGGTATATTATTCCACCAGGCTGCCCAAGTGTCGTAAACAGGTGTACTGTTTTCTGTAATATTAAAATTACCTACTGTTGCTTTTGGTTGCCACAAAACCAGTACGCGCTCTAAATGGTAAGAACTTGGCAATTTAAAAGCTATACTATTAGCCTCTACATTCCAAGCAGCCCAAAGAGTATCTATAGCGCGGGCGGGGCCTTCTTGTTGGGCGATTGCTCGGTACCACAAAGCCCATTCCTTACGCTGCCAGTTGTCATAATCTGGCTGGCTTTTAATAGTTATATTCCCTATACCCGACATAGTAGATAATCCTCTAGTGTTTGAGTCGCTAAAAACCGTATAAGTGTCAGGTACCGTTGTTACTGGATCTATGCTAAGGTCTGGCGTCTGGCTTTTCTTCTTACCATTAGTGGCCATTACAGCCGCAGCTGTTAGACCCAACCCCAGAAGTATTTTGTTGTTGCTCATTTAGTATGGTGCAAATAAGTGTTAAATAATCGGTTTTTGTAGCTGCTAGGTCAAACTCAAAAATAAAATCAATATCAAATGGTGCGCTAGGGTGCCCATCAAAAACAAATTCCCCTTGACTGGGAATATTAAAATCCCCCATTCTTGTAGAGTTAATTTTTACATTAAAATCTCCTGTATTTACTATTCGTAAATTGTAAAGATTTTGAAGGCCTAAGTTATCTCCTGAGAACTTATTTAACTGCCTTACCTGCATACTACTACGCTTCTCCATGTTTAAACATTGTTGCTTGTTCTCTTAATTGTTTTGCTACTTCTGGTTGGTGTTTGATCAAAATTGCTAGATCGGCCATTGCATCAGGTAAATCTGGGAAAACTTGTTGTATTTCGCCTAATGCCCTTGCTATGCGTTTTTGTTCTTCTGTGACCTCAACCACCGTAGGCGTTGCAGATTGTTGGGGCGGCGGGTTGTCGCTTTGAGGTTGCCCATTGTTGGGCGGTGGTGGCGCTACTGGTGGCGGTGGTGGTGCTACAGGAGGAACGCCCGAAATCTTAGCAACTAGAGCTTGTACTACTGGTTTTCCCGCGTCACTAGATAGCGTTTCCATAAACAGGCCTAGCATTTTCTCCATTCTGCCAATGTTGCCATGTTCTAAAGCCGCAATAGTGTCCTCTCTCCGCTCTATCTCTCTATCATGTTTCATTTGCTCCAGCTGTAACCTCATTTCTAACATGGTTTCACTGTGCTGTTTCTGCATTTGATAGGCGTCGGGCCCTATGGGTTGCGGATATGGTGTATATGATTGGCCATAGCCAAACCCCGAAACACTTGGATACTGTCCCCCAGGTTGCATGTGTATAAGGCTACCTTTGAAATAGGGGTTCTCTATCCTAATTTGATGATCATAGTTGTTGGCATTCTTGCTAGTAAGTAGAGAGATAACAATAAAGCGCATCTGTACGGGGCCTAATGTTTTTAGGGCATTTCCTAAGCAGGCTAAAGAATCTTCTAATTCTGCATATTCAAAGTTGGAGTAAAAAGAGCTTGCCCCTTTGCTAGAGGTATCTATTGCCTTGACAGAAAACAAACGAAAAAAATGCGGTTTACTTGCATTATCTCCAGACCTAAGCCCTTTGAAAAAAAAACGTGCCTGTTCGAGTGCTCTAGCGTGCAACTGTTCGTGGATGTTTGGTTGATTCATTGTACAGGAATTATAATTGTGCGGGTTATGCTGAAGGATAAACCCAATGCAAGTTTATTTGAAATACGGTATTTGCTCCTATACCGCTATTGCGCATTAGTAGAACTTCAGAAGTAGCCCAGTTTAGTTCCTTGGCCTTAATTGGTATGATGGGGAAATAATCCAATTCAAAAGGAAGTAGTGTTTTGTAATCAACAAACTCTAGGGGGAATTTTTCGACAAAAAGATTGCTATCCATTTGTAAAGACAAATAGCCACTTTTAACAGTACTGGGGGCCATCGGTTCGCCCCTCAAAATATTTTGTGATTGCACCAAAGAAAAGCCCAATACTAGGGCATCTTGTGGCATGCCAAAAGTTGGCGTATTGCTAAGGCTGTACCGCTGTTGTGCGTTGTTTATGGGCAATGTCTTAGATACATTGTTGACAGGTATACTGGTGTACCCTGTGCGAAAGTCCACACAGTTTTGTACTAAAGGCTTGTTTTCTTCTCCGCCATGTGTGTATAATACAACCAGCTCAAATACAGAACCGCTATTCAATACGGCTGTTTCTCCTGTGTTGTTTAGTGCAATGTTGGATCTAGACCAATCCACATCCTCAGAACGAACAGGCGTAATTTTTCTACAGCCATTTTCTACCATTTCCTTTAATGGTATACTATCCAACACAACATCTACATTGTTGTTTTTCTTGTTCTTAACATGAAGGCTAAAAAATGCGTTATTAAAGACCGTTTCAACTACTAAAGGTCTATTGTCATAACTCAATGTAGTTTCCTCGTGCGGCCGAACAATAAAGCCATAAATTAACAAATTGTCACTTAGCCCCAAAGTGTTGCTTTTTTGCAAAACAATTGTATTAGTACCTTGTGGTACGGGTATTAAAAGCGTTTTGGTGTGGAAACCGTTAAAATAAGTTGTTGCCATTGCTAGGAGGTTTTAAAAAGGGCTGTATGGTCCTTGCCATACAGCCCATATAATTATTGTGTGGTTCGCGGAAAGCGTTTATTTATCGTCTTCCAGGCATAGAATGCGCTTGCACTACTTTATCTAGGTTACCAGAAGTAACAGACGTTGCATAGTTTTTCAAAACAAAAGCATCGAAGTCAATCACTAAATAGTTTTCAGTATCAACCACGCCACCAATTTGGGAAAGATCCGCACCAGAGCCAGGGGAAATAATCAGCTCCAATGTGTCTTTTCCTGTTAATACCTGGGGTTGGATGATATCCACCATTTGGGGGGTCTCTTGGTTGTACGACGCTTGCAAGGCTCCTGGGTCGCTTTGGACAATAGGAACACGGCGGAAACGCTTTGTAGAGAGGTAATCTAATAGAATGGTGCTATTAGCTTTTAATTGAATATTCCCACCATGATAGATAGACTCTAAACATTCCGCTTCTGTTGGGCTATCTAGTCCCCCTCCTGGAGGAGAAACAGCAGGGCCGTTAAATATCTCCAAATCTGGATAGCTATAACTAGCATAGTTGTTAACATTGCCCAAAGCCTTGGTATTAACTTTTACCAAAGCCATAGCCATGGCATATAAAACTGTCCCGTCATTCAAACTAATGTAGTTTTCTCCAGGTTGGTGTTGCCCCGTACCTGCGGTAAGGTTGAGATTAAAGGGCAAACTAGTAGGCGTTAATTTGTAATAATAACGATAGGATGTTTCTTGGATGTCCGCGTTTGGAAATTTTGCCTTTACTTGGGCATAAACTGACCCTGCGCGGGTTATTGGTAAAGTAACCATAACTTAATGTATTGTAAGGTTATTAAATTTTAGAATAGATGTTTTAAGGAGGCTTTTAGCTCTTTGCCTAGTAACCCGTTGAAATCACATCAGCAGCGCTATAAGGAGCCATTTGAGGCTGTGCATGCTGGTGGTTCATGTGATCGGCTGGGTAAGTTGTGGCAATGCTAGCTGGTGGAATGTACCCCGCTATAGTATCCATAGGATACGGCATACTTGTACCAGGTCCAGAAATGCTATAAGTGCCATTAGTCGCATCCTTAAATACATTCTCTCTAACTAGGCCATAAAAACCATACACGCCAATACCTTGGCCAACGCCTTGTATGCCTTCCGCCATTTTTTTGTCTTCTACATACGTAGAGGCCAACATTGTAGCAAATCCTGCCCCTAGAATAGCAGCGGAACGCTTGGTAGGATCTGCACGCCAACTGGTAGGATCTGCTACAGGGATATAGTTGCCGCTAGCGTCTTTTTTGTTCTTGATCATATAATCAATATAACCACCAGCAACACCACCAGCCATTGCGCCAACAGCCATTTCAAGCTGGAGCGAGTCCATACCCGCAATGCTGGATTTTTTCTTTTTTTTGCTCTTAGAGCATTTTGTACACGCCATGTTTTTTATTTATAATGAGGTGTGAAATAATAGGATTTCATAGAGGCACTCCTAGCGCTTTTTGCGCTTCTTTCGGGTACCAGTCACAACCACACAAAAGTTTCCTTCCTTTTGGACTACGTGCGCCTTCTTGCCTTTTTTATTTAGCTCTTTGCGGCGTTTGGTGGCTTTAGTTTTACTCTTACCGTGACAACTATCTGTTCTGTCGGCCATTGCTTAGTTATTTGGTGAATGAAATAAATTAATATAGAGTAGGCTTTGAACAGCCCTATTTTTTTAATCTTGACTTAGGCCATAGGCCACCGCCGCGCCGCCAATGATCCAGGGCAACATAGAACCGCTTTTCTTCGGGGCTCCTCCTGCTCCTGTTCCCGCTCCTGTTCCGCTCCAGTCCTGTTCTAGTGGCATCTGGTTGGCAGATGGTGGCTGAAAGTTGGCCGCACTGGCCAAAGAGGTATCTATCTTAGCCGCTTCTTGGTTGGCTTTGATTACTGCTGTTGCTACTTGTGCGGTGCCTGTTGCTACGGCGCTTATTATGGCTACTATAATTGCTATAGTCGCCGAGGTGACAGGTTCAATACCAATCTGAGGATTCCCACTGGTGTACAATTGATAACCTCCATTTAGTAAACTTTCAGGTTGGTGACCTCCAGAATCAAAGAGCACACCTAGGCGGGTAAGCTGTTGTACATTGGCTTTAGATACCCCCGAAAAATTGATACAACTATTAATAAACTGCCCTTGAAAGCCCCGCTTAGACAAAACAGAGGCAGGCAGTTTGTTGAGATTGACAAGGCCTTGACTAGTAGGGATCTTGTCCGCAAATTCATAATACAAACCACTTNNCCGTTTTAAAAGTGTCGTTTATCCAGTTGGATTGCACCCCAGAGTTTTGGTTCAATTCTGTAATATAGGCGGTAAAATCTGCTTGACTGCTAAATTCAACCGTATCACCTACGCTGGCACCTTGGTGGGTAATTCTTCCACTAGCCAGCGCTTGCTGTATTTGATTATGAACAGAGGCCCCGTACTCGTTAAAGCTTACTCTATAGGGCGTTTCTGAGCCATAACTATAGTATAGCGCATCTCTATACGCTTGTATTTCTGTTGCGGTGGTCAAGAAATTAGGATCACCAAATTGATTTTGTCCATTGCCACGCGGATAAAGAGAGACAAAGCCATTGCCTGGCTGGTGTGCGTAGTTTAGGAGGTAATAGACCGACGGACGAACACCAAAACGGGTATGTGTACATTGTGCGCCGCCTGCTGGAACTCTAAAAACATCGGTTGTACCTGGTTGGAGTTCCGACCAGAGGAATTCCAAACATTTGCTATTTCCTGTATTTCCTACACGATGGTTAGGAGCACAACCACGCGCCTGTTTTGCTTTATTTGCTTGGATAACCTTTGTTAGTATTCCGTAACTGTTCGCAGGGCGTATTTTAGTACGAGCCGTTTGGATCTCCTGTGCATAGCGTATTAAAAAGGGGCTTATTGGTCCAGTAATAGTGTACACGCCTTCTTTAGAGGCTTTGTAGACCATGTTTAGCCCTTTCTGGCATTCTGGTGCCAGCTCTGGACGCATCACACTTATAATCTTCAATTCTCTTTCTAATAATGCTAAGCTGGCACGGCCTTCTGTCATCTTATGAAAGTCCACATTTTGGAAAGTAGGCACATACGCCTTTTTTTGGCGTATCTCTTCTCTCATGGCCAACATGTTGCTTTTGGCGGCTAGGTAGCGCTCTTTTTGTTCGTCTGGTCCACAAGGATAAGTGCGTGCCTGTGTTGCTCCTGGTCCTGTTTGTAAGGCAGGTACTTGGCGTTGTTCTATCCCTTCTATGATTGCAAGTTCTCCCATTGGGTAATCCTGTTTGTAGTGGTACCGTTTTTCACGGTTGAAATAATAGTAAACGGCATCAATAATTATATCCTCTCCGTTCAAGTGTGCGACACTATACACGTGCTTAACTGTGCTGTCTTTTTTATTGTAGCTTGCAAAGCGTGTTGTATAAGGGATGCCCAAACAATCCAGCGCAATGTTGATAAAGACGGTTTTGCTTTTACAATCTCCTTTCCCTATCTCTACCAAGGCCAGCGGTGTTTTAACATGCTGCACTCCTGCTGGATCTATTTCGTATTTAATCCCATAGCGTACAGCGCGCCACAATTGGCGCAAACTGTCTTTTGTTGGCCTAAAATTATCCTTCACCCAAGCACAAAAATCGTCTTGATATTTTTCAAAGCGTTTTTGCGTTAGCGTTATAGCTTTGATGATATCGCTCGTGTCAAACGCGGTTTTAAGTACCGTTTTTTTGCCTAGGGCATCGGGTATGTCGTTGAGTTGCCTCATTAAGCAATAGGAATTGGAATATCCTCTAAAGGGATGTTCACCGACTGGCCAAGGGCAGACAAGCGCACCGTACCAGTAAATAAAATTCTATTCACTAAAGTAGCATACCAGTTGCCGCTCTGCATGGCTTGTTGGGCATCTTGGAAAACGCGTCTGGTTGGTACATCAATGTCTAATACTATGGTTTTGGTGGCATTGGCTCCCACATAAATACCGTTGTTGCTACTAACTTGCGTTAGAGTAATATTTCCATACTTCACTACTCCACTGAAGTAGTCAGCAGATAAAGCAAAAGGGTTTTTATTCTCAACAATCAATGGTAAGTCTACCCGTGCATAAATTTCACCATTAGCCCCTATAGGGCTGGTACTGGTGTCAACGCTTGGCGTGCCTGTAGTTACCTTGATGTTGCTTAATGCAGCATTGGCGGCGCTTTGTCCCCCTGCGTAGACCATAGACGCCACGCCTACCAATGCTAGCCCTGTAATTAGCTTATTGCTCATTTTTATACGGTTGTGTTATTGCTTCTTTTTTTTGCGGTATGGGCCGCGTTTTTTCTTAACGGGCTTTGGTTCTTCTGGTGTGGTACCCTCAACAGGTGGTGCTGGTTCTTCTGGTGTGTCCTCAACAGGCGGTGCTGGTATGTCTTCTTTTGTTGGCGGTTCTGGAGTCGCTGCTTTTTCAGCAGATGGCGGGGGCGTTTCTTTCCACTCTTTAATATCAAAATCCTCTTCCTCTTGCGCTTTTTCAAAGTCTTCAGCGGTGGCCGCACCTGTACTGGCAGTGTGATGGTAGGCATCGGGTCCCATGCGTTCCGCTAGGAATTCCTCATAGAAGCTTGTTAAGCTTTCTTTGCTGAACAGTTCCCCACCTTTCTTTTTAAGGAAGGAAGAAATTAAATCTTTGGCTAGGTATAAGTATTCCCAGATCTCTTGTTCTAGAAGGGCGCTTTTGCTCTGTGGGTGAAAGTGGATTTCCAATACAGTAGGTACTGGCTTATTTGTTTTGGGATCGGGCGCGGTATGCGTCACCGTTTTAGTGATGTGGTACCCTTGCTTTTTCAATTCCCGAACTTCATCAATGTATTGTACTTCAATAATTGGGTTTTCGGCGTCCTCTGGCCAATCTAAATCATGATAATGGACTAAACTAACATTGCACATACGCTTTCTTTATTTGGTCTCGGAATAAATAATTAGTAATTCCAAAGAACAAGGATAGCCCGCACTAATACAAGTACGGGCTATATGTCGCGCCACTTTGAGCCACTATTGTACAGAGTGAGCCACTATTGTACACTATTTTAGTGGGTGCAGGTGTTGTTTTACTGTGGTGAGGCTGTTGTATTAGCTTGGTTTTAGCTATCGTTTTAGCTATATTTTGAGCTCCTTATAAGGGGTTTTGAGGGCTAGTTCTAGTTTTTCTATTTCTCGTTGATAGTACTCTATGTTAGAATCTTCCTTTTCTATTTCCTCCTCCAAGCGTTCAATGCTATCTTTAAAATGTTCTATTTCTCCCTCAAAATAGGCTTTAGTTTCTTCCGTCCCTTCTTTAATCAGCTTTGCATGGCTTATTCTAAATTCTAGATCTTCCTGGGATAGTTTTGAGAATTCAACAATACTGTTGTATTGACCGATTACCCATTCTATACTGGAACCAAGGTTCCAAACCTTTTCCTTTTGCATCTTCACGAACAAAGCAGCGCTTTCTGGGTGGGTTTTTAAGTGCTCTATTAATTGCTGTAAGGTATTGGCGTCCTTTTCTAGGCGTTCTATTACTAGTTTAGCTGTTCTTTTTCCCATTTTTTTGTTTGGATTATTTTATAATATCTTCCTTTTTCTATTTCCCTTTGTTTTCTTCTTTTTTGTTCTATTCTTCTTTTGATTAGCCCGATACTATACCCAAGAGAGATTCCTAGTATAAAATTTAAGAGTGTTTCCATGTTGTTTTCTGTTTTGTAAATACATTAATCAAATTCTAACCAGCCTGTTTTCCTGAATACTTCATTTGCTTCTACTTTGAAGGTATAAAAGAAATAATCATCATTTTTTGCATCTGCCAACGCCTGTTGGTAGATTGGTTCAAAGCTTATTTCTTCTTTGAGGCGCTTTAAGGCTTTTTCATCTTGTTCTTTATAGATGAGAATATACTTAGGGTCATTCTTTGAACCACGCCAAATATGGGGTTCTTTGGCCTTGTTTAGTAATCGGTTGTAGTACCCCCTAGCCTGTTCTCTTCTTTTCTGTTTGGGAATGGCTTCGTCTAGTTTGGCTATTTGCTTTTTTAGCTTGGCTTTAATCTCTTTATAAGCATCCACTACTACCATGGCCTCCTTATAGCCCTCATAATTGATAGTATCGCTGTAGGCGCTGTATTCTCCATTTAGGATACTTTCTATTACGTAGGATTTATCTAATTCCTGTAGGGCTATGTAGTAGGCCGCTTGCTTGGCTTCTAATTTAGTCATGGTCTGGTGTTTCTTCGATTCCGCAAATGTCATATTCTACATAATCCTCTAGTTGCTTTTTTCCAGCAGTCCAATTCCTTTCTTGCTCTGTCATATTTTTCCAGATAAAAGTGGCTTGATCTTCTGTCATATCTAATAGATCTTGTCCTTGTTTTTCAGATACTTCTACTTCTTTACTCTCTAGTACTATTTGGGGAAATGATATTGTTACTTTCATTTTTGATTGTTCTATTGTTGGTTAAAAAATTTCAGTTGTTTATTACTCTTGGTCTTAATTATAGGGTAGTTAGTCCAGATCCATTCTTGTTTTTCTTCAGCCAACTCCTTCCTAGTTAAGTTTGAGAATTTTTGATTTTTTAATTTGGTGGCTGTCCATCCCCTTTTGGTATATAGTTCGTTCATTAAAGAGCCATTGTATCCGCTTACCATAGCCCTACCCTTGATTAGATTTAGAATCTTTGCCAAATCTCTATGGTCTTTTTCTGTAAAGTCGTGTTTGTATTCTCCTGTTGCACTTCTACTGGCTGGATTATATGGGGGGTCTACATAAAAAAAGGCTTCGCTTTGGTCAAATCTGGAAATAGTCTTCTCGTAGCTAGAAGAGACTATTTGTACTTTGTTTCTTATGGCAATAGCAATATTAAAAAGCCTTTCAATGCAATTGTCCCAGCGGCTTACAATGTCAGCTCTACCCGTACAATTAAAAGTTTTAGTACTTGCTTGAAATCCTATACTTTTACCTCTTTTGGTGCGCTGCATGGCTAATCCATAAAACCCCATTTGGGCGCGCACATAAAAACAGCGCGCCCGTTCTACTGCGGTGGATCCGTACTGCATTCCTTCCCAAGCTGCTTTGTACTCTGCCTCACTGCAAGGCGTTAACAATAACGACTCAATAAGTTTATCCCTGTTATCTCTCAAAACTGTAAAAAAGTTTATAATGTCTTGGTTGATATCGCAGGCAGTTACAGGAATTTTAGCATAAGGCAGATTTAAAGCAACTGTCATACTTCCCCCAAATACATCAACAAAATGCTTTATATCCGTCTTTGGTGGTAAGTATTGGTATATCTCTTCTAAGATTTTATACTTACCACCGAAATAGGAAAAGGCTTTTAATTTGCTCATAATTCATTAAGCTTTGCGCAACCGAGCGGCTGCCTTTTTACATTTAGTATTGCAGTACTTTTGATTCCCAGCATTATGGGTATACCCCTTCTTACAATGCGTACAAACTCTGGTATACTCCTTCTTGACCAGCTCCACCTGCCGCACCGTATCGAGCGGCTGCCGTTCCCCCTGTTTAAAACCTATTGTTGGCCGTTTTGGGGTGGGCACGTCTGCCGTCTCGCTGGGTGCGGCTGCCGTCCTTTTCTCTTCTAAGTTGCTGATAGTCATGGGTACGTCTGCCGCCTCTGGGGTGCTTCTGGTGGCATTAGTAACCTTTCTTGCTGGTCTGTCTGCCGTACCAGTTTTCTTTTCCATGCCTGTATGTTCTATTGTAACCTGCCAAGAATAAATCCACTCGATTACAGACAAAAAGAGGTATAATAACTCTGCAACCAATTGCGACCAGTAAAACATGGTGCCTAGTTTGGTGCGGAGCTGCTCTACTGTTGCCACCGCTTGCTGGTTTACTTCTTTAGCTTCTGCTTTTAGGGCTGTATTGGAAGTCTGCAAAGCCAATAGGGCCGCGTCTTTGTTGGCTAGCTGTTCAGCAATCTTGTTGTTAAATTCTTGAATGTACTTAGAATCCTTTGTAGCAATTCGCCCTTTCCAGCTTCGTTCCTGTCGGTATTTACTTTGTTCCTCTTTTAGATTGTCTATTCGTTGGCTGTATTCTTGCTCTATCGCATCAGGGGCGACGATCGCAGCCACAACGGGGATTGCATCAGGAATTACTAAATTAGGGGCTAAGGTGGCGCCATAAAGCGAAATAGAAATGCTGGATCCTATACAAAAAATCATAAGTCCTAGGGCGAACTTGGAAACCTCCTTGTATTGTACCGCTCCTTGCATTACATCTTTAGAAGAATAGAACTTTCCTATCTCAATAGCTATTACCAATGCAGCAGAAGCCGAATAACATAGGAGTAAAGGCCAATTGCTAACAAGAAAGGAGAGGGCTATAAAACCTGTTATCATACTAACCAGCTGTATACCGAATTTCAGAGCAACACAAGTGTAGTAAATGCTTTTAAAGCGTTGTGAAAAGCTTTTGTGCTCAAATTTAGCGGCAATTCTTTCCTTATGATAACTTTTTAGAAGCTTTGAAACTTTTTTTCTGGCAGAATCAAATGGATTGTGGGTTAAATCTGTTAATTTCATAGTCTTATTTGTTTTGGGCAGGGTAGTGGGTGGTCAAATACTTCTACTCTGCCCTTTTTTTTGAAAAAAAAATATTAGGCGGCTGCTCCTGGGTTCTGCTCAGAACACAGCTCTAAAAGACGTTTTTTTATAGTCATCGACTCTAGTACTGTAAATTGTTGGCGGTTATTAAATTCCTTGATCGTTAATGCTAAACGAGTAGTTACAAAATCATCTGTAAGCCAGCTGCTACGTAAATAGCGGATCCTAGATACTCCAAATAAGCGGCATAGGTTGGCCTTGCTAATACGCGGGGGCAATGCTTCAATTTCCGTTTTCATAGATAGGCTGGTTGGTTAAAAAATACAACTGGGTGAATGCAGTAGGGTAGGCTGGTTTAAGGTTCTGTTGTTTTTTATGGGGTAGTCACTTCTGGTAAATAGTCCCCCAGTGGCAAGTGGTTGGGGGCTTGGTTCTGCTCTAGCTCCTGTAACAAAGGGAGTAAATACGCGTAAAACTGGCTTCTTGTCCCTTCTTTTAAGTAGGCGCAATCTTCTATAAATCGTAATTCTTCATTTAATGCCCGTTTTACTATAGCAACCTCTACTGGTAAGAGCTTAAAAATTGTTTTCCTTGGTTTTCTGTTGTTCTTACCTTTGTATTTTAGCCTCATGGCATCTTTATCTATTCTGCCCCGTACATGTTTGGTTAATTTGGGGATAAGCTGCACCAATGCGCCACAAGCAACTGGGTTCCCTTGGTATAGATGAAATCTAGACAACAACAACTGAAGCAATTGTGTATAAACAACCAAATCGCATTGAATAGGAGTAGGGTAAACTTTCCATTCTTCTACAATCTTAAATCCTATTATTGAGGCGTCCATGTTATTAAGCTTTTGAGAGTTTAGGTAATAGTTTTCCATTTCTGTATAAATGGCTAATTGCGCCAGTAGCATCGTAGACATAAATTAGCTCTACTCTAGTATTGTAGTGGTCTGCAACTTCATCAAGGTTATTTACTTTTTTAGAAATCCCTCGATTAGAGTTTTTACGCCGTTTTTCTGCTGCTGTAGGGATGATGTAAATGCTAATCTTTTCTTTCTTCACAAGCGCTGTATAGGTCTCCTTGTTTAGGCGTTGTCTGGGGCCTTGGCTGTCATGGTAATAGTGTTCTATGTTGTTGGCTCTGGGTAGAGCGGGGTTGATGACACAGGCAAATTTCCAGTATCCCATCTTTTTGTCTAGGAACCGCTCTAGGCGTTTTAGTTCCTTTTCGCCGTCCTTCAGGCCGTAAATACTAGGGTCTCTGTTCTTCCAATGAATCTGTAAATAAGGGTTTGTATTATCCATGATTAAAAAGTGCTTTAAGTTTGTTTACTAATGATTCTGCTAGTTCTGTTTTGACACTAGGGGATAAGAGCGAGTTGTTTTGCACAAAGGGCATCCACTCTAGATATTTTTTGCGGGCTAATTGGTGAGCTTGTTGGTCTCCATCAGCGTGCCACGTTTTTACAATGCTGCTGTATATCTCTTGAACTTGCTGTTGTAGTTTGAAGCGCTCCAAGGAAGCCAGGTTCTTATTGAAGAATCCTTTTTTTAGTTTGGTCCAATTCTCCAAAGAGTACCCTAGCGCACGCTGGGCGGCCTCAGAGGACAAATAGGAGACAGGGCGCCACGCTTGATAATTGTTTTTTTCACAATGCTTGTGCTGGATCTCAATAGCATTTCCCACAATTTCCAGAGCCGAACGCTCTATATTGGGCAGCTGGCGCTGGTACCACTTCAGAAAGGCGGGGCGGCCTTTTGGTGCCCGATCTAGGTATTTAGCGCTGTTTTTAAAGGCTTCTATTTGCTCTTTCCTGTAAGTCCTCACACTTCTTTGCGTTTGTACCAGCAATTGCTCCAGCATTTGTGTACAGGCGTGGCGGATATCTTCGTTGAATGTTTCACCAGCATACAGCTGGGCGCGCAATAATTGCCAAAGGGCAAATGTGTGCGCCTTTTGTGGCTTGTCAGCGGCTCTTTGGGCGGCACGGGACAAAATTGCATGAGAACTTTCAACTGTTTGTGCAAAATTTTTGGGCGCGGGTGCCAAATTTGCAGGCGGAATATTTTTGATTCCAGTAGAAAGGGGCTTGCTGTCTCGTACTTTACCTAAAATATTTTGTAGATGTAGCTTGGCGCTAGCCAAAGCCTTATTATTTTCAGAGTCATCAGGTGTATTAGTTATTCTTTCTTTTAGTTCTTTATTAGATAAAGAGTATAGGTTGCAACTTGCTCCTATATTAGGAGAATCGGCAGGGGCGGGGCTGTTTTTGCTATCACTGGGGGCGGCTTGTCCCAAAATGGTTTGGAATACATCTGGGTGTATATTGAGTCTTATTTTGCCGTGTCCGCGTGCTAATTGGTCAGCTGTACCAGGATCGGCAAAACGATTTTCAGTAACTCTGTGGTTGATCTTGTCCGTAATAATATCCATTTCTAACAAGAGCTTTATTTGTCTTCTAATGGTCCAAACAGAGGGCGCGCCATCGTCGAAATCCTTACCCTTGTTGATGATCGTTTGTAAAGATGGTAGGGTAGTGTAGCAGAAGTATTTTCCTTCCTCTAAGCAGCTGTTATATAGCGCTGGGTTGGTGCCCTGTAGGCGGTTCATAGTTTGGCAAGCGCTAGTAAAAACCGCGTGCATCACTGCTTTAGTATTTTGATTGGGCATTCCCTTTTTAGTGCCTTTGATACGTAGCTTTTTCCTGTGTGCTTGCATTCTTATTCTTCCTTCCCATTCTGTTGCAGCCCTATTGAACAAATCAAAGAAGTTCGTCGATTGCTCGCTTCTGTTGCTCTCTTGCTGTTGCTTGTTTGTACTCATGCTCTTTGTTGTTGTTTTAGTAGGAGCAGGTGCGTATGGTAGGAAAGGGGCGCGCCTGCTCTACTTGGATCAATCAATTACAGTATTTTAAAAGCCTACTGCGGGGCCAGTAACAAGTTTAAACTTGCCGTCTCGTGACTAGGAAGGGAATCAAACCCAACAGCGGTACCCTCAAGGAGTGGGTCTAGTCAGTTTATTAGAACTATTGTTCTTTTAATGGTATGCCTGTCGCGGCCGCTAGGTCCTGCGCGTTGGTGTATTGCCCTTTGTAGTACAAAAGCGTAGTTGCTAACAATTCTGTCATGGCTCTTAATCGGTTGCCTTCGTAGTTCTTAAAAACATGCTTGCAAATAAGATCTAACAAAGCTGTCATGAAAGGCCTTTCACTTAAAGAGGCGCTATCTAAGTAAGAAAGCATTCCCGTAATGTTGAGGGTTTCGCGGGCGGATATAGGTTTGTGATTGTACAATGGCTCTTCTAATCTTACTAAGAATTGCTTTAACCCCCAGTGGCGATTTTTATGATTAATTCTTATCAGCGAGTTAGCTAAATCAACTTCCATTAACTCAGCTAAATAAAAGACAGCTAAAAGCAAATGTGCTAAAACGCTTTCTGTGCTGTTTCCTATTGTTCGCTCATAACGGAAAAGAAAATTTTTGCTCTTGTAGGTTGTCTCTGGGGCATTTATTTGGTCTTTAAAATCGTCCCATTCTTCAGGTTTAAACGGCTCGCTTTCTATTAGCATGGTCAATAGGTATTGTATTCTAACTAATTGAGTTTCTACTGTAGCTTTTTTTAGAAGGGCCATATCATATAAGTCTATAACTTCTCTTAGGGATTTTGTGGCCCAGTGTAGCGGGTCTGTTTCTATCCCATTAGCTAGTATATTTATATGCTCTGTTATTGGTTTGTGGGGCATTGGATTAATAATTTTGAAGGGTAGAAGAATAGCCCGTAAAATGAGCAGCACGATTAAAATACAGATGGCAACAAAGCAAGTGCGGTATTTCTGTTTGTGGGAGCATTAAGGTATTATAGAGCTGTTCTGTTATTTTTATTAACAAACCACGCATGTTAAATCCTTTGGGGTTGCTGGTATGGTCCCAGTCGCTATACTCAAAAGCGCCATTAATAAACTTGCTCCAGTCAAACAATGGGGCTTTTGTTCTTTGGAATACCATTTTTGAAGTCGAACCAGGAGGGCGACGCCACAACGCTGTCTCAACTAGCTTTGAAAGAGTGTTAACTATTACATAATCCTGTACCTTCTCTGCCACTCGGTAATGTTCCCCGCCTTTGCTCTCTGCTTCGCTGTAATAACTAGGAATGTTCTTCAGTAAATCAATATCCAATTCCACACAGCATTTAAAAACAAGTCCTAACATATCTAATAGAGGAAAAAGCGTAGTAGCGCCTATTTGCTGCTCATAGGTCCATGTGTAACTGGTCCAGTTTATTTCCTCTACTTCTGTAAACATTCTAAAGGTGGTCCAGCGATCAGGAGCGCGCTTTTTATTATGCATTGCCTCTGTGCGCTGCACACAGGATAATAAAGCGTTTTTAAAATCCTCTTTGGTTTTGAGGGACTGGTAAGGAGAGAGGAATAAACCTTCTTCTAGTCCTGCGATTAATATATTTAGTTCTTGATCTGCTATTTCTTTGGTGTATGCTGTAATGTGGTCTTTTAACATGGCTGTGCAGGTTTAAATATTTATTATCGTTTTTTCTTTAAAATTTCTGTTATCAGGTCTAATTGCCCTCTTTTATAACCATAGGCCGCTGCTTTCATTGCTAGAATGGTTTCCTCTGTAAGCTCGTCTTTCTGTTCTTGCTTAACTGTTTTTACACTTTCGCTTATGTCTAAGGCCTGTATTTTATAGAACAATTGCACTAATTCTTTTTTTAATTCTTCCATAAAGTTCCTGTATAGTCTTCTGGTCTAATTCCGCAGGTGGTTGGTTTTGAAATCTTCTTTTGCCGTAGTTATGAGTGATTCTAGTATTTCCTTGCGCGCTTCAAGGATTTTTATTTGTTGCTCTTGCCACTTTATCCTGCTGGCTAAACTTCCCAGTTCAAGAGTTGTATTTTTTAGCTCTATTTCTAATGCTTCGATATCAGGCATATGCTCTAGTTAACTGCTTTTACCGCTTGGCTAGAGCTATCTAAATGAGCGGCTAAGAATTCCGCTATCTCAACGCGGTACCGATCTAGAAGGTAGGTATTGAGTTTTTCTCTTCTTAGGGTTTTAGAGGCATAGGTCAACAAGAGTTCGAGTAAAGATTGTCGGCGCTTAGGTTCTATAAGCATATCAACTTTAAGTGCTTGATTGTGCGCAACAGCGTGGGCACCTTCATTTTTGCACCAAACATAAAATTCAATTACTTTTGAAGGTCCTTTCCTTTCTATTTCTACTCTTATGTATTCCCCAGGAAAAACCTTGGTAACATCTTGTTTTTTGTTTTCTTCAGAAAACCAAAGTATTGTTTTATTCTCAGCTGGGTGGTTTACGTCTACAATTTGAAAAATAGCCATGTTGTATGTGTTTAGTTGATTAATGATTAATTGGGAGGGGGGGGGAATTACTTACTCTTTAAATGGGTTTTCATCGGGTGGCGTATCTCCAAAGCCCCAATTCCTACCCACTCTAGGCGGTCGCTTATCTTTGTTCTTCTTAGTTTTGGGCGTTTTCTTCTTCTTCTTCTTCTTAGTTCCAGAACTCCAAAATCGTAGCGGGAATTCACTCAATGAATCGTTAAGTAGTACTTTATTACCCTTCATCGTATCAAAATTTAATAGTCAATAAATCACTAGCAAGCTGCCAGCTGTTGTTGTTGAAAGACTAGCACCGCATTTAGTCTAAAATACAAAGCCGACTTATTGCTGTCATGGTAGCGAAAGCCTTGCAATAGCCCTTTTTGGTGCCAGTCTCTTATGGTTCTTGGTGTAGTGCAGAGTAAAGCCGCCGCCTGCTTGGTATTCAAAATGCTTAATTGTAATATCTCATTGCGCTCTAGGAGCTGTACTAGTACCTCGTTTGCTGCTCGGTACTTTTGTACTTGTTCCTCTAGCAAGTCGCTAGTTTTGGCCAGTTGTTCAATGGCTGTTGTTAATCCTTTTTGTAACTGTTGTTGTTGGGAGTCTTGCATAGCTGCGCGGTTTTGATAGGGCAGGCGTTGAATATTGCCCCAGCGGTTATAATAAAGCGGTTGCCATGTTTTGAATGGTCCAGGCTATGATTTTAGGCCAGTCTAGCGCCTTCAAGGCATTTAGGATGCCGCCCTTTTCTGGGGGCGTCGTTTGGACTATTTCGGGCGTACCATCTTCGTTCTCCCGAGTAACAGTAACTATAAAGCCATTCTGGTGGGTAGATACCTTTATATAGGCTTCTTGGTAAGCGGGGCTATCTGTTGCCTGGTAACTGATCCAGATTCTATTTTTGGGAGTCAATAAAGCTCTAGCGTTGGCTGTGAAGGGCTTCCACTCTACCACTGTTAATTGATCGTTCTCTATTCTACATTCTGACATAACTAAGCCGTTTTAGACGAGTTTGATAATTTATTAACTTCCTCGCAAATGAGTTGTACCATCGCCTCGTAATTGAGATTCAAGGCATAAGCCAACTCAGGGACATGGTGCGCACGCCAAAAATAAGGGTTTTCAGCAGCCTCTATAAAGGCAGATTTTCCCATTTTAAGGGCGTTGATTAACTTATGTAATTCGTCGATAGGTAGTTCTGATAATTGTCTTCTAATCTCATTCATAACTAAGCCGTTTTTTTGATGGAATATTCTAAATCTTTGGTTTCCTCCAGCACCATTGCAATGGTTTCGTCTCTGGTCTTACCCATCAATTCCGCCAACGCATCAACGTGCATCAATCGCCAATGAGAAGCGCAATTTAAGGCTCTAGTAAAGGGGCGACGTTCCAAGGGTAAGCGTGTATGAGCGCGGCCAAATTCCGCAATGCTAAGCTGCTCCATTAGCGTTTCTTTGATTGTTAGAGGTTTATCACTCATGGTAATTGTTGGTTTTAGACATGGCTGCGCCTGTACTATAAGTGCATAGCTATGCACTTACACTACTTAGTAGCCTTGTTGTATTTGTGATTGAAAAGTTTTGTTGTTGGGAAGTGGTTTTATACCTTGTGGTGTGCGATCGTTTGCAGTAAGGGCGCTTTTGTTAACAAATGTATACTTAACTAAAGTCTGAACTGAAAAATGATCTATTCCCAAACGCAAAGAGGCAGAAACTAGTGATTGTTGTGATCTTACTTTTTGTTTGTGTGCCGTCTTTGTATTAACAAATGTAGTTTATTTTCACCGTCGTTGCAACTATTGTAGAAAATAATTTACAAAAAATTACCTGTGATAATAGATAGAATACTTCAAATCATTGATAAAGAGGGCATTAGTAAGCGAACTTTTTATAAAACGGTTGGCATGTCTAATGGTTCTTTAGACAAAAAAAGAGATCTTGGATTTAGTCGTGTTGTAAAAATTCTACAAACTTATCCTGATATTAGCCCTATTTGGTTAATGTTAGGAGAAGGGCCTATGTTAATGAATGACCTGCCTGTCCCAACACAAAAAATAATAGGAGGAGATAATAATATAATACAGGTAGGTTCAAATAATAAAGCAGAACAAAGCAATGTTACTAAAACAGAAGATAAGAGTTTTCAAAAACTATCAGCAGAAGTAGAGCGACTACAAGCAGAAAACAAGAGTTTACAAGAATTGCTAAAAAAAACAGAGGAACTTTTAAAAAGTAAAGATTATATAATATCTTTATTGAGAAAGGAGAAGTAAAACAACCTTATTTATATTGTATTGTTTCTCTGTATTTCTTTATTCTTAAATCATTTTCCCATGAAAAATTTATTAGCTCTGGTAGGATTGTTAACGATTATATACAGTACTATTAGTGCTACTACTTCTATTCCTAAAAGTGATAATAACCTAGCAGAAGTAAATAGAATGCAAGGTGTGTACGTTTTTACGGACTCGGAACCAGTGCAAGATTATGAGCATTTGGGCACCGCAAAGGGCCCCTCTTTAAGTTTTTCTTCAGGACAATATCAAGCCGTACGTGATATTTTAATAAAAAGAACCTTAAAGCAATTCCCAAAAGCAGATGGCGTAATTCTTCATTTCTATGATGGAGGAATAGACAAAGCAGATGCAATAATATTCAAAGATTAGTATTCTGCATTTTCTTACTCTTAAAACATACTTCCATGAAAAATTTATTAACTCTAATTGGTTTATTAACAGTTATACTTTCTACCATTAGTGCTACTGTATACATTACTAAGAATAATAACAACCTTGCTGAAGTGAACAGAATGCAAGGGGTCTATATTTTTACAGACTCAGAACCAGTGCAAGACTATGAGCATTTGGGCACAGTAAATATTTCTGAATGGGTTGTAATGTCAAGCCAATACACTGCTAAAAGAAATCTTTTGATAAAAAAGACTTTAAAAAAATTCCCTAAAGCAGATGGTATAATTCTTCACTTGTATGATGGAGGAACAGACAAAGCAGATGCAATAATATTCAAAGATTAGTATTCTGCATTTNNATTATGGGCCTTTTCAGGGTGGAGAAAGCCTTTTTTTGAGAATTGTAGAAGAATTAGCTGCTGATATCAATAAGAGAGAGAAGATTTATATCATATTAACAACAGATGGCGGTAGTGCTACCGTTGTTGAACGATTTGTTAATATTTTAAGGCATCATTATAATGAAGTTCATTTTGTAGTTCCAGATTATGCCTACAGTGCTGGTACTATCTTTTGCATGAGTGGAGATAGTATTCATATGGATTATTATTCTGTTTTGGGGCCAATTGACCCACAGGTGCGGAATAGAGATGGCAAGTTTGTTGCAGCGTTAGGATATCTAGACAAAGTTAATGAGCTAATAGTTAGAGCAAGAGAAAATACATTGTCACAAGCTGAATTTATGATACTCAAAGATTTTGATTTAGCAGAATTAAGAGGGTATGAACAAGCAAGAGACTTAACTGTTGATTTGTTACAAAGATGGTTAGTTCAGTATAAGTTTAAGAATTGGAATCTGCATCGCACGAGTCCTAATTTATTAAATCAAGCAGTCTCGACGGAAGAAAAAAGGATAAGAGCCAAGGAGATTGCAGATAGTTTAAGTGATAATAATAAATGGAAATTTCACGGAAGACCTATTAACATAGAAGCATTAAAGGAACTTAGGCTTGAAATTGATGATTATAGCAATAATAGTGTTCGTAGAAAGTTGATCAGAGATTATTACGAACTATGTTCAGACTATATTATTCATTCTAAAAGTCAATATTTTATTCAAACACGAAAATTCATATAAAACCATGGCAAACATAGAAGAAAATTTGTTAGGAGTAATTAGAATAGAGCAAGAAAAATTTAGTGGAGACGAAAGAATAAGTCAATTTGAAGAGACCGTAAATCGATTTGATGAACTCATTGCGCAAGGACTTGCCTGTAAAAGAGGAAACAACCTACTTTCACTAACAGACACCCTTGCTAAGACACAGGTTGTGTTTAACGTTCCAGGTTAGAGAGACATTAGGATTTAAAATACAAAAAGGCGCCCATTCCGAACCGTTCGGAATGGGCGCCTTTTATTTTACCAGGTTACATTTTCCAAGGACCGCACTAGATCCCTAGTATTCAGCTGTACATATTCTCTGGTTCTTCTTATATCCACATGCTGCAAGAGGGTTTGTACATAGCTTAGATCCATAACCGTGGCCAAGTAGGTGGCGCAGGTTCTTCTACCAGTATGCGTACTCACTTGCTTGTACTGTTCTATCCCTGCGCGTTGTGCTATTATTTTTAAATTCCTGTTTAAAGTTTGATCAGCGTAAGGGTAGAACAACCGTTGTTGTTGAGTAGATGTTTGTTCGAAGTATTTAATTAGTAAGCGTTCAGGCTTACCACCAAAGAGCAGGAACAAGGGAATGTCTATTGTTTTGCCTGTTTTTTGAGCTTTCAGCATATACCACCAACCTTTATGATCTTTCTTAAAATTGTTCCGCTCGATCGCAATCATATCGGAATACCTCAATCCCAGATAACAGCAGACAAGAAACATATCTCTTTTAATTTCTAGGTGCCATTCTTTTGGAGGAAATTGTAGTGCCTCGATCTGCTCCACCTGCAACTGGCTTAGTACAAAACGCTCTACTGGGGTGTTTTTGAGTTTGATTTTCCTGTAGGGGTTTCGATCGATCAATTTACCATCCTCCAACTCAATGGCTATATTAATATAGTGTTTTATTCGTTTGTGGTAAGAGTTGGCACTATTGGCAGCCAACCCCAGCTGGAGCAAGTAGTTTTTAAAGTCGCGAATCAATCCAATGTTTAGTTCAGTAAATAATACGTCTTTCCTAAAATTGGTAAAATGCTTCAGCGTTGTTTTGTCCTTTTTTCTAGTATTGGGGGACAAGTCGCGGCGGCTGACCATCTCAGTGGCCATGAATTGGGTGAAGGATTTCTGTTCACCTTTTTTGAAGAATGCCGCGCATTGCTCTAAGGTAGGGGGCTTATTGAGGTGCAAAGATCGGAGAATAAAGCTTTCTAACTCGCTTAATTGGCGTCTAGCTTCTGCATTGTAATGGGTCGCCTTTTCGCAATTGACAACCTGTTGTTTTTTGGCGTTCCAATGAGCAGGCGCTACATAAAGTCCAGTAGAAAAGAGTTTTTTCTTTTGTTGGTAATAGGCTCGTATTTGGATGGGTCCCGTACCGTCGCTTTTTAGCGGTTTGCTACGGTTATTAAATACAATGGATAATTGAATCATTAGTTAGTCTACTTTTTTTGTTGATAAAAAAAGCGCTAACCATGCAAGAATGTAACAGGGGACAAACCCCACTACTAAACAACATTACCACTTGTAACAAATACCACTGGAGCAGCAAGCAATGGGCATCTATTTAGGGGTAATCGTCCCCCCAAAAACAAAAGGGGGGCAAAAAGGAGACACCCCCCAAAAAAGAACCTATCTAAAGTATCTTTTAAGGTACTTTTTGGGGGCAAGGAGGACAAAGATACAAAAAATAACAAAACCGCCTTTACAGTTGTAAAAACGGTTTTGTAAAAGCTCTTTTGTATACAATTGTATACCTCAACTAGTAGTCCATAGGGGAATCGAAC
>JBOEFW010000099.1:0-9677 GCA_050633105.1 Aureispira sp. | reverse complement strand
AGCCGATAGACGAATGGACCAAATAATGTTGTAATGTCAAAGTTAAGATAAAAAATTGGTAGTCCAAAATGGAATTGAATTTCTCTTATTAAGAGGAAAATAGAATGTCCTAATGATTAGATTGATGTACCAAATGAATTGACGTGTTCAACTCTGCGAGTGCAAATATAAAGCAGATTTTTTGTTTTACAAAACAAAAGTCGAAACTTTTTATTACCTTTCTAAGCGGTTGTTATCCGCAAACTCTGAAAATAAAACAAGCTTAATTTAAAAAGAGTTCATTATCAATGCTTTTTGTTACAATAAGCAACTGAAAAAAAATATGCACATTATGGCAAAAAAAATCGCGATCAACGGTTTTGGGCGTATCGGACGCCTTACTTTTAGAAACTTAATCCAACAAACAGACGTAGAAGTTGTGGCAATTAACGATCTCACAGATGCTGCGACTTTAGCTCATTTATTAGAATTTGATTCTTCCCACCGTCGTTTTAATGGAACGGTTGAAGTGCAAGACGGCAACTTGGTCGTTAACGGGCAACTTATTCCGATTTATTCAGAACGTAACCCTACCGATTTGCCTTGGGGCGAATTAGGAGTAGATGTAGTGTTAGAATGTACAGGCTTTTTTAGAACGAAAGAACAAGCGGAATGGCATTTGCAAGCAGGCGCTAAAAAAGTATTATTATCTGCCCCAGCCAAAAGTGAGGGAATCCCTACAATCGTAAAGGGAGTCAACGATCACCTTTTGACAGGAGCAGATACCATTGTTTCGAATGCTTCTTGTACAACCAATTGTTTGGCGCCTTTGGTTAAGGTCATTGATGAATGCTGGGGATTAAAGTATGGATATATGAGTACCATCCATGCCTACACAGCCAATCAAAAATTGCAAGATGCCCCTCATAAGGATTTGAGGCGTGCGCGTGCCGCTGCTTTAAATATGATTCCTACTTCTACAGGAGCTGCTCAAGCATTAGAATTAGTAATGCCTAGTGTAAAAGGCAAAATTAGCGCTTCTAGTATTCGTGTTCCTGTGCCAACAGGTTCTTTGGTAGAATTGGTGGTAGCCACCGAAAAAGAGGTGACAGTAGAAGAAGTGAAGGCAGCATTTAAAGCGGCCTCTGAAGCAGCTCTGAAAGGGGTATTAGAGTATACTGAAAAACCCATTGTTTCTACCGATATTATTTCTAATCCTTATTCTAGTATTTTTGACGCAGAGTTGACGACTCTTCATCATGGTTTACTCAAAGTAACCGCTTGGTATGACAACGAAGCAGGATATTCTGCCCGTTTAGCAGAGTTGGCAGAAATGATTTGATTTTTTTAATAGAGCCTTAACTTCCTATTAAAACGGGCTGTCTAGTGTATAGGCAGCCCGTTTTGTTGACTTGCTCAATGGGTAAATTAATGGATAACCCCTTGGTAGGTTAGTATTTTGTTAATTTTAGCTGTATCTTTTAGCCCATCTTCTAGGCTGTTAAGGGATAGCCTATTCCCAAATTACAACTATCATAGCAATGAATTATAAGAGACACTTAGTCTTACTTTTAGGAGGACTATTTTTTGGAATATCCTGTCAAAATAATATGTCAACAACTACGAATAGCAAAGATCCGTATACACTAGAGATAAGTACTCAAACGCCCATTAATACTAAGATCTACACCCTTAAAAATGGCCTTAAGGTCTATCTTTCCGTACAGGAAAATGAACCCCGTATTCAGACAATGATTGCGGTTCGTGCAGGGTCCAAAAATGACCCTACTGATGCAACAGGATTGGCGCATTATTTAGAGCACATGATGTTCAAAGGAACGAGTAAAATAGCTTCCTTAGATTGGGAAAAAGAGAAGCCACTTCTCAAAAAAATATCCAATTTATATGAGAAACATAGAAAGGCAAACCCAGCTGAGCGCAAAAAAATCTACCAAGTCATTGATTCTTTATCAACACTAGCCGCAAAATATGTTGCCGCTAATGAATATGATAAAATGGTGGCGTCTATTGGAGCAGAAGGAACGAATGCCTTTACATCGTTGGATAGGACCGTTTATGTGAACAATATTCCTAGTAATGAAGCTGATCGCTGGTTACAATTGGAGGCAGAACGCTTTAGTGAATTGGTCTTGCGACTTTTTCATACAGAATTGGAGACCGTTTATGAAGAGTATAACCGAGCACAAGCTAGTGACAGCCGCCGAATGTGGAAGGCCTTGATGAAAGCGTTGTTGCCTAATCATCCTTATGGTACTCAAACTACGATTGGCACAGGAGAACATCTCAAAATGCCTTCGATGGAGAAAATTCATAACTTTTTCAGCACCTATTATGTGCCTAATAACATGGCTATCATTTTATCAGGAGATTTTGACCCAGATGAAATGATTAAAAAAGTCGCACAACATTGGGGAGGGATGAAGGCTAGAAAAGTACCTGTCTGGAAGGCGCCAACCGTACCGACCGCTAACAAAACTCAAGAAATAACGGTAACAGGAACAGAAAAAGCACGGGTACAACTCAACTGGAAATTAGATGGTGCTGGTTCTGATGATGCCTTGTTGGCAGAACTAGTAGGAGGTATTCTTTATAACAAACAAGCAGGTTTGATGGATATCAACTTGTTGCAAACACAGGCGATTGGACAGCGCAGTGCCGCAGGTGTTTGGGCAGCGATGGATTATAGTTTTTTTATGGTTTATGCAGAACCTAGAAAAAATCAAGATTTAGAATTGGTTGTTAAGCTTCTACAAGAACAATTAGCCTTATTAAAAGCAGGAGACTTTGATGACTGGCTCTTAGAGGCAGTCATTAACCAAAAAGAGATTCAATCCTTAAAAAGCTTGGAGACTAATAAAGGGCGTAGCTTTTATTTATTAAATGCCTTTATTTTTGAACAGCCTTGGGCACGTCATCAACGCCAATTTCAACGAATGAGAGCGTTTACCAAAAAAGACATTGTTGATTTTGCTAATAGGGTCTTGACAACGGAAGGATTGGTGGTCTTGTTTAAACGAGAAGGAGCCGCCTCAGAAGAAAAGGGTTTTGATAAACCTGCAATTACTCCCATTGAGCTGAATAAAAAAACGGCGTCTGAATTCATGCAAGCATTTGAAGCGCAACAAAGTACTTCATTAAAAGCGGTCTTTTTGGATTATGATCAACAAATAGCAACCCAAACGCTCAGTAAATCCACGGACCTGAGTTATATCAAGAATAAAAATAACAATACATTTGAGTTGACCTATATTGTAGAAATGGGCAAAGGAAGCGATAATTTATGGCCTTATGCTTTGCGCTACCTCCAATTCTTAGGAACAAAACACCGAAGCGCTAAGGAGTTACAACAAGAGTGGTTCAAAGAGGGCTTGACCTTTGAGACGAGCGTTCGGGAAGAGGCTATGTATTTGACCATTTCAGGCTTAGATCGCTCTTTTGAGAAAGGAGTAGCTTTATTAGAAGAAGTTTTGCGAGAGCCTGTAGAAGATGATGAGGCACTAGAAAATATGATTGTAGACATCAAGAAAGAGCGGGCTGATCGCAAAAAAGATAAGCGAGAGATTCTACAGAGAGCGATGTTAGGGTATGCTTATTATGGTAAGAAAGCACCTATGCATTTTGAATTACCAGAGGCGTATCTAGGAGAAATGACGTCTAATTTACTTGCTGGACGTACAAAATACTTGATGGACTATGAGCATGAAATTTTTTATTATGGCTCTAAATCTATGGAAGAAGTCACCCATGTGATCAAAGAGACGCATCAAATGACGGATGCCCCAAGAGCATTGGTTCCATCTAGGGATTATGTGCAATTGGAAACCAAAGAAAATAAAGTTGTTTTTGTTCCTTATGAAGGAATGTCTCAAGTGGAATTACTCTTAGTGTCCAAAGGAACAGAGACGTATGATGTACAAGAAGCGCGGATTTCTCGTTTGTACAATGAATATTTTGGTCGAGGTTTGTCGTCTATTGTTTTTCAGGAGATTAGAGAAGCACGCGCTTTGGCTTATTCTACTTATGTGTACAATGCCAGTCCTAGAAAGAAAGATAAAGCACATTATCTAAAAGCATTTGTGGGAACACAAGCCGACAAATTACAAGAGGCAGCACAAGCTTTAATCAGTTTAATGGATACCTTGCCTATTTCTGAAATACAAGTAGATAATGCCTTACAAGGGATTATTAAAAAACTAGAAACAGAGCGGATTACAGGAGCAGAAATATTCTGGGAGCAACGGGAGAAAGCTCGCTTAGGACTAACGGAAGATCCAAGAATTGAAGATTATGCTTTTTATAAAGAATTGGCCAATGACCCTAAACGCGTTGTTGCCCTCCTCCAAAAATTCCATGAGGATGTAGTGAAGAGAAGAGCCTTTACCTTTCTAGTTTTAGGGGATAAAAAGAAAGTAGATTTAAACTATCTACAAGCGTTTGGAACCGTTAAAGAAATGAGTTTAGAAGAATTATTCGGCTATTAAAGAGCATTTGTCTAAAAATAAGAGGTGTGAAGAAGTCTCCTGAGAAAAAGTTTTTGAAAGATTTAGGTGGGGTGTTTATAATAGCCATAATTTTAATTGGAATAGGAGCATTATTGTTTTTTAATTTAACATTTAAGACTAAAACGCCACATAGAGGGATTGGTGGTTCTTTCTTGAATGCTATAGATAGTGTATCTTCTTTTTTTGAGATATTATTCATGATAGGAGGAATTGCTCTAGTTGGTGTTTTAATAGCCAGCATAATTATGGCATGCTCTAAAAAATAAACTGCTCTTAAAAAACAAAAAAGAGAAACTAGATAGTATATTGCTTTACTCTTCAAATAGAAGCAGTTTCTTCTGCTGCTATCATGGAGTATTATAAAGTTATTAAAAGAGTACAAAAGAATGAGTGAGAATACAATCATTATAGTAGGATTTGGAACATTGTTATTGCAAGAGTCTTTGGGAGATACCATCGGAGCTACTAAGAAATTTCGACCTATTATTGTTCCTAATTATCGCCGTCTATTTAATTTACTGCCAGATCATTATACAGCAGATGATAGATTGCGCGAAGATCAAACAGAGATTGGCGCGGCCAATATTGAACCAGCAGAAGGCTTCCAGTTTAATGGACTTAGTTTTGAAGCGGATAGGAGTAATTTAGAGCAATTAGATAAGCGCGAACGCTATTATAAGCGCTCGGTAGTTCCTCATATAGATTTTGAAACAGGTGAAGATTTAGGCCTTTGTCATGTGTATGAATCGCCGTTGGACGCGCGTTGGTTGCGTCGTGATAACAAGGAACTGCTACCGCTTTGGAGAGACATTGTTTATGCTAGAGTAGGGGCCTATAGAATCAGCGAAGCCTTTGGTAAAATGTATGATGCTACGACTTACTTAGCTGATGGAAAAACCTTGTTAGTGGATTATTACAAGGAACATTTGAAGGCGCTGGAAGATTTAGAAACAATACGTCTACAATATCAAAAGTAATGGAAGTGTTTATTCCTAACTAGTTTTATTCCCCATAAAAAAACTAGTTAGGAATAAACGATCAGGAAGTAACAGTGCAGTTAAACCACATCCCCTAAAACAGCAAAAGCATGAGAGAAAAGGACTTTTCTATATACAGCCCTAATCTTCGCCTGCGCATTGATGGCGGGCGTTTGTGGCAAGCACCACCTCATGAAGAAGAGGTTACAGGGGTAGATTTAGACAAAGATCAAAAGAAACTCTCTATCTACCTCCATCCTAAAGATACAGCAGCAACAGTACAAGAGGCGTTAATGGAATTGGTGCGAGAAACCAGTACCTCTTATTATTGGTTTTTTCAACTCAAGAAACGATTACCTTCCCTGTTGCTTTTATTGCCCATTTCTTTAACGGTCTTATTCATCGCTTTTATTACCGTTTGGGGAGATCTAGTGATTAATTGGGTGTTTTTGGGTCCAAATGATCCTACCGCTTTTGGACTACCGATGAATGAATCAGCCATTTTATATGCGCTGTTAGCTATTGTAGTGATTTATTTCTTTCCTGTATTGTTTACAGGAGAGCAAGAGGGATTTGTAGAAGCCTTGAATGAACGTTTTTCTAACCGAGAGGAATTGCGAAAACGATTGGTCGAATTATTAAAATTACTACAAGTAAAAGAAGTTGTTGAAGAACTGGAAATTTGGAATCCAGATTTAGGCAATGAAGAATTAGATTGGGTAGGCAAGAGTCTATTACCAGCTATTTTAGAATTACAATTGCCGAGCATTCTTCAAACGCGTATTGATGATCGACCCCGTATTGAAAACTACTTTCAGGAACAAGTAGGAACAGAAACAACTATTGTTTGGGAAGAAAAAGAGCTACCTCCTGTTGGTTGGACCGATGAGCAGCCTATCCCTTACAGTTATCTGCAAACATGGGAAAAAAGCCTATTGGGGGTCTATGTATTTGCCTCTACAGCTAGTATGCCTACAGCTTGGTGTCAATTGGAAGGTGATTTAAGAGAAGGCGTACTGCAACGAGCCGTTTCCTTACGGCTGGTTAAGATATTAATAGAAAAATTTAAAGAACGCTTGTTCTTAGAAGAAGATATACAGCAGTTGATTTCTTTAGATCTATTTGCAAGTCGTTGCCTCAATGATTATGGTATTTTAGGCCCTTCTTTACACTATACCCACGATGTTTGGAGTATCTCTGAGCAAGTAGTAGAAACAGAACGAGGGGCAGTAGAGGAGGAGATGAAATACTTGTTTTCTTATTTACAGACAGAGGTTTCTAGTCTGATTCTTTTAGTAGAAGATCCTGTAGCGGCGCTTAAACTCAACAGTGTTCAATCAAAAGTGAGTATTTATAATGAAGAACGACTAGCAACTATTCGTTTTTTTATAGAGGTGATTGATCAATCAGAGCAATACAAAATTCTCAAACAATATTGGTCTCTTGTTATTAAACAACCTCCACAAGTGGTGAGTAACAGGGAAGATATTTACCGAATTATTGGGGTAGATTACTTGTTGAAACTAGCAACAATTTTTGAACGATCAGGCTTGTACCAACAAGCAAATGTTACTTTGGATTATTTAGAGCGTGTTTTTCCTTTTCGAGGAAAAGTAGGCAAAGCACGAATCCAAGAACGTCAAGGTGATTTTGAGAGTAGTGTTCAGGCTTTATTGGCTATTCGAACCGCTTGGCAAAAGCAGGAATTAACCTTGCAAGATAAGGCTGTCATTGCGTTAAACTTAGACAGTTCTTGGGCTATTGTTAGTGGGCGACTAGAAAATTATCGTGCCATAGGGGAAGAATGTTTGGCGGAAGCCAAAACTTTATTGAACCGCAATTTTGATAGCATGAGAAGTAGTGAGCAAACGATTAGCCTGTATAATATTTTAGCAAATTACGAGGAATGGGCAGGTCGACCAGAAGGCGCTCTAGAAAATTATGATAAAGCCCTACAAATCCCTGGTGTCAGCCAATCGGGACTGAGCAACCTTTTAGTTAATAAAGGAATTGCTTTGCGCCAACAAAGTCGTTTGGCAGAAGGAGCACAGTTTGGGGAGCAAGGAGTAGCAATTAAAGCCGCTATTGGAGATGCTGACCAGTTGCCGATAGCACAGCATAATTTAGCCCAAACGTATTTAGAATTGGCTAGAGAAAGTCCCCCAAAGGAGCATCAACACCAACTCCAACAAGCCATTAAGCATGCAAGTGATGGCCTCGCGTTGCAAGCACAAACAGGATCAGTTAAGAAAAAAGGGCAGCTTTTAACAGAGTGTTTTTTGGGCTATTGGAACTTGCCAGAGCAAGGAGCTGCTGACAAAAAGGCCCAGCATTATTATTGGTCAAAACTACAAGAATGGCTGTTAGAACAACAAGGAAAAGAGAAGCTATCCTATGATGCAAAAGTAGTCATGGGGGAGCTGTTGGGGAGTTATACGCCTTGGGAAGGCCTTGATTTGGACGGCTTGATAAATTGGAAATTGCCCTAAGTTTTGGTACCTTTGTTAGCACATACATTTGTATAAAACTAATCGTTGAAAGATCTCCATTTATGGCATTTTATCAAAAAATAGGCAAAATTCCGCCTAAGCGACATACCCAATTTAGACGCCCTGATGGGCAGCTGTACGCCGAGGAATTGGTGAGTACAGAAGGCTTTTCGGCCAACTATTCTTTGGTTTATCACAGCCATCCCCCAACTCTTGTGAAGGAGATTGGAGCGGCGTATTCGGTAGCGCCTAAAGTGGCGCTCCAAAAGAATATGAAGGCGCTTTCTTTACGCACGTTTGATGTGCCTCCCAAAGAAGATTACCTAGAGAGTCGGACCATCTTAATGACCAACAGTGATTTGTATTTAGGAGTGGCTGCTCCTACCCGCAAAACAATGGATTATTTCTATAAGAATGCGGATGCAGACGAACTCTTGTTTGTGCATGAGGGAAGTGGTATTGTGCACACGGTTTATGGAGAATTGGCCTTTGAGTATGGCGACTATATTGTATTGCCTAGAGGCACCATTTATCAAATTGAGTTCAAGACAGATAAAAACCGTCTTTTGGTGGTGGAATCTTTTAGTCCAATTCGCTTTCCTAAGCGTTACCAAAACGAGGAAGGGCAATTGATGGAGCATGCTCCTTTTTGTGAGCGGGATATTCGGACTCCTGAAAATCTAAAAACACACGATGAGGAAGGAGATTTTAAAGTACTTATCAAGAAGCAAGATTTGATTTATCCCTACACATATGCGACGCATCCATTTGATGCAATTGGTTGGGATGGGTATCATTATCCTTATATTTTCTCGATTCATAACTTTGAACCCATCACAGGGCGAGTGCATCAACCACCGCCAGTGCACCAGACATTTGCAGCGGCGGGGTTTGTGGTGTGTTCTTTCTGCCCCCGTAAATACGATTATCATCCCAAGGCAATTCCTGCTCCTTATAACCATAGTAATATAGACTCTGATGAGGTTTTATATTATGTAGATGGCGATTTTATGAGTCGTAATAACATTGATCGCGGACAAATTACCTTACATCCTGGTGGTATCCCACATGGGCCACACCCTGGTGCGGCCGAGCGCAGTATTGGGGTCGAGGATACCGAAGAATTAGCAGTCATGGTTGACCCTTTCCGCCCTTTCCAAATTACAGAAGCGGCTTTAGCGATTCAGGACCCTGATTATTATTTGTCTTGGTTGAACCACTAGGCAAATTGGTGCATTTTTTATTATTAACAACTTCTACAGAAGCTTTAGCTTCTTCAACTATCCATAAAGGAAAATAAAATGGAAAATCTAGAAAAAACACAATACGGCCTTGAGAAAATTTTTGAGGAGGCAGAAGATTTTTTACCCTTGTTAGGAACAGATTATGTCGAGTTATATGTTGGTAATGCAAAACAGTCTGCGCATTTCTACAAAACAGCTTTTGGCTTTCAGTCATTGGCTTATTGTGGCCTAGAAACAGGTGTTAAAGATCGCACTTCGTATGTGTTAGTACAAGATAAAATTCGCTTAGTATTGACAACTCCTATGAATGGAGAAGGGCCAATAGCAGAACACATCAAAAAGCATGGAGATGGTGTCAAAGTAGTTGCTTTATGGGTAGACGATGCGACTAAAGCATTTGAAGAGACGACCAAGCGTGGTGGCAAACCTTTTATGGAGCCCACAACCTGTCTCTTATACACATCT
>JBOEFW010000098.1:3748-27956 GCA_050633105.1 Aureispira sp. | reverse complement strand
GCCTACCCATGAATTGGCGGTACAAGTAGCAGAAGTATTGCAACAATTGGCCAAACATACAGGGGTCAAAAGCATGTACATTCATGGTGGAGTTGATCAGGCCCCACAAATTGCACAACTAGAAAAGGGAACCGATATTTTGGTAGCCACTCCAGGGCGCTTATTTGATTTGCGCAGCCAAGGGCATATTGATTTGCATCGCGTGGAAACCTTGATCTTAGATGAAGCGGATCAAATGTTAGCTAAAGGCTTTTTGACAGATATCCGAGGTATTTTGAGCCACCTGCCCAAACGTCGCCAAACGCTCTTTTTCTCTGCTACGATTGATAAAGAGATCAAAAAATTAGCGTATACTTTAATTCAAAGCAATGCCATTCGCATTCAAATTGCTCCTGATAATCCTGTAGCCCGCAATGTTTTCCACAAAGTTGGCTTTATCGAAATGGACGATAAACGGTACTTCTTAGAACGTCTTTTTCGCGAACAAAAAGGTGCTAAAATTTTAGCATTTGTGCGCACTAAAGTACGTGCCGAACGGGTCAAGAAAGCCATGGAACGCGTAGACATTGATTGCCTCACCTTACATGGAGACAAATCACAAGCTCAACGAAGTGAGGCTTTAGAAGCCTTCAAAACAGGTTCTATTCGTTTGTTGGTAGCCACAGATTTAAGTGCCCGTGGGGTCGATATTCCTCATGTAGAATATGTCGTGAATTACGATTTACCAGAACAGGCAGAGAATTATGTCCATAGAATTGGACGGACAGGACGTGGTGGTAATAAGGGGAATGCGATTACTTTTTGCAGTGACCAAGAAAAGGAATTGCTACACGAAATAGAGTACTACTTGGGTACTAAAGTAGAAGTATTAAACATTGATAAAGGCGAATATACAGACACCTTGGATTTCACCAAAGATACCAAAGGCATGGACTGGAAAAGCCTGATTGCAGAAGATCTAAAAAAGATTGAACAACATGAGCGTTCTTATAAGAAAAAACGAGGGAAGAAGACAAAGAAGCATCGTTAATGTACTGTAGCAGTAGTGGCTCTTTTGGCTAGAACTTTAATTCTATTAGCTCAGAGACATAAAAATTGGCACTTAAATTGATTTTTACTGTTTATTTAACATAAATCTTCTGCTATGCATTCAATTAAAGCGCTTTTTATTTTTTGTCTTTCTTTATCAACAACATATGTACTCGCTCAAGAGCAAGATTATAGAATTACCCATTTGCATCTTGAAAAAAGTGTACAAGGAACAGTATTAATATTGGAAGGCGAAGGTGCTTTTGAAGCAGTAGTTTATCCTGATCTTTACATTTATATTAATGACAAACAAGTTAACTTAGTGACAGAACTTGTTATAGTAGACTTTGACAAACCTGCTTCTCAACGCTTTACAGTCAATATTGATGAACTCCCTGAAGAATTCACGGCTAAATTTGTCCTAAAAACTAAAGATCTTAAAGCAGAACCTATTGTTTTGTTGTACGAACAAAAAGCAACGCCTCCGCAAGCCGCCTATACAATTAAGAACATTAGTTTGATCAAAAAAGGCGATCAAAGGTTTTTAAAAATTGAGTTTGATCCCTTTTCAAATGCGGTACATTGGTCTTATCCTTTATTTAAGGTAGAATTAGATGGTCAATTAATTGCGGAGCGCGGCTTATCTACTTATGCTCTAGTCGAAACAGAATTAATTCCTACAACGATCAACAAACTACCAAAGGCTTTTGAATGTAACGTAATCATTAGTCAACATGGGAATAACCAAGTAAAAAGGCTTTCTTACCGCACCCAATAAATGGGTGAATAGGACCTAACAATAATAACTATAAAAGTATTGCAGCATAAAGCAATTGCTTTGTGCTGCCTCGCCTATTTCTTCTTTTTCTTAGCTTGCGCTTTATCGTATTCATGGAACATTTCCTTGCGCCCAAAATCTTTACAGATGGGGCATTCATAGGGGTTGTGTCCACGTGCAGGGCAGTATTCTCTTCCAAAAAAAATAATTTGTAAATGCAGTTTGTTCCAAGTTTCTCTTGGAAAAAGGCGTTTAAGGTCTTTTTCTGTACGCACTACATTTTTACCTGTACTGAGCTTCCAACGCCATCCTAGGCGATGAATATGGGTATCTACAGGAAAGGCAGGTTCTCCAAAAGCTTGAGACATGACGACAGAAGCTGTTTTGTGTCCTACCCCTGGCAACTCTTCTAAAGCAGCCATATCTTCGGGTACTGCTCCATTGTATGTATTGATCAAGATCTTAGACAATTCAGAAATTGCTTTGGATTTACGAGGGGATAATCCACAAGGTCGAATAATTGCTCTAATATCCTCTACAGGAACCTTCGCCATATCTATTGGATTATCTGCCAATTCAAAAAGCGTTGGTGTCACCGTATTAACACGAGCATCTGTACATTGGGCAGATAATAAAACAGCAATCAACAAGGTGTAAGGATCCTTATGCTCTAAGGGCACTGGTGTTTCTGGATAGAGTTTTTCTAAGCGCTGGTGAATTTCCTCTATAATGGCTGCTTTTTTCATGTCACTCAATTGATCTTTATTTTTTAGTAATACGGCCTTCTATATTTGCATCTATTGGAGTGGTCGTATTTTTGACGTACTCAATCATCGCATCGCGAATCAATATCCCTGTTTTTATTTTTTCTTTATTAACAAAAAAAGCACATTGGTCCCCTCCTTTCGCCAAGTAATCATTGGTCGCTACATGATATTCCTTATTAGCATCTAATGGCTTTCCATTCAACAACACTTGGGTTGCTTTCTCTCCGTCAATGACTAATTTCAACTCTCCACTGATGGGCCAACCACCTTTGACTGCTACATGATTGAATAATTGGGATAACTCCGCTCCTTTCATTTTGACTAGAACAATATAATTATCAAAAGGCATCAACTCATAAATCTTCCCTTTTGTTAGAGGGCCTTTGGGCAAAGAAGGAATGCGCAATCCGCCATAGTTTAATACCGTAAAATCGACCGTTTCTTTAGTGTATTTTTTTGCTATGACTTGTACAACATCTGCGGACCAATTCCCTAGTGTAGATTCTGGTAGCGCCTTTGTTAAAGTTTTGGCAACTTCTCCAATTTTGGCATCCATTTCTTGCCCCAATTGCTTTTTATAAGGAGCAATCATAGCAACAATTTTATCGTCTTGCTCTTTAACTTCTGTAATTCCTGCATTGTTGGATTCTGTTCTACAAAAATGCATTTGAGGCTGGCAAGCCATTAAAAAAGTGATGCTGTAGAGTAAAACAAGTAAGCGTGTCATAAGTTGATTGTTAGCATAAAATAAAGCTTCTAAACCCTAATTTTAACCTAGAAGCAAGTCATGGGGTAAAGATACAAAAAAGCCATTGAACAAGGTTATTCAATGGCTTTTGAAGTATCGTTTAAAAATTAGATTCAACGTTTATTTTTTCAATTACAATCAGACTGTAACTTCAATTCCTAAGGATCTTAACCACTCTTTGTCTTTCTCTGGAAAAACATTAGAATAACCTCTCATTCGTTTCAATTGTTGGAGTTGTCCAATCTCTTTTGGAGCCTTGTCTAAAATTATACCTCTAATATCTAACTCTTTTAAATTTATCAATTGTTCTAATCCTCTAAACGCTTCTTTTGTAATATTCTGTCTAGCGATATAGGTGTACTTTGAATGATTAATGGAAATACGCTTTCTATCTTCTTCTAACTTTTCAGGGTCATCCTTATATGTTCTAAGACTCTTCTTTTTTCTGATCCCATGATAACCGTCTATTCTGATTATACGGCTTTCCAACTCCGCCAGTTTTTCAGGGTTGTCTTGCAATTCTGCTCTCCTTTTTTCAATAGCAGCGAGTGCTACGGGATACTGAACTTCTCCAAAATCCGTAATGCCCAATGTTTCTAAGGATTTGATTTTAAAGAAATGCTGTAAAATCTCTGGTGAAGCATAAGGTGAACTTACCGCCCCTCCACTAACGCGCAATTCCTTCAAACCTTGCCAAGTTGATAAATCAGCCACTTCTTCCAAGACAGAAAGAGAATAACTAAGGTTTAAGTATTCTAACTTAGAGAGCTTTAACAGGGTCTCTGGTAAATTTCTAAATTTATTGCCTGAAGCATGTAGTATTTTAAGTCCTTTTAATTCGCAAATCCAGTCTGGAAAATCAGTAGGTATTGTTTCCTTTCCATAGATCCCTGTAAAACTCAATTGTTCTAAATTCGTTAATTTAGAAATACTTAATGGAACTATTCCTTTAGTATTATCCAAAATTAATTCTTTTAGCCCTGTAAGGGCTCCAATGGTTGCTGGAAGGCCTTCTAAACTCGTACAATAACAAAGATTGAGTACCTTTAAGTTTTTTAACTGACCAATCGTTGTTGGGAGTTGTTCCAAATTACGGCAGTTATAAAGGTTCAGTATCTCCAAATGCTTCAATTGACCAATAGAATCTGGAAGCTTTTTTATATTGATCGCTCTCAAATCTAATTCTCTTAAGTTGAGCAGTTGACCAATCTCTTCAGGTAAAACAGTCAACTTGTTTTTGGCTAAATTAAGCACCTCTAAGTCCCCTATTTCAAAGAGCACCTTGGGAAGTTTTTGCAACTTTTTCTCCTCTAGGTTCAATTCCTTTAGCTCTTCTCCTGATTTATTTTTCTTAGCAAGTTTTTTAATTTCATTCTCCACCAAAACTCTGCTAGGTTTCACCCCTGTTTTGAAAGGCGATTTTCCTGTTTTTACCCGTTTAACAAAAGCCTCCAAATCCAACTCTCCTTCAGTTGCCAAGCCTTTTACAAAGATTTTATCAAAGTCTTCGGCATAATAATCGTAATCAAAGAAGTCATCGGAGTTATTATACGCATTCATTAGAATGGTCTTCTTACTCGGATGAAGGCCAGAATCGTGATCGCTATTAATTAGATAAGGGACTTCTGTTATTCCTTCCACTCTAATAGAGCCATGGTTATAATTTCCATAATACAGGTGCTTGATATACGCGTTCCCTGTAACATGCACAATGTTATCATAGCTAAATAAAGTCGCACAGTAAAGATCTCCCAACACTAAAAAACAGGGGTAGCCCGTCTCTCCATAAATCTTCATTTTTCCATTAACAGTAAGGTTGCCTTGGATGATAATTAACGCTTCCTCTGTTTCTCCATTGCCCTCAAAAAAAGCAGTTTCTACCCCATTATCATCTAAGTCACCTTCTATGACCACATCTCCTTCTAACAGTAGAACGGTCTCATATTCTGGACAACATAATGGATCATATTGGTCTAAATTAAATCGTTCGTTTGCCTCCTCAATTTTTAAAAAACTACGTTTTATGACAATTGTAGTTGCAGAAGTTTCTTTTTGGGTAAAAACGTCTTCCTTATCTTCTTCTGTAGAAGAACTTACCACTTGATAGCCTTTTTTGAGTTTGGCTTTTATCAATTTTTCAGCAGCTTGGTTGGTTTTTTCTGCTGTTTCAAAGGTTTTTGTTTTCTGCTGTCCAGCTGTTCCCAACTTACCATATGTTACAGTATGCGTCAAGTCCTGCACTTCTATTGTCCAGAATTTAGATGACTTCTCATCTTTGTATTCAAGGTACTTTTTCATTATGAGTCAAACATTTTAATAGAGGGGAATAAATAGTAATTGGAGTATTCAAACAGTTCTAAGTAGTGCTTTTAATCGCAGGATTTAATTCCTCTAGCTTCTTCAATTCTTGCTCTGGGATTCTTTTTTTACTAAAGCTGATTTTTTTGAGTCCTTTAAATCCAAAAACCCAATCTGGGAAACCGATAAGTTGGCCTTTATCATTGCGTTTGTACACATTATCCAGTTGCAACGTTTCTAGTTGGGGGAGGTTATAAGTCGCTTCTGGAAGCGTTCCTTTATACCCTCGAAGGATTAATTCTTTGAGCTGGCTTAAATCCCCGATTGTATCAGGAAGTGTTTTTAAGCGTTGACAGTAAGCCAAGTCTAATTTTTCCAATTTTTTCAGCTGACCAATTGATGAGGGCAACTCTTGGATTCTTGTACTTCCTAAATTCAATTGTTTTAGGTTGGTCAACTTACTGATTTCCTTCGGCAATACAGTAATGTTATTATCCTTTAAGATCAGTGTTTCTAAGGTGGTCATCTCAAAAAGAGCCTCAGGCAATTCCAGCAACTTCTTATCAGTTAAATCCAATTCTTTCACTGTATTTTCTGTAGCCATTTCCGCAATCTCCTCTGCGATAATTTCTCGTCTGGTTTTCACCCCGTTTTTAAATGGAGATTTCCCTTGTTCAATCAATTTACTGAAAGCGCCCAAATCTAATTCGTATTCTATATCTTCTTCCTCAAAGTCTTCGTCTTCCTCATCGTACTCCTCTATTTCTAAGACGCCTTCTACCATTATCTTTGGAAGATCTGAACTGTAATAATCATAATCAAAGAAGTCATCATCATTATTATAGACATTAATCAAAACAGCACTGCTGCATGGGTTAACATCAGAATGATGGTCACTATTGATTAGATAAGGAACATGGGTTGTTCCTACTACTTTAATTGCACCATGGTTATAGTTTCCATAAAACAGGTACTTGATATAAGCATCGCCAGCAATGTATATAAAGTTATCATGGCTATCCAAATTCTTACAATGCAAATCTCCTAGTACCAACAAAGAAGGATAGCCTGTTTCTCCATAAATAGCTAGATCGCCTTTGATAGTCAAGTCGCCTTGTATAATAATTAGCTCACGTTCTGTTTCTCGTTCGCCATTAAAAAAAACGGTACTAATTGTAGAATCGTAAATCCCTTCTTCTGCCACAAAATTTCCCTCAATCAATAAGACAGCATCATAAGTCCAATTGGGAATAGGATCATACTGGGCTAGATTAAAGTGTTCCTCTACTTCCTCTTTTTCCAAAAAACGAAACGTAACAGCATCTGTAGAAGAAGAAGCCACTTCTTGATAGCCTTTTTTGAGCTTGGCTTTTACTAATTTTTCTGCTGCTTTAGTAACCGCTTCCACACTATCAAAGGTTTTTGTTTTCTGTTGTCCATCCGTACCTATTTTACCATAAGTCACAGTGTATGCTAATTCCTTCACGTCTATTTTCCAGAATTTAGCTGATTTTTCGTCGTTGTATTCTAAGTAAACATTCATAATATGGGATATTTTTTAATTGATGTGTATAAGATAGCACTCTACTGAGAGTGCTAATAACTAATAAGGTTCTTAATCGGTCTATAATAGGATCTCTAATTCTTCTATTTGAGGAAGGTCAAAAATACTATCTGGAACCGTTCCTTTAAACCCCCAAAGCACTAACTTCTTTAATTTTGTTAATTGACCAATGGATTCAGGCAAGGCTATTAATTGATAGCATTGAGCTAGATTTAATATTTCTAGTTCTTTTAATTGACCAATGGACTCTGGAAGTGTTGTCAATTGATAACAATAAGATAGATTTAATACTTCCAGCTTTTTTAGTTGTTTAATGGATGTAGGCAATTGTTTTATCTTTGTTTTTTTCAAGCTTAATTCTTTCAGGTTAGTGAGTTGACCAAGCGTTTCTGGAAGACTAAAATCAGCTTCATACAAGAGTTCTACAATTGTCTTTTGGGGGGTTGTTTTTTTTAAGTTATTGAGCTGACCAAGTGTTTCTATAGTACTGCAATGGGTACTATCCAATATTAAACGCTCTAGGCTTTGTATCTCAAAAAGAGCTGGTGGAAAATGCAATAACTTGGCCTCTGTTAAATTCAATTCTTTTATCTTATTTTCCTGCGCCATTACTCCCAACTCTTTGACCGCCTGTTCTCTTTTTGGCAACGCCCCTTCTTTAAAAGGAGAATTTCCAACTTTGAGAACAGCGAGGAATGCATCAAGATCTAATTCAAAGACTTCCTCGTCCTCATAAAATACGCCCTCAATTAAAACGCGTTTAAAATCTTCTGGATAATAGTCATAGATAAAAAAGTCATCGGAGTTATTCCGTTTGTTTATCAAAATCGTTTCTTCACTAGGATTAAGATCAGAATGGTGGTCACTATTGATTAGATAAGGAACTTGAAGAGTTCCTGTAATTTTAATTGCTCCATGATTATAACTTCCACTATAAAGATACTTGATATAAGCATCTCCTTCAATGTACATGAAGTTGTCATAACTATATAAAGAATCACAGCGCAGTGCTCCTAGAATTAGCAGAGAAGGGTACCCCGTCTCACCATAAATGGACAAATCTCCATCGATTGTTAAATTCCCATTGATAATGATTAACGCTTGTTTTAGCTCTTTTTCGCCATTAAAAAAGGCGGTACTGATTGTAGAATCTGACAATGTTTCCTCTAGAAAAACGTCTCCATCAATCAATAAAATAGCCTCATGGCTCCACGAACCTAATAGATCGTATTCCGCTAAATTAAATCGTTCTATTGCTTCTTCCTCTTTTAAAAAACTAATCTTTAAAGCTGTAGTAGTGTCTACTACTTCTTGATAGCCCTTTTTGAGCTTGGCGGCTATTAGTTTCTCAGCTGCGTTGGTCGCTTCTTCTTCTTGATCAAAAACCTTTGTTTTCTGTTGCCCATTGGTTCCAATCTTACCATAGGTTACAAAATGTGTAAGACCTTTCATTTCTATTTTCCAGAATTTAGACGACTGCTCGTCGTTGTATTCAAGATACTTTTTCATAACTAACCAAAGCGTTTAATCGAGGGAGATATAAATAGTTGTATTATTGATTTCAATCTCAAAATACGGAATATCTCTGTATACTCAAATAAAAGTCATTTTGTTTCAACGAAAACATTTTGTTTACATTTTAATACTTCTTTATGTCCTCTCTAGACACAAGAAAGCCATTGAATACGATGATTCAATGGCTTTCTTGTTATCCTATGTTGCAAATACTATTTTTAAAAATTTCCTAAAAAATAAGGAATGGAATGTTCATTTTCCAGCTTCATGGCCTTCCTTTGATTAGGAGTTAGCTCTACTGCCCAGACGCTGCTTCATAACAATGACTGAAAAACATATTCTATCTGTTGGACATTTAGCTCTTGAGCCCGTTTTAATAATTCAGCCTTAGTCTCTTCATTTAAAAGCATACGAGCAATGTCTCTTTTATAATTTTTTAAATGACGATACTATAACCTTCTAAATAATCGTGCGCATACCATCCAATTACATCCTTGTCTTCCAGCTTCTCGTTCTTTTACATTGTTCATTATTTTTGCTGCATCAAAGGCTTCTTATTTTTTTAGCCTAGCCAAATAAAACTCCTACCTCTTTCTTGATCGCAGACAAGGCATGTACATAACCAATCTGTGGGTTTTCTTGCATGTATTGAACTAGAGCATTTAAATAAGCGGTGGCATCTGCTCGGCCTTGAAGGCCTTGATCTTGGTGGGCACCTTCTACATCTTGGTAGATTTTTTCACAAATTTGTGTCACTTCTTTTTTTGCTAGTAATATGATGTTCCACAAATCATCGGTCATATAAACCTGTTGGGTAATGTTATGGTGAAACTCTTCTTCTACTTGCGCTACAAGAGCCGTTTTATACATTTCCGCAGGCATTCCTGTAGTAGCAGTTGTATTGGTCACCAATTGTCCCATTTCCATTCTAGAACAAAACAAGGCCATTCGCTCGTAAGCTTGCAAGCGCATAGGCAAGATCGTTTTGTTCGTATTTTGCAATAATTCAATCCGTCGATTTTCGGTATCACGAATCAAAATACTTTGCACTACATCTGACTCTTTATTTAAAAAAGTTCTCAAAACCATCCAAGCGGTCAAAAATACCAATAAGGATGGGAGGACCAATTTCAAAATTTCCAAAGCTACTTCCATACAATCAATTCTATCTACTAATGCGTCTTGTGTAATATTACACTACTCTAATTCACTAATTAAAGGCTTTTCATCGCTCCATGTTCTATTTTTCTACTTATTAGGTTACCTTATTATTAAATAAGAAATAAGAACTTAGGTATAAAGCGTTGCAAAGATAAGGTCTTCGTTCTTATTTACCTATCCTAGCGTATAAAATTTTTACTATCCTAAAAGTACGTCAGTACTTCGTCAAAAGACAACATCTATTTTGGCTTAGAATAGGCCTACTAGTGTGTCCCCCCCCCTTTCCATCTTGCTTGCTTTCTTTTAATGCATTGAACTAAGTTTGGTTACAGGATGTTTAGGAAAATAATTGTGTATATTTGTAGTACTAGTACAATTTTTGCTTGTATTAAGGTACGTACATTGGAGTAGGTGATCTGTCATGTTGACACCTATAACAACACTGACCAGATAAAAAATAGAACAAATTATGACTGATTTAGATATTCCTGTAAAATTGACAGAAGGGGCTGTTGCCCAACTGCGAACAATCATGGAAGACCAGAAATTAACGGACAAACACGGTTTGCGTGTCGGCGTAAAAGGTGGTGGTTGTTCTGGTTTTACCTATATTTTAGGTTTTGATGAGCAAACAGAAGAGGACGATGAATTTGTATCAGGCGGTTTGCGCGTGATTATGAACAGAGCCCATGCCATTTACTTGGTGGGCATTGAAATCGATTTCTTGGATGGCCTCCAAAACCGTGGGTTTACCTTCAACAACCCCAATGCTACTGAAAGCTGTGGTTGTGGAACTTCGTTTTCTGCCTAAGAAACAAGGCTCCCAATAAGGGAGATTTAATGCTATTGCGAATGACTTTTACGTTTGTTTTTCAAACTTTTGGTCATTCGTTTTTTTTGTTGTCGTAAATTTTGTATTTTCGCAACGCTTTTAATAAACCATAGGGTTTAACTCTATCAAAAGAATACGTTATTATGCCTAAAATGAAATCGCATTCTGGTGCTAAAAAGCGTTTTAAATTAACTGGTTCTGGTAAGATCAAACGCCGCAGAACGGGTTTACGTCACATTTTGACTAAAAAGTCGAAAAAACGTAAAAACCTAGCTGGTAAAGATGCAGTAGTCCACACTAGTGATGAGAAACGTATCAAGCACTTGCTTGGATTGAAGTAATTCTAATTAGGTGTTGTTACAACACCTTTTAAGATATTCACTTCTCAAAACAAAAGAGTCCAATAGCGGACAAGATACAGGCGCCTTCTTTGCCTAGTACTCCTATTGACTCGCATTTTTTTTATTTGCAGTGCTTGCACTGCCCTAATTATTTAAAGTATGCCACGTTCAGTTAATTCTGTTGCATCAAGAAAAAGAAGAAAGAAGATATTAAAACAAGCCAGAGGATATTTCGGCGCACGCTCGAAAGTCTATACGGTTGCTAAAAATGCTGTTGAAAGAGGTTTGCAATATGCTTACCGCGATCGCAAGCAGAAAAAACGCAATTTCCGTAGCTTGTGGATCACCCGTATCAACGCCGCTGCGCGTGAACACGGCATGTCTTATTCTCAATTCATGCACGCCCTAAGCAAACAGGGTATTGAGCTCAACCGTAAAGTTCTTGCTGATTTAGCAATGAATGAGCCTCAAGCCTTCAAAGCGATTGTTGATGCTGTTAACAAATAAGCGTAATAACTTCAACATAGAAACGCTGTTCCGATTAATTCGGGACAGCGTTTTTTTATGCCTCTATCTTAGACTTCAATCAATTATTTCATTTTAAAGTTTTAAATTCACATTAAAGCACTTCAAAAACTACTTTAATTACTTTTTAGCTCTTTTTATTGCCAATTACACCCTTAATTATTTCAAAAACTTGTTATTTAGAATACAAAATCATACTTTTGATTAATTACTATTATAATCGAGTAAAAAATCAGACAATGGCAAAAAAGATTAAGAAGCATAGGGGCAGAATTCAAGCACAGGGCGGTGGAGTCGAAGAATCAGAATCATGGGCACAGGATGAACCGCTAAAAATTTCAAAAGCACGACTCCTATTCAGGTTATTAATTGCTAAATTGAGCCCTAAAGAGCAGATCAAGCGCCAAAAGGCTTTTGATAAAGCAGAACAGTTTGCTGAACAAGCCAGTAAAACAGGTGGTGCACACGCCAAACTCAACCGCTCTTTTAAAGTATTTGGCTCTAAAGATGAACGGGTTGATATAGAAGTAATCAGTGGAAAAGCATTTATAAAATCAGATAGAAACCAATAATTATGAGTTCTCCAATTCAAAAAAAGGATTTTTTATATCCCAACTTTCTAAATGATAGTGTGGTGTATCGTCAGAATGAAGCCTATTGGGCACGTTTTGTTCAACAAAGCCTAGAAGCCTATACCATTCATCCTATTCCTTGGTTAAACAAGTCCTATGGGGATGGAACTCCCATGTATGATGGTAATCCCATTTATGATGCTCTCTTAGGCAAGAACAAAGCTCTTAGAGTCATTCAGGTAGCCCCTGAAAGCGATGCGTTGCTACTATCTGCTTGGATACACCAAACAGAAGATGAGCAAGGAGAGGGCCTAGAGGAATTGGTTGTGCACTTGCAGTTAACAAAAAAAACAAGAATTGCGGCACTAGCATTATTAGAAAAATGGGTTACAACAGACGATAGAACCATTATGGAAACCTTTATAGACAAAACCATTGACCAATTGTCCAATTAATTTACCCTCCTCCTCAAACTACTTTTTCATCTCTTCCTCCCTACTGACATAGGGCTGTCATTTGGCTGTTGTACTTTTGATTAAAGAACATTCTTAAACAATGAACAATAACATGGAAAAAGTAACAATTGCCCCTTTTCATCTCCTTGGTTTATCCAAACGTACTAGTAATCAAAATAATCAAGCGATACAAGATATTGGCGCACTTTGGCAACAGTGGAGCAAGGGCAAATGGTCGGAACGCATCCCTCATCTTCTCAGTCAAGAGTTTTGTTGTGTGTATACCAATTATGAGGGAGATTATATGGCTCCTTACGATGTAATCTTAGGGCACAAAGTCCGTAGTTTAGAAAACATTCCTGAAGGTCTTGTAGGACATACGGTTGTTGGAGGAACAGCGGCTCAATATACTGCCCAAGCTCCTGCTTTAGATCAAGCAATTGGGGATACCTGGCGAACCATTTGGTCTATTGATTTAAAACGTGCCTACCAGAGTGATTTTGAATTATATAGTTTGGATTTTTCTCAAGCATCTATTTATGTAGGGCTAGAAGAGTAATGAAACAACCATCATATTTACTCACAGCCACTTCTACGGTCATTGATGGAGAAACACTCTCCTATCTAGATAACAAACAAGGAAAGATTAGTCTCTTGTTCTTGCACGGTGCTTTTATTAATAAAGACTACTGGTTGGCTCAATTAACGCATTTTGCTCCTCATTATAGGGTATTGGCTGTTGATCTAGCAGGCCATGGACAGTCTTCTACTCATCGAAAGACTTACTCTATACAGGAGTATGGAAAAGACATCCATAAGTTTCTACAGCAACTGGACTTAAAACAGGTTATTTTAATTGGACATTCTATTGGAGCGGCTGTTATGCTAGAGGTAACGGTAATAGCTGGTTCTACCATCAAAGGATTAATCGGCATTGATTACTTTAAACAACTAGGAGTAGAATTACCAAAGGAAACAATACAGCAATTGATGGATCAACTAAACAATGATTTTGCTAATACATGTGCTCATTATGCCGAGCAAGCTTTATTGAGTTTCAAAACAGCGCCTGTCCTTAAAAAACGGATCCTAGCTGCTTTTACAAACATGAATCCTTTAGTAGGGATTCCTTTGAATGGCAGTAGTTTTGTTAATAGTCCACGAGAGCTTCATCTTTTGCGGCAACTCTCCTTAGATTTGCAACTAATTAATGTTGATTATGCGCCTACAGAAGAAACCTTATTACAACATTACTTAGGGCCCCGTTATCACTTACAGCAATTGCAGGGAACATGCCACTACCCTATGCTAGAAGAGCCTGAACTACTTTCTTTAGCTATAGAAAAGAGTCTTCAGCAGATCATTTTTTAGCAGGAGAATATTTCTACTTTAGAAAAAAAGCGTCCCGAATAGAATTCGGGACGCTTTTATAATATAACCTAAGATGAAGGAAGATTATTCTCCAAAATCATCAAAAGCAATGTTTTCTTTAGGAACACCTAGATCATCTAAGGCGTTAAAGATAGATTGTGCCATCATTGGAGGACCACAGAAGTAGTACTCAATTTCTTCTGGCTCTGGGTGTAAGTCTAAGTAATGTTTCTTCAACTCAGGCATTACATAACCAAAGAAGCAATTACCGTTCTTATCTTCTACGCTTTCCTTACCAATCCAGTTAGGATCCTGTGGATCTCTATCAATAGTAATGTAGAAAGAAAAGTTATCAAATTCTGCTTCGATTTCGCGGAAATCATCAATGTAGAACAACTCTCTTGGTGCCCGTCCACCATACCAATAACACACTTTTCTATCTCTAGTTTTGAGGGTGTGGAACAAGTGGAATAAGTGAGAGCGTAATGGAGCCATACCAGCACCACCACCAATGTAAACCATTTCTTTCTTCGTTGGTTTGATATGAAACTCTCCATAAGGACCAGAGATGGTTACTTTATCTCCAGGTTTACAACCAAATACATAAGAAGAACAAATTCCAGGATTTACATTCATGTATTTGTCAAACTGGCGCTTCCCATCTACTACCTTAAATTCTGGTGGTGGTGGCGCTACACGAATGTTTAACATCACGATTTGTTTCTCTTCTGCTTCTTTTGGGTGGTTGGCCATAGAGTAAGCACGGAAGATAGGCTCTTCATTCACCATAGTGAATTGGCGCATATCTAAAGTATTCCACTCTGCTTCAAACTCATCAGGAGCTTGTCCCATTCTTGGGTGCGCAGTAATGTCCATGTCTTTGTACTCTACGGTAGTTGCTGGTACATCAATTTGGATATATCCACCAGCATCAAAAGCTACTGGTTCAGGAACTCTTACTACAAATTCTTTGATAAAGGTTGCTACGTTGTAGTTAGAAACTACTTCACACTCCCATTTTTTGATACCAAAAATTTCAGCAGGAACTTCTACTTTCATATCGCCACGTACTTTTACTTGGCAAGCCAAGCGCCAGTGTTCCGCAGCTTCTTTACGGGTTAAGTGGTTCATTTCAGTTGGTAGAGGTTCTCCTCCTCCTTCTGGAATCTGACATTTGCACATCGCACACGTTCCACCTCCACCACAAGCAGAAGGTAAAAAGATGTCATCTGAAGACAAAGCAGTCAACAGGTTTGCCCCTGGTTTAACAGAAATTTTCTTATCGCCATTAATATCAAGCGTGACATCTCCTTGAGGTAATAGTCGTTTTCTAGCTGCTAATAACCCTGAAGAAAGCAGGAGAATTAGAATAGAGAAAACCAAAATTGACGTTGGTATCATCCATACATTTGCAAGCATAGTCTTACGTATTTTAGAATGTTTTAGTAGGGTTGTATTACACGATTCTACTAAAAAAAAGTGATCTATTATTTTTAGTTAAAATCAGCGGGGTTGATTCCCGCTAAACTCATAAAGGCAATTCCCATGAGTCCAGTAATAATAAAGGCAATCCCCAGACCTCTCAAAGGAGCAGGTACATCAGCAGTACGTAGTTTTTCGCGAATAGACGCAATTGCTACAATCGCCAAGAACCAACCAAAACCAGAACCGATTCCAAAAGATACAGATTCTGCAAATCCATATTCTCTAGCAACCATAAACAAAGATCCTCCAAGGATCGCACAGTTTACTGTAATTAGAGGAAGGAAAATTCCAAGAGAGTTATACAGTGCGGGGGAGACTTTTTCAATGACCATTTCTACCAGTTGTACCATAGAGGCAATTACTGCGATAAACAGAATCAGGCGTAAAAAAGTCAAATTAATGCCAGAAATTAAGGCACCGTCAGCTAATAAGTAGGTATTAATTGCCCAGTTAATTGGCATGGTAATACCTAATACAAAGATAACAGCTAAACCCAAACCTACTGCTGTCTTTACCGTTTTAGAAACGGCTAAATATGAACACATTCCTAAGAAATAGGCCAAGATCATATTGTCGATAAATGTGGCCTTCAGGAAAATATTAAATGCTTCCATTGTAATAATCTAATTTAAAGAGAAGAAGTTGTTAGTAGGAAAACCGTCCATTATGACTTGTCAACCAATGAAGGATCCATTGCACGTTGTATCCAGATAAAGATACCAATTACAAAAAGGGAAGAAGCTGGTAATACCATTAAGTTATTAGCGGTATAATACTCTGGAGATAAGATGACCCATCCCATAAAAGTACCTTTACCAAACAACTCACGTACAACAGCCATTGCCACTAAAATCCAGCCATAGCCCAATCCATTGCCAACTCCATCTAAAAATGCTTGCCAAGGTTTATTTCCCATAGCAAAGGCTTCTAAACGTCCCATTACAATACAGTTGGTAATAATCAATCCAATGAATACCGACAACTCTACATAAGCCGTATAAGCAACTGCTCCCAATACGATTTCTACGATTTGTACCAAACCTGCAATAACAAGCAGTTGTACAATCATACGAATCGAGTTAGGGATTGTATTTCTCAACAAAGAGATAATCAAACTAGCAGAGGCACATACAAAGATCAATGCAACAGCCATTACTAATGACTTATAAACAGATCCTGTTACTGCTAAAGCAGAGCAAATACCCAATACTTGAATCGTAATAGGGTTATTACTGTGCAAAGGATCTTTTAGCAATTTCATTTCTTCCTTGCCAACTAATCCTCCTGCTTCTTTTTTTTCAACTATAGTATCAGCCATAGTACTTTAAATATTTAAAGGTTATAATTCTTTTTTCTTATTATTGCTTGTTGTGCAATTCCTCAAAGTGGATTTCGTACTGGCTCATTCCTTTTTCGAACATTGCTGTAACTCCATCACAAGTAATGGTAGCACCAGAGATGCCCGTTACATAGTGCTCGCCCTCTTTTGGACGTTTGAGTACAGTTAGCGCTACTTGCTCCCCTTCAAATATTTTCTTACCAATAAACTGATCTTTAAAACCTTTACTGTCCTTAATCTCCGCACCTAATCCTGGTGTTTCGTTTTTGTGGTCAAAGTAAATACCTGCAATAGTATTAAGGTCTTCTTCTAAAGCAATGTATCCCCAAATTTTATCCCATAATCCATTTCCACGAATCGCTACAACATAGTAGGTTTTCGCTTCGCCTTTGTATTCATAGACAGGATATAGACGATTGTCTTCTGAGCGTTTTGCTTCATTTGCCAAATCAATTTCAGCTAAGTTCTTGTATTTCTTGGCGCCATTTTCTGCCATTCCATTGATCTTATCTAAATCATCTTTGGTAAATTTCTCTCCTTGGCTAGTAACAGCATATAAGTTTACTTTCTCATAAGCTACTGCTACAGAACTAGGATCGTCCAAGTCAATAGATTCATCAGGAATACAACTTAAAATAGCTTCTTTTTTTGCCTCTGCCTTGTTTTCTTCAAACATAGGGTTAAGGCTAGTATACAACAACGATAAAATCAGTGCTGTTATAGTGGTTATTGCAAGGACATATAAATATACCCCTACTGTGCTTTCTTCTTTCTTTTCCATGCTTATTTGGCTTTAGCTCGTTTAAGACGACGTTTAATATTAGCTTCAACTACATAGTAGTCAATGGTTGGTGCAAACACATTCATTAACAAAATGGCTAACATCCAGCTTTCCGCATAAGCGGGGTTCATAACACGGATAACCATTCCAAAGAATCCAATTAGGAAACCATAGATAAATTTACCCGTAGTGGTATTCGTAGCACTTACTGGATCGGTTGCCATAAAGGCCAAGGCAAACAACAAACTTCCCATTAAGAAGTGGTTGTACCAAGGTACTTCCATATAAACGTTAAAGCCCCAAGCATTAAATAACATACCTGTAAGAGCAGCACCAACTGCCATAGACAACATAATTCTCCAACTTGCTACACGGGTTACTGCCAAAATAGCAATACCAATCAAAATAGCTAATTTAGAAGTTTCTCCTACACAACCTGGGATGTTACCAATAAACATAGATACAGGAGAGTAAACTGCCGTTACGGCTTCCCATCCACCTTCTCTAGCTAATACTAGTGGGGTTGCCCCTGTAAAGGATTCCAAGAGCGGTTGCCCTGCTACAAAAGTTTCCCAACCTAAACCAGAAAAAATAGGATTAAACATGGTGTGCAAAAAGCTATATTCTGTTACACCATCATTAAAATTAATAGCAGATACCCAAGGAGAATCTCCTGCCATTTCTAATGGATAAGCAAAATAAATAAATGCTCTAGCCATCAAAGCAATGTTAACAACATTCATTCCTGTTCCACCAAAAGCCTCTTTGGCCAACAAAACAGAAAAAATAATGGCTAAAGACAACATCCACAAAGGTACATCAGGTGGCATAATCAAAGGAATCAATGCCCCTGTTACCAAGTACCCTTCTTCAATAGGGTGTCCCTTTTTTGAAGCAAAATAAAATTCAATACCTAACCCTACTAAGTTAGAAACAATAAATAGAGGTAAGATAGAAGCCAAGCCAATAACCAGCTTCAAGTGGATAGCATCTAATGCGCCTGTATTTTCGCCCAAAGCCAAAAAGTGTTGGTGGCCGACATTAAAAGCGCCATAAAGGTAGCAGAACTGCAAAGCGATAACCACGTGGATCATCAAACGCTTTAGGTCCATTGGCCCCTTGATGTGGGTATTGCCAAGCTGTGTTACCTTGTTGGGTTTAAAAAATAGCGTAAATACGCCATCATAAAGCCCATGCAAGAATTTCTTGTCTTTGCTAGGCTCTACTTTTTGCCAAGATTCTACATTAAAAAGTCCCATAAAGTTACTTTATTCTTTGTAATATTTCTAATTATATTATAACTCAAATACTCTTTACAACCCTTGATCTAGCCCTGTGCCATAATCATGTCCAACCCTTTTCTCAAAGTTCTTTGGACGGGGTGTTTAGAAGTACATACATATTCACACAAAGCTAAGTCTTCTTCCCCTAGCTCTAGAATACCCAAACCTTCCATTTTTTCATAATCGTTGGCTTGAATAGCTCTTAATAAGTGCTGTGGCATGATGTCCATAGGCAATACATTCTCATATTCACCTGATACTACAAAAGCGCGAAGTTCGCCATTTTGCTGTGTATCTGCTTTATAAGTTGCACTAGGAATGAAACCACCTGGGAACGTTCTGTTAACAGTAGGGTGTCCTGCTCTAGGCAATAACCAACCAAATAACTCGTAGTAATCCCCTTCTTCAATTGTCATAATTTGATCATCAAAGAACCCTAAATAACCATTAGGTGCTACTTCTTTTCCTGTTAAAGGATCCCCTGAGACTAAACGAACCGCTTTGCGATCTACTACAACTAGGTTACCTTCTTTATCTGTTGTGTTACGTTTTTCTTGGAATTGAACATCAGTGACCAATTGCTCTAAGCAGAGCCCTTGGTGGGCACGGATCAAGCGAGGTTGCCCCATTTCATACCCTGTTAAGGCAACAATACGAGACGTGTCTAGAATACCTTTTGTAAACAACGTTCCTAAAATCAATACCCCTTGTACATCTAAATGCCAAACTGTTTCACCAGTATTAACCGCGTCGATGTGGTGGATATGAATCCCTACATTACCAGCAGGGTGTGGTCCGTTAAACCAATGTCTTTCTATTCCTGTAAGGTGCATGAATTCAGGAGCAGGGGCATGATCAGGACGACCATCCAATGCTACATGTACTGCACCTCCAGAAAGGTGTTGCAAGATATCTAGTCCCTTTTGGAATTCTGCGGCTTTTCCTGCAACGGTAAGATTAAAACCAGGAGCCAAAGGAGCCGTGTCAAAAGTTGTTACAAAAATTGCCTTAGGAATTTCTGTATGTTCTGCTACGATATCAAATGGACGTTGGCGAATAAAAGGCCAAGCACCTGAACCTAACAAGAACGTTACTAAGTCATCGCGACTGACCGTATCTAAATTAGGCAATTCATATTGGCGGTATTCAATTTCTTTGTCTGCCAATAAAACAACTTCATTGATAGAGCGTTTCTCACCGCGTTGGATGCGCAACATTTCCCCACTAACAGGAGCGGCATATATTACTTCAGGACGTTGTTTGTCGTAAAATAATGGATCACCAGCTTTCAAGTTTTCTCCTTCTGCTACCATTACCTTCGGAATAGGCATCATGCCTACAAAATCTTTAGGTTTTAGTGCATAAGTGGAGGAACGAACTAGCTCGATAGGATGTTCTAACGATGCTTCTCCCAATAGTTTGATGTCAAATCCTTTATTAAAAGACTTGTAATCGTCACTTTCTGGAATATAGCTCGGCTTACCAGCTCCACGTTTGAAAAGACTTGGCATGTCATTTGGCAAAACACTGTACTTCTCAGGGTTTTCACCATTGTGCTTGGCGGCTATCTTTACCAGTCCTTCTGAAACAGTAGCCAGAACAACAATGAACAGCAAGATAAAAACTATACCAAGGATAAGACCTGTTGAGAGTGTCATATAGCTTATGTATAAATTAATATAAAGTAAATAAAATCAGTATTACAGGCTACCTTTGGGCAACCGTCTGCAAATATAAAACTTCGTTTTGTTTTAGTACACCTATTTTATCCTTTTGTTAACAGTCTACATTATTTAGAGACAATCTAAATAAACTAAAAATAAACCCTCTCCTAGCCTTCTCTTTTACCTTGATTCATAACCTTCGCACGTGGGTGTTGCTGGATTGATTCCTTTGATGCCACTAGTGTTCCCGTTGGGCGGATAATTAACTTAGATTTTGCCTCCAAGATAAGTTGCGCTCCTTCTTCTATAATTAAAGTAGAATGGGCACTCACTTTAAGAATGGCTCCTTTTTCAAGATGTAGCGTTGCTCCTTTCTTAATTCGAAAAATAGTAGGCTTGGTAAAATCTCCCTCAGGGGTTTGACGGTGGGTATTTGGCGTTTCACTCTGATCCAAGAGTACACAAATACAAGATTTAAGGGTTAAATCTGCCGATTGATCGCCACTGAGATTGTTGAGAACAATGTTTCCTGTCCAACGTTGACTTTCGCTTACATCTGTGGCGCCAAAGTTTACTGTAACTCGCATTGCGGAACTATTTGCAATTTCTTGAAATTCTAACGCTAAGCCGTTTAGAAAATAAGGTTGCTTCTCTGCTTTCTTATAATCATAACGCGGATAATTCAAGGGTTTAGGATTGCTATTAATATCTAAGGTCTGGCCTCCTTGGAATGGAACAGGTTTTATATAGCCTTGAGAGCGCTCTTGATCATAGGCCCCAAAACCACCATATAAATTAACAAAAGAGTCTGGATAGACTTCTTCCCTATAAATAGGTAAGAATCCTTCGGTTCGGCTACTGTTGTAATTCTTATCCAATTCAATCACGCCATTCTTATTTCCATCATAAGGATAGCGATAAAAATTATTGAGCCCATCAATCGGATTTTCTTTTCCTTTTGTAAAACTATAGAGTTTATTGCCCCAATTGTTCTTCAAAATCGGCAGTTCTTCTTGATAATGATAATCATAATTGCCTCCTGCGTGTAAAACTTGAATTCCATTGGCACGAGCCGAAAGTGGGGAAAAAATCTGATGTCGATTACTTTCTATTGCTTCTACATAAGCATAAACTCCTGTAGCTGCTCCTCGAATCGTATCTCCTTTCCCTAAAACCTTCCCCTTCCAAGGATGCTCATCCAAAGGATGTTGTTTGCTGTGGTTTTCCAACCATAAATACTGTCCCCCAGAATGAGGAATTTGTACCCGCATAGCATCTCCTGTTGTAAAATAGTCCCGTAGAACAAAACTATTGCCTTCCTTCAAATCTTGGGCAGATTTTATATCGGCTACCAATTCTATAAAACCAGCATACCAACGCTCCCAAGCATTAAAGCCGCTAAAAATACTAATAGGAGCCATCACTCCCCAACCAGCACTCATTAAACTAAAATACTCCCCTATCACATTGTTTACCCCCATAATGTGGGGACCATTAAACAATTCATGAGCGACTTCATGAATAAATACCCCAGAACGATAGTTCATTGTAAATCCTTCTGCAATTCGATAACCATTCAACCGCAAATTTCGTGGCACACCTGTCGCAGCAAATCCACCACCTGAGCCCAGCCAAGAACGCATACTGTTCTTAGGCTGCTGCCTCCAATTCTTATTATACCGATGAACAAACACCACATAATCTAAGATGTTATCGGGACCATGTTCCTTACTGTTATCAAACGAGAAGTTAGGATGGTTCTTGCGCTGGTCAAAATTCGACCAATCCGCTCTTGGATTCAATGCTTGCATTTTAATAACAGCCTTGGCATTCATTTGTGTCCAAGAGGCGCCACCAGTCGGATCAATCTCCACTACTGTTGGCAAACCTGTACTATCACAAAATACGTCTCCGATCATTTTAAATTGTCCTTGAGACATCAAATAAAACTCTTTGGAAAAATTATTCGCTACACTATCTATTAAGGTATCAAAATCGGCTGCTTTATTAAAAAGGTAAGAAGGACAGGCTCCTGTTTTAGGATTAATAAAACCTGGTAAGCCTCGTTCTTTATAAACGTCCCAATCAGGCACTTGTTGTTCTTTGTTATTAAAGGCAGGGTTAGAAGCGCTGCCATCTTTATAAGTAACAAAAACCAACAAAACACGAAGCGTTCCTTTGGGCGTAAAAACACCTCCATAAGGTGCGTATGGCGGCTTGGGTTGAGCTAAAAGAGGAATGGCAAGGAATAAAAAAAGCAAAAGAAGACTTAAACGTGGCAACATAACAATGGTTTATGTGTGTCAGGCAACTAATAAGCTTAGCACTCACAAGCAACGTGGGCTAACTTATTACGCTCCCCTATAAAATAAAGCGCGCTAAACTTTTTGTTTAATAATTTAGAATAAAGAGCTATTCAACAAGACTAGCTAAAAACTCTGTATGTCAGAAATCACCTAAGCTTTCTACTAAATTACTAATAAGGTGTATATTGTGTGCTATACAACCATATTTTATATAGACGGTGTTTTTTCACACAGAAAAAAATCCCAAAATTACTGCAAGGTCTTTTTTGTTGTTTTTTTTTATTTTTTTCGGAAAAACTTGAATAAAAGACCTTTTTGTCCTATATTTGTCTTGTAAGAATTTTACAACAACAATCATTTTTTCATCAAACACTAATTTTTATGTTTTCCAAAGCTTGTGCATATGGTATCAGAGCGCTTGTTGTGATTGCAAAAGCAGGAAAGGAGAATAAAAAAATTGGCATCAAGAAAATTTGTGCGGCAGCCGATACACCAGAATCGTTTACCGCCAAAATTCTACAAAACTTAGTAAAGCAATCTATTATTAGTTCTCAAAAAGGACCAACAGGTGGCTTTTATATTTCTAGGGATTTGAATGAAATCAGCTTGTATGATATTGTTGCTGCGATTGATGGAACAGATGTTTTTACACAATGCGGCTTGGGCCTCAAAGAATGTAGTTCTTTAGATCCTTGCCCCTTTCACTTCCAATTTAAAGTGGTGAGAGATGAGCTGAATAATATGTGCATCACTAATACCTTACAAGATTTAGTAGATGGTCTTTATCAAGACATACTTTAAGCATTAAAAAATTTAAATCAATAAAAGATAAAAAGGTCTCTTAATCTTCAATAAAATTATTATGGCTACGACAACAAAGACTGCATTCGATGTTACCACAACAGCCCCTACTGCAGCAAAAAAGACAGTTAAAACTAGCTTTTTCCAACAGCGATTAAATCACTATTTAAATTATGCTGAAAAACAAAACCACAATCGTCTAGTTTGGTACGCCAAAACGCTGTTAGTACTTCCTTGTGGATTTATGGTTCCTTTAGTAATTGCGATGCTCCATCTAACAGAGCATGCACATACTTTTTACATTGGGCTATTAATTCTATTGTTATTTACCAATGTAGTTGCCCATGTTGCCCAAGTAAGTGGCCGAATCTTTGTTCCTCTCTATCATGCAACAATAGCTGTAATGTTAATTATTCCTTTGGTGACCTATCTACTAAGCTAAAGGCAATATAAAACCCCTTACCGATTGCATAATTGGTAAGGGGTTTTATATAGTTAATACGTTTTTTCAGGGTACTCCAACAAATCTTATACCTTGTAATGGGAGTTTATGGAGATTTCAAGTAGACTAGGTTTTACTTTTTGTCATTAGC
>JBOEFW010000098.1:0-3618 GCA_050633105.1 Aureispira sp. | reverse complement strand
CTTACAAAAAAGCGGTTCGCTTCAAAGCTGATTATAAGATACACTGTATCTTGCAATCAGATCGCTCTGCGAGTAGCTCCTTGCTATACCCTTCCAAAACCGTTGCAGGTGTTAAATTTTTTGGTGATTATACTATTAATAAACTTCTGTTACAGTGTATTAATTGTCCTGTGCATACAATTTTAGCGCCTCTTGACTATGGGAAGGTTCCTTTAATCGTAATGTATCAACAAAAGTACCTAGTGCTTCTCTTTTCAAATTCTGTATCCCCTCATTATCAAACCATATTCCATCATCACCATTATAGATATAATTCTTCACCACCTTCAGCGTTCCTTCTATTTCCGTTACAATAAAAAGCTCACTAATATCTAAATACTCTGCTGGATTCATTAACGAACAGTAAGCAACATAGATCTTCCCATATTTTTGATGTTCGTATGCACTTAGTTTGAACAAATATCTTGGAGCAAAAGGCTGTTGTATCTTTTTAACTGGAGGAATAAAAGATGGTAGCTGGGGTTTTAGAGCTGTTTGGGTAACAACTCCTAGATGCTCGTGTAATTCCATACTACAAAAACTATACATTCGCTTAATTTTAGTATTAATATCAGCTAGATTTTCATCTAAATGAACAGCATATTTAGCGGCTGCTTCTGCTGCAAAAAAATCCTCTAGAAATGCATTAATCTCTTTCATAAGTTTCTGTAGATCCATTTTATCTTTAATAAGTAGTTACCCAACAATCAGGAAGTAATCGTTCTATTTTTTTAATTTTTTTCTTGTCTTTGGCAATGGGGTTATCTTTAAGATGGAGCTTCTTCAAATTGCTCAATTGTCCGATCTCATCAGGAAGGTCTTCTATCTTATTATTAAACAAGTACAACTTTTCCAAACTCGCTAACTCTCCTATTTCTTTTGGTAATCTAGACAATTGATTCCCCTCTAATATTAATTCTGTTAAGTTAACGAGTTGACCAATTTCTAGTGGTAAGGCCGTTAATTGATTGTTCATAACATGTAGGGCAGATAAAGCAGAAAGTTGACCGATTGTAGTAGGCAAAGCCGTCAATTTGTTTTCAGATATCCACAACTCTTCCAAGTGGTTCAATTGTCCTACTTCTGAAGGAAGTGTTGTTAAAGCATTGAAGTTCAAATTCAAATGAAATAGCCCTGTTAATTGGGCTATTTCTGGAGCTAACTCTTGTAATTCACTTCGAAACAAACGCAATTCTTTTAGAGTAGGCGTCAATTGGTTAAAGATTGTTGCATAATCGGTAAATTGATTCGCACTCAAATTGATTAAAGACAAATTTTTTAATTGCGCTATTTCGGCAGGCAATTCTGCTAAACCACAATCATACAAATGCAGCTCTTTTAAGCGTTGAAGAATTCCAATCTCCTTGGGAATGCTATTAAAAGTCCCTCCATCCAAATCCAAAGATTCTAATAAAGGCAACTGTGCCAATTCTTTTGACAAAATGCTTATGCCTGTATTATCTAAGCGAAGATGTGTTAATTGAGGCAAAGTATAAATCGCACTAAAATCTTTTATTTTGGTACACTTTGCTAGGTTTAGTTTTTTTAAGTTTCCTAACTTATCAAAACTTTTAGGAAGGCTTTTAAGCTTATTATTTGATAAATCCAACTCCTCTAACAAAGGAAATTTTTCTATAACAGATGGAAAAGCAGTGAATTTATTAGACCCTACCTGTAGTACTTTTAGTTGCTCCCAAGCTTCTATTGTTTTGGGCAAATCCGTTAGTTGATTCCCTGTAAAAGAAGCCATTTCTAAAGCGGTCCAATTACTTACAAAAGCAGGTAAATCAGAGAGTTTTGCTTTGATAATCTGCACTTCTTGGAGTGCGTCAAATTCAGCTAGCCCCTCAGGTAGTTCCTTAGCTTTTAATTTAGGAGTGTGCATCATTAAGGACGATACCTTAGAAAATTCTGCCAAAGGAATCGTTAGACGATTCACTAAATTCTTATCCAAGGACAAATAGGGCATTTTTTGCGCAAGAGACGCAGGCAAAGCATTTAAGACCTTCACATCAAATACCCTGTGCTCTTCCTCTTCGTCCTTCAAAACGTTTTTTTTATTGCCCCTCAGAAGGGCAGAAATCGGTTGAAAAAGCTGATAAACAATTTTTAATTTAAGAGCTTTTAAGAGTTTCTGGTAATAATTCTCTACAAAAACACTCAAATCTGTACGAGCATCCATATAAGACATTCCCAACTTAAAAACTTCCCAGTTAGTAGTCTCTATAAATCTTATTAATAGCGCTTGCTGTATCTCGTTGGTTGCTGTATCAAAGGTTTGAAGTGTAAGTCCTTTTTCTTCCAAAATCTGCCTAACTAGTGGTTGTTTCTCTAACCACTTCTCCTCAAAATCTATTGGAATATATTGACTGTAGGCTTCTTTATATGGTGCAAAGTCATCCTCTCTAACATTCACAGTTCTAACAAAAGTAAGCAAAGAAGGAGGCAACTGAATAGAAACATCTAAGGTACTAATGTAACAATGGTGCTGAAAGAGCCAAAATACAGGTGTCAAATCAGGATAATCAGATTGAGCAATATCCATACTAAAGGTATAAACACTTCTACTCATAACGATTAACCCCAACGAAAAATACGCCATCATCGAGGAATCATTTGCCGATTCAAAAGACGTATGATCCAATAAAAAACGACTAAGCGCCTTAGTTTTTGTTACTTTCTTAATGATTCGGCCATACCATCCATAAGTAGTGTTGGTTTGATGAAAAAGTTTAATTTTCCGCTCAATGGCCTTTAATCGCTCTGGTAGTTCTGTCCTAAACGTTTCCTCTGACCATTCTTGCGCCACCAATTTTAGTTCTTCAATGTTCTCAAACAAAGAAAAAACACTACCAATCGTATCAACCACCATTTTGGTTTCCTGGTCTTCCATGTAATGTAAGGAAAGAGTGTATTGATCCAAATAGGTTTTGGAAGTTAATAACGTTACTTCTTCTTTAGTCAAAGCGGCCGCTTCGAAATCAAAAATCGTAGCGTTTGAATTATCCAGTCGAGCTTGAATAAAATTTAAATAACGTTCTTCCGCTAATGGAATCCAGTTAGGGTTTTCTTGTAGTAAGTTTAGGCCTGTCTGTATTTTTTTTCTATTGGCATTTTCTAATAACTTGAAGAGAACAGTTAGATCACTCATTTATTTGGGTTTAAATATCTTCTTAATGATTCTTCTCAAGATATTTATAATGGAGCATCTCTTTTTCTCCAATGAGCAACCGCTGCCTGTCAATGCACAAGTGTTGGGTACAGATGTATATTTGTTTTGACAACAGCTTCCAAAGCGTAGGTAATTGACCAATAAAACTTGGTCAATGGAAGAGTTCTATCTTAGAAAAAAATAGGTGCTGCAAATGACTCAAAGTATTTAATCAATCGGGAAGTCTCTCTAGTTTATTATCATCCAATACAAGGATATTTAATCCCGTGTAACAGAAGTTAATTGTATTTTTATACAGCGTATTTTTAATGCTTTTGTAGGTAGAAAAAGCCTTGTATCCTTACCTAAAACGGCGATTATCTAACAATTAAAAGTGTAACATGATGCGTTTGCAAAGTACCAGAAAC
>JBOEFW010000097.1:0-9895 GCA_050633105.1 Aureispira sp. | reverse complement strand
GTGGATAAGAGACAGCTGTTGTTGATAGTTAAATCTAGCGTTACAACAGAATCACAACCTGCGGCATTGGTGAGCGTGAATGTTGCGGTGTTATTGGAAGCTGTATACGTATTTCCATCCATCCAAGTAAAGGAATTACAAGCCGTTTGTGTGTCTGTACGAGTAGAGCTGTTGTTGATGGTTAAATCTAGTGTTACGATAGAATCACAACCTGCGGCATTGGTCAAAATGAAAGTCGCTGAATTATTAGAAGCCGTATAAGTATTCCCGTCGATCCAAAAGAAGGAATTACAAGCGATTTGGACATCCGTTCCAGTGGTAGAATTATTAATAACTGTTAAATTAAGCGTGACAACAGAATCACATCCATTGGCCGCTCCACCTGTTAGCGTGAAAGTCGCCGAGTTATTAGAAGTGGTGTAGGTATTTCCATCCATCCAAGTAAAACTACCACAAGTCGTCTGTACATCGGTGCCTGTAGGGGTAGCGACAGTCAGATTTAAAACCGCAATAGAATCACAACCTGCGGCATTCATAAGTGTCTGTGTATAGGTGCCTGATTGTGCATACAACTGCCCGTTCCAACTATAACTTGTACAGGTGTTGATGTTAAGCGTAGAGGTGCTTGGAGGGCAATTACTACTTTGTAGTTTGGTAATGAAATTAGAACCACTAAGTGTGGCATGTGTTCTGCCTGCTAAGATTATATTGAGTTGGTAATCTAAAACACAAGAATGCCCCCATTCATAACCTGCGCCATAGTATGTCCCCCAATCGCGTACACCATTGGTATTGAACTTGGCTACAAAAGCATTTTGAGTACCATTTTTACTATTAAAATGGCCATTATTAGCAATGCCACTAGAAGATTGTGTCCATCCTGCCAAATAAACATTTCCTTGAAGATCTACAGTACAAGCTTCTGCTTCATCTTCATCACTACCGCCATAATACGTTTCCCACTGTAAGTTTCCTGTTATATTATATTTAACAAGAAAACCATCAGAATCTCCACCATGTCTAATTTGATGCGTCCCATTGTTAAATAGAAATGGAGTACCTTCTGTACTTCCTGCTAAATAAGCATTTCCAGCGGCATCCAAAGCGCAAGAATAACCACGCGTGTCACCACTTCTAGAACCATATCGCTCTCCATAAGACTCATTCCACTGGTAAGTACCATTGGTATTGAATTTAGTAATAAAAGCATAATCGACAGAACTGGAAGAGATCGCGCGTCGAGTGCCAGCAATCAAAACGGTTCCATTGTTATCGACGACACAAGATCTACCTGATCCACTGCCACTGTAGGTACCCCATTGGCGAACACCACTACTATTGAATTTTACTAAAAAGACATCTCCATAGAAAAAGCCACTATAGGAATTTTGATGTCCATTAAAGGCAATTCCATTGTTAGAAGAAGAGTTTCCTGTCATAAATACGTTGCCCGCATTGTCTGTAGTACAAGCATAGGCACGATCATAGCCACTGTTATTCCCACTTGTATAATTCCCGCCATAATAGGTGGCCCATAAACGAACACCATTCGCATCAAACTTAACCAAAAAAGCATCGTCCAATCCCCCTCCTAATCCTAGAGAATTTTGATGTCCATTAAAAGAAATATTATTGGTAGAATTGGTGACTCCTGTTAGGTAGACATGGCCATTGATATCAGGAGCACAGCCAAAACCTTCATCTGTTGCATTTCCACCATAATAAGTGGCCCATTGTCTGGTTCCATTATCGTTGAATTTTACTAAAAAAGCATCTCTATTTCCTCCAAAGGTATTTTGATGCCCTCCTGAAGAAATGTTATTGGTAGAGTTGGTGGCTCCCGCTAGGTAAACATTTCCACTGTTGTCTGTACTACAAGAATAGCTGTCATCAAAGCTGCTAACACCATAATGAATGTCCCAAATCAAATTAGGATCAATGATTAATGGTTGGCGGTTGTCATAGTTGCTCAATTGGAAAGAAAGGACATTTTCTTTTAACTGAAAAGCGGTTGGAATTTCTTGCTCCCCCTGAAAAGAAATTGGAGCTTGCTCTGTAACATGCCCCATTCTATTGGATAAAGTGAAACTACCATCTGCGTTAATTTTTACCCCTTCTTGGTGGTTAAATTGTAGTTGAATTTGATTAGGATCGGCTCCTGGTTGTACCACAAAATCATATTTTAAACCTTCTTCTGTGGTATAGATTACCCAGTCAATACCTGGATAAACAGCTTGATAAGTTAGTTTTTCAAAACTGTGTACATTTAACGCATTGCGGTTATAATACTGTGTATAATCCTTACTTTTACCCGCAGTTATAATGGTTGCGTTAGGATTTGCATTAACCAATTTCAAATCCATTCGATATGTTTCTGTGCGAATTTGCTTCTTTAATGCCTCTTGAATAGCCTGTTCTTTTGGGCTGAAGGGCGTTTTAGAAGACTTTTTGTATCCCTTAGGGTAGTGAATTTTTGTAAATTGATAGGCCAATCCATTGGGCAGCATAAAAATATCAAACCCATTTTGCTGATAATGGTATTGGACATAGGAAGCTGCTTGCCCTTCTTGATCCCAAATTTGGCCTTTGTTTTCTTCAAAGGCTATTTTTTGCTGTGCTACTACGGCTTGTGTTTGTGCTACCGTGAGATCACTTTGGGCACTCCCTGTTGTTATTAAAAAGAAGAAGAAGAGTAGAAAAAAAAGTCTCATAGTTGTTTAGTTTTTTGAAATCAGAAAAATCCAAGCAGCTTCTAATTAAGCTACTTGGAAACAAAAGAATATTTTTATTCTTGGTACAGTTGATCATAACCAAGATTTTATGTGGTATTTTTCTTAAAATCTATAGGTATGCTGAACAAAACGGAATTCACTGTTACAAAGATAATCAATGAAAAGGACCTGCTCTTGTTTAATGTATATCTGTAGAGGAGTAGTCTATATTCGCAAGAAATTAGAGGGAATTTGAAAAAAGACTCTGTAAACAAATCTAATGAATGATGTTGTTTAGAAATTTCATCAATTGATCTTTTCTACGCAAGGCAACAGGAAGTTTGTGATTCTCTAAGGTGACTAGAGAATTTTTATCCTTTTTGTCATACCGTACAACATGATGAAGATTGACTAAAAAGGATTGATGCACTCGCATAAAGGAACTGGTTGGTAAAACATTTTCATAATCTGCCAAAATCTTAGAACTGATAATGGTTCTATTTTCTACCAATTGAAAGGTAGTATATCCTTTATCAGATTGGCAAAAAATAATTTCATTGACATTGATGATATGAATGCTCTCCGTGGTTTTAATGACCAAGCGTTGAATGTCGTTTTTCTGCTGGTTAAGATTGAGGAGTAGGGTGCTTAAATTACTCGTTTGCCTCTTTTGCTGAAGCTTCGTTTTAACTTTTTGTACGGCCTTAATAAGCTCTGTTGATTGAAGCGGTTTGAGTAAATAATCAATGGCAGAAGCTTTGAGTGCTCGAATACCATATTCACTGTGAGCCGTTACAAAAATAACATTGAGGGAAAGGTGCGCCAAAGATTCCAATACCTCAAACCCATTGCCTGTTCCTAGATTAATATCTAGAAAAATAAGATCAGGTTGTGCTTGTTGTACTTGATTAATAGCTTCTACAACATTAGAAGCTTCTATGATGGTTGTAATTTCTGGACAGCAAAGTGCACAGAGGTTTTTAAGAGTAGTTCTAGCATGCTTTTCATCATCAACAAGAAGTGCTTTCATGGATTTTTTTAGTGTTTAGTAATCAAGTGGTAGGTGAAAATTAACAATGGTACCTTTCTGTGGGGCGGATAGGGTCTCAAAGGTAATATTTTTAGTATTCTTTTTGTTGAGCCAATCAATGCGTTCTTTGGTAATTCTAGTTGCGTGAGAAATATGTTCTTTGCCTTGCCCAGTTTTGGTAGGATCATAACCAACACCATTGTCTTTAATGAGGATATTAATCGTTTTTTCTACCAAGGTCATTTTGATGTTTAAATAACCTTGATAATCAATGTTTTTAAAACCATGTTCCAGCGAGTTTTCAATAATAGGTTGTATCAACATAGGCGGAATCAAAAACGCTTGATTCTGTAAAGCAGGGTCAATATCAATGGTATAATCTAAGTGTTCTCCAAAGCGCAAGGCTTGCAAAGAAACATAATTTTCTAACCATTCTATTTCCTTGGAAATAGGAATATACTCTTGAGTCGAATTATCTAGAATGGATCGAACCAATAGGGCAAACGAGGATAAAAAATCTCCTGCTTTAATGGGGTTATTCGTATAAATAAAACTCTGAATGGCTCCTAGCACATTAAAGAGAAAGTGGGGGTTCATTTGATTTTGTAAGAGCTGGTATTTTAATTCCCGTGTTTGGTAATTGTTCTTAATGGCCTTGTATTGAAAAAAAAGAAAAAAAAGAGTAAGGAATAGAATTGACATGCCAATAGTTAGATACAGTAATTTTTTGCTTTGAATCGCCTCTTTTTCTTGAAAGGCTTGTTGTTGTTTTAACGCTTCATTTTGTTGGCTGACCTCCTTGGTTTCATACTTGATTTCTAAGTCTCTAATGGCGTTAGTTTCATGAATGGTTGCTAGGCTATCCTTTAATAGTGTTTTTTGTTGCGTATAATCATAGGCTAGTTCAAAATCTTTTAATAGAACGGCTGTTTCAATGGCTCCTGCTAAGGCCTGAATCCTATTAGAGGAGATGGTTGAAGAATCTATTAAAAAACGATACAACTGTTTACTGCGTTCTAATGCGCCTATTTTTCTATAAAGATCTGCTTGAGTAAGTTGTAATTTATAAAGTGGTTCTGTCGCATGAAAGAAGGAACTTAATTGTTCCGCTTTTTCACTGTAGAGCAGGGCTTTTTTAGTGTTGTTCTTTTTATTGTAACAATAGCTTTTCTGGATATAGCAGTAAGCTAATTGCTCCCAGTGCTCCTTGGTGCTATAAAAAGGGATGATAGAATCTATCATAACAAGAGCTGTATCCCATACTTCTTTGTTGGAATAGTAGAGCGATAAATCATAATATGTTTGGTATAATTCAAACGTATCCTTTGTTTCTTTTAACAATCCAGTTGATCTTCTGACAGACGGAATCGTTGTTGGTGCCTCTTCTAAATAGGCATAAATAGCAGATAGATTAGTTAATGCGTTGGCTTTACAAGTTGGGGCATTAATGGCCTCGTAAATATCAATTGCTTGATAGAACAACTGAGCGGCTTTCTGATAATGTTGTTGATAAACATAGACTCCTGCCATCTTATTATAAATAGCCGCGATTTTTGATTGTTTAGAGGGAGAATCTTCCAGTTTTTGAATGTTTTGTAAAGAACATTCTAATAGAACTAAAGCACTATCATAGTGCATCAAGATCCCATAAGCACTTGCTTTGATGTTATAAATAGTACTAAATTGGGCATAATTATTAGTCGTAATTAAAGGCAATAACTTATTGGCATAGGCCACTGATTTTTGTGGGTTTTTGTATAAAAAATCAACCATTAATAAATGGTAAAGCTTGTATCTACTCTTATTAATCGTTGCTAAAGAACTATTAGAGGTGGATAAGAACTTAAACGCACTATCCAACTGTTGTTCTGCTTCTTGAAGTTGTCCTAAATATTGGGTAGCAGTCCCTCGAACCTGATATATTTTTCCTTTCAATTCAACTTCCTTTTCCCCAATAAGCTCTTGCGCTTGGTTGCTATAGATAATAGCTTCAAGGGGATTGCTCTTCAAGGAAGCCGCTGCGAGTTGATAGTATAAATTGGCTTGATGAGTAGCTGTTTTAGGCATTGGTAACAATGCCTGTAAGCTATCAATTGTAGATTGTTGTGCCCATGACCAATTCATAATAACGCAGAAGAAAGAGCAAAGGGTGAATTTAATGAACATAGGCATAAAATAAAATATTAGAAAGATCTTTTGAAACAGAGGGGGGAGAGGGCTTTGTTATTTGTTCTAATAATATCATTTTTGGAAAACACGATCGAATAAGAACCTTTTCTACTTCTTGAAAGGATTCTTTATAGTAGAAGTTTTTGCCTTTTATACCTTTCAAAAGGAATGGTAGGGCACGCTAGAAAATAGTACAGTACTTCCATCTATAAAGATAGAATGGATTAAGATAGAAACAGGAGTTGTTTTATATCTGTAGAGAGCACGTCTATATTCGTTGAGATTCAGCGTGAATTCGATAGAGGAAGGGGAGAGTTGCAGGCTTTTTGTATCAAACAGCGTTTGTTATTCAAGGATTCTAAGAGAAGAGAAGCGGAACCTGAAAGGTAACCGTCGTTCCTTGCTGAAGAACAGAGTTTGTTTTAAACGTAATGTTTTTAGTATTTTTTTTGTTCAGTAGATCAATGCGTTCTTTGGTAATTCGAGTGGCATGAGAAACATGTTCTTTGTTGCTTGGTTGTTGAGTTAAATCAAAGCCGACCCCATTATCTTGAACCAAGATTTCAATAGCATCTGCTACTAAAGACATTTTAATGATTAAGTGGCCCTTATAATCAATATCCTTAAAACCATGCTCTAAAGCATTTTCAAGAATGGGTTGTAGAAGCATAGGAGGAATTATAAATTCTTCTTCCTGCAAACTAGGATCAATCTCTAAGATATATTCTAATTGATCTCCAAAACGTAAAGCTTGTAAAGAGAGGTAGTTTTCTAGCCATTCTACTTCTTTTGTAATAGAGATGTATTCTTGAGTAGAATTGTCTAAAATTGCTCGTACAAGGGTGGCGAAAGAGGATAAAAAATCACCTGCTTTGATGGGATTATTGGTATAAATAAAACTCTGAATGGCGCCCAAGACATTGAAGAGAAAGTGGGGATTCATTTGATTGCGCAATAATTGGTACTTCAATTCACGTGTTTGAGCGTTATTTTTGGTTGTTTTATATTGTAAAAATAGAAGTAACAGCACCACCAATAAAATAGAAATCCCAATGCTCAGATATAATAAACGCCTGTTTTGGAGGGCTTCTTTCTGCTGAAAAGCTTGTGCTATTCGCAAGGCTTCATTTTGTTGACTCAATTCTTTGGTTTGATATGTTAGTTCTAGGCTTCGTATTATTTTTTCATTATTGATGGTTGCTAAACTATCTTTTAAGGCCTGCAACCGTTGATTACTATTATGAGCGAGTTCAAAATCCTTTAATAAAACGGCTGTTTCAATCAAACCTGTTAAGGCTTGATTTAGGGTCATAACATATTGAGCAGAATCAATAACTATTTGGTAAAGTTCTTTGCTCTTTTTTAACTGACCAGTTACTCGATATAAAGTCGCTTCATTGAGGTATAGTAAATGGATATCAACAAGAGAATAAAGGAACGCACGTAAATCTAAGGCTTGGTTATTATACAGGATGGCTTTTTGGAACTGGCCTAAATGTCTATAAACAATACTTTTTTGGGCATAAGCCAAGGCTAAATCTTTCTGAAATTCATTTCTTTTAAGAAAGGGAATGATTTTGTCAAGAATGACAAGAGCCGTATCCCAAGTTTCCTGACTAATGTGTATCGTTGCTAGCTTGTAATAGCTATCACAGAGTTCTATGGTTAGGGTATCGTCCAAGAAGTGTAAAATATCGATTGCTTGATTAATGTATTTAATCGCAGTTTGTGGTTCTTCTAAATAACTGTGAACATTGGCTAGCGTAACTAAAGTAATGGCTTTTCTGTTTAAGTGGCCTATTGCACCATGGATTTCTATGGCCTTATAAAGTAAATTAGCTGCTTTTTGATATTGTTGCTTATCAGTATAAATCACGGCTTTATTGCTAAACGCAATGGCCATGTCTTCTTGTTTTGAAGGAGAGTCTTCCAACCGTTGTATCTTGGCTATGGCACTATCAAATAAAACTAAAGCACGATCTTGCTGAAAGAGTGCCGCATACGCACTAGCTTGTAGAAGGTAGCTCTTACTTAACTTATGATAATCATTGGTAGGAATGAATTCTAAACGTTTATTGACATACTCCAATGTCTTTTTAGGATTTTTGTAGAAAACGTGAATGCCCCAGTTATAATAAGTCGTGCTTCTATGTTTGTTTAGTTCTTCTAGAGAATTATTAACAGCCAATAAAAAAACGGCAGCACTATCTAATAGATCTATAGCTTCTTGGTATTGTTCTAGATACATATTGGAAACCCCTCTTGCTTGATATATTTTTCCTTTTAATTCTAAGTCTTGTTTTCCAATAAGGTTTTGGGCTCTATAACTATAGTCAATGGCGATTGTAGGATTAATTTTTGAAGAAGCCATTGCAAGACCTTGATATAAAGCAGCTTGTTTTATAGAACTATTGGGGGTTGAGAGTAACCTCTTAAGGCTGTCAATAGTAGTTGTTTGTGCAAGAGAGTCGGTCGTTGATAAGGAAAGGAAGATGAACAGGACAAATTTCATTGGAGTGGGTTATCAGTTAAGGCCTCTTACAAAGGTCACTATTTTTAAAAGGGTTTCCTCTAAAAATAGTGACTTTAGACCTTGTAAGTTATCTATTTTTAGCAAATTTCTAAAAAGAAAAAATATTAAATAATATACTTTCAGACTATTGATTTTTTTATTAATAATTTGACTCATTGTTAATCTATTCTAGAATGTGGTATTAGTTAAACTAAAAAAGCTGCTGAGATTTTGTCTCAGCAGCTTTTTGGTTTCATTCTATAACTAAAGTAGCTCTACTTATTGTTTAATCAATTGAAAATGATGAATAGATTGTTGGGTTATTACTTGAATGATGTAAACCCCAGCTATTGCTTTTAGATGTAATTGATATAAGGAAGTCGTCTCTGCAGCATGCACTTGCAGTAGTTTGCCATCTACTCCATAAACATGAATAGAAGCTTCTTGTTGTTCGCCCAAATCCACATAAAATTGTCCTGTTGTTGGATTGGGGTAGAGTTTAACGGCTAAAGCTTCGTCCTTGATAGAGTTGACGGAAATAACAATAATATTAAGACAGGTAGAGGTATCAACACAACCATTCTGATTAACAATAACCGCATAATTACCATTGGTAGAAGGTGTGAAACTTTGGCTCGTTGCTCCAGCAATAGGCGTATTGCCATTATCACAATGGATCCACTGGTAAGTAGCTGCTCCAGCATTAGCTGTTGCTACATTTCCAATTAGAGTAGTAGAAACATCAACAATATTAATGGTTAAGTCAAGAGTGATGATGGAGTCACACCCAGCAGCATTAGTTAAGGTAAAAGTTGCGGTGTTATTAGAGTTGTTGTAAGTATTCCCATCGATCCATGTGTAGTTATTACAAGCAATTTGCGTATCCGTAGCCGTAGAACTATTGTTGATAGTTAGGTCAAGAGTGATAATGGAGTCACACCCAGCGGCGTTGGTTAAGGTAAAAGTTGCGGTGTTATTAGAGCTATTGTACGTATTTCCATCGATCCACGTGTAAGTGTTACAAGCAATTTGCGTATCAGTAGCCGTAGAACTATTGTTGATAGTTAGGTCAAGAGTGATAATGGAGTCACACCCAGCGGCGTTAGTTAAGGTAAAAGTTGCGGTGTTATTAGAGCTGTTGTACGTATTTCCATCGATCCACGTGTAAGCGTTACAAGCAATTTGCGTATCCGTAGCCGTAGAACTATTGTTGATAGTTAGGTCAAGAGTGATAATGGAGTCACACCCAGCGGTATTGGTTAAGGTAAAAGTTGCGGTGTTATTAGAGTTGTTGTAAGTATTCCCATCGATCCATGTGTAGTTATTACAAGCAATTTGCGTATCAGTAGCCGTAGAACTATTGTTGATAGTTAGGTCAAGAGTGATAATGGAGTCACACCCAGCGGTATTGGTTAAGGTAAAAGTTGCGGTGTTATTAGAGCTGTTGTAAGTATTCCCATCGATCCACGTGTA
>JBOEFW010000096.1:43390-43557 GCA_050633105.1 Aureispira sp. | reverse complement strand
TTTAAATTAACTTCTGTTACACGGTATTAAGTACACTGTAACAGAAATTTATTTAAAAAAATAATCGCAAAAAGCTTTAACACTTGCCACGGTTTTGGAAGGGTATAGGAAGGAGTTACTCGCGGAGCGATCTGATTGGAAGATGCAGTGTATCTTATAATCCGCTT
>JBOEFW010000096.1:265-43327 GCA_050633105.1 Aureispira sp. | reverse complement strand
CGAGCAAAGCGAGCTCACAAACGAAGTACGTAGCCCTCCGAAGGCGAGTTGGAAAGGTTTAGGCGAATAAAAGGCTGTTTGCCTAGCTCCTTCCTTTTGGCCCTAGATCTTTTTGTTATTAGCTCCGTTGCTACTTTCTGGCCTTCACTTCAAATAGGACTAGAACTCGTTATTTCCGTACTAATGAAGATTGATAAAGGATATCATTGAGAAGGATCGATTAGGAAATAGTTAAAATAGATTTCCACAGACTAATAATTTCCTGTAGAGCAGTTTGCCCATTTTTACTTTTATTGTTGTTATACTGTTCGATTAAGTCTTGCAAGCTCTTCTTGTGTTCTACTTTTTGTAATTCTAGAGCTTCCTTAGATAAGGATTTTTTTTGATCCACTAAGGCATTAAGTGTCACTTTAAATTGAGCCAGTTGTACTTCTAGAGAAGGTGTTGAGGGGGCTTTTTTTTCCGTTTTCATCGCTTGCCATTCTTTCTCGGTCAGCATTATTCCTGTTCGATTCCCCAATATAGATTTAGATTTCTTTAAGAATTTGTTCCAACCGCTCTTAGGAATTTTGGATTGTAAGGGGACAAAATAAACGACTTGCTGTCCTCCCTTTTCTTCTACAAAAGCAACTCCTGTTGCCACTTGTTTAACTCCTCCAGAAAAGCGCTTTTGCGTCCCTCCTGGCCTCGTTTCGATTTTTTCAAAGTGTTTTTGTAAAGTAGTATGTGTTCCAAAATCAATAAAATGCCCCTTGGGCTCTCCTGGTTGGTCATCAAAATAGTCTAAAATCAAATGAAAGGGCGTTGTAGTCCCTAAGCTATTAGACATTTTTCCGCAGCAAGCACGTGCTCGGTTCTTAACGGTAACTGTTGTTAAGTGGGGCGCCGAAAACTCTTTTTTGTCAAAAACTTTGAAAGACAACTTACTCTTAAACATAAGGCTTAAATTGAAATGAAAATAGAATAGACAAAGTAGCTAATTATAAGCAATTTTCCAAGGGATTATTCTCTCTATATCACTAGCCCTAGTACAAAACAGAAAGTTACTTACTTCCAATTCATGAAGCATAAGCTTAATAATAAAATAATAGATTCTAAATCTTCAATAGGAGCTTATTCAACTTTTAAAAGACTTTTTTTGGTAATTTCTTTAGAATGCTGTAGTTTTGTTTATAACACAAGATTATGAAAGAACAATATCTCTATATAATTAACAGCATTATTATTAGCGCTTCAGGTCGTATCTGTTTGCGTTGATTGACGCTGTCCTCAATCAATGAAGCTCTAACAGATACAAATTTGTTAGAGCTTTTTTATTTTTGTTCCTCCTGTAGTAGAGATCTATGCATACATCCCTACTACAGGACTATCTTCCTTAATTCATATTAATTCATTCATCGTGAACAAGTACGAAGTATACCAACAATTAGATTTGCCCCAAATAGATCGGGATTTACTCCAATTCTGGAAAGAGCAACGAATTTTCGAAAAAAGCATGAGTGAGCGAGAAGATGCGCCCAATTTTGTTTTTTTTGAAGGGCCTCCTTCTGCTAATGGCAAACCAGGCATTCACCATGTTTTAGCACGCTCTGTCAAAGATGTATTTTGCCGTTTCCAAACCATGAAAGGTAAGCTTGTCCGTCGAAAGGCTGGCTGGGATACCCATGGTTTACCTATTGAATTAGCCGTAGAGAAACAGCTCCAAATTACTAAGGAAGATATTGGACATAAAATTTCTGTTGACGACTATAACAAAGCTTGTAAAGAAACGGTCATGCTCTACAAAGATATGTGGGATGAATTGACCGTCAAAATGGGGTATTGGGTGGATATGAGTGAGCCTTATATCACATATGAGAACAACTACATTGAATCCGTTTGGTGGTTGCTCAATAAATTATACAACGAAGATTTACTATATAAAGGCTACACCATACAGCCTTATTCACCAGCAGCAGGAACAGGATTGAGTTCTCACGAGCTCAATATGCCAGGTTGTTACAAAGACGTCACGGACACTACTGTTGTGGCACAATTTAAGGTCAAGCCAAACAAATTATTACCTGAAGATACTTTTATCTTAGCTTGGACAACAACACCTTGGACTTTGCCTTCCAATACGGCTCTTTGTGTAGGTCCAAAAATTGACTATGTATTGGTTAAAACCTACAACCAATATACAGGAGCGCCAATGCACATTGTATTAGCCAAAGCACTCGTTGGCAAACAACTCAGTGGCAAATACCAAGAAAGCAGCGAAGAATTGCCATTAGAAGGATATGAATTAGGAAATAAACGCATTCCTTATACCATTGTAGGAGCTTATAAAGGAACCGATTTAATCGGCCTTTCTTACGAGCAACTCTTGCCTTTCGCACAGCCTGATGATCAAGAAATGGTAGCATTTCGTGTTATTGGAGGCAACTTTGTGACAACGGCTGATGGTACAGGGATAGTACATATCGCACCTACTTTTGGTGGAGATGATGCCCTAGTTGCCAAACAAGCCAACATCCCTCCTATGTTGGTGAAGAATGAACAGGGCGACTTAGTTCCTTTAGTGGATTTACAAGGTAAATTCCGTCCTGAAATGGGAGAATATGCAGGAGCTTATGTTAAGAATGAATATTACAAGGCAGGAGAAGCACCAGAGAAATCTATTGATGTACAACTAGCGATCCAACTCAAAACAGAGAATAAAGCCTTTAAAGTAGAGAAATATAAGCACAGCTATCCACACTGTTGGAGAACAGATAAGCCTGTGTTGTACTATCCATTAGATTCTTGGTTTGTTAAAGCTACAGCGAAGAAAGAACGCATGTCAGCATTGAACAAAACAATCAACTGGAAACCCTCGTCAACAGGAGAAAAACGTTTTGGTGGTTGGTTAGATAACCTACAAGATTGGAATTTATCCCGTTCACGTTATTGGGGCATCCCCTTACCTATCTGGAGAACAGAAGATGAACGCGAAGAGCGTTGTATCAGTTCTATAGAAGAATTAGGGCAAGCGATAGAAGAAGCCAACAAGGTCCTAAATCTATCGCAAGAAGTTCCTAAAGATCTACACCGTCCTTATATTGATGATGTAGTTTTGGTGAGCCCAACAGGCAAAAAGATGCTTAGAGAAACAGACCTCATTGATGTGTGGTTTGACAGTGGCTCTATGCCTTATGCTCAATGGCATTATCCTTTTGAAAATAAGGACCTCATTGACAACGCTCTACAAAATCTAGAAGGAGAGCGCGCTTTCCCAGCAGATTTTATCGCGGAGGGAGTGGATCAAACTAGAGGTTGGTTCTATACATTGCATGCCATTTCTACCATGTGTTTTGATACCATCGCTTATAAGAATGTTGTATCAAATGGCTTAGTACTGGATAAGAATGGCCTCAAAATGTCAAAATCCAAAGGCAATGCCGTAGAACCCTTTGAAATCTTGTCAAAATATGGGGCAGATGCCACTCGTTGGTACATGCTTACCAATGCACAACCTTGGGACAATCTTCGTTTCAACGAATCCGTTTTGGATGAGACACGTCGCAAGTTGTTTGGCACCTTATACAATACTTATAACTTCTTTGCCACGTATGCAAATGTAGATGACTACGATGGTTTGAGCCTAAATGGCTTCCGTTATGGGAATGAAGTGGCGCTAGAAAAACGCCCAGAAATTGATCGTTGGGTTATCTCTTTGCTCCATTCTCTAGTACAAGACGTAGAGCAAGATTTTGAGAACTATGAGCCTACCAATGCTGGTCGTAAAATCGCAGATTTTGTCGATCGTCATTTAAGCAACTGGTATGTCCGTCTTTGCCGCCGCCGTTTCTGGAAAGGGGAACAAAACGAAGACAAATTAGCTGCTTATCAAACACTTTACCACTGTTTGGTCACCTTATCTAAGTTAATGGCGCCTATTGCTCCATTCTTCTCAGATTGGTTGTACCAAAACATGAATGGGGTTACCGAAAAAGAACCACATGAATCCGTTCACTTAGCCTTCTTCCCAAAAGCCGATAGTAGCGCTATTGATACTGCTTTGGAGCAACGTATGGGCTATGCCCAACGCATTACCTCCTTGGTGCTTTCTTTACGTAAAAAAGAGGCCATTCGTGTTCGTCAACCGCTTCAGAAAATCTTATTACCTGTTTTGAGTAAGAGTTTCCAAGAACAGGTAGAAGCCATAGAAGATTTATTATTGTCAGAGTTGAACATTAAGAGCATTGAATATGTCTCTGATGCTTCTGGCATTATCAAAAAAGGCATCAAACCTAATTTCAAAGTATTGGGTAAACGCCTTGGTAAAAACATGAAAGCAGGGAAAGCAGCCATTGAAACGTTCACACAGGAAGATATTGCTCAGTTGGAACGCGATGGTAAATACAGCTTGCAGTTGGATGGACAACCTTTTGAATTGAATTTATCTGATGTAAATATTACCTCAGAAGATATTGAAGGGTGGTTGGTTGCTAGTGATGCCGAAATTACGGTAGCTTTAGATGCCACCATTACTCCTGAGTTAGCTGCAGAAGGAATGGCAAGAGAACTAGTCAATCGCATCCAAAACTTGCGTAAAGACCAAGGATTGGAAGTAACTGATCGTATCCATCTCAAAATTCAACAACATCAAGCCATCAACCAAGCGATCCTACAATTTGAGGATTACATTGGTCAGGAGGTCTTGGCTACTCAATTAAGTGTCGTTGATGAGCCTTTCAAAGGCCATGAAGTAGAGCTAATTGATGAAGTTGTCGTTCATATTGCCGTCGAAAAACAGTAAGGATTTATTCCTAAATATACTTAATACCTGCCCCTTATGCCACTTGGTGTAAGGGGCTTTTTTATGTCCTTAAAGCGTAAATTAATGGTACCTAGAGAATACTCTTAATTCTAATAGACTAGGGAATACCCTACCTATTGCCTGCAATGCATCTACTAAATTTGTTTTGTAATTAAGAAATAGATATTCAAGTTTTCCCTTTTGCTATTTTCTGATTACGAAGGTGTTATCCCAAAAGCCTAATTATAAATAGAGTAGGAACTTGAATTTAAATACAAATGACGGAAAATACATTTCTTGGAAAATACATTTTTTGTAAAGCTGATGTTAACCCAGAAGTAAACAAAGTTTTTGAACAAGCTTTTGTTGAGGTTATGGTTTTTATTCAAGTGAATTTAGTCTTGCACATCATTACCTATATCAGTATCATTTTAATTCTCTATGTTGCCTTTTCTATGATGAAAGAAGAGGCTTCTTAAAAGCTTATTTTCGAGGCAAGGACTCAGGAATATTGCCCCTATAAAATTTGCATTTTATTATATTTATTCTTGTGTTTTTTTTGAGGCTGTCGAAAAAGAGCAGCCTCTTTTTATGTTTTTAAGAAATCTAATCTAGAGAATCCTTCTAATTTTCCTCTGTAGACTTTATTACAAGATATGCGTTCATGGAATAAAGTCTACAGAGGGGTAGTGTTATAAATGTAAGGCTAAAAGCCTTACTGCTTTGAAATAGGGCAAATAAATAATCTTACATTTGATACACTACCTACAAAGGTTAATGTAGGCTAATTATTATTATAAACTATCTAAAGGACTTTTAATTGTAAATTCATAGTTGGTTGCTAAATAGGTATAAACTTGAGTTGTTTTTATAGTATTGTGTCCTAACAAGTATTGTACATGTTTAATATCTATCCCATTTTCAATCAAATGTGTTGCAAAACTATGCCGTAATGTATATACACTAGCCTTCTTATTAATAGTTGTTTCTTGTAAAGCTTTTCTAAAAATTTTTTGAATGTTACTGCTTGAATAAGGCTTTTTGCCATGTCCTTCAAACAAATACTCCTGTGGTTGATAAGCTTTATAATACTTTTTTAGTAGCTGTAATAACTCTTCAGAAAGCATGACTTTTCTATCCCTATATCCTTTAGTCCCTTCGATCGTAATCAGCATTTGTTTAACATCAATATCTTTTACTTTTAGTTTAACAATTTCACTTACACGTAATCCAGCACTATAAATACAAGCAATTATCGTTTTGTATTTCAAATTATCAATTTTACTTAACAACTCTAATACCTCTTCTTTGGAAAAAACAAGAGGTAACCGTTGTTTACCTTTACACAAAAAGGAAGTATCGATGCTCAAACATCGGTCATACATTTTTTTGTAAAATAATTTAACAGCGCCTATAATCTGCTTTTGTGAAGAAAAGGAAATACGATCCATATTTATCCTATTACAAATATACATCTGCACGTCATTAGTATCAACTTGCTCAACAGTAACATTCAGTTGAGAAAAAAAGAGTGTTAAGACTGAATAATAGTTTTTAATCGTACTATCTGCGTATCCATTTACGGTAAGTAAAAGAACAAATTCATCTAATTGTTTCATGGGAAAGTGGGAAGGTTTGGTACATATACTGAATTGTTAACACTACCAAATATATACGAATGTAAGTGGATATACAAACTTTTTTTGACGAGTGGCTTATTTTATTGTATAATTGGAACAGTCGATTTTATCAGGCAGTTATTTTAATAAAAAAATTGTTCTTTTACTCTGTGAAGTCCAAATGTATGGTCATTAATCTCTAATTAAATCTTATAGACCAAAACACTTACTTTTTTAATACCTAAACCAACTTAGGGAAATATTTTTTCACTCTTGGGAAGATATTTCTTGTATTTGGGAAAACCCTTAAAAATAAAACACTCATTATAACTAACTTTACATAGTTTTTTATTGATGTCTAATTATATAAACAGAAGATAATTTTTCAATTTATATATTTTTTAGATAAAAAAATAAACTTAATTTCATTATCAATAAAGTATTTATAGGACAGTTTTAACATTTGAACCCCAAAAGTAGTACACTAAATTCCTTATATCATTAATAACCCAAAAACTAAATAAACCCTATACAGTAGCAAAATAGCGTTGTCTCCCTACAACACTATTCCTTATATTGCTACCCTTTCTATAAATTATTATTATTCAAATATACATTGTAGCTACTTGTATACAATAATTCATCTATGCTTATTGGAGATTTTTTATAAATCCTCCAATAAAAATAGATATACCCCAATCTTAAAAATTGGGACATTTATTAACACATTAAATATTCTAAAAATGAAAAATGTAAAATTAAATAAGTCTGATCTTGATTCTTTAAAGAAAAAACTTGAAAATGAACCTGATCACAGTTTATTGAAAAATGTCTTAGGTGGTGCTAGTGGACCTGTTTGTGAAAGAGGAGTGGCTTATGCAGATTCCATATTCTACAACGCGTATACTAGATTATCTGTTTAACCCTCAACAATAATAACCTTCAAGGTGGCTGAAGTGCTGGATAAAGAACTTCAGTCACCAACTTTGAAATAAAACACCCCTTTTGAAATGGAAAATATTGGCATATCAACATTTGTGACAAAAATAGCAAGTAGGTGTAATTTAAATTGCTCTTATTGTTACATGTATAATATGGGTGATGAAACCTATAAAAAGCAACCCAAATTCATGAATATGGTCACCTTAATGAACTTTGCAGAAAAGGTCAATAACCATATCAAAAAGCATGAAATCCCTCACGTATATATAGCCCTGCATGGAGGAGAACCTCTATTATATGGTGTAGAAAATTTAAAAGAGTTTATTGAAGTATTCCAGTCACAAATCTCTTATAAAAAGAGTAAAATAAACTTTGTACTCCAGACAAATGGTGTACTTCTCACAGAAGATATTGCACAACAACTGTTTGACTTAAATATTTTTATTGGAATCAGCTTTGATGGAATAAAATCCGTCCACGATGAATTCAGACAATACCACAATGGGAAAGGATCTTATGATGATATCATCACCAAATTTTCAATTGTTAAAAATATTCAAGAACGCTTAGCCATTATTACTGTAATTAATTTACAGAATACCCCTTTCCAATATTATCACCTTTTAAAAGAACATGGCGTAACCGATTTAAACTTACTATTACCCGATAGTAATTATCAAACCTTACCTCCCTCCTATGAAACCATAGAGGATACCTCTCAAGCACTCTATGGAAAATACTTATCTATTGTATTTGATGAGTATCAAAAAGACGAGGATCGAATAAAAATAGCTTTTTTTGAAAATATCATTAAGTTATTTACAGGACTAAAAGTAGGCGATCAATTGATTGGAACAAGGCAAAATAATGCGGTGACAATTGAAACAAATGGAGGGATTGAGGTCGTTGATATGATGCGAATTAATGAGGAAGGAATTACCAGAAATGATTTAAATATCAATAAAGACGAACTTGACGAAGTTTTCAAAGAAGAAATTTACGATACTTATTATTATGGTAATGATAAATTATGTGACGAATGTAAAAACTGTTCTCTTGTAAATATTTGTGCAGGAGGGATGGTTGTTCATCGTTATAAAGATGGTCATTTCAACAATCCATCCATTTATTGCAATGATTTAAAACATATAATCAATCATATTTACAATTATATAAAAAGCCATCTTCATGCATAAGATCAAGCTACTATGCCAAGCTAATCAACTAAAATCTTTTTCATTTTATAAAATAGATCAACTAACCGAGATGAAAAATCAAGAACAATATGCATCTGACGCATATATTCCTGACATAACATTCTGTAAGGAGATTTCATTAAATAAACTAGAGGATACTACTAACAATAAAAAATCTATTATAATAGGAAATCTTCCTCAAGAAGTAATTAATCTCCTTGATAATTTTAATTTTGAAGAATGTTCTAATTATGAGGACGTTCTTAAGGAATTTAGAGACAAGGATTTAGTTTTTATGCATTTTAATGATGCTTTATCTTCTTTTTTAAGAGACACCTTTCAACAGGAGCAAGGAAAAATTAACTTTCATACAATAGCTGTCCACCAAGCTAACCTTGCTTCCTTGAATTATAAAATAATAAACAACAACAAAGTATACAGTGGATTACATGTAGATAAAAGTTCAGGAAAAACGAGCAATTTAGAGGATACTCCTCATCGACTTTGCATTAATCTTCATGAAGATAGATACCTCTATTATGTCAATGATACTGTCAGTAAAATTAGAGCAGATTATAAGTTAGAGGACGTAGATCAAGCTACTTTTAGGTATTGCAAAGAAAATTATAAAAACTCCAATATCATTCAAATCAGAATACCAAGAGGCTCTTTTTATATCGCTCCAACGGATAATTTAATCCATGATGGTTCATCAGTCGGCCAAAAATTATTGGATATTACATTGCATTACTTAGGCTATTTTAACTTAAAAAACGTAGAAAAATATGAAAGGTATACTTCATAGTTGCTTCCTCTTTTTTTTATTATTGACTTCTTGTTTCACATCAAAAAATATAGTCGGACAAGCTATTGGAGACAGCTCCTTCAAAATAGTAAAAGTTCACTATCAATCTACCGATACAATAGAGATCGTGACTAATTTTGATTCCACTAAGTTACGACCAACCTTATTATTTCTACAAGGCTCCCTTCCTAGACCATTAGTCATTGATTATGATTCAATGAGACTTGGTTTTACGTTACTCTCCAATTTTAATCCCAAACAACTCATTGATTCCTTTAATATTGTATTCATTTCTCATCCTTATATACCTTCAGTAGCTAATTATAAAGATATTACGCCCAATGCGCTTTATGTACCAGATTTAAAAAATGGTCATTGTTTTGACTTGAACTACCAAAATTCAAACACCTTAGAATACCATACTTCAAGAGTTAAATTTGGAATGGATTACATGAAACAGGTCTATTCTTTTTCAGAATATTCTGTGTTGGGGCATTCACAAGGAGCAGTTGTAGCATCCAAACTCTGTGCAGTTGATAGCAGTATAGCTAAGACCGTTCTCCTCAGCTTAAATCCAATGGGTAGATACTATACAGAAGCCTTATATAACAAAGAGCAGTTAACTAAAGGCAATAAAAAGTTTTCAGAGTATATGGCAACTAAAGTTAGGATCAAAAGTGACCTTTCAGGAGATCAAGAAGAAATTGATACAGTTCATTGTACTGGAGATCTACCAAAAACTAGGCTTTCCTATTCCGTTCCAGTCTTTAAAGATTTAGCAAAAACGCCTTCAGAGCTATATATTGGTATAGGAGAATTAGATATTAATTCCTATTTCACAGAGTTTCTTGAGATACACTTGATGATGCATTCAAAATATAATTTTACGAGTAAAATTTATCCAAATGTTGAGCATAATTTTTCACCAATACTAGATTCAGGTAGAGTAGATTACAATAACTCACAGTGGCAGAATGTAATTGATGATTCCATTAAATGGTTATTAGATGAAATTTAAGTTTTTTAGACAACTTGATGAAAATGATTGCGGAGCTGCTTGCATTAAAATGATTTTAAATCACTTTAATAAGAACATTACTTATTCAAAAATAGTTACGGATACTTTATCTAATAAAAGAGGAACGACTTTAGGCAAAGTAGCAGAATTTTTAGAAGATAAAGGGTTTAATACTTTAATTGCTAAGCTTACTTATTCAGGAGAGAATTCGATTTCCTTATTGCCCTTACCTTTTATTGCTTATTGGAATCAAAAGCATTTTGTTGTAGTTTATAAAATAAAAAAAAATAAGATTTGGATAGCCGATCCAGCTCATGGTAAAATTAAGCTAACTAAGGAACAATTTGAACACTCATGGTGCAATGATGGAAAGAAAGGTATTGTACTGGGTTTAGAACCCTCTTCCGATTTTTATCATCAAAACCATTTTACAACAGAAGAAAAGAGTCATTCTTGGACATCACTCTTTCAATATTTGAGTCCCTATAAAAGACTAATCATTCAGTTTTTTGTAGGAATACTTGCGGGACTACTTTTCCAGATAATGTTTCCATTTTTGACACAATCATTGATTGATGTTGGTGTACAAAATCAGAACCTTAATTTTGTCTGGCTTATTCTGATTGCACAACTTGTTTTATTTACGAGTCAAACATTTGTTCAATTCATTCAATCATGGATCCTTCTTCAGATTGGAAAAAGAATAAACGTAAACCTTATATCAGACTTTCTTAGTAAGTTAATGAAATTGCCATTAGGTTACTTTGACAGTAAAAATGTAGGTGATTTAGTGCAACGAATTAATGATAACCATCGAGTAGAACAGTTTCTTACAGGCTCGGTACTGAATATTTTTTTCTCGTTCTTAACATTGATAGTTTTTAGTGGCATTCTTTTTTTTTATGACTTAAACATCTTTTTAGTTTCTTTTTTCTTTTCCATTTTGTATGTAGTCTGGGTAATGCTTTTTATGAAAAAGCGAGCAAAAATTGATTATTTAGTATTCCAACAACAATCTGATAATCAGCATACTTTGTTTGAAATGATCCATGGGATGCAAGAAATAAAACTACAAGGAAGTGAGCGAAAGAGAAGATGGAAGTGGATAGATATTCAAGCTATATTATTTCAAGTCCAATCTAGCTCCTTAGCTTTAAGACAATATCAAGATTTTGGAGCCGTGTTTTTTATAAGGCTTAAAGACATTATTATTTCTTTCCTTGCAGCAAAAGCCGTAATTGATGGAAGTATTACTCTTGGAACATTAGTTGCGATTCAATATATAGTAGGCCAACTAAATGCTCCTTTTGATCAGTTTATTCAATTTCTTCGCTCTGCGCAAGATGCCAAATTAAGTATCAATAGAATGAATGAAATTACAATGGTAGCCCCTGAAGAAAAGAGGGAAGATAATCTCATTCAAGAAGTATCTACCAAAGCCGATTTAAGCATTGAAAACTTATCTTTTCAGTATAAAGGCGCTGAAAAAAATGTTTTAGACACTATTAATCTAATTATCCCCTCAGGAAAAATTACCGCTATTGTTGGATTGAGTGGTAGTGGAAAAACGACTCTACTTAAATTATTACTTGGTTTTTATCCTCCATCAAAAGGGAGAATAAGGGTAGGAAATATGCCTTTACATGCGATTAGTAAGTCATATTGGAGGAGTAAGTGTGGAACTGTCATGCAAGATGGATATATTTTTTCAGATACAATAGGCAATAATATCGCTGAAAGTGATGAGGTTCTTAATTTAAAAAAATTGGATCATGCCTTACAGGTAGCCAATATCGCAGATTTTGTTTACTCGCTCCCACTCTCCTATAATACAATGATTGGTTCTAAAGGTATGGGCATATCACAAGGACAACGCCAACGAATTTTGATCGCAAGAGCTGTTTATAAAAATCCTGAATTTTTATTTTTTGATGAGGCAACTAACTCATTAGATACAACTAATGAAAAAATCATCATGGAAAACTTGAATACATTCTATGAAAATAAAACAGTAATTGTTGTAGCACATCGATTAAGTACTGTAAAAAATGCCGATCAAATTGTAGTTATAAATAATGGAGAAATTGCTGAAACTGGCACACACACAAAATTAGTATCAAAACAGGGCATTTATTTCAATTTAATACAAGACCAACTAGATTTAGATAGAGAAAATACAACCCTAGATCCTCCTACTTCTCTAAAAACATCACAAGATGACTGAAGCAATAGAAAAAGAAGAACACCTTGCGATTGAAAATATCTTTGGTAAGCCACCAAGTTGGATATTAAATTGGGGGATTACTATTGGTTTTGTTTTTTTAATGATATGTATTGGGTTGGCTTATTTCATCAAATACCCTGATAAGTTAAATATGCAGGGAGAGCTTATTCTTGGGCAAAGACCTATAGAAATCGTCTCCAAAATAAGTGGCAGCATTAATTATCTCGCTATATCTGACAAAGAAATTGTAAAAGAAAATGATATTTTATTAAGTATTAAATCAACTTTAAATGAAAAGGACATTGAAAAATTTGATACCTTTTCAAAGGTCTTTTATACTATAGATGAGCCCCTTGATTATTTGAATATAGATATAAATAAAGGCTTGAATTTTGGAGAATTCACTCCAACATATACCAGCTTGGTGCAGAACTTTATGGAGTTTAAAAACTATCTAAGAGATAACTCTTCTTTAGTAAAAATAAACGCCTTAAAAACGGAAATAGATCAAACAAATAAACTGAATAACTCTCTGAATCAACAAAGTGACTATTATCAACAAGATGTACTTCTTACAGAAAAAGATTACTACCGCAGTCTAAATCTCGAAAAAGATGGGGTAATTTCTCTTGTTGATAAAGAAAAAGCAGAATCAAAATTACTCCATGAAAAAAAGAACCTTGAAGCCCTTAAAGCAAGTGTAATTAATAATGATATAAAGGTTCAACAATTAAAAGTCCAAATAGCAGAATTTACAACCGAACGACTTAATGGGATAAATACTCGAATTTATAGCATTAATCAAGAAATACAGGACTTGAAAAGCAAAATAATGGTATGGGAAAGCAAGTATAAAATTAGAGCTCCTATTTCAGGACAAGTTGCATTTAATCAATCTATAAAATCAAACGACTTCATTATAGCCTCTAATCCTATAATCACTATTATTCCTGAAACTAAACAGAATCAATCTATAATAATAGAAGGACTCCTTCCCATTAAATCCTCAGGAACTTTAAGCATAGGTCAACAAGCTATTATACAACTAGAAAATTACCCAAGTAATCAATATGGAGTGATACAAGGTATCGTTAAAGACATTAGTCTTTTACCAAACAAAGATTTCTATAGAGTCAAAATTGAACTTCCCAAAGGATTAAAAACCTCCTACAATAAAGAACTATTCCCACAACCCAAATTAAAGGCAAGTGTATCTATAAATACAAAAGAATATAGCTTACTAGAGCGGATTTTCCAAAATATATTTGATATTGCAAAAAATAGAAATCAATAAATAGGTTAGTCTAAGCCTATTTTCAACTAATTGTTAATTGATAACGTCTATGAAACTAAATTAAGAATTTATTTCCATATAATAATTAAAACAATTATCAAGCGGGAGCATTTACAGATTGCTACAGGCTGTATTTTTTTTTGGTTTTTAGAATGTGTATCTTTGAGCATTAGTATTGTAATACTGCAAACTTCTTCTTAAAGAATCATATGGGCCTTTAGCCCCTTCTAGATTATGAAAGTAACCGATCATTTTAAGGCTGCCAATGGCGAGGCACTTATTTCCTTCGAAATCTTACCTCCACTTAAAGGTGGAAAAATTCAGAGTATTTTTGATACATTAGACCCTTTGATGGAATTCAATCCTCCATTTATTGATGTGACTTATCACCGAGAGGAATTTGTTTACAAGAAGCGTCCTAGTGGCTATTATGAGAAAGTAGAAATGCGTAAACGCCCTGGTACTGTAGGGATTTGTGCCGCCTTAATGCACCGATATGGTGTGGATGCTGTCCCACATTTAATTTGTGGGGGCTTTAGCATTGAAGAAACAGAAGATGCTTTGATTGATTTGAAATTTCTAGGAATTGACAATGTCTTGGCGTTGCGAGGAGATGCGCGAAAATTTGAGGGAAAGTTCATCCCAGAATCCAATGGGCACAACTATGCTTTAGACTTGGTAAAGCAGGTCAAGAATATGAACAACGGGATTTATTTGGACAATGATATTACCAATGCAGAACCATCTGATTTTTGTATTGCAGTAGCTGGATATCCCGAAAAACATTTTGAGGCGCCAAATATGAAGAGTGATTTGCATTTTTTGAAAGAAAAAATTAATGCAGGAGCAGAATATATTGTCACACAAATGTTTTTTGATAACCAACAGTATTTTGATTTTGTCAAACGCTGTCGAGCAGAAGGGATCAATGTGCCCATCGTTCCAGGTCTCAAACCACTAACCAAAAAATACCAACTCAATTCCATTCCACGTATTTTCCATCTGAATATTCCACAAGAGTTCTCTGATGCGCTCTTAAACGCCAAAGATGCGGAAGCACGTCGTCAAGTAGGCGTTGAATGGACGGTTGCTCAATCCAAAGAATTAAAAGCAGCAGGTGTTCCTTGTTTGCATTATTATACAATGGGCGATGTTGCAACAATTAAGGAAATTGTCGAGCAAATTTACTAGAAGTCCAAAGCATATTTTGAGGCATATCTAAGCTCAATAGTTATCAAAAAGCCCCTATTCTAATAGAATAGGGGCTTTTGTTTTTTGTGCAATTCCGTTTTTTATCTAAAAAACTACTTAGGAAGCAGTTGTAGGCCTTTCATCAATTACATTTTCTAGCGGTGTATCAACCTCCTTCACAGGGCGTAATAAATAGTTTCCTCCTTGGCTGAACTGGTAATTAACAAACAACATCACTCCTAGCAATAACAAGCCACCAGCTTGGTGTAAGACGCCTAATAGCAATGGAATTTTTCCAATCCCATTCCATAAGGTTAAAATCCCTAAAGTCACTTGTGTTAATAAAATCAACATCAAAACTCTATTTCCAAAAGCTAGTGCTTTGGATTTGTGGATACGACGAACATAGAAGAAGAAGATAGGAATCAAGAAACACAATAAATAAGCAGTGCCTCGATGTAATAGTTGTATCAGGGCTGCTGCAAATCCAGCTCCTTCCTCTGAATTGTAAGCGCGCATATTTTCCCAAGTCCATTTAGAATGATCTTTAAGGACATCCGCAATCCAAATCCAAGAATAGTCAGCACTGTTAATTTCCATGTGTGGAAAATGGTTGAATAACAATCCTGCTTTGATTCCTGCCATGAGGCCACCAAAGACGATTTGAAGGCCAATAACAAAAGTAATGCGCCAGGCAAAAGAACGTAGACGTTTGTTGTGCTCATCGCTCGTCAGGGGCTGCACAACAGGCAGCGTGACCCAAATTAGATAAGCGAAGACTAATGTTGCCAAACTTAGGTGTATGGTTAACTTATAGCCATTGACCCAAGCCAATTCAGGGGTATCTAAACCAGATTTAACCATAATCCAGCCAAAGAGCGCAACGAGCATCGTTAAGAGCACCACAATCCCCAAACGCTTCATCAAAGCTTTAGAAAGCCAGCCTTTGCGCCAAAAAATGATAAAAGGAATCAAAAAAACAAAGCCCATCACACGTGCCCAAAGACGGTGAAAATATTCCCAAAAATAAATAAATTTAAAATCATCCATTGGAATTCCTTCAGGATACAAAGGACCAGACCATTGCATATTTACTTGACCAACAGCATGTTTCATATAGGCTAAGCGGGCAATTTCCCACGCTTCTGCATTAAGCGGCGGCAAGGTTCCCTGAATAACAGCCCATTCTGTAATGGATAAACCAGAGTCTGTTAAACGAGTAATTCCGCCAATAATAACTTGGCAAAACACCATAAACACCCCTGTAAGTAACCAAATTTTTACGGCCTTTGGATAAGGCTGTTTGTCTAGAGCCATTAGGTAGATCTTTAGTAAAACAATAAACAGAATGGAGCATCTAAAACTAAACTCCCTGCCTTTGTACAAAAATACAACCTCCTGCAAAATATGTTGCCATACCCAGCAGCAAGTTCATTTTATTTAGACTTCATCTAAATAATTTCTAAAAGCAGGAATTCTTTTTTTTGAGCGAACGTCTTAAAACGTTTCTTACTCCTGTTTGCAAACAAATGTTTTTGTTCGTTCTTTTTTCAAGAAGCGGCTGCTCCTATAATATTATAATAAAAAAGTTTTAAAAAATTAAAAACCCCTTCATTATTAGGGCTGTGGATAAGTGGATAACCCTAATAATGAGCCGCTCAAAAAAAGCAAACAAAGTAGTCCACATAAAAAATCAACTTATCCCCCATAGTTATCCACAGCTATTGTCCAAAATTACAAGACTTTAGCTAGTTTATACACAATGATTGTCCAAAATGTGCATAACTTTTAGAAAAAAAACGGACTTTTGTCAGGAAATAAGAAGATGTGGACAAAATGTGGATAATAGTCGAGTTATCCCCAAAAACACCCTACATATAGAATTTCTAAAAAGAGAACAAAAAAAAATGTGCATAAGCTGTGGATAAAATTGGAGTTATCCACAGTAATTCACAAAAAAAAGGTGGATAACTTCGTTTTTAAAAGACTGTAAAAGAAGTTAATACATGTTACTATAAAAAAGCTGTGGATAAGTGCGATTAACAATTTGTTTTAGCTTTGAAATACAAAAAAATGGAAGTCCAAGTGTGGATAACCAAGTATTGGAGAATAATTCGTAACATAATTAAAGATCTACGAGCACTTTATGCACATTGTGCATAAAGTGTAGAAAAATCGTGGATAACTTGTGCGTAACTAACGAAGGTAATTTCTGAGAATCTTTTTTAATCTTTTTTTTGCGTTTTTTTAATCTTTTTATACTCAAAAAAGTGACTAGCTTCTTCTTTTTTTAAAATTTTACATGATTATCCACTATAGTATTGTGGATAATGTCTAAAAGTGTGGATAACTTTTGTATGTAAATAAACATAAGTGGATAAAATAATCCCCAAAATCATTGCTCAATATCCCTTTTCTAGTAACTTTGTTAGTTGTTTGTTCCCAAATAGAATGTTACATACTTTTGTTTGTGGATAAACCGTATGAATTTGTTCTCAACAGTGACTATTATGCCAACCCGTTTCTCTTTCTCTGCTTCTAAAGAAAAAATGAAGCGTCAATTTAACATTGACCATAAATCAACTTTACAACAAAGCTTCAATATTGGAGCGATGCAAAATGCTTATGTACGCACTAGTGAACAAGAAAGTTTGCAGGTATATACTTGGGGACTGATTCCTCATTGGGCAAAGGACAAAAAGGTGGGAGAAAATTTAATCACCGCTCAAGCGGAGGGAATTGCTAGTAAATTATCCTTTCGTTTACCAATTCGCCAACGCCGTTGCTTAGTTTTTGCAGATAGCTATTATTGGTGGAAAAAGGAAGGTCGGGAGTATTTTCCCTATCGTGTACAACTCGCTAGCAGCGATTTGATGACCTTTGCAGGGGTTTGGGATACATGGGTAGATAGTAATGGGGAAGCTTTACCCACTTTTTCTATTATTACAACAGCTGCGAATTCTTATTTATCAGAATTTGGTGCCGCGCGAATGCCCGCTATTTTAGGAACAGAGGAAGCGCGCCAAACTTGGTTGTATGGAGAGCAATTGCCTGCTGCGTTGGATTTGCTCCAACCTTTCCAAGCTGCTCCTATGGAAGCTTATTCCATTTCGAATGCGATTGATTCTTTACAGAATAACTACCCTGAACTACACAAACCTCTCCCTACAAAAGCTTAATCGGTCTACTATATTATATAGTATAGCATAACTCTGCTCTTTTATACCCGTTATTATACCTCTATTTCTATAAGGAGAATAGCGGTAGAAGCTTCTGCCCTACAAGAATCTGACAATTTAACAAGAGGATTCTTTGACAATTTGAATAGAGACTAAGCCGCTCTATCTAAAATTATGTATCTTCGAGGCCAAGAATTTGACTCATTTACACACCTAATCACAACATAACATGGCTGATATTTCAACTTTGGAACGCATGGCGACGCAAGTACGCCGCGATATTGTTCGTATGGTTCACGCTTGTCAAAGTGGCCACCCTGGTGGTTCCTTGGGCTGCGCTGATTTTTTCACAGCGCTCTATCAAGAAATAATGGAACATGATCCTTCCTTTAATATGTCAGGAAAGGGCGAAGATGTTTTCTTTTTGTCAAATGGGCACATCTCCCCTGTTTGGTACAGTGTACTAGCACGTTCAGGTTATTTTCCTGTATCAGAATTGGCCACTTTCCGTCAATTGAATTCGCGTTTGCAAGGCCACCCTGCTACGCATGAAGGATTGCCAGGTATCCGTGTTGCTTCAGGATCTTTAGGACAAGGTTTATCCGTAGCGATTGGTACAGCGCTCACGAAAAAAATGGATGGCGACGACCATTTGGTTTATGCCTTAACGGGAGATGGAGAATTGCAAGAAGGCCAAATTTGGGAAGCGTTAATGTTTGCCGCGCATCAAAAAGTAGATAACCTTATTGTAGCAGTGGATTGGAATGGTCAGCAAATTGATGGTTCTAATGACGATGTCCTTTCTCTAGGAGATTTAGAAGGCAAATGGAAATCCTTTGGTTGGGAAGTCTTGCACATGGATGGCAATAATATGCAGGCGACGGTAGATGGTTTGAATGCTGCCAAAGCAAAAACAGGACAAGGAAAACCTGTAGTTATTTTGATGAAAACAGACATGGGACATGGCGTAGATTTTATGTCTGGAACGCACAAATGGCATGGTAAAGCGCCTAATGATGAGCAAGCCGCAACGGCTTTGAGCCAGTTGGAGGAGACTTTGGGGGATTATTAGAACATTTAAATAACCTTATGTTACTCAAAAATAGATGTGTTATAGAAACACATTAAGAGACCATTGGTGCTGCTGTTTCACCTGATTGTACTCTATTGGCAACAGTAGGAAAAAAAGCCAGGCTTTAAACTCTGTAATTTAGAAACAGGTCAAGTCATAAAAGAAGAAAAGACTGCTTATTCAGGAGCAAATTTTTCTCCTGATGGGCAGTATTTGGCGCTGCGTGGGATGAATGTAAAGATAATCAATACAGCAACTCACAAAAAAGTAGTGACGCTTAAAACACCAACAGGTCGAGGGGTTCATGTATTAGGAGCACTATTTTTACCAGATAGTCAATATATACTAACGGCTAGAGAGCGTACCTACAATACTAGGTATTTCGTTTGTAAGTAATACTCAAATTCAGATTGTTGTCATGCGAAAGTGGATAGAATTCTGGGATTTGGAGGAGTAAGATATAGACTACTTAAATATACAAAACCAAATGACTGACCAAGAAAACGTTTTAGCACTCATAGACGCTGGTGGAGACAATGTAAAAGTTGCTTTTCAATTGCTCAAAGGAATGCCAGAACTGAAGAAAGAAATAGAAGCAGAAATGTTGCCGATATTGCATAGTATTGGTAAGAAAACCTTGCGTAGCTTACCAAAATTTTTGGTGGATATTTCTAGTGCCTATACCTTGCGCGAGTACTTAGAATGGGCGTTTGCAAAGGGTACGGAAGAGGACTGGTTTAATAGTGGTATTGTTCGAAAAAAAATGGAGCAAGTTCCATACATTTCCTTAGTTAATAAACAATTAACAGCTTTACCAACAACGATAGACGCGTTAAAAAATATCAAATGGATACAATTGGGGCACAACCAAATAACGGAACTCCCTAGTACCGTTGGTAATTTCCAAAAAATGGAGACGTTGAATATTGGATCGAATCAATTAATGGCTTTACCCGACACGATTCGCCAGTTGACGACTTTAAAAACAATCTCGTTAAGTGGCAATCAATTTACCAAAATCCCTGATTGGATAGGCGAATTGCATAATTTAGAACTGTTGTATTTGGATCGAAATCAACTAACAACCCTCCCTGAGACAGTAGTTAATTTGAAAAAACTGAGAATTGTATTTCTACAGAACAACCCTCTTCAAGTATTGCCAGAAAGTTTAGCAGAAGCCAAAGAATTAGAGACGTTATATTTGACGAATTGTAGCTTAACAAAACTTCCTACTTGGTTGGGAAGCTTCAAAAAGCTACAACGCTTGTATTTGGGAGGAAATTCATTAACAACTCTTCCAGATTTTATTGGTGACTTGGAGCATTTAAAAGAACTAAAAGTAAGCGCGGAGGGATGGGCGGCACTTCCAGCATGTATAAATCGGTTAGGTCGATTAGAAGAATTATATTTAGGGAATAACCATTCTATTACAGAAGAAGAAATAATGAGAATACAAGCTGTATTACCCAACTGTCAAGTAATACACGCGGATTAAACAATTTGTGAAAATACATTGCGCTTAAGCATCCACTAAAAAACCTACTTAAAAACAAACAATAGCACATAACATGAACATACATGATATAAAGAGTACTGGAAAAAAAGCTACTAGAGATGGCTTTGGTGATGGTTTATTAGAAGCAGGCAAAAAAAATGATCAAGTAGTGGCCTTATGTGCCGACTTGGTGGGCTCACTTAAAATGAATGCCTTTATTGATGCTTTCCCAGAGCGCTTTTTTCAAATGGGAATTTCAGAAGCCAATATGATGGGTGTGGCCGCTGGTTTGGCTATAGGAGGCAAGGTCCCTTTTACAGGCACTTTTGCTAACTTTTCTACCGCGAGGGTGTTTGATCAAGTTCGTCAATCCATTGCTTATTCTGATAAAAATGTGAAGATTTGTGCTTCTCATGCAGGGGTTACTTTGGGAGAAGATGGAGCCACCCACCAGACGTTAGAAGATTTGGGGATGATGAAAATGTTGCCTGGTATGACGGTTATTAATCCTTGTGATTATCACCAAACCAAAGCCGCTACAGAAGCCATTGCAGAGCATGAAGGACCTGTTTACTTGCGTTTTGGTCGTCCAAGTTGGCCTATGTTTACAGCCGATCAACCTTTTGAAATTGGTAAAGCATTAACCTTAGCAGAAGGAACAGATGTGACTATTTTTGCAACAGGCCACTTGGTTTGGAAAGCGGTAGAAGCGGCTCAACAATTGGCAGAAGAAGGAATTAGCTGTGAGTTGATTAATATTCATACCATCAAGCCTTTAGATGTCGAAGCGGTATTGACTTCTGTTGCTAAAACAAAAGCAGTGGTTGTCGCAGAAGAGCATAATATTATTGGTGGATTAGGAGAAAGTGTTGCACGTGTACTAGCACAAAACAATCCTACCATTATGGAATTTGTATCGGTTAATGATACTTTTGGAGAGAGTGGAAAAGTGCCTGATTTATTGGCAAAATATGGATTGGATACTAAGGATGTTGTTGCTGCCGTTAAAAAGGTATTGGCACGTAAATAACTGTTCGTGTACAACATCTTTCGAAGGTGGTTTTTTGGCGTACTTTATGTCCCTTTTTTGAAACGTGATACTGCCAAAGTATTGGGTGAATCAACTAAAAAAGGTATATTAGTTACTAGCACCCCATATTGTTAAGACCAATAAAGATTTTTATTTTATAACTGTTGTGCTTCTTACTAGAGCACAAACGAAATGTATTCCTATGACAATAGTATCAAAATATTTTTTCTGCTTGCTGGTTCTTGTTGCCTGCTTTGGCAGCGCTTGTGACCGACCAGTTAACGTATTTACTGTACAGCAAGATAAAGATTTAGGGGCTCAATTAGCACAAGAAATTGCTTCTAATCCAACAGAATATCCTTTATTGGATGAAGCACAGTATCCTCTAGTGTACACATACATGAGAGCAATGCGAGATGAAATTCTCAATTCTCCTGAAGTAAAATTTAAAGATGAATTTACTTGGGAATTGAAAATCATTCAGGATGATAATACACTTAATGCCTTTGCTGCCCCTGGTGGATATATCTACATCTATACAGGTTTGATCAAGTACTTGGATAAGGTGGATCATTTGGCGGGGGTTTTGGCACATGAAATTGCACATGCTGATCAACGCCATTCTACCTCACAAATGACAAAACAATATGGTTTAGAAATGTTAGTAGCGATTGCAAGCCGCAATGCTACGGCTGCTCAATTGGGTCAAGTGGCCTCAGGATTAACACAATTAGGCTTTAGCCGTGCAGATGAAACCGATGCGGATGCTCATTCTGTGGATTACCTGGAAAGCAGTAAATATGCTTGTAATGGTGCGGCTGGCTTCTTTGAAAAACTAATTGCCCAAGGACAATCTGGTGGAACGCCTGCTTTCTTGAGCACGCATCCTAACCCAGATAACCGTGTGGATAAAATTAATGAAGGTGCGGATGATGCTGGATGTTCTAAAGGGCCAGCTAATTATTATCATGACAATGGCGATAATGGCGCTTATGATGCTATGCGAAATACGTTACCATAAGGAGCAAAGTTATTAATATTTAAACGCCTCTTTAGTAGCAATTTGCTACTAAAGAGGCGTTTTTTTAGCATAAAAAAACAATCCTAAAATCATTTTAGGACTGTCTGATTGATTAACTATAGCGTTGTTACTAATAGTATTTCTTAAAATCTATCCCCTTGATGGTCGCTAATAAAGCTACCAATATTTCCATCTTCTTGCAACCGTGGTGCAATTCTATAGAGGTAATAATTGAAATCATACGCCTCTAATAAGGCACCTGCTAAAATAACAAAACCTTCTTTTCTACGACCAGAGTCTAATAAAATAGCTGCTTCTGCATAATCTAACAAAACATCGTGCATGTGGCGTTTAGCTTCTGTTAAAATTTCTAGCGCAACAGAATGGCTTCCTTCATCAATTAGAAACTCTAAATAATGAATCCATATTTCTACATCCACAGGCTCAATAGCAAGTGCTTTGTGGTAATACTCGTGAGCGCGATCAGAATTGCCTAAGGCATCATAAGTATCTGCTAAGGACAAGCAGTAAGCCGCATTGTATTTGTCAATCGCATAAGCCTGCAAAAAGGCATGTTCTGCTGCGACCCAGTCTTCTTCTTCAATATAGCAATTACCCATACTATAATAGGCACGGCCCCCTAAATTTTGATATTTAGAGACAGCCCTATAATAGGTTCGAGCTTCTGCATAACGCTCTTGTTGCTCATAACACTGTCCATAACGATACAACAACTCTGCATCTTCTCCAAATAAAGCCTTATAATCATCTAGGTATTGTAAGGCTTCTTCATACTGGCCTAAATGGTGTAAACTATCCACATAGTAGTAATAAGCAGGCTCAAATTTTTCCTGAATAACAATCGCATAATCAAACGCTTCTACTGCACGTTCCCACAGTTGGGCATGCCAATAGGTGAGGCCTAAATTATACCATCCCCAATAGGAGTAAGGCTTTCGATCGACTAATTTCTTAAGAAACAAAGCCAATTCATCATAGTTTTGTATATGTTCATACAACCCTGACAAACGGCTTAAAGCCACGTCATGAGAAGGATCGGCATGCAAGGCTTTTTTTAAGTATTTTAAAGCACTTTCATACTCTTTTTTTGTTTCGTAAATCGTAGATTCTAAAACATATAAATCAGGCAGTTCGTCTGCCCCAGCATAGCTTTTAGCAACACGAATAACACGAATGGCACTGTCTTGATTAAACAAACGCATGTGAATATCCGCTTGTGTCAAGTAAATGTCCAAATTAGAGGGTTCATACGTCATGGCAGCTTCCAAAATATCAAAAGCAAGCTCATATTTTTCTTGTTCTGTACACAATTGTGCTTTTCTTATGTACAAGGCAGCGGAGTAAGGGTGTTGTTTGATCGCATTTTCTAAGACGATTAATGCTTTGTGTAGCGCTTCTTCATCTTCATAATAATCGGCTAATCGTAGAAAACTATCCATCTCCAAAAAAGAAATGCCTCCTTCATACAACATTGCTTCATATTGTTCAACCAACAATTTCAAATCGGGCTGGTGTTCTCCACTATAATCCTGTGCTTCCATCGACAAATAGTTTCGTTTTCCAATGATGTTTCCACATCTATTTATTTAAAGATACAACAATCTGAGGACATAGTCAATGGTTAAAAACCAACGTCAACGCTCAAAATGTATCTTCTCAACGCTTTATAAACCTCATAAAGCGCCGATACTATTGGTACAATGCAAATCAAGTACCAGTAGTAGTCGTTCTATTTCTTTTATCAAAATTATAATTGTTGTACCTTGTTTCCTCTTCCTCATGCGCCTTAAACCAGCTTATGCACTTTTTAAAACTATTTGGTACTTTTTTAGGAATATTGAATGCTTTTTTGTTGATAACCAGCTCAATACAAGCACAAGAAAATAATTATTTCCAACAACAAGTGAATTATGATATTCAAGTAGAGCTAGACGATAAGGAGCATTACTTGAGAGGACAAATCGAGATGGCCTACTACAATAACTCACCTGACACATTGACAGCGATCTATTTCCATGTTTGGCCCAATGGGTATAAAAATAAGCAAACAGCCTTTGCAAAGCAGCTGCTGAACCAAGGCCGCCTAGATTTTCATTTCAGTCAAATAGAAGAACGAGGCTTTCTAGATAGTTTGAATTTTACCTGCGATGGCAGCACAGCTACTTGGGAGGAAAAAGAGGGACAAATTGATGTGTTACGATTAACGTTACCCAAAGTCTTAGCCCCACAAGACAGTGTAACTATTCGTACTCCTTTTCGAGTAAAATTACCAGGAAATTTCTCTCGTTTGGCGCATAGAGAACAGGCCTACATGTTGTGCCAATGGTATCCCAAGCCTGCTGTTTATGACCAAACGGGGTGGCACACCATGTCTTATTTGGATTATGGCGAATTCTACTCAGAATTTGGAAATTACAAGGTACAAATAACCTTACCCAGCAACTATGTTGTAGGAGCTACGGGACAATTAGAAACCGAATCAGAATATGCCTTCTTACAACAACGCGCTAAAGAAACAGCGGAGCAACGCTTTAGCTATAGAAACTCCTTTGCACAGGGATTTCCAGTCTCTAGTTCGGAACAAAAAACGTTGACCTATACGGCTCAAAAAGTCCATGATTTTGCTTGGTTTGCTGATAAGCGTTATTGGGTGGAGTTAGATACTTTTCAGTTGGCTTCAGGACGTTCTATAGAGAGCTGTATTTTATATACCAGTGAAGAGGCCGATTTGTGGCAGAAGAAGGCAGAACGATACACACAAAGAGCGGTGCGTTTTTATTCTGATATTGTAGGAGAGTATCCATATGATAATGTTACTGTAGCACAGGGAATTTACAAAGGTGCTGATATGGAATATCCGACGATTACAGTGATTGGGCGTGCTGGGTATTCTAAAGGTTTAGACAATGTAATCACCCATGAAGTAGGACACAATTGGTTTTATGGCATTTTAGGAAGCAATGAACGTGTCCATCCTTGGATGGATGAAGGGTTAAATACCTACTTAGATTCCCGACACTCGTCTATGCATTATAATACGGAAACAAATTGGGAGTATTTGAGTTACATAGAAGCTGCCAGTCAACACCAAGATCAGCCGATTGAGCGCCCTTCTGATAGTATTACCTCTAGTAATTATTACTTGTGTGGTTATGGCAAACCTACCTTGGCTTTTCGTTATCTACAACAGTATTTAGGCACTGCCGAAATGGATAAATTGCTACAACAGTATTTTGAGCAATGGAAATTTAAACATCCACAACCCAAAGATTTACGCGCTGTTTTTGAAGCGAATAGCAGCAAAGATGTTGCTTGGTTTTTTGACCATATTATTGATGATAATGCACATTTGGATTATGCGACCACGCGTTACCAGTGTTGTCAAGCCCATGATAAGGCGAGTATTACCATTAAAAATACAGGAGATTTTGCCGCACCAATTCCTGTGGCAGTACTTGACAATCAAGGCGATGTAGTAGAAGAGGTGTGGGTCGAAAATTTGCCTATAGGCAAAGATACCACCCTACAGTTATCAGAAGGATTGGAATATCGAATTGATTATGCAAAAGAGCTACCAGAAATCAATCGCAATAATAATGTGGTGCGCAGTTATGGCCTTTTTAAGAAAGGAGAACCTTTGCAATTGAAATTTGGAGGGGAGGCGAGAGAGCCACAGCAGCCGCGTATTAATTTTTTGCCTTTGGTGGGGTATAATTTATATGATGGTGCACAAATTGGAGGTATTGTTTATAATTTACCCCTTCCTGAAAGACGTTGGGATTATACTTTGGCTTCCTTTTTTACCACGAATAGCTTGACTTGGACAGGTTTTGGACAAATCAAACACCAATCGTATATCAAGAACCATCGCTTTAGTCAAGGCTTACGTTTCAAGAGTTTTCATAAACGTCATAAAAAACCTACAATAGATCGTCGGTATAAATTTAGTGAGCGCTACACTAAAATTACACCTTACTTGCGCCTAGATTTAGGTAAACGCAAGGATACGAGCTTAGAAGAACAATCCATAGAGCTTTCTGCTGCTTTTATTATAGAAGAACGAGGCATTGAAACACGTGATAATTCTACCATCACAACCAGTTTTAATTATGAGGGGAAGGAAATGACTTGGCGTCCGACCATTCGCTTGACCCATTGGTACAACAATAAAAATGTTTTATCACCCTTATCGCTCCAAACAGAGTTAGAATATGCGAGTTATGAAACACCTTTCCGTCAAGAGCAATACCTGAAATTATCTACAGAGTTGAAGGTGCGTTTTTTATATGGCAGCGATTGGGGCGTCGACCTGAGAGCGTTTGCAGGGGGCTTTTTATGGCACACGAATAGAGATTTTGGAGCTTTTCCTTTGGTGCTTATTTCAGGCAATCGCAAAGACTATCATTACGATGAATCCTTGCTGGGGCGTAGAGAACAGGAAAATATTGCGGCGCAACAAGTTGCGCTGCGAGATGGTGGTTTTAAGACGGCTATTGAAGAAATTCAATTTGCAGGCGCGAGTAATACCTTTATTATAGCCGTTAATTTAAAAGCAGATATTCCTATTCGTTTACCACTTCGTCTGTCTTGGTTGCGCCTCAAACCTTTCTTGGATATTGGCTACCATCAAATTACTGATCCGGTGATACAAGTAAGAGATATCAGTACTGCATTTATGGCAAGCGCTGGGCTGATGCTTGATATTGGGAATGGATTGGGGGGAATTTATGTACCCTTATTGGCGACCGAAAACTTACAACAAAAAGCGAACTCTTTTGCAGGCAATGCTTTTTACCGACGAATTACATTTAGTGTTAATTTGAATCATTGGAGCAAGAAGAAGCTTGTAGAAATGCTGTTTTATTAGAGTTAGAATGGAGTTTATCAATAAGAGTACTTTGATTTGCAAGATATTCTGTCTTAAAAAAGCCAAATAATTCTCTTTGCATTCAAAAACAAAAAACAGTATCTTTAGAAGCCCGAACGTATTGTAGTACTATTATTTTATTAATTCAAGTGGTTTAAACGCGGCCAATCTGTGAATGAAAAGTCCATGCTAAAATGTGTAGAGAGCAAGACCACTAATAGTTTGTGGCTTCCTATTTAAACCATCACAACAACAACAACAATGAAAGAAATTTTAGCCATTTGTGTACTAGTATTGGCTTGGTGTAGTACTGCTAGTGCCCAATTTCCAAAACAGGTAAAAGTATTGGATGTAAAAATCAATAGTACCACTTCTGTCAAGGGAGATTTATCGGAAGGACAATTTGTAGATTTACGCTTTGGGATGCGTGGTTCTGTCGGCTGTTTCACGGAAGCAGAAAAAACACGTTACGATGGTAAACATCGTTTTTATGCTTTTAAAGTTCCTGCTAATGCCAAGGTCTTAGTAGAAATGAATACTGGAAGCGACATGAGTTTATATGGATATATGATTACAACAGATCGTTTTGATATTCCTCCATATTTAGAAAATGTCAGTAAATCGGGCTGTACTGCAAGTGCTCAACCAATGGGGAGTTTGGAGCGTATTATGCTCAAAGCAGGATCTTCTCCTATGCATGTAGTCGTAGCCGTTACAGGAGTAGAATCCAATGAATCAGGAGAGTTTAACTTAAAAGTTACCACTAGACAATAAGATAAAAAGTTGTTTGCAGAAAATCTGCAAACAACTTTTTACTTTAAAATTGGATGTTATTATAACAGGACGAGGATATTCTTATGAAGTTCTACCAACGTCTTTCGACCAAAAATGACTACTTCTACCACTAAGGTTTTTCCATCGGCCTTTATGTCCTTAATAACCCCTTCGTAATTTTTAAAAACGCCTTCTAGTATAGACACTTTTTGATTTTTTTCAAAAATACAATCTTGGTTTTGCTGCATTCTCTGGGCTCTATGTTCCCCTAATAGATCATCTAGAGCCTTATTGCCCCAGTTAATGGAATCATTTTCCTTCCCCCAAACAAAGTCTTTTAATAAAATACGGCTCTCCGCCTCTTGACTCCATTCATAAGGGAGTTCTTTTTGTTCTAAGACTGTTGTAATACATTGACCTATTTCAACAACTGAAACCACCTCATCAAAAGAACCAAAAGCTAAATTAAAAGAAGCTTTAGGAAGGTTGTTGGTTTCTAAGGTCGGAACAAGAGGTTCAATATCCTGCTCATGATAAAAACAATACCCCTTTATAGTTGATAAATCTATCGGAAAACGATATTGAGTAACCTCTTTGTAGAGATCCCGTAAGGTTTCTGAGGCAACGGTATGTCCTGCACTCATCGTAGAACCTGCATAATGAATGGCTAAAATTCCTTGATGATTTAAGCTATAAAAGGCAGCCTCTAATTTTAGAAAATGCTCCTTGTTGAAATCTAGAAGCAAGGTCTCTTTTTGTTGTTGAAACCGATGGTAATGCTCCCTCAAATCAGGGGCTTCTATTCGTTGCCCTTTGATGTATGTTGTGAACGTATTTATGATTTCCTCTTCTGGAGTTAACCCCCACCAAATTAACCTCCAAAGATAGGCTAGATCAAATTCATCCATGCTTCTTATTTTATGAGTTAAATTTCAGGGGCAGCAGTAGCTGGCTGAAGAGGAGTTATTCCTACACTTTGAGCACTTGCCAAGGCATTTAAAACGACAGAGATATGGTTGTTATTTTGCCAAAGCTCTCCACTTAATTTTTCTAAGAAGATACTGCCTAAAACATAGTTATACTCTCTAGACTCGAAGCGCTGATGAATGCTCTCGAAATCATCCCAATTCACATCTTGTTTATCTCTGTAGCGGACATAAACATCTAAGAGTTGGCGTTTCCCTTCTCGGTATTGGATGGATTGTTGACGTTTTTTATACTCATAACGATAGCCATAAGTCAAGGCACTGATATCGGATAATACAGCAGAACCTGTAGGATCACTTCCTGCCCCTTTTCCACCAAAAAACTGCTGATTGGCAAAGGCAGACTCCATCAATACGCCATTAAATTCGTCGTGTACATTGGCTAGAGGGTTATTATTATCAATAAAGGTTGGCATTACAAAGCCCGTAACCGCGTCATCTTGGCGTTGTCCATGCACCACCAATTTGATGATTTTATGATGTTGTTGAGCATAAATAAAATCTTGCTCATTGAGGCGTTCAATGCCAATATTGAGCATATCATCAGGGCGAATCCAAACGCCAAACGCATGCATTAAGGCAATACAAAGCTTGTATTTAGCATCAAGACCACTCACATCTAAAAAAGGGTTGGATTCTGCGAACCCCTTCTCTTGGGCTACACGTAAGGCTTGCTCAAAGCTCCATCCTTCATTGCGCATTTTAGACAAAATATAATTAGTGGAGCCATTAAAAATACCTGATATAGAGCTTAGTAGGTCATTGTCATAATACTCTTCTAAATTGCGAATGACAGGAATGCTCCCACAAACAGAGCCTTCATAAAGTAAGGGCGTTTGATAGGTTTGTTGCAATTCTAAAAACTCTTCCAAGTGCTCTGCAATGAGCTTTTTGTTGGCACTAACAACGGCTTTTCCTCTACTCAAGGCTGTTTTGACAATGTCATAAGCTGCAATAGGGTCGTCAATCAATTCTACCACCACATCTATATTGGGATTATCTAAAATTTCTTGCGCATCAGTGGTGAAATAATCGCTAGGAAGCGAGCGGCTTTTGTTGGGGTGTTTGATACAAATCTTCTCAATGTGTGCATTGATTCCATTGGTTTTGGATAAAACATTATGGAGCCCTTGACCAACACAACCAAATCCAAAAATTCCCAATCTGAGTACCGTATTTTTGTTCATAACACCTGTCTTTTTTCGCTAAAGATGATTAATACTATTTAGAATAGCCTATCAAAAAAAAGAAACACCCTCCTAGATAAGTACTAAGAGCGTGTACGAAAAAGTATAAACGCGCTGGTGACTTATCTATCCTCATGGAAGTCATGAAGAAGGAAGTGGCACCTTTCCGCTGTGGGTAGGTTGCCAAGGTTTCAAAGGGCCTAATCCCTCCACCTTTCTTGATAAGATTTGAACAACTATCAATTGGATGATAGTGTCTGATAACAAACAACTTGTTGATACAAATATAGACGAAAAGAGCTGGGAAATCCAAGGTTAATGGATTTTATTAACAAATTCTTAACGTTTTTATACAGAAAGATCATTGGCTGCATCCGACAAAACAGCTTGCACATCTTTCTGTGCCCAAGACTGTACGAGCTGTTCTAAATCAGTATATTGATCAGGAGTGTAGGTATGGGTTAATTGGCCTTGATGGAGGTGACTAATATGGGTGCAAGATTGGGTCAAGGTTGATAAAATATGAGAAGATAAGAGCAAGGTACGGCCTTGTGTTCGCCAATGTTCTAAGACCTGAATAATTTTTTCATTGCTCTCAATATCTACTCCATTAAAGGGTTCATCAAGAATAAGAATTGGCCTATTTTGAGCAATAATTCCTAAGAAAGCTAATTTCTTTTTCATTCCTGTAGAATACTGACTAATAAATTGGTGTAAAGGCAGTTGGAATAATTTATTCCAATGATCAGGATTAAAATTGCCTTCTTTTTGGGCGATCAATTCCAAGTACTCTCGGCCTTTCATAAAAGGGTAGAAATTATTATGGGTTTGTAGGTAAGCAATTTGATCGTGGATCAATTCTTTGCCTTGATAAAGCGATTGTCCAGCACTAGAAGGAACCATGCCATACAAACTATTGAATAAGGTGCTTTTACCAGCTCCATTTTGCCCCAAAATACCATGAATTTCTCCTGGCTTAAAAGACTGGTTGATTTGTTGTAGAACAGTCTTCTCGCGATAAGAAACTGTCCAATTAATGAGTTCAAGCATAGTAGGTTAATTGTTGTTGAGCTTTACGCCAGTAATGCCACCAAAAGAAAGGCAAGATTGGCCAAAGAAAAGGAATGAAACAGCCCCCCACAAAAATTGCAAAGGGAACAATATGTCCCCCTTCTTCACTTTGATAGGTATATAAGCTGTATTGTAGAACAATGCTAAAGCTAATCCAAGCAGAGCTGACTAGGATCAAAAATAGGATGCCTAAAATAGCTTGACTATTGGATTGATTAATCATAAACAGTAAATAATGCGGAAGCAGTAAGCTTTGAAAGAATAGGCAACTCCATCCTATTTTTCGTTTCAAAAGATGTCCATCTCTATTGTTCGCTTGCACTATTTCTTTAGGAGCGATGGCTTGGTAAAATTGACAACTGGTAAACGCAAACACTAAGACCAAAACGGGAGTAATAAAACTATAGGTTATCCCCAAAAAGCCTAAAAAATAGCCTAGAAAAAGCCACCAGCCGTGTTTTCTTAACCCCGCTCTCCATTCCCACAAAAAAGGAGAAACCCAATTAACAGGCGCCCAATTTTCCCAAGTACTTGTGGTCTTTTGTTGTTGATAAGGAGGCGGAATAACGGCTAGAATCAGCGGGATAAGAGCACTAATTAAAAGATTCCACCCTTGTCCCCAAAAAGCAAAACAAGCTGCAAAAGGAAGGACTAAAAGACTGTATTCTAACAGATAAATTTTAAAAGGGCGTGGGGTCAATTGTTCTAAAAAAAAACGATCGCCTCGCTGGTAGTGGACACTGGCTATCCCTCCGAATAACAAAAGCCCCGCCCAAGGAGCAGGGGTACTATACAAAAATTGCAATAAAATCAATATCGCCAAGAATCCAAGAGGAATAAAAACAATTAATATCCCAAAGCCAATGCTTTGAAGCATTCTATAAGCTTGTTTGATGCGGAATTGAAATAGAGAAGAAAGGAGTGCCATTAAAAGGGAGCTGTATGATGAATACTTTAAAATAAGAGGTCTTTTTGAAGTGTCAAGGTTTTGTCAAGGACTTTAACGTTCCTATAGGAGCTTATTGTCTTTGTTTAAGGCTCCATCGCTAAGACCTTTCTGATACTAGCAGGGGTTGGATAAAGTAATTCTTTTGGTAATAAGGCTCTTGCTGCTGTTAACTTTTTTTGGAACATCAAGTTTTGAATAGAATGAGCAAGCGGCGTTACTTCTTCAATTTTTGTAATCCATTTTTTAGCATAGACTTCACTATATTTACCTGTAATGCCTACTTGAATGGATTTGAAATTCAACTTTTTATTGTCAATAGCTCGTTCAGGATCCCACTGAACTCTAATGCCTGTTTGTTCTAATTTTTTTCTCCACACTTTTTTATTGGGATAAATGGGATAATCAGGTGTGGTTAGAATGGCTTCTTGTAAAGCTTTTTCCCAAGCTTGCCGCGTTATCCAGATTCTCAAAATACGTGTCATTCCAGAACGATTGCCCCAATCACTTCTATACATCAGCCATAAAAAAGAGGGCTTAATCCAAGTCATTCTAGTATAAACAAAAGGGGGTAAGAGTTGCTGGTTTTGCAGCGCTACAGTAGCAATGGAATCACTAAAAGCAGCATAAACGGCAATGTTTTGTTCTGTAAATAAAGCTCTTATTTCTAGTTTTGGGGTAGACATGGATGGAAGGGGGTATATATTAATGATTTTCCTTGTTTCAGAACCATTAACTCTATTTTTGGAAAAATAGTTTGCAAGAGTTTGGTATAAATAGTTTTCTCTTACTCCGCAGCTAATCTTTTCAAAAAGTATTCAATAATTTTTTTTAATTTTGCCGCCCTAAAGCTGTCACCATTCTCTTGAGCGTCATAAAAAATGCTCCTTTTGTCAATTTTATAAGGAGTTGACCTTGAAGGAACCGTTTAGATGCTGTGATCGGTATAGAGCTTATGTAGAATGTTTATCTTTGCTATAAGAACTTCCTGTAGAATCTAATTTAAATCAATTACCTCATCAGACCCCAATTGTTATGATTTCGAACAAAAAGAATATGTTTATGAAGGTGATCAACCAAAAAATGTTGCTCTTTCTTCTTATTCTAGGGACCATCATTGCTTGTCAAGATGATGGGTTATTATCTGCTAATAACAATATAGATTTCCGTCAGCAATTGTCGGAATATGATATTTATGATGGAGCACTGAGTGCTTTAAATCCTACCGCCGCTTATTATGATTATAAACTAAACTCTAGCTTCTTTAAGGACCATGCTGAAAAACAGCGTTTGATAAGCATACCTGTAGGGAGTACTATTAAAAAAGTAGATGATGGATTGCCTGAATTTCCAGATGGAACAGTCCTTGTCAAAACCTTCTATTACTACAAGGATGTAAGAGATCCTGCTAAAGGAAAAAAAATAGTAGAAACCCGTTTATTAATTAAAAAAGCTAATCAATGGAATGTTGGAACCTATTTGTGGGATGACCATCAAAAAGACGCTCAATTGGTTACTGGTGGCTTTAATAAAATGGTCAATTTTATAGATGTAGAAGGCAAACCACAAGTGATTGCATATCAATTGCCTAGTAATAGAGCTTGTGCTTCTTGTCATAATGTCAATGAAGTTTTATCACCTATTGGCCCCAAGTTGAGAAACCTCCATACAACTATTCCCAGTGCTATAGGACCAATTAACCAACTGTCTTACTTTCAAGGGGTTGCTTTGTTGGATCTTTTTGATGTGAGTACGGTAGGAACTTTGCCAGATTATCAGGATACTAATTATTCCTTAGAAGAGCGTGCTCGTGCTTACATGGATATCAACTGTGCCCATTGCCATGATGCTAAAGGTTCTTCCCCTGACCTTAATATGTTCTATTCTTATGCCTTATCGTTGGAAGATACCAAGATTATGGAGCATAAGGAAAGTATTATTAGCAATATGGTAGAAGGCAGTATGCCGCAAATTGGAACTTCTGTGATTGATGAAGAAGGCGCCGAATTAATTGAAGCTTACATAAACAGTTTATAATGAAATACGCACTAATTATAATTTTTTGTGTGAGCTGGTCTATGATGACTTGTGCACAAAATACAGGTACAAAAAAAGCAGGTAGAGTAGGTATTGGATTATATTACAATCCTTCTTTTACTTACCGATTCTTGTCTACCAATACGCCCGATGGTGCTGTGATTAAGGAGCAGCGAAATCAACAGGAAATTTTTGGTTTATCGCAATCCGCAGGAATGACGGTAGATGTTAGAATTACACCAAAAATCAGAATTGAGCTAGGTATTTTATATGGAGATAGAAGTTACCGAACTAAAACAGAAACGTTAGAATGGCCTTCAGGAACAGCAGGGGGAGCTAATGCTGCTTACCTGTCTTTCCACCATTATTATGGGGACATTCCTCTAAAAGTTAAGTACGATTTGTTGCAAAACGATCAATTTAATGTATTTGTTGGGGCAGGAGCAACCATGTCTATCTTTGGGCAATACAATAGAAACACCCACCTTAAAAAAGGGAATACTTGGCGTGTTTCTAATGTGGATAGAAATTACTTTGTGCAGTACGATGAGGCCAATTTCTTTGCTTTGTTGGACGCAGGAATAGAATACAAGTTGAGTAAAGCGTTTAAAATAGCTGTGGCACTTAATGGCCAGATCCCGCTCAAAGCTAGCAATTCTAATATGGAGCTCAAAGAACATTTTTACGCTATTGGTTTGGGAGTAGGATTGCTCTTCAATCCTTTGGTAAAAGTGAAATAGCGTTTTATCTTTAGGTAATAAATAGTTGAAGAAAACAATAGGCATAGGAGCAACGTTTTGTTCCTATGCCTATTTTGTTATTCTCCTCCTTTGAGTTCTTCTAAAAAAAACGACTATGTTTCGTGTTTTGCTTTTGTCCTTCTTGTTTTTTCTGCCAATAGTGCTCCTTGCACAATCATTGGGAGAGCATCCTTATGGGCAGTACCATTTGGGGTGGGGAGCACAGCGGAGCCAATTGTTTGGGGAGCGGAGTGTTGGGAAATTTTTGTTGTTTAATAATGTGCCTAAGAATTGGATTAAGGAGTACCAACGTGTTTATCCTTTAGAGGGGATTCAAGGGGAATTTGGTGCTTGGCAAATTGAGCCACAGCAATTGTCGGATCAAAGTGCAGATTTTCAATTTCAAGGATCGGCCTTGGGAGAACTCGATTTAAGTTTACAAGGTAAGGTTGATTTCAAAAAAGTAATTGGACAACTACAACTGAATGGACATTGGGGGCAGCAGCGGAATGATCACAATGCCGATGGTTTTTTGGATGTCCCCCTGAAAAAACGGTTTGTTTTACACAATCAATGGTCCATCTATCTCAAAAAATTTACTTCCTTTAATTATGTGCAATTCTTAGCTTTAGAAACACAAGGTGGAGCTATGAATTTTGAAAAATGGCGTGATTTTTTAACGCGTAGAGCGTATGGTACAGGGCGTTCGGTCACACATTTAGTAGGAGAGTCTGATAATTATATTACCACCAATGACGACAATATGTTGGTTATTAACTTACGTGTCAGTGATCATACACAGAATGATTATTATGGCATTCGCCAATATTTGGGGAAGGAGTGGACCGTGCGTTCTTATGCCACTTACAAATACCGTTTAGAGGAAGATGCAGGCCTGTTTATTTTTGGTTTAAAATACAATTCCAATACGATCCGTGAACGACTGGATTCTTTGGTTTTGGAGCGTCAAGAGGTTTTTGGAGGAGGATATATTGGATATGAGAATTATTTAAGTGAGCGAGTAGAACTGTCTACCCGCCTCAATGTTGGATTTCACAACATTGCGCAATGGCTAGTATTGCCTCAAGCTCAATTGCGTGTTATTCTCTCTGATCAATGGGACTTGGCTTTGATAAGTGGTTCTGGAATTCGTTATGCTAATGTGTTAAATGAACAAGTGCCTTTATTGGCTAGTAGTCGCTCTGTTGTTCTTCGAGAAACTTTATTAGGAGAACGAGCTTGGTATTATGGTCTGTCTGCTAATTATTACCAATGGCTGGGGACGAAACAAGGGATTGCTGTAGATTTGACAGCGCAGTTTTACCATCGAGTCTTTCAAAATAAAGTAGTGACGGATTTAGAGACGAATCCCTATGAGATTGCTTTTTATAATACCAATCAAGCGAATGAATGGAGTGTTGGAGTTGACGGAAAAATAGCCTTTGCTACTTGGCAATTGCATGTAGATTTGGCGTATCGCCTAGATTTATTCTATAGCAGAATCAATAACGAATACCAACAAGAATTTTTGTACGCACCACATAATTTAATGCTGGGCGTAAATTTTCCAATTTACATCAAAGGCTACCAGTTGTTTAAGTTACAAAGTCAGTTTTATCTGCAAGCTGGACAACGATTGCCTAGCGTTCGAACAAAAACAATGGCTGCAGGAACGCCAGCTTATCCCATTTATCCAGAAGCGGTTACGCGTTGGGATTGGCGTTTGTCGTTAGGAGAGGGGGCTTGGCTTAATCGTGTATTGAATTTGGAGCGGTTGACCTTGTTTGTAGGGATGGACAATACCCTAAATATAGTGCAGCCTTTAGGAGCTGTTGGTGCGGATGAGCCATTTGGTCGGCAATTTGACGCAGGCCTGTTTTGGAATAGTACGGTTGGCAGGCGCTACTATGGTGGTTTGGCGTATTTATTTTAGTTAGAAATAACCAAGTCCTTCTGGTCGAAGAACAAGTGCCTTTTCCAAAATATCTATTATTATTGGAGAATGGATAAACACATGTTGGCAATGTCTTCCAATAAGTTTTTGTCATGGCTGACTTTGACCGCTACTCTTAATCCTGAGATGTTATTATAAATAAATCTAGCTAGAGAATCTGCAGAATGTTGTTTTGGAATCTGGCCTAACGCTTGTCCTTTTTCAATCGCGATTTTAAAAATGTGCACAATGTTTTGCATGTTCTCTTGGATGATCGTCGCAATTTCTTGATCATGAGGAGCTAATTCAATGCCTGTATTGACCATTAAACACCCTTTAGGGATTTTTGCAGTAATGTCTTGTGCAATCACCAATCTAAAGATGTGTGCAATGGTTTTTAGAATGTCATCGGATTGCTCTATCATTTGGAGCATTTGCCCCACATTTTGTTCTTTATATCGGTCTAATACTCTAATGAATAACGTTCTTTTGTCCTTAAAAGTAGAGTAGATGCTTGATCGACTTAGTCCTAAGCCTTTTACTAGGTCATTGGCAGACGTGGCATTGTATCCTTTACTCCAAAACAGCTCTACTGCTTTGTCGAGTACTTCTATCTCATTGAATTCCTTTAGTCTAGCCATGCTTCTTTTTTTGATTAATATCCTTACAAAGTTAGGGAAAAGAATGATTGTTCCGAAATAAATAGCTTGAAAGGAGCTAACTTTATGGTTCTCTATTTAGACCATTGAAGGTTTTATTTCTGTAGGGCATCAACTTATGGATGCCCTACAGAAATTGCTTTAAACTTTTATTGAGCAACCAATTGCTTTTGTTTTTCTTATGAGGGGTTCTTTTTGTTGTAATAAAGCATCTACGGCTGCTTCAACAAATTTTTCGCTTGCTTTGGCGGCATTGCCCACATTATTATCAATCGCTCCAATATACTCTACTCGATTGCCTTTTCTTGTTTTTTGTAAGACATAAGTATGGGGCGTTTTGGTGGCCCCATACTGTGGGTAGATTTTTTGCCCTTTATCAAATAAATAAGGAAAGGTAAAACCTTTGCTTTTGGCTCTTACTTGCATATTTTCATAACTGTCTATTGGATAATGAGCAGGATTGTTAGGATTGATCGCAATAACAGGATATCCCTTTGTTTTGTACTTTTTATCCAAAGCAATTAATCGATTTTCATAAGCCACAGAATAAGGACAGTGGTTGCAGGTAAAAACTAAGATGAATCCCTTTGCTTCAGGAAAGTCCTTCAACGAGACCTGTTTCCCATCGATGTTTAATAAAGAAAAGTCAGAAGCTATATCGCCAATATTATAGCCTAAAAGTGCTTGTTTATTAGAATGAGGCGTTATGGTAGCTTGCCCTCCTAAATAGCTTGGATTTAATAAGTTTAAAGAATGCCCTCCCCAAAATGTAAGGCTTAGTAGAATGGTAGATGCAAAGAGCCATTTCATTGTATTACTGTTGTAGTAGTTAATAAAGGTTATTTTTTTGTAAAAATAGCTGGATCAATACTGGTATTGAACTGAACATTTTTCCAATAAGTAGTTACCCATTTCTCTCCAATAATCTCTCCATCCCAGTTAGATCCAATGTACACTCTTTCAGTTGGAACTTTGATCCCGTTAATGGTTTCATAATGGACTTTCATTAAATTGGGCGCTGTTACACCAAAACTAACAACAGTAAATAGGAATTGATCAATTAATTTTGTCTGTTTATTGATGTAAAGAAGGTAGGTGTCTTGTGCATCACCAATGGTACTCTCAAAAGTTACTTTTATTAAGTCATATTCCCGACCTTCTACTTTCTTGGTGCCAACATGCTGAAGATTAAGCCCTTCGTCTTGTAATTTAAAAAACATGGCAAACCAGTAGTAATTGGTTTTTCGTAAGAACCTTGCCACACCATTTGCCTTTTCATCAGTGGATAGTTGACCATTAAATTTAACCCAAGCCTCCTTCCCATCATAGCCTTCTACAACCTTTCCATTGGCTCCCAAAAGACTATGTTCTGTGTATTGTCCAGAGGATAATTCTCCGTCAAAAACATAGGTTTCTTTACCAATAAGCGTCATTAGGGTATTGGGGTCTCTGTATTCGTAGTCATAGGTGACATTCCCCAAATTATAAAAGGCCTCTTTTCCTCCTAAGGCTTGGACCATATCGGCTACTATTTGTTGAGCATTTTGTGCGGTAGCTAAGGAGATAAATGATAATGCGATAACAAGTGTTGTGATGCTATTTTTCATTGTTTATTGTTTTTGATTGTTTAATGACTGAAATGTTTTGTGTCTTATTTCCATTTGATACTACATCCTATACTTGGTCGTTCTATTCCATCGTATGTTTGCTTGTCTAAGAGTTGGTCTAATACATTTCTGATGTCTTGGCCATCAACAGGTTTGTTTTGGCCTGGGCGAGCACTGTCCAATTGACCATGGTAAACAGACTGCAAATTGGCATCAAAGACATAAAAATCAGGGGTGCAAGCAGCCTTGTATTGTTGGGCGACTTCTTGAGACGCATCATAGAGGTAAGGGAAAGGGTAGTTTAATTTGGCGGCTTGTTGTTTCATGTATTCAGGGCCATCTTGTGGTACATACTGTGCATCATTACTACTAATTGCAACAAAGCCAATGCCTTTACTTTGATAGTCTTTGGCTAAGCGAACTAGCTCTTCATTGACATGAATAACAAAAGGACAGTGGTTGCAAATAAACATAATGACCGTCCCATTTTTTCCTTGTATATCTTGGAGTGAAAGCTGGCGATTGGATACGGTATCTAATAAGGTGAATTCTGGTGCGGTTGTTCCTTTTTCAAAAGGATTAGATTGGACAAGCATGGTGTGTTTGTTTAAATGGTTTGTCTCAATAAAGGAATGATCATTCCTTTATTGAGACAAAAAAATGTTAGTTTTTGGGCTCCCAAATATTAGCTTGGAATGGAGCATCAACAGGTGTTTGAGCGATGTAGTTGGTATAATTGGTGAATACTTTGAATCCAACAATGGTAATTACTTCTAAAATGCTCTTTTGTGTGAAGCCTGCTTTTAAAAAATCTTGAATGTCTTCTTGAGAAACGCGGCCTCTTTTGACGGTTGTTGCTTTTACATATTGGCTGAGTGCTTCTAACTTTGCATCAGGAATGGTTGTTCCTGCTCGTAGTGCATCAATGGCATCTTGTGGTACTTTTGTCATTTGACCAATGGTAGAGTGTGCTGCCATGCAGTAGTGACAGTTGTTTTCAAAACTAGCCGATAAAAAAGCAACTTGGCGCTCTACAGGAGTAAGGACACTGTTTTGGCTTAAAAAATTATCCCCTTCCCAGTAAGCATGAAGGAGCGCAGGATGGTTGGACATTAAGCCCAAAAGGTTGGGCGCAAAACCATATGCTTTTTTGGCCGTTGCTAAAATTTCTTGAGAGGCAAGAGGGGCATTCTCAGTTGTTTTGATGTCAAAATTGATTGGTGTGGTCGTTTGCATGATTTGTTTGTTTAAATAAATACTTGTTTGATAATAATGAAACGATCGTTCTTTAATTGAACGAAAAAATAAAGAACAGATGTTCCTTGAAATATAGTGGCTGGTAGAACCACTGTGTTACAAAGCTACAATAAAGGAACGATTGTTCCAAAATAAAGTTTGATTTTTTTTTCTTTTTATAGAAATTCTTTTTTTTAGAACAGTGAAGGTGCCTACAACCATAAAAAAAGGCAGCCACCACTTGATTAGTAATGACTGCCATATAATTAGAATATATAGAACACTAAATATCGAAGACAAAGGTTAATTTACCCCATTGCTTTTTAGGAGCACTGTAGTCTACATCAAATTTGTAGCGACGAACAGCACGCAAAGCACGAGCAATTAATTCAGGGTCATTTAAGGTAGATATTTTAGACAAGTATTTTGTCGCAATAATAGTTCCTTCTTGACTCACACATACTTTGATGGCTATTCTTCCTTTATCTTTTGTTAACCCTTTGATATTAGGACGGTATTTTACGGTACGACCAAACACACCATCTTGTAAACTATCATCATCTCCGCCGTCTCCACCGTCTCCACTGGTATTGGTATTACCACCAGAAATATTAACATCAGAAGGTTTGCCAGCAGGATCATTAGGTGTGCTTATTGGAGCTGGTGTAGGGTCTACTTTTGGTGCTTCATCTACTTGTACAGGCTCTTGGCTAGGCTCCTCACTCGTTGCGACAGCAGGACTCTCTATATTGTTGTCCGTTACAACAGGTGGAGGCGTTGGCGTTGGTGGTGCAGGAGGGGTAGGTACTGGTTTTGGATCAGGATTTTCCTTAGTCGTTTGACTTGGCTTTTTAGCTGCCCCTCTACGTACTTTTTTATTGGCATTGACCACAAAATCTACATCGTCTTGTATTTGAATGTCTTTTAGTGACATTAAGGTCAATGGCTCTTCTTCTAACTCTACATTTTGCATAGAAGTCATTATTGGCAATATGGCCAACATTACTATAACGGCGTGAACACCTAAGGTGATGAACAAACCTTTTTTCTTGTTCTTCTCTTCTTGCTCGGTTGTTTCTGTCGGTTTCATAATTGTTAGATTTTATTGGTCAATAATAAGCGAGCAAAAGGGTGAAAAAAGTTTTTAGAAATAATGCTTGCTTGCCTACTATATTTCCATAAGCGTGCCAACTTGAAATTTTATCTTGTTTTTTATTTGAAGGAAAGTTTTTAATAGATTGATTTTTAGTTGTTTGTAAGAGTGTGTTTTTTTGATAAAAAAATACTACAAAAGTTGTGCTAAGAAATGCGAAGTTTAACGCTTGTTGTTTTTATAAAAAAAACTAACCAATCCCTCTTGAAAAAAGGATTGGTTAGTAGAAGAAATTTTATTCTTATAAAGACTGAAGAATAAGCACCAAAATAGCTTAGTGTTTAATGATTTTCGAATGTATTTATCCAGTCAAGTTTGCCACTATTTTGTGCAGAGAGGCTTGGAAGAATAAACCATAGTAATCGTGTAGAGACATAAATGTTCTTTATTATTTGAATGTAGTTGTTTAATTTTAAAAAATTAGGAAACCGTTCGGGAAGAATGGCCTCCTAATAAAAGGTCTATTCTTTAATCACTTTGTAATGTTGAATGCCTTTTTCAGATTGAATGGCTAGGATATAGACCCCAGCAATTGTAGGCAAATCTAGTTGGTGTAGAGTACCTTGGATAAAGGTTGGTTGCTGCATGATTTTTCCATCTATGCTGTAAATAGTTAACGTAGCTTGGCGTATTTCTGTGGCACTAAAATCTAAGAAAACACGTCTAGTAGTAGGGTTTGGATACACCTTGATTTCTAAGATGGCTTTATTGATGGTATTAATAGCAATAACTGTAATGTTGCTACAAGCAGAGGTATCCACACAACTATTTTGAGTGACTTCTACGGCATAGTTTCCATTGGTAGAAGGCGTAAATGTTTGATTGGTTGCTCCAGCAACAGAGGCATTACTACTATCACAATTGATCCATTGATAAGTGGCTCCAATTGCATTGGCTGTTGCTATATTTCCATTGACTATTGTGGTAATGTCTACTGTGTTGATGGTTAAATCTAGTGTTACAACAGAATCACAACCTG
>JBOEFW010000096.1:0-163 GCA_050633105.1 Aureispira sp. | reverse complement strand
CTGCGGCATTGGTGAGCGTGAAAGTTGCGGTGTTATTGGAAGCTGTATACGTATTTCCATCCATCCAAGTGAAGCTATTACAAGCTGTTTGTGTGTCTGTACGAGTAGAGCTGTTGTTGATGGTTAAATCTAGTGTTACAATAGAATCACAACCTGCGGCATT
>JBOEFW010000095.1:1334-1647 GCA_050633105.1 Aureispira sp. | reverse complement strand
TTCATTTTTACAAAGTGATAAAAATGAGCTGGAGCAGGCGGAGAGTAGCTATCAAGAAGCCTTAGAGATAAGAAAAAAATTGGCAGAGGTAAATCATCAAACCTATCTTCCAGATGTCGCTACTACCTTAAATAATTTGGGGGTATTACAAAGGGCTAAAAATGAGCTGGAGCAGGCGGAGAGTAGCTATCAAGAAGCCTTAGAGATATATCAAAAATTGGCAGAGGTAAATCCTCAAACCTATCTTCCAAATGTCGCTACTACCTTAAATAATTTGGGGGTATTACAAAAGGCTAAAAATGAGCTGGAGCAG
>JBOEFW010000095.1:0-1214 GCA_050633105.1 Aureispira sp. | reverse complement strand
AAACCTATCTTCCAGATGTCGCAATGACTCAAATTAATTTAAGTATTTTCTATCTGGAATCTAAAGTGGATAGAGAAAAATCTTTACAATTAGTGGAAGAGGTTATTGCTATTTTACAACCATTTTCTCATATCCCATATATTCAAAATTACTTAGATACTGCATATGAAATTCTAAAACATTGGGGTATTGATATAGAGGAGTATTTTAAGAACAGGAAAGAGTAACTTTTTTGATGTAAAGGATCATTAGAGTACACCAACCTCACTCTAAGTCGCCCTCCTGTAATTATTGAATTTCCAAAAGCCTTTTCCACATGGAAAAGGCTTTTGGATTTTATAACGTCCTCAAAAGCAACTCTCTAAAAAAAAACAAGTTCAAATCCTGTTCGGATTACTTTTGTACATAAACTGTAATCTTTTGTTTTTAGCAAACAAAAGATACGACTTACATCAATAAAAAAGCCCTCAAAACAGATGTTTTGAGGGCTACATTTATTCCTATTTCAAAGGCCAAGTAATAAGCCCCATTTCTATAGCTGCCAAGGCATAAATGATGTTATGATCTGCTGCAACAGTATCAATAAGACATCTTATAACTTCCTTAGTGTCCAAGCTTTGACAATCTTCGCTTATTAAACGACCTCTTAAACTTCGTACTCTCTTATCTTGTAAATTTTTGGAAAATGATTCTAGGCTACTTTGCTGCTTCATACCTTTAAGAAGAAGCATTGCTGCTCTTACCTTGGAGGCAGAATAAATTTTAGTTGTCTTGACCTTCAATTTTGGCTTTACTGTGGTCTTTACTTTTTTTTACAATATCCTTTAATAGCTGTTTCAAGCTATTAAAGGATATTGTTCGTCAATTGCCTCTGCCAATAAGCCATCAAGAACCGTTGTTTTATTTCCGCTCTGGTACTTCTCTTGCCGTTTTTTCTCCCCAGCAATTCGATCTTTGATTCTTTTCATATTGGCATTGTTGTTCGTCAAATAGAAAGAAGGTATTTTATGATACATCGCCGCTTACACTTTCTTCAATTCGTGTAATAATATCTTTAGGAAAGCTCTCTTCCACAAGAATGGTTATTTTCTCTTTTAAGGAAAGTGTCTTGATGTCTTTGCTTCTCAATAGTTGATTAACGGACTTCATTTGCTCCTGTTTGGTTTGAAGTAAGTCTAGTTTATCCATAAGCTGCCCTATTGTATCACTAGTCC
>JBOEFW010000094.1:0-3598 GCA_050633105.1 Aureispira sp. | reverse complement strand
TCTTTGGTTTCCTTTGTACGAAGAAATCCTCCAACCTGCTTTCCAAAAGGTTTTGCCATTTCTGTAGCATTCACCATTCGGTTTCCATCAGAAAACTCAAAAGAGATCGCTTTTCCCTCATAATCGAATTTGGTAATCTTACTCATGCTATTTCTGTTAAAATTATGTCAATTGCAAAGATACCATATAGATTGCAATTTAGACAGTTTCTTCTACAACTATAGTTCTCCTAATCCACCACAAACAAAAGTATTCAAAGGGCATCTACCGTATATTTTTACACAATTGTTGGTGATGCGATCACACCTATGAAGGTTGCTTTTATCATTGACATTTTGTTTTCCTCCATGATATATTTTTTGCGTCACCCAGCTTATTTTTTTCAAAAAACTATGTTTTTTATTATGCAACTAACTTTTAAGGACAGGATAACAGCCTACCTGTTGAAAAGTTTCTGCATGAAAAATAGTAAACTGGGTGACTAGGTTTTGTTATCCTGTTTTTGAGTATTGCAACCAATCCCCACCTCGCACGGGTACTCAAAACAGGACAACATCCTCCAACACTAAAAAAGCCTCTATGAAGTCTAAAACGTTCATAGAGGCTCTTATTAATAAACAACTAAGGAAAGATTACCTGTAGCTAGACAACGTTCCTTGCGTGACTTCTAATGTAAAACGAATCTGAGAAGGCAAATCTGATACCTTACAATCAATCTCTTTAGACTTCACCCATTTGTTCTCTTTTTCCGAAAAGGTTTCTGTATAAAAGCTAGGCTCTAAGCCTGAATAAGATAAATGGTATCGCTTCTTCGCCCGCTCTATCGAAAAGGTATGGAAACACATTTTTCGCGCTCCAGAGTAGTACGTTCGTGTATATTGGGCTTCGCCTTTTCGAAACCAATAATCAGTATACTTTCCATCGTTTGACGCTTTTTCTTTTCTCATACTCCGAATCGCTGGAAACTCATCAAATAATATTTGACGGTCTGATTCCAACGTTTGCCCCATAACACTAGAGGCTGTTATCAAGACTCCTATTAGGAGCAACAATACATTCTGCATAATAAGGTTAACAAAAGCCAAAAGGGAGAATTTGCCCACGGAAAATAGCGAGCTTCATAAATAACTTCTCAATTTGTTTCTTTGACATAGTGACCCAAAGCATTATGAAATTGATATTACGCCCAATATCAAAAATGGAAAAAAGTCACAGAATCATATAAAACTATATGCTTATCTAATTGTCATGAATAAAAAGTAGATAAGCCTATTGATTTTATGATGAATGAAAATGACCCTTTTCTCTATCATCACGTCAAATTAGCAAAACTATTCAAAATTCATTCCCAAAATGACCGCCTCTTTTTGGGTTAAAAACCTAAGTGGCAATGTACTTAAAACTAAGGTCTTAAATTGTTTTCGTGGGCAAATTCACCCCTTTGGCTAGGTATAACCTATTTCCTTTTACGTTGGAAGAATATCTTTCAATATCCTTTCTAAGGCTGAAACAGCATTATCTGTTAATTGCCGTTGCCAAGCTTCCTCATTTGGTGCCCACTTGAATGCTCCTTTTTGTTTTAAAATAGTTCGTACTACTTCAGAAGGTTTCCTATCAAAGAACAATTGCAGCCTATTCTCTTCTACATTGTGAACTACTTTTAAGCCACGGTATTCTATCGTTTTATTACCATCTTTATAGCGACCTTGAGAACTTTTTTCTTTTTCAATCCTCTTTTTCACATTTCTAATAACAGCATTATTATTAGATAGATAAAAAGAGGGCATTCTAGATCCTTCTATTATTGGATAGGGTCTAATGTTTCTTATCATTTCCTCATTAATACCTTGTTTAGCGAATTCAGCTTTTTTATCCTCTATCTTCTTATTTCTCAAAATTTTGTTCACCAATTTGAGTTTTTCCTGATATTGCTCTAGAGCTACTAGTTTCTTTTGAAGCTTTTGTAGGCTGTCCAGCTCTCCCCCTCTAATGGCTTGACTATATTTCAGTTCTGAAAAGTCCAACATTTTTTTTCTCCAATCAATGAATGCTCTTTGTTTTTTATCCAGCCGTTCATTCGCCTTCTGAGCCTTTCTGATAGGAAACTTAGAAGGGCCTGCTATCATTGGACTGAGGCAATTAGAATGTGCTGTAAGTTCTTCATTGCAAAAATTAATGTACTTCTCTATGTACCTGTCTAGGTCAATATCTTTCTCCGCATTTCTCATTCTACGAATATCAGTTATAAGTTGACCTTCGCGGTAACTCATCCAGTCTTTAGCTCTTTGAGTGTATTTATGGGATATACCATACCAAGCCCTACTTGCTAATGATTTTAAGTGGTGTAGTTTTGTAATCGCTTTACTTTCTTGCTCCTTTTGCTTAATAGAAAGTACCTCTTCTAATTTTACATCAAACTGTAACTTGTGTATAAGCTCCCAGTTACGTTTGCTAAACTCCTTGTTAACCTGTTTCACTATAGATTTAAGGTTAATATTTTTTATCAACTTTTTATAAGAAGCTGTTAACTTAGAAGGATAGAGTAATTTATTAGCCATTTCATTGGTTGCTAAAACATATTTCCAGACTATTAGAAACTCTGCCTCTGATAGCTCGCTTAATTTCTCAAAATAAGTGACTGGTTTATCAAGTAAATGTTTCTTTATACCTGTAAGAGAAACAGGAAGCTTTATAGTTGATGTTTTTACTTCTTTTTGATACGCCTTTTTGGTCTCGAAAGAAATAGTATATAGATGGTGTAAATCACGCATAAGAAATTCCTTTCTAATCTCATCTGTTACTCGGTGACCTGCAAGCATTAGCAAATTAGATGAATCACTAGAAGATGAAGTAGGGTAGATTTTCTTTTCCAGCATTTTATTGCCTGCTAAAACGTATTTCCAGACTATTAAAAACTCCTTCGTTGACATTTTACCTAGTACATTAGAATTCTTTAATTCCTTTCCCTTTAAGTGTTTATTTATAGTTTGAAGAGTAACAGGAAGCTTTACTACAATGTTTCTTGTCTTTTTTTTTCGAGCAGTTCTTGGCTTAACGGTGGTCTTTACTTTTTTTTTTACAATATCCTTTAATATATGTTTCAAGCAATAAATCGCATTGTTTGTCAATTGCCTCTGCCAGACTCGATTCTTACGAGACCACCTAAATCTTCCTTCTTTCTTTAAAATAGTTCTAATCTCCTCAGATGGCTTTTCATCGAATAATAACTGTAGTTGATTTTCTTCCACATTTTCAACAATCCTTAATCCATCAAAAACCGTCGTTTTATTTCCATCTTGGTACTTCTTTTGCCGTTTTTCCTCCGCAGCAATTCGATCTTTGATTCTTTTCATATTGGCATTGTTATTCGTCAAATAGAAAGAAGGTATTTTATGGAGATCACCGTTTACACTTTCTTCAATTCGTGTAATAATATCTTTAGGAAAGCCCTCTTTCACAAGGATAGTTATTTTCTCTTTTAAGGAAAGTGTCTTGGTATTTTTACCTTTCAATAGTTTATTAACAGCCTTCATTTGCTCTTGTGTGGTTTGAAGTAAGTCTAGTTTATCCATAAGTTGCCCTATTGTATCACTAGTCC
>JBOEFW010000093.1:0-16600 GCA_050633105.1 Aureispira sp. | reverse complement strand
CTATAATGGTACCATCAAAGCAACTCGTGGTAGAGCAGTATGTAAGCTTATTATTGGTGGTGTTGGTTCTTGTACAGGTTGGCTTTTAGGCTGTGAAGGGCATGTAATGACCAATAACCACTGTGTAGGTGATGCTACGGATGCAGGCAATACAGACTTTTTATTTGACTACCAATACAGTGCTTGTACAGGTTCTGGTCAATTAACAGCCAACACAGTAGCGACTTCTGCCACGTTCATCAAAACTAGTCCTTTTCCAAGCGGTTTAGATTACACGCTATTAAAGTTACCAACGAACCCTACTCCTACTTATGGCTACTTGAGCTTAAGTTCTGTAGTACCAACTATTGGTGATCGTATTTACATTATTGGCCACCCTGGTGGACGTCGTAAGGAAATCACTGTTAATTCTGATCAGGATGGTAGTGGATTTGCTCAGGTTAATAGCCTAACTACAAATGGAATGCGCTACTATGCTGATACGGAAGGTGGTAGTTCTGGATCTCCTGTCTTATCAAACTCCTCTAACTTAGTTTATTCTATTCACAATACAGGTGGTTGTCAGAATGGTTCTTATGGCCGTTGTGATAAATTAATCGCTGATATAGGTACTGACATGCCTAATTCAGGAGTTGATTATGGTTCTTGTAGTATTAGTAGTGGTTGTTTAGTCTCTGCTATTTCACTCCCTAGTAACCAAGGTTTTGAAAGCAATTTTGGTATTTGGAGCAATGAAACCAATGATGATTTTGACTGGACACGTAAGACTGGTGCTACGTCTTCTAGCAACACAGGACCAACTTCTGCTAGTGAAGGTTCTTACTATGCTTACATGGAAGCCTCTTTTCCTAATTATCCTAGTAAAGATGCTATTCTTAATAGTGCTTGTTATTATGTCAATGTTCCCAATGCTTATGCACGGTTTAAATACCACATGTATGGAGCAACAACAGGCAACTTACGTTTTCAGGTTAGTACAAACAATGGCAGTTCTTGGACAACTTTATGGACTAAAACAGGTGATCAAGGTAATTCTTGGAAAACAGCTTTTATCAATGTGAGCAGTTACATCAATACTAATGGTGTTCGCTTCCGTTTTTATGGAACAACAGGTACTAGCTTCACAGGAGATATTGCTATTGATGATATTTCCATCTACACCTTAACCATCAGCAAACCTTGTGTGAATTCTTATCCTTACAATGAAGGGTGGGAAACAGGTCTAGGAATCTGGTCTCAAAGTACCACTGATGACTTTGACTGGACGCGTAAAATGGGGGCGACTTCCTCTAGCAATACAGGACCAACCTCTGCTATTGAGGGCAATTATTACCTCTATACAGAGTCTTCTTCTCCTAATTTTGGAGGAAAGAAAGCCATTATCACCAGTCGTTGCTTTAATTTAAGCAGCGTTAATAACCCTGCTGCCATTTTCCGTTATCACATGTACGGCTCTACTATGGGCACCTTACAACTTCAAGTTAGTGTCAACAACAGTAACCTCTGGAGTACTATTTGGACACAAACAGGTGATAAAGGCAATAGTTGGAAATCCGCTTATGTCAATCTCAATGCTTACACCTCTAATACCAATGTACGTTTACGTTTTGTTGGTACAACGGGTACTAGTTTTACAAGTGATATGGCCATTGATGGATTTGGCGTACGCCAAGGGCTCATTATTATTGACCCGAATGATCCAAAATTGAGAGAATCTAATCCAGACGCTCTGACAGCGGAACCCTTCTTAAACGTTGCACCAAATCCATTTAATGATTTTGTAAACATCAATACCAATATTGAAGGATTAACCAATTACCGTTTGGTAAATGTTCAAGGTCAAACCATCAAAGAAGGATTATTACAGCGTAGTACGATTGAGCTAAGTGGCATCAATCGAGGCGTTTATTTCTTGACACTTTATAATGAAGAAGAACAGATAGTTCGCAAGGTGATAAAACAGTAGGCTACTGTTTTTTTTCACCTTTGATAGTAGGCCGTTCTCGACAATTGTTGAGAACGGTTTTCTTATGGTTGGTTGGGTCTATTTCGCCTTTAAGTAGGCGAAGAAAAGTAATCACACCATAAAAAATGGGATAGTTTTTTAGTGTGATTTTTTTAGAGACCACTTATTGCCTCTCCCAATAGAGTTCACTGAACATCCAATGACCAATTAGGAACTATTTTAATCCTTTGGGGAACTATTTTTTCACAAAAACACTTATAGATGATCGTAGTTGCTCTTGACCAAAGTGGTATATTTCCACCAAACTAACCAATACTGTGCAAACTCCCTTCCTTACTTTTATACAAGAATTACGTTTTGAGACGGTCCATTTATCCTATCAATGGCATAACGTAACAACAGAAGAACAGCAACAAGTAAGCGCTTATTTGCAGCATCACTATCGGCAAGAAGCGCTTAACTATCCTCATCAAACACCTGACTTTGATGCCGCAGCGGCCAATTGGGCAGCGCTCCTTTTATATTATGCTGCACAAGCCATTCTCAATCGACAAGCGACTTTAGAGGATATTGCTTCTTTATTTACAACCTATACAGGTGCTAAAACACCATCTTCGGTTCTATCCGTAGATTTATCCTTGCGTTTTTTGCCCAGTTTGCTCGATAAATTAAAAGCCATTAATCCTGATGATGGCTTAATTCTATTGTTAGAACAACAATTAGAGGAATGGCCTTATTCTGCTATTGGCTATCCTATTCAACAGCTTCCTCAACAAAAACTAGATGATCCTTGCCTACTACAATTATACGCTGATCGCATTATTGCCAAAAAAGATACCCGTTTACTAATAGTTCCTAGATTATTAGAAACAGTACGAGCTAGTCTAGGGGCACATCAACAAAAAATCTGGCCTGACTTAGATTTTTTCACAACAGCAGCCTCCTCTTCTTAGTCGTAGTTTTTACTATCTTTCCAATACCTTTCTTTATAAAGAAGTTTATCACAATAACACCAACCAACTATGTTAGAAATAGATGCTTTGCAAGCCATTCTAAACTATGTAAAACGCCAATTTGTAGGCAAAGATGCCATTGTTGATTTATTGGGCATTGCCTTAGTGGCGAGAGAAAATGCCTTTCTATTGGGACCTCCAGGCACTGCAAAAAGTGCCTTGGTCAGAGAATTATCCTACTGCATTGAAGGCGGTAACAATTTTGAATACCTACTAACTCGCTTTACAGAACCCAATGAGCTTTTTGGGCCTTTTGATATTCGCAAATTACAGGAAGGAGAATTGGTTACAAATACCACAGGGATGCTTCCAGAAGCTTCTTTAGTCTTTCTAGATGAAATTTTTAATGCCAATTCAGCCATCCTTAATAGTTTGCTCACCGCTCTTAATGAGCGAGTATTTAGACGAGGGAAAGAGCGTCGTGATTTGCCTGCACTCTTGTTTGTAGGCGCGAGTAACCAGTTGCCAGAAGAACAGAGCTTAGCGGCTCTATTGGATCGTTTTTTGTTGAGAATTCCTTGTGATTATGTTACACCTGATCAATTGGGGGCCGTATTACAAGCAGGATGGAAATTAGCTGTTCAAGACCAAGAAGATCGACCAACCGTTACTCCTGCCTTAATTATCGCTCTTCAGCAGCAAGCACAACAAGTCGATTTATCCACTATTCAGGCCCCTTTTATAGACTTGGTACACCGCCTCCGAAATGCGGGCTTAGCGCTCTCTGATCGCCGTGCAGTCAAACTTCAAAGCCTCTTTGCTGCTAGCGCTATTTTAGCGGGACGCACACAAGCGGAGGTATCTGATTTTTGGGTTGTGAAATACATTTGGGATACGGAAGAACAAATTGAAATCTTAGCAGGAATCATTGATACCTTATTAAAAGATCAACAGACAGAACAAGCCCATCCACAAGCCTACACCAACAATTTACCCAATGCTGAACAATTGCTGCAAGAGCTCCTACAATTAAGCCAACGTCTACAAGCAGAAGACTGTTCTTATGAAGAGAAAAACTTGATAAAGGACCAGCTTAGGCATTTACAAAATCGTACACATTGGATACAAGACGAACAGCAACAAAAACACTTGCAAACGCAAATTGAAATGTTATGGAAACAGCTTCTAGAAATCGCATAAACATACTGGTTATCAACAAAAAAGATAGCCACTTACTAGTTGATTTCTATGATCAATATTTTTTAGAAATAGCCATGCAAGAAAATTTAGTCTGGGTAAAAAATATTCCTGACGAATTAATTCTAACAGCTGCGATTCAACGCATTCCCTCTCAACGCATTTATGCGACCGAGCAAGGCTTACTCTACCCCATTGGAAAACTAATGCCTGTAGGGAGTTTACCAGACTTATTTTGGCAACCTATCCAAAAAGGCTTAGTGGTAGAACTTCCTCCTATTAATCCTAATTATTTTGGTGTAGACGCACATATTCCTATAAAGTTAGTCTCTCGTGCAACTCCTGAAAACGCCTTGTTTTTATTGGTCAACTTAGCTGATTTAGGTAGTTATTTAAAAACGGCAGCAGCATGGCGTATGGAATCTTTACAATGGACAATCATTGGGCAATACCACGCTCTTCTTAAAGGTACTCCAATGGCTACCTTGCGAGGAACGCCTTATTGGAGACGTGGAACACATATTTTACCCTTAGGATTAGATTTAGAATGGTCCATTTTGGCGCAAGCCACCGCCCGACATTTAGATCCTGATGAACAACATTGGATCTTTTGGCAAAAAAATGGGCAATATGGTTTAGTGCCTAAAATAAACTTTAAAGCATTGAGCCGAAGTAGCTTTTCTTATACCAAAGAGCACTTATCCTCTTCTAACCTTCCTTAGTATGATTACCTTACAAGAGTATTTTAAAGAACACCAACAGTCTTTTTGGAGCTGGCGCGATCAAACAGAAGTGCTTGCCTTAGCAGATGGCAGCACCTTGGTATATAAAGCTTATTTAATCCAAGTACTAGATGGTTTATCTTTAGCAGATACACCTCCATTAGATGCGGTTCTCTTAGCCTTGGCTGCCACAAAACCACAAAGCAAGCAGGCCATTACAACTGCTAAAAGTAGTCTGCTAGAACTTTTGCATGGAAGTACTGATGAGCGCTTGGATGCCCCCAAAGGTTTTGCCTTTCTAGAACTCTTACAACAATTGCCAACGCGGTATCATCAAGAAAAAGAACGCTTATTTTTACTCCAGACCATTTTCACCAATTGCTACAAAGCTTTTAGTAAACGGAATATGGAGCAAATTCTGACGGAGTACAAAAAAATGAGTACTAGTACCTTTGAGCAATTGGTAGCAGATGATAATACTCCTATGAATCCTAATCGACTCTTTCAAGCCTTACATATTTTGAAAGAGTTGGCAGAGCGTTTTTCTACTGTAGAAGAGTTGCTTCGTGCCTTAGAAGCCGCCCAGAATTTGGAAGCGCCTATTTTAGAGGAAGAGACCGAAATAGATCCTACTTGGCGAGAAAAACTGGTGGAGGACGCAGAAACGTTCTATATGGCGACCTTATTGCCTGCGTTGCAAGCAGGTCTCGCCCTGCCCTCGTTACAACGGTTACAACAACAAGAGGCCTTTGGAGGAACCGCCGATTTGAGTAATAAAGGAGATTTTGACCGCTTACTTATTTCTGAATTTGCTTATGATAAAACCTTGTTTTTATCGCGATTGGTTAATAAAGAAGCCCTCTACAGGCAACGAGAAGCATCTCCTGAACGGCCTTCTTTAACAAGGCATTTGTTAATTGATACCTCTATTTATAACTGGGGCAGTATCAAACAAATTGCTTTTGGAATCGCTTTGGCTTTAGAAAAAGCAGAGGAGGACAACATCAACAGTCTTTTTTATGCCCTTGGTAAAAAAGCAGAATTATTGTCTTGGAATAGTGTAGAGAACGTTACCAAAGAATTGCACCAAGTTGATCCTAATTTGAACAGCGCAGAGGGTTTACAAGCCTTTTTTAAGAACAATCGTGTGCTCAACAATCAAGAAGTGGTTCTAATCAGTGCTCTTGAAGCGGTGCAACAACCAGCCATGCAAAAAATCATGCGCCAATACCAACATCGTCTTCACTATTGGATTGCACCTACCGCTAAAGGTAAGATTAGCACCTACCAATATCACACAGGCAAAAAGCTATTACAAGAATTCCAATTATCATTAGCCGACGCTTGGCGTCCTGACAAAGTTCCAAAAAAGGCCAACAACAATCCAGGTTCTCGTCTACAGGCAGGAGAAACACCTATTTTAGTTCCTGAACCTAGACAGTACGAACACCTCTTATGGTCTAATAACAACGATCAGGAAGAAGTATTTATGCTTGCACCTCATGGGCATGTGCTGCGTTGTTATGACAAAAATAATACACACGGTTGGGAGTGGCTCTATGGGGGCTTAGTAGACTATACCTTGGCTAAGATTGGGCAACATTCTTCTGGTGACTTTATGTTACTAGTAGGAATGCGCTCTCCTAGTCGCTTAGATTTAGTCAATATATCCACTCAAACACAACAAAGTATTGAGTTGCCTGAACAAAAATATTGGCATTTACAGCAGTTTGTCTATAAAGACGATGCTTTTTATGCGCTTGATAGTGATAAAAAGGCTTGGGTTATAGATATACAAGAGAAACCTACCTTACAATCCTACCCTCACTCTAAAGAAGTGGCCACTTGGATTAACAAACATGAGCTCTTTTTATTACACGAGAGAACAAAAGGAAAATATACGGGTAAACATTATCAGATTCTAAAAAACATCAATACCGTTTCTATTACAGAACGAGGACATTTACTAATTAATGGTCGGCATCAATTACAATTAAATGGGCAAAAAATCATTAAAATAGGTGCTCGAACCAGTCCTACTATAGTCAGTGCACAACAGGATTATAAAAAGAAGCGCCTTAGGCATTTTACTTTTCCAGATGGCAGTACCATTGTCGCCAATTCATTGGGCTTAATGATCTTGACCAGCAGTAACGAAAATTTACCTCCAATTTATTTACCAATGATCTTAAATAAATCTCTTGGAATGGCAACCAAGGATCATTTCTGTGGCAATACTTATTACCATAAAAACCAAGAAAAAGAGCCTAGTGCCTTGATTGATACCAGTTTCTTTTTCACGATGTACCTCAAACCATTTATTGATACCATTTTGGGAAACATCCCCGTTTAGCTTCTTTTATTACCACTACTTTATCCTCCTTATATTATGTCCACTTGGCTTTCTCTACCCCTAACTTTAGTTCCTGCTAGCAGCAATACTTATCCCTTGCAAGGAATCCTGATTCAAGGAGCTCAAGCACATCTTTGGTTAACAGCACTATTAGAACTCAACATCCAAGAAAAGGAGGTGCTTTGTTATGCCATTCCCGACCGTCAGCCGAATCAAATTTGGGGCTGTTTAGTGGTGCTTTCTGCTCCTGTTAAAGCCAACAATGTGATGCCGTATTTAGCCTTGCAGTGTGCTCATAATTCTTTATTCTTACCAGAAAAAAGCCAGCTTTCTCCTGCTCTCAATGAAGAAGGTTTGACGGATCTCTTGTATGGGAAACACCATTTATTACATCCTACCTTGGGCTTAGTAGAGTTGTTTGAGCCTTTGGACTGGGCTAAATTACTAGATACGCCTCCATCTCACCAGCTAACAAGTCAAGCACCAGAAGAGTCCTTATCAATTCCTACTACCGTCAAAATATTCACAGTAGAAGCCGCCCCTGTAGAAGAAAGCTTAGATTTTTTGGATGCGGTAGTCCCTGAACGCAAAAGTTTGGAAGAAAAACCGTTATCAGCGGTAGAGGTTTTGCGGTTGCGAAAACTACGTGCCTGGAAAGAAGCTTCTTTAAACCAAAAAGACGAACCAGCAACAAAAAGCATCTGGGCACGCCTTCAAGATAAAATAAACGCTACTCCCCCTTGGACCAATGAACTAGAACAAGAATTAGAGGCTTTAGAAAGGCGATACCAGAATCCTATGAATCGCCTATTCGATTTATTAAAAGATGACCCTGAAAAAGCATTACGTTATGCTATTCCATTAAATAACGATCAAATTGGTCGAGGCTATGGAAAGGAATCAGGCAATGATAACTGGGACTGGATACCCCGTTGGGCCAATACAAGTTTATTTCAATCGAACAGCAATAGTGGCTACAATTCTGGGAGCTCTTATGGCGTTCCAAACAATCAATATTATGAGTTGCAACGACAATATCAAGCAGCTGCTGAAAAATTGATTCAAGAAGGTAAATTTGAGAAAGCAGCTTTTATTTATTTGCGTCTTTTGCGTCTTCCAAAAACGGCCGCTGAGACCTTAATAAAGGGAAAGAGATATGAACAAGCGGCCTCTATTTATCTTAAATATCTCAAAGACGAGGCCAATGCTGCGGCCTGTTATGAAAAAGCAACCCGCTTAGAGAAAGCCTTGGCATTGTATAAAAAATTAGAAAACAATCGAAAAGTAGGCGATTTATATCAACTACTAGGCAAAGTAGAGTTGGCACGTGTTTATTATGAGAAGGTTTTAGAAAAATTATTAGAAGGCAAAAATTATTATACCGCTGCTAATTTTTGCGAAGAGAAATTGATGGAGGAAGAACGAGCCTATGAATTGGCCTTTACAGGCTGGTTTCATGGTTCTCAACCCGTCAAATGCATTCAATATTGCTTGGGTAGACTCCCTGATCCTACTACTCAACGCTCCTTTCTCGAAAATTTGTACCAAGAAGGATTTACAGCGGGACGGCTTTTAGAGTTCTTGCAACTCTTGCGCAATTATTACGATCAAAAAAAGGAACAGCGTATTTGGATTCGAGCACTGGCTTATTTGGTCATTACGGAGCATTCGGGGCAGAATATTAATTTGCTGCGTCAGTTGTTGTATTTTAATGAAAAAGACAGCCATTTGAGTAAGGATGTCTTGCGTTATCGCCTGTCTAAACGCTCTTAGGCCAACTCCTATTTGTCGTTTCTTTTCTAGGAAAAAGAGACGTTATTGATGCGGCACACTATTCTTAGAGGATTACCAGTCTTTTATGTATCTTGGAGCATTGCTACACTTCTATTTTATGGTCGTTTAACCTTAATTCCACCACATGCTACCAAAGAATTCACCTCGCCTTATTAATGCCTGGGCTTCTTATGATTGGTCCAATTCTGTTTATAATTTGATTGTGACCACTGCCATTTTCCCTGTTTTTTATGAAAATGTTACCGCTGAAGCATTTGGTGGAGAAATGGTACCCTTTTTCGGAATGACCATTTCCAGCTCTGTCCTATTCACTTATGCTATTTCGCTTTCTTTTTTAATTGTTGTTTTTAGCTCGCCTATTTTATCAGGTATTGCGGACTATACAGGAAGCAAACGGCGGTTTATGCAGTTTTTTACCTATATGGGAAGTTTGGCCTGTATGGGTTTGTTCTTTTTTGAAGGCCCCAATATAGAATACGGCATTGCTTGCTCTGTTTTTGCCAGTGTAGGCTATGCAGGCGCTTTGGTCTTTTACAATGGCTTCTTACCAGAAATTGTCACGCCTGATCGTATGGATAGTGTGAGTGCCAAGGGATTTACCTTTGGGTATGTGGGAAGTGTTATTTTGTTATTAATCAATTTAGCACTACTATTAATGCCTGATACCTTTGGTTTTGAAAACACCAAAACGGCCACTCAATTTGGTTTTTTATTAGTTGGAATCTGGTGGATGGGCTTTGCCCACATTGCCTTTTATTACTTAAAAGATCGTCCTACCGAGCGCACGTTCGACCGTTCTATTTTAGGACGGGGTATTCAGGAGTTAAAAAACATTGGTTCTGCTATCAACCAACGCACCGTGCTCAAGCGTTTTTTGATGGCCTTCTTTGCCTATAGCATGGGGGTATCTACTGTTATGATGTTAGCGCCATTATTTGCTACAAAAATCGTTGGAATTGAGTCAACTGAGATGATTTTAGTGGTTTTGATTTTACAAGTATTAGCCACTGTTGGTGCTCTTTTCTTTGCTTGGATTTCGAACAGAGCAAGCAATCGCCTAGCAATTAGTTTGATTTTAGGAATATGGATAGGTGTTTGTATCGCCAGTTATTTCTTAAGCGCTAAAATAGGTTTTTATGGCCTGGCAGGGCTTATTGGAATTGGTATGGGAGGCATTCAGTCTGTTTCTAGAGCAACCTATTCTCAATTGATTCCAAAAGGAACCATAGATACCGCTTCTTACTTTAGCTTCTATGAAGTGACAGAGAAATTAGCCATTGTCATTGGAACCTTTTCCTTTGGACTCATCAATCAAATGACGGATTCTATGCGCAATAGTATGTTGTTTATGGCTGTCTTTTTTGGAATAGGTTTATTAATCTTACAAATGACCGATTTGGTTGGCGAAATGAAGCGGGTAAATGAGGCTGCTGACCCAACAGAAATGGATAATTTAGAGCATTTTGTAGAGGAGTAATAATTTATTTGTAAGGAGGTATACGTTTTAATTCTCCTGCATTTTGTGCGCGAACTTCAATATACTAAATTCCAAAAGACGAATAACAGCCATTCCAATCGCTATAATAAGTCTTCCTTCCAGAAGGACGAGTGCAGTCATTCTTTTTATTTTATTTAAACCAACCTGCATAAAAAACGCATCTTTAGACTTCACCTCTGCCAATGCTCCTGCCCGCTACTGTGTATGAGAAAGTTTTCAATCTTAGTAATAAAACAGGAAATATTCAGCGGAGTCGTTTGAACGAATTTTTACATGACAAAGGTATATAACATGACAGAAAATCAACTTTTGATGCTTAGTCTTGGAGAATTAGACCAGTTTTCACAAACTGATAACTAGTATTAGTTCTCTTTTCTGTTATTATACTGTCAATTGGGCAGGTAAGGCTGCCTAGAATCACAGCCTTACCACCGAAATAGCAACTATTCTTGCGGATCCAAATAAGGGCTTACATCTAAGTCCAACTCTTGGGCATATTGCTCAATCAATTGACGTTTATAATTTCGTAAGCCTTCTGTTTTTCCTTCTGATAAATCATCCATTAAACGATTTCCTAAGATATATGTCACTACTTGATCGCCGTGGTTCTCTGAAATTTTAGCTTGGATGGGTTTAAAGATTTTTCTCTTAATTTCATCGCGTTCCTTGCGCTTTTGACGGCGAACTTGATGTTCTGCTTGGCCTAGACGTTTTAAAGCATCTTCTGTCTTGGAGAGATGGGCACGTTCTGCTTCTTTAGCAAATTGTTGAAATTTGTTCCACAATCTATCTTTGAACGCCTCATTTTTGAAGCTTTTATAAACGCCTCTAATTTTCTCAAAGCGATGAATTTGATTGGGACGTTGCGATAATTCGCGCAAGTATTCCTTGTCAATCATCTGGTAGCTGGGGCGATTGTGTTGTGCTGCTAATTCCTCTCTAAAGGCCATTAAGTGTTCAAAAATATAGTATTCATGCTCTGAGAGGCCGTATTTATCTTTCTCTTTGAGGTAAACATTGTTGTCAATATCCGCATAAGATAAGGTTTCTATGTACTGATTTTCTTCTGTAATCCATGCGCCTACGCCGACTTCCTCTACTTCTACTTGCAAGCGTTCTTGCAAGTCAAAGAGATACAATACATCTCTCGCAGCATAGTCCAATTGCTTGGCTGAAAGTGGTCTAGCAAACCAATTGCTTTTTTGAGCAGCTTTGCTGATTTCTATGTCCAATACTTGTCCCAATACATTCCCCAAAGACGCAGGAGGATAATTGAGCAATCGCAACGTGATAGCCAAATCATAGGTATTCTTAGGAAAGCAGCCTAAAGAATGTAGCAATCGCAAATCTTCTCCAAAAGAGTAGACCACATTTTCTATTGCAGGATTTTCTAAGATATTGTACAAGCCTTTCAAATCAATTCCTTCAATTAAAGGATCAATTAAAAAACAGCGGCCGCCTGAAAATACTTGCACTAGACAAAGATTAAAACCATAACGATAACGGTTTTTATCAAATTCTAGGTCTATTGCCAAAACGGTTTGTTTCTCTAAAAACTGTATACAGTCATCTAACTTCTCTTGTGTATCAATGTAATCCCAAGTCACCATAGTCGTCTTCGTAATTTTTGCGCATTTGCAGGATAAAGTAGTCTCTTGCAAAGTACTATTTATCTTTGTTATTTTGAGCTTTTGTTGGTTTTATGCAAAAAAAGCCTAGTATTCTATCAAACAGTTTTTTGATAATTTGTTTAAAAAAATAGCCATTGTTGCAGTAGGTATGTTATTATCATACAAGTACAACCGTTTCAATTTAGGTAATTTTGCTAGTCCCATTAGCAGTTTCCACATTAAACTGTGTTGTTAAAACTGGATGTGTTCTGTTGTTGGGAACACGACTATTGAGAAGTTAATTCAGAGGAATGCCTTATTATTAGTTTTTCTTCAAAAAAATGTCCCGATTTAGCACCTTGTAACAGAAATTTATTAAGATTTCAAGTGGACTGGGTTTTANNCTTAAGCACTCGCGAAGCGATCTGATCTAGTTGCTATAATATAGGAACTAGTCCGTTTTACGCTCACGACCGAAGGGACCACAGAGTAGCAGCGCAGCTCGCTAAAAAGGTCTAGGGCTAAAAGGAAGGAGCTGGGCAAACAACTAAAGACAATTCCCAAACAGGCATAATAAACAGTTCTATAGCCTATGATAGCAGGGCATCTCTGCAATTCGGTCAAGGACAAATCTCAAAAATGGCAAGCGGGCTTTTGGGGGCTGGCCCGCGCTGCAAAGCGCCTAATTGGGGCGCTTTTTGAGTTCTAAGATGCTTAATAAAAAACTACTTTGTATAATTTGGACACCTCCAATTAATAAGAAGACAGAGGGCAATACAACACGCAAGGTCTCTCGAGGTTGCAAGCTACCAAAATCGACAGCACGCCAATTCAGCCAAGCCATAATCGCTAAAACAAAACCAACAAGCACACATAAAGTACCAATTAATAAGCCTTTCTCTAAAGAAAAAGAACGTTGATAAACCACATCCAGTTTTCCTTGAGGCAACAATCCATTCAGACTAGCATAGGTTCTAGAAAACACAAAAAAGAACAACAATTGAAATCCTATAAAAATACTAGCGCCACTGTAAACCATAGTGTGTACATCTAATTCTACGCCCAAAAATTGTATGGGTTGAATCAACAAAGCAATGGTTGCGACCAAGCCAATCGTCAATAATAATAGGCCTGGGTATAAAAAGAGCCAAGCAGGGCTATACAGCAATAAAAAACGCAAATGTCGCCAGCCATCTCTCCAAGTATTTAAATGAGGAGGACGATCTCGGCCATCTTTGGATAAGGTCGTTGGTACTTCTGCCACTTTGAAATCATTCAAAATAGACTTTACAACCATTTCAGAAGCAAATTCCATCCCTGAACATTCTAAATTAATCGATAACATCCGCTCGCGGTTAAAACCGCGCAATCCACAATGGAAATCCTTAATATTAGTCTTGAAAAACAAGCGCCCAATAAACGATAAAACAGGATTCCCTAAATAACGGTGTAAAAAAGGCATGGCGCCCTTTCCTATCCCGCCCTTAAAACGGTTCCCCATAACTAAGTCATAGCCTTTTCTTAATTGTTCGATATAAGGCATTAGATTAGAAAAATCATAACTGTCGTCAGAGTCTCCCATAATAATATAGGTTCCCCTTGCCGCTTGAATACCTCCAATAAGGGCACTTCCGTACCCTCTTTGAGGGATATTAACAACACGGGCGCCTAGAGATTCCGCGATCTCTATAGAGTTATCTGTACTCCCATTATCGCCGATAACAATCTCACCACTAATGTGGTGGTCTTCTAAAAATTTCTTTGCTTTTTTAATACAAATGCCTAAGGTTAATTCCTCATTCAGACAAGGCATCAGAATACTTAGTTCTATGGATTCATTTGTCATTAATTGTTTCTTTTGGTGGTTATAGTATGGTGACTAGAGTGTCTATTTCTTTGGAAGTTGAATTATGTTTTTTGAGTAATAAAAATTGGTAACATGGCTACAACAGAACCAAAAAGCAGGTAAGGTAAGTAGCCAAGCAATTCTATTTTGATAACGAGCATAAACTCCTGATGCCGCCCCAGCAATAAACGCATTAATAAATAAACTTAATACAATAAGTATCGCTACCGCTTTTTCTTCTATGGAGTAGTTAGGGCTCCAAAATAAGAATAAGAGCAGAAGCAAAGAAGTAATCATCACCCCCCGTTGAATAAGATTATTAAAATTAATTCTCACAGGGTCATAAGCATTTCTCATTTGTTTGCTAGAACGTGCTGAGGAAGCATAAAATGGGTATATATTTTCAATAACTGGCAAGGCCCATGCTCCTCCATTCTCAACAGGTGTATAATCTATTTCCACCAACTGCATAAACATCGCCTCTATCGATCGAATAAGATATTGTTTCAGGTATTTAGGTGTTGTCAGAATTTCTTGGTTATAAGTGCTGTAATACCGTTGATTATCTTGGTGAAAGCCTCTATTTTGATTCAGATAAGAAGTTGGGCTCCATAAAAAATGACCACTTGTTGTTAGTTTTGCTTTAGCACTACAAATTCCATCAGCTCCATCTTCACAATTTTCTTTCAAATAAGCTTGTGCTATTCCAAAATCACATAGCCGAGCAAATAAGAAAATAGAACTTCCACGAGTAGCCGTAAACAAGCCATTATATCGAGTATAATGCAAGCTACAGATTAAAAGATAAGTACTAATTAAGCAAAGCATAATAGCTCCTAATCGCTTGTAGCTAATCTTTAGCTGTTGGTAGGCAGGTTTCAAATCCTTCCAAAAACTTCCTAGAAAGATCAATATAGTAAGCCCCAGCACAATCAACAAATGCATGTTGTGCATGGCTAAAGCACTCATAAATAATAATAAAGCCAAGCCCTTTTCTAGCCGATTCAGTCCATGTCCTATTAACAATAGACAATAACTCATAACCGCAATAGAAGTAAAAATATCAGGCATTAAGTGGCTGACGTGAAAAGACACAGCAGTTGTACTTCCAACTAAAAAACTGTACACCACAAATAATTTATCTGATTTATCCTTGGAATAAAAAGCACGAAACATCAAATAAATAGTTGTTGCTAGCAATAGGCCTTGAACCAACACGACTAACCATGGTATTTCGGCTAAACTTATGTGTCTAATAAAACCACTATAAGACCATGTTCGAGCATCATCTAAAACACCACTAAAGCCTAAAGCAATATAACTTCCTGTGTCTGGAAAAAGGAAAGGAAAACCGTTAAAGAAGGCTGGCAAACAAAAGAACACCCCTAATACAAGGAGATAAAACCAGCGTTGTTTTTTGGGGGTTGAAACAAGCATCGCGTCGTTTTTAAAAATAAGTGGCTGCAAATCACAGGAAAAGTGATTTGTTAATAACTCTATGAATATCGTTGAAGGGCAACAAAGAGGTCTAGAAAACTACTGGCGTTCTAAAACGGAAATAAATTGTAATTTTCCTGGAAAGAGGACATTGAAGACAACATTGTGTTGATATAAAGGAATGGGGCAAATCCGCTCTATTTCTTGAATTCCTGTGCTGCTAGTGATTAGTTTTTCATAAGAAGAGGAAGAAAAATAGCGATCAGGAATAGAAACGCCATACCCCCAATTTCCTACAAAATCCATTAAGCGCAGTTTTTGACGAGAAATCATTCCATATTCAAAATGATCTTTGATCACCACATATTTAGCGACGCGATAAGCTTCTTGTATCAACCGTTCAGCATATTCGAAGTCGTGATGCAAGACATCACACAAGACCGCTACATCAAAAGTCTTATCCTCAAAAGGGATGGTTCGGCCATCAAATGGGACATATTTTTTCCAGCGTGTCTCTTCTTTTAATTCTTCTGGTAAAGGGTAAGTATCTAAGCATGTTGCCTGTAGCCCTTCCTTATTGGCCATAAGGTTCTCGGCAATAGACATATCTCCACAGCCAATATCCAAGAGTTTAACGCCATCCAATGGAAGCGTATCCAGCACTTGTACTAAAAGTGCCGATAGATAATTGATGCGTTTGTTGTGCGATAGTTTTTGATGGGATTGTATCACCCATTTTTCTAAGGTCCCTTTTGTTTTTGTTGCGATTGGTGAACTCATTACGAATCTTTTTGGGGTAAATAAGAGTTGACGCGTGGGGTACGACCATAGTTTTGACGCCAATTGTCCCAAGTTGTAAAAAACAACCAAGAGACAGGCAAAGTAAGTAGCCAAGTTACACGGCTTTGAAGACGATCTTCAAAACCCCAGCAACTAACTACTACCAAAGCATTGGCAAGCAGACTAAAGACGATAAGAAGGGTAAAAAGGGTTTGAAGAGGGGGCAATTTTTCTTTTAATAAAAACCATAATAATATTATTATTGAAAATATTAAAATCAATAATTGCAATTGACTTTTAGCATCAACCGTCACTGCTCGATACAATCCTACATACTGCCGAGAGTATCTTGCGGCAACACCATAACTAGGATAAAACCGATGAATACTAGCTAACATTTCCTCCCGTTCTTCTAACCGATCAGGCTCCATTTGAGCATACATC
>JBOEFW010000092.1:16753-62402 GCA_050633105.1 Aureispira sp. | reverse complement strand
TCCTAAAGGCAAACAATTTTACAAAGATCTCTCTCAAATTTTAAAAGATGAAGCAGAGCGAGTAGGAATAGACATTCAATTGGTGTCTATGGAATTAGCCGTTATTATCAAGCGTCTTAAAGATCGTGATTTTGATTTAATGACCTTAGCTTGGGGGCAAAGCCCTACCCTAGACGATTTCAAACAAATCTGGCATACAGAATCAGATACTTATGAAGGAAGTAATATGGTAGGATTTGGCAACGAAGAAAGCGATCAACTCATCGAAACGATTCGGGTAACAATTGATGAAGAAGCTCGTACGGCGCTTTATATGCGTTTTCAAGAACTTGTTGCAGAACAACAACCTTATATCTTTTTGATGGCACCTAAGCTTTGTTCAGCAATTCACAAACGCTTCAAAAATGCGGCACCTATTTCCTTACGCCCTGGTTATTTTGTCCGTCTTTTCCAATTAGATGAGAATTATAAAGCCGAGTAAGCCCTTTCAGGGATAATAACATAGAAAGAAGCCCTATTGCAAACATGCAATAGGGCTTCTTCTTTATCCTTCCAACCTATTTATTTCTTCTTAGGAGGGCGCGTAAAAAATTGATAACTTCCTTCTTGATGCCCCAATACCGCCCAGCGTTCTTTAGTAAACTCAATACCAATTAAACCAGACTTAGGAACATCCGTAAAAATAGTATCACGTTGAAAATGATTGGCCGTTTGAATAGTAGAAGGATTATGTCCGACGACCAATACGTGTTTACAAGAATCATCTAAGGCATGAATTGCTTCTATCAACAAACGTGTTTTACATTTGTATAAAGTAGAATCCAGCACAATACTAGCGATGGGATAGTCCAAGGTCTTTGCTATAATTTTTGCGGTACTCTTCGCTCGTACAGCCGAACTACTGAGAATGCAATCAATAGGAATATTGTTGGATTCTAGATACTCGCCAATATAGCGAGCATCTTGCTTTCCTTTTTTTGTCAACGGACGCTTAAAATCGGTATGTTTTTTCTTGCTGCTTGCCTTGCTGTGGCGCAACAACAATAACAAGCGTTTTTCTCCTGAATCGACCTCGGCTTTTGAGCCACAACTTGTCCATCCAATGGCCATTAAGGCCAGCACTACCATTGCTATTCGCATTCCAATAATAATTTATTTAAAAAGCTTATAAATAAGCCGCTAAATTAGGCCCTACTGCTTCTTTCAAAACTTTTAATCCCAAAGAACGCGCTTCTACTCCTGGCAAACCTTTTTTCATAAAGTTGGTCTCCAATTCTTGCAAGGCATCATAATAACTGAAACGCAAGACGGTGTACATGTTTTGTTCTAATGGATTGCCTTTTTTTAGCTTAGCCAACCCCGTCCACAAACGCCCATTCCATTTCTCCAACTGTTCAATTTCTTGATGTGGAATAGGACGGGGCAAAACATACCAACGATTGATGTTCATCAAGGTCTGTTCTTGTTGATCATTCGCTGCAAATTCGTCAGATACAGACAATAAAACACGTAAGGTTTCTTGATCCAAAAAACTGCCACAATCATTGGATACCTTGTAGTCATCACGGCTGTTGTTCCAATAAGGGCGGAAAGCTTTTTGTACGGCTTTTGGATGGCGTTGTAACAACCAACAAGGCATATCAGGACGCATTTTCAAGACTTCATGTACAGCTTTGAGGTGACTCAATAATTGCTCTATATCTTCATAGGCATATTTCATACTAAAATCATAGCGTGTTTTTCCACGATAGCCCTTGAATACTTCTTGTAGTGCTGCATTCATCAATTGGTTGACCTGTTGGTCTTTATTATCAACTGCTACCTCTTCATTAAAATAAAGATNNCATTTTAGCAATAGGATTTTTGAATTGCTTCAAACCAGCCGCAGCTTTAGCAGGTTCACTAGGAATACGATTGATATAATACTGTAAAGTGTACTTCTCAATTTGATATGGTTCGTCTTGGCTCTTTACCAATAATAAATGACGCTTATAATGCTCATTACTTGCTTTAAAGGCAGCAATAGCGGTCTTCGTCTTTGGAGTAAAAGAACCACTAGAAGGCACATCGTATAAATCTTGTTCTCCCAATAAAAGCTGTAAAGCTTTTACCGAATTGCGAACCGTCCCTGAGTTTTGTCCATAACTAGGACTTCGTTGCCAATCAAACAGACCAACTTCGTGTAAAACTTGCTCACTTACTTTCTTAATAAAAATATCCTTAGGACCAATGCTCTGTATGCGAGCTTGCACTGTTGCTGCTTCAGCACGGGTATAAAATGGCCCTACTGCTACTCTAACTTTATCATCACTGAGTTGTGCTACTAATCGGGTAGACAAACGTTGCCAATCGGACCAATAAATGTCTGCTTGTTGGTCATAGGTCGCTAGTTGTACAATATAAACGGCCTCTTGTTCGTCTAGCTCTTTTGCCACCAAAAAAGCATCCTTAAACCCTTTACGTTGTACTGTTGATAGTTTCTTTTGAGCAATAGACTTACTGCTATAAGTTCCCATCATTACTTTATACAAGCCACTTTCTGTGGCCTTGGTATAGACATACCCTGTATTAAAAAGTGTTTTAAATTTTTGATAATCAGGAGCGGCATAAGTCGCCAGTTGAATTTCGTAGACCTTGTCAGGAGTTGCTGCCTGTATGGTGCTCGCACCAAAAATAAGTGCTAAAAAAAGGAAAAGTTGCTGTATGTTCATTCGTGTTGGTATTTAGTTAAATTGAATCGCTCTAAACAAAGCGCAGCGGTTGCCCATAGCTTTGATTCCCAATAATAGCTTATTAGGTAGAACAAACAATCATAAATTCATTTTTATTCTATTAGCAGTTTCACTGCATAATTCTATAAAAGTGCAAACAAAGGCGCTTATTTGCAAACAATGCTACAAATCTTTGCTATTTTTGGGCGCTCATTTTCATTTTTAATGATCTCCAAACCAGTTGCAATAGGCAGAAGTCAGGCTATTAATAACAAACACGAAGGATAGTGTTTTGTTTCAATAATTGCCAACGAGTGGCTATAAGTTTTGATGGTCTCTTTTATTTCTTTAGGAAGAAAAAAGATCCTCTCAAGCTATTGCAATATCAAAGTTACCATTGCGTGATTAAAAAATATCATTTCTATCTTTTTTTTATAGGTTGTATAACCTTTGCCTCTCCTATTTTTGCTATTGAAGGCATTTCTATTTTAGCCAGTCGTCAACTGTTAGAACAACCAACCGTACAGCGAACAGTCGATGATTGTATTCTATTATTGCAACAAGCCTGCCAATGCCCTGTCAATGTTAATGACAAACAACAGGAGATTTTACTTGTTCTACCAGAGTTAGATCTGGACAGTATACCTACTTTATCATCTGCCTCTCAACAATTGCCTTATCCTTCGATTGACTATCCTTCTCATCAATATAATTGGACCTCCAAACGAAAAGGCAAACAACTAGAACTGCGTTTAGAAAGTCCAACTTATGTCGGCATAAGTTTTGGGCTGTATGGCCTATTACAAGAGCAATTATGGTTTGCCTTTTATCATCCCAAGAAAAGTATCATTCCTCAATTGGACTTTTGGCCCTTGACAGAAGATTTTAGCTGGTCCGCCCGACCGCGTTTTGCCAAGAAAGGTTTTCATTTACATACCATGCATCCTTTGGAACTAACAGAACCACTGCTTAATCCAGATTGTCCCAACGGGATTGCGCAGGTTAAGGAATATATTGATTGGTTGGTACACAACCAACAAAATTATTTTGAATTTAATTTATTAGAAAACGATGATTTGGAGCGGTGGCTCCTCTACATCAAGCCAGCGGTAGAATATGCCCACGAACGAGGCGTCTTAGTAGGGCTTGATATCTCGTTACACATGACCCAACAAAAGGCGTTTAAGTTGTATCATAATTTCCCAGCCACAATCAAAGGAGCAAAAAAACAAATTGCAGAACGCTTGGCTATGCTCTTTCAAGTCTCTTGGGATGTTATTGCGTTGGAAGGTTCAACCACCGAATTCACTAAAGGAAATGTTGCTAAAACGCAAGCGTTAACCTTGTTTGTAACTGATTTGGTCGTGAATACTTATGGAGCGCATTTAGCAGGGCGCCAACACGTCGTTAAAGACGATCAAATGTTGAATAAAAGTTCTCAGAAAGATACCTTAACAACAGAAGAAAAAGCACTAGAGGTTAATCGTGCCTTTTTCATTCATACGGTTATGTTTTATGGGTTGACCGATACCGCAGCGCCTGTTTATCAGAATAAGAATTTACTGCACCTTCTAGATTTATTAAAAAAAGAACAGCAGCAACGAGAGACTTGGTATTTTCCTGAATCGGCTTACTGGATTACCTTTGATAACTCTGTCCCCATGTACCTTATGCCTTATTTACAAACACGCTTGGATGATATTCTATTAATGGATTCCTTGGAGGTAGAAGGTCATTTAACCTTTTCTTCTGGCTGGGAATGGGGATATTGGTCGATTGATTGGAGCATTGCCCGTTGGTCTTGGAGCCATACCTTTAATGGGCGCGCGATGCGCCCTAATGCCACACAATTTCTTGGAGATATTTTTCATAACCAGAACATTATGAATTATATCAATCAATTGGCCATCTTGCAACAAGATTATCTCAAAGAACAGCAACTCATTCGCTATGTAGTCGCTCAAACCGTAACAGATGAACTTCCAACGCCTTTATCCTTAGAATTTCACCCTCGCCCTTATAAGCCTTATCGCTGGATTCGAAAAAAAGCCCCCTTCGCTTATTTAGATCAATTTAAACAGGATGTCATTCAGCCTTTATCCAACTTTAGTCAACAAAGTGCTGCTCTTCTTGAGCAATTTGCAAAAGAGCAATATGACCTCACTCCTGAACGCCAAAATATCTTAGAAGAATTGCAAGCTGCACTAACTGTTACACAGCTGCGCAGTCAACACAAGGTACATACTCTTACTGCGTTACAACAACGCCGTGCAAGTCAATTGGATAAAAATCAGGTTCACGATTGGGAGACAGAACTGGCAAAAGCTAGTGTTGTTCGTTTAAAAGCTCAACAATTCGTAGAGCAGCAAGAGCAATCTTATCGTTATCCACTTGCTCAAATTGGGCGTCCTTTAGAAGATGGAGGCTGTACGGCTTATGCCTATGGCTATTTGTACCCTGTTAGTAATTTGCACTTTTGGCAACGAGAAGAACAACAGATTTTACAAGATAAATATGGTGCTTTTTTTATGTCTATTTGGGATGTTCCCCGTATTTTAGGCATTGTTCCTTAGAAAGATTTTCTTTTCTAATTTAGAACAACTACAAAATGTACTAAATGAGCTCAGTTTATCGTAATTTTGGGGCTTTTTTAGTATTTTAACGCTCCAATTTAAGCGCCTACCACTATTTCATTTAGTCTAACGCGCAGGTTTCACCACCATCATACTATTATAGAAAGATACATCAATATATGAGTGATAAAAAATTGAACGTGCCAATTATGGCCGATTTACATGCTGCTGGTCAAAAGCCAGAAGTATTGTTTTGGGTAGGCTGCGCTGGTAGTTTTGACCAACGTGCCCAAAAAGTAACGGTTGCTTTTTGCAAAATTCTAAATGAATTAAACATCAATTTTGCTGTTTTAGGAAAAGAAGAATCTTGTACAGGAGATCCAGCCAGACGTGCAGGAAATGAATTTGCCTTTCAGATGAAAGCACAAGAAAACATCATGGTACTCAACAACTATGGTGTTCGTAAGATTGTGGCAACTTGTCCACACTGCTTCAATATTTTGAAGAATGAGTACCCAAAATTGGGTCTACAGGACACACAAGTGGTACACCACTCTCAATTCTTACAACAACTCATAGACGACGGTCGTCTAAAGGTAGATGGAGGCGCTTTCAAAGGCAAAGCCATTACTTACCATGACTCTTGTTACTTAGGTCGTGCCAATGAAGTTTATGAAGCACCACGCGATATCATCAAATCTATTGATAATGATTTGGTAGAAATGCGAGAAAACAAACAGAAAGGTCTGTGTTGCGGTGCAGGTGGGGCTCAAATGTTCAAAGAAGATGAAGAAGGAGATCGCCGTATCAATGCTGCCAGAACAGATCAAATTTTGGAAACAGGAGCAGAAATTGTAGCAGCAAATTGTCCTTTTTGTATCACTATGTTACAAGATGGACTCAAAGAGCGCGATAAGCCCAATGTTATGGTGTTGGATTTATCAGAATTAATTGTTCAATCTAATAATTTATAAGGCGCATGATAGCTTATGACAGCTTTCCAGCAGAAGCACGCATTTGGATTTACCAAAGCAACCGCGCTTTAACAGCAACAGAGGCGGAACAAGCCAATCAACGATTGGAGCTATTTGTAAAGCAATGGCTCAGTCATGGAAAACGGGTACAAGCCTGGGCATCTCTCCTACACCAACACTTTTTAGTCTTGATGGTCGATGAGGAACAGGAAGCGCCTAGTGGTTGCTCTATTGACAGCTCTGTTGCTCTAGTAAAAGAATTAGGGCAGGCTTTTGGAATAGATTTCTTTGATCGAATGATGTTCACTTATGTACAGAAAGATGGCCAAGTCACTACAGCTGATCGAGATACCTTTGCCAACTTGTACGCACAGAATCAGATTGATGAAGACACTCTTGTTTTTAACAATCTAGTGAATACCAAAGCTGCTTTTGAAAATACTTGGAAAGTCCCTTTAAAAGAATCTTGGCATGCCAATATGGTATAAGATATAATTTACCTAACTGATATCTGGGTAGTCATTGAGCGATAGAACGTCAAGCGTTTTATCGCTTTTTTATTGGCTTATACAAGAATATTTCCTTCCTCTAGCTTTTTACTCTAAAAAAGGAACAAAAGGTATTTTATTCTATAAAAGTCATTTCTAGAAAGGGTAAACGCTAAAATATAAAGTTTCTGAGAACTGGAAAAACACAAAAAATATAATGGTGAGAGAAAGGCAAAGCCATATTTTTTTAGGTTTTCCTGTTGACATTTTCTTAAAAAAATGTTAAATAAAGTTAACTCAAAAACATTTTTTTATCACTTTAAATGCTTTATTTCCTCAAAAATATACGTAGGATAGCTTTACTTTTACCCTGATTATCAATACTTTTATTTTTTGTATTTTATCATTTTGTTTGCTCTTTGCCCTGTCACGTCTTTTCAACAATTTTTCTACTCTAACGGTAATGTTTTCTTCGTTTAGTACATAAATAAGTAGAACCTTGTGTTCAACGAACTTTTTATTTTTTAACCAAGTACCGTTTAGTCCGTCCCTGTTTTGATTGAACTGTGCTAGCAAACCCTTAAATATTATGGCATTTATTAGAAGAGCAAGTATCAAACAAAAGCCTGTAAAAGGTTATAGAGTAGCTGTAGTTGTGAGTGATGACGTTGATACCGATATTGTCAAAACAGTAGATGTAGAAATCCCTACCATAGAAGGGCAACCTGCCCCTTCTACCAATTTCATGAAACTCCCCTTGCGTGTAGTGAAAGAAAATGGCAACAAACGTTTTGTTTTTGCAGATTTAGAGTTTAGTGAAGACGCTGTTAACTTCGCCTATACTCTTAAAGGAACAATGAAAGATGAGAATGATAAAAGTGTTGGGGAACCCATCGAAGTACAGCTAGATGTTATCGGTGATGGTGATAGCCGTGTACGAAATGCAACTATTCGTCAGATCAATGCGACCCAGTTTCGTTTACGCATTGTAGTAATTGGTGATAACGAACAAGACGTAGATCGTGTAGAAATAGAATTTGCCGACTTTACAGGGCCAGCCCCCCTTCCTGAACAATTAGAATTAACGAACCCTAAGGTCAATGGTGGAAAGAAAATTTTTATCGATAAAACCTTAACGTTTGAAGAACCAGTTGACGCTGCAGATCAAATCTATGGGACAGTAATTGATCTCATTGGTGTAGGTGGAGAGTTCTTAGGCTCTACAGAATACAGTATTGTAGTAGAAGGTTTGGAAGAATAATACAAAAATCTTCCTCCCATGAAAAATGGCTGTTCTATGTACTCGTAGAATAGCCATTTTTTTTTTACTTTGCAAGGGTTCCCATGTCTTTTTCAACAAGATACTGATTACAATGAAGCTACGTTTACAGTCTCCTTTCCTTCTTTACCTTTTCTCTTTATTAAGCACCCCCCTCTTAGCATTTCAACAGTTACCTCCTGCATTAGAAAAATATGGTAGTCTAGAGAAAGCCGTATCCGCTACTGAAGAGTTGGCCTATGCTGGTGAGTTTTCAAGAGCGATAGAATTAGGAGAAAAAGTCAAAGAGGTTTACCGTCAACAGAAAGACAAAGAACGCCTTTGCTTTATCAATCAAGAATTATTGCTTTTTGAAGTATTGCGAGAAGATTTAGATCCTATTCAAAAGGAAGAAGAAATTAAAGTTTTCTGTGAATACAGCAAAGAAAAAAAAGACCCTAATATAGATCAGATATGCCAATCGGCCTTAGCTCATTTAATGGTTTATAGTGGTCAAATTGATCGTTTTGAAGTACATTACAAGGAAGCTACGCTACTAGCTAAACAACAAAGTGATTACAAAACTTTGCGAAATCTTAATGTCAACATTGCGACAGAGTACCTCTTTTTGTCTGAATGGAAAAAAGCACAAAGTTATTTAGAAAAAGCAGAGAGTGCTCTGGCAAAAGAAAAAAAGACTCCAACAGATACAGAATTAGGAAGTTTTCATAATGCTCGTTCTGTCATCTATTACAACTTGAGTGATTATGATAAAGCTCTCAGCAGTGCCTTATTTAATATTAATTTATTAGAACGCAGTGAAGAAGATCAAACAGTCGCCTTACTCTATGATTATAATAATCTGGCTGGCATCTATACTGGGTTAGGAGAGAACGAAAATGCTTCTATTTATTATCAAAAGGCTTTAGATATCTTACCTAATACTGATGATTACCCCGTTATAGAGGAAGCTATTTTATATTACAATACTAGTATTGCATATCAAAAAATTGGAAATCACGATCAAACTAAGCATTATATATCAAAAACACTAAGTACCCTATCTTTAATAGAAGATCGTAATAATAATGACATAATTCAAACAGAAATATATTGTTATTATATGTTAATCACATTGTCACATGCTAAGAATCAAATAGACTCTTGTAACTATTATGCCAACAAAGTGAAACAGTTACTAAAATTTGCTCCTACTCTACTAAGTGATTATTATAGACATAAAAGTGAGATAGAATTACTTAAAGGTAATCATAACCAAGCCATTCAGCATGCTATTAACTCTGCTAATCAAGCACATCAAGATTATGGAGAAAACGACACTAGACTAGTTCATGCTTATACTTCTCTTTCAGATATTTATAAAGAAATCAATAATTATCAAGAAGTAGTTATCAATTGTCAGAAAGCACTAGAAGCTGCTAGCATAGATTTTAAATATCAAGAGCTCTATAAAAACCCAAGTATTAACAACATCTTACATAAAAAATTAGCCCTAAAAACTTTAGTCTCTAAAATAGTGGGGTTGAGAGGTCTCTATAAACAAAATAAATCTCCAGAAATAGCTCAAGCTATATTCAATACAACTCGTTTCTCTACAAAAGTATTAGAACAATCTAGCAAAGAATTTAAAAACCCTACAACCAAACGTAAATGGCTGCAAGAACAAGCCATTCCTCTTTTTGAAACAGCAATTGCCTCTGCTATTGATATCGCCAAGAGTACAGGCGATCAGCAATATCTTCAAGAAGCATTTGAATTATCAGAACGCAGTAAATCGATGCTGATGATCGATATGCTTCAAGAACAGCAGGCAGCAGCAGCAGGAGGTGTTCCAGATAGTTTGGTCAATGAACTTCAACGTCTAAAAAGGGCGCTTCATGTTGCGAAAAAAAAGCGATTTGATGCCATTGCGGCACAAGAAATGGCAGCACAAAAAGAAGCAGAAAACAGAGTCTTCCAAATCAACCAAAATCTAGATATTTTAAAACGTCGTTTTGAAAAGGAGTATCCCAAGTATTACAGTCTAAAATACGATGAGAAACAAGTTTCTCTAGAAGAAATTCAAGCTTCTTTGAAAGCAGGTAGTATGCTGTTAGAATTCTTTGAAGGGGACAACGATATTTATGTATTCTCTGTTTACAATGATCGTTTAGAAGTAGCTTCTTTTAAACGAGATAAAACTTACAAACGTTTATTCAAGCGTTTTTCTAACGCACTCATTGATGTACGTGATTTTGTAGTCCATCCCGTAAAAGTATACAATGCATTTGTAATCGATGCCCATAAACTCTATCAATACTTAATTGCCCCTGTAGATTTGGAAGGTATCCAAAGAATCATCATTATTCCAGATGGAGAATTATCTTATCTTCCTTTTGAGGTTTTACTTTCTGATACGGTACAATTAATTGGGAAAGAAGAAGAGGTCATCAAAGCCAATTTTTCCAAGCTGCCCTACTTATTGCATGATTTTTCTACCAATTATAATTATTCGGGTAGATTATGGTTAGAAAGGAACGCTTTATCTAAAAAAGCGGTTAATAACCGTATACTCGCTTTGGCTCCTAAATACAGTGGTGTTGAGTTGCCTGATTGGCGTGGACAACGAGAAGTTGACTTGCGTAAAAAGCTAGCAGATTTACCTGGTGCTTTTGATGAAGTTCAACACTTGAAAGAACATTATGCTGGTAAATTCTATAGTGGCTATGAAGCCAACGAAGCTTTACTAAAAAAAGAAGCGCCTAACTATGGTATTTTGCACTTGGCTATGCATGGCCTTGTCAACAGCAAAAAACCTGAATTTTCTGGTTTAGCTTTAGCAGAAGACAAAAGCAAAAATGAAGATAATTTTTTATATGCCTATGAAATAGAACAGCTTCCTATTCATGCTAGTTTGATTGTACTCAGTGCTTGTGAAACAGGAATTGGACAATACCAGCGAGGAGAAGGAGTAGTGAGCATTGGTCGTAGTTTTGTTTATGCAGGGGCACCTTCCCTTTTGATGACCCTATGGAATCTAAATGACCAATCTGGTGCTTTTATTATTGAAGCGTTCTACAAAAACCTAAATGCAGGCTTGGAAAAAGATGAAGCCATCCGTCAAGCCAAATTACATTATTTGAAAACTTATCCGCAGGAATATGCCCACCCATTTTTATGGGCGCCATTTGTGCAAGTTGGTTCTTATGAATCTATTAGTATTGCTTCTAAAAGCAACAATTGGTGGATCTATGCCCTACTAAGTACTATTGGCATTTTAACTGCATTAGTGATATTTTATATAAGCCGTAGAAAAACTCGTTAACCCCTTGTTTGTCTACACTTTAAATGAACCATTGTGAAACTTATTCATCTGTACCCTTCGATGAATGTACTAAACCTATGTCATGTCTCTAAAGCACTTCTACAAGCGCTATGGCTAACTATGCCCTATTCTTTTCCTATGTCTATCCTAGCAAAAGATAGCCTTGCCTCTTATCTTTCCAAAAATATAGCAAAAACTAAAGTAACTAAGTCTCCTTCCTTGGCTTTGCCAAGGTTAAGACAGTACGCTACTTCTGTCCATTCCCACACTTAAAACAAGATCATCATCCCTCTTTACTCAAGAGACAACTATTTATATAGAACCTTAAAAATAGCTATCAATCTTCTATAACACACTGCACTTAGCGAACTCTAATCAAGTTCCATATTGTTCACTGCTCTGAAAAAATCAAATAAAGAGCCTCAAAAGCTATTTTTATAAATTTAAAAACTCAACAAGTTATGCCTGTAATTAAAAAAACAAAAAGTGTCAAAAATACTGCTGGATCACATTATACCATCACCACAACAGTAGGGAATGACCCTAATAAGACCGTAGAAACCGTTCAAGTGGTTATTACCAATGTCGATGGACAACCTTTTGCAGAACCTGCTACCAATACCTTGAATTATGACATTGAACTCAATGGCATGCGGTTATTCAAAAACACAACCATCAATTTTGATGGTGATGCTGTTGGTTTTGAATATGAAATGACCTTTACGATGTATAATGCCGCTGGAGAGATCATTCCTTCTGCTGTTACCAGAACTTTAGAAGTGGAACAACCAATGACCCTAGCCTAATAAGGCTATAGCAATTCCTCTTTCAGAAGAAATAATGTCCCTTAAGCTATCTCGATTCTCGGGATAGCTTTATCTTTGTTAAGGGATTACTGTATATTACCTCCTACTGCTAAATGTTGTATACAGGATAGTTTTCTTCGAAAAATTCACCAGATGCGTTCTCTCTACCAATCTATAATCGTCTTACTACTCCTGATGGCTTTATCTTGCACCTGTCAGGCCTTTCAGAATGACAATATTGCTTACAATCATAAAGATGTTCCTGATTATTTAAATGAGCTTAAAAATAGTGCACATGCCTCTTACAACGAAGGTAAAATTGAAGAAGCTATTACCATTACTTTAGAATTAATTGAGCAATGTTTTAAGCTAGGCTATGAACAATATACTGTTGATTTATATGAATATATAGGTGATTTTGTAGCCACTCAAGAAGGAATATCTATTTCTCAGAAGAAAAAAACTATTGCTCTATACTGTGATACAGAATCGCGATTAAATTTACAAGCAGTAAAATACTCTTATTGGGCGCAAGCCTACTTAGCTCATGGCATTATAGATACTGCTAATTTATACTATAATACTGCTCTAAAATACTGTAAAAAAGATAATTTATGGTTAGTAAATACCAATATGAACATTGGTTTTAGTTTCTTTTTTTACTATTCTAATAATTTTAAGAAAACTTTAGAATACATAAAAAAAGCAGAAACAATAGCTGAAGAAAAACTAGCTCCTAATAATATAGAAGTTCCTCAAAATTTATATGTGATGCAAGGAATGGTTTATACAATATTGGGCTATAAAGAAAAAGCTATTATATCTGATATTAAAACAATAGAGGTTATCAAAGAGGATAATAGTGTTTCTTCCTCTGCATTAGCAGATCAATATCTTCATTTAGCGCATCAATATGATGAACTAGGTGATTTTGATAACGCTATCTTTTATTATAAAAAGAGTATAGAGTTAGCTAAAAAGTACAATCTAGAAGTTTTATATGGGATCTATTATCCTACTTATTCTCTGGCTTCTTGTTACCAAAGTCAAGGACAACTTACAAGAGCACAAAATGTGTACAATAATTTAATTTCCAAACTAGATGAAATAAATTCTACAAAGTCAGATTATTATCTCATTAAGATACAAAGTCATCAAAGTTTAGCAAAACTTTATATGGAAAAACAGCTATACGACTCTGTATCTCACTGTATCAACAAGTTACATAGCATACACAAGGAGTCTAAGTTCAGAAGATGGGAAACTCAAAACATAAATTCTACCTATAATACTCTAATCAATAATTACGAGCAAGCGGAACAATATGCTTACAAAGCACTTCAATCTGTTAAAAAAAGCACTAATACTAATATTAATGATAACACCCCTTATATTAACATTAATATAGCCCTCATAAACCTAAAAACAAAAAACTACCACAAAGCCCTCTCCTTCTGTCAGCAAAGCTTAACTATTCTAGCACCAGGTTTTTCCACAGAAGAGCTCTACCAAAATCCTAAATTCCAAGACATTTTCCACAAGCGAGCGCTCATTCCAGTCATCAACACCAAACTCCAAGTACTAGAAGCGCTTTATGCCCAAAAAGATCCTAATGTCACCCCGCAGCTGCTTCTATCCACCATCAAACTAGGGATTGAAGCCTTGGAGTACAAAAACAAAAACTTTAAATCCAAGAGTTCTCAGATTTATTGGTTGAATAAAGAAGCAATTCCACTCTTTGAGAAAGCCATTAGAATTGCCTTAGATCTCTATGAACGAACGCAGCAACCGCAATATTTAAATGAAGCCTTCATGTTGTCGGAAAGAAGCAAATCGATGATGATGATGAATGCTTTGCAGGAACAAAATGCCACCAGTTTTGGAGGAATTCCGCCACAACTTATTGAACGAGAGCAAGAGCTAGAGCGGGAATTTAAAGTCATTGAAAAAGCGCGACAAGACGCAGAAATGATGAAAGATACAGCTGAAATGCGTTATCAAGACAGTTTACTCTTTGATTATCATCATGAAAAAACAACCTTACTCCAACACTTTGAATCCAAATATCCAAAATATTTTGAATTAAAACATGTGGTCAGTCAAACCAGTATTCAAGAGGTACAGGCAGCCCTTGATCCACAAACATTATTGGTAGAATATTTTCAGGGACAGGAACAAATTTATGTCTTTACAATTAGTAAAAAGCAAGCTTTTGTACACCACTTCCAACACAATAAAATCTATGATGTGCAATTGGCTTCTTTTCAAAATCTATTAATTGATACGGACCGCGCCAATAGGAACATCAATGGTACTTACAGAGCCTTTGTAAAGGCTTCTCACGACTTATACCAACTTCTATTAGCCAATAGCTTAATGCCTAATAAATCGCGCTTAATATTGATTCCTGATGGACAGCTCGCCTATCTTCCTTTTGAAGTCTTATTATCTAAAGATTTAGTCAACGTTGCCAATGCAGGACAAGAACGGGTAGAATTTGCTGCCTTACCCTATCTCCTACGCGATTATACCACCAACTATAATTACTCCGCACAACTATTCCTACAACAACGAGCACAAATCCAAAAGAATAGCGCTTGTAGAATTCTAGCCTTAGCGCCTTCTTACAGCAACAAAACAGCACCTAATTGGCGTAACCCTTATGAAAGAAAGCTCCGCGAACATTTGGAGGAATTACCCGGTGCTGTACGAGAATTACAGTTTTTAGATAAACTCTTTGGAGGTGATTTTTTATATAATAAAGACGCCAATGAGACGAATTTCAAAAAGAAAGCCCCTGCCTATGACATCTTGCACTTAGCGGTGCACGGGTTAGTAGACAACAAAAAGCCAGAGCTTTCTGGCTTGGCCTTAGAGGAAAACAACAGTCGTTTAGAAGATAATATTTTGTACGCTTACGAAATCAAACAATTGGATCTACAAGCACAATTAGTGGTGCTTTCTGCTTGTGAGACGGGGATTGGTAAATACCAACGTGGAGAAGGAGTCATGAGTATTGGACGAGGTTTCATGTATGCTGGCGTTCCTAGTTTAATGACCACACTTTGGAGTTTAAACGACCAATCTACTCCTTTTATAATGAAAGCATTTTATCAAAACCTACAAAATGGCCTACCTAAGGATAAAGCCTTGCGCCACGCCAAATTACACTATCTCAAGCACTACAATGGTGTTGCTGCTTATCCTGCGTTGTGGGCTTGTTTTGTACAGGTAGGAGACTATGCCCCTTTGAAGATCAAACCCAATTATCAAAAATGGTACTATGGAGGAGTAGGTATTTTAGCGGTACTCCTTATAATTTTTGTCTTTCTTAAAATGAGAAAAAAATAACCTCTAATATGGCCTCTCAATATTATGCTATTTATAAACCGTTTGGAATGCTCTCCCAATTTTCTAGAGAGCATCCAGAGCACATAACACTAGCCGATTTAGATTTCACTTTTGCCAAGGATGTGTATCCAATTGGGCGATTGGATAAGGATAGTGAGGGCTTGTTGTTACTAAGTAACAATCGAAGCATTAACCATACTTTATTACACCCTACCAATGCACACGAACGCAGTTATTGGGTACAAGTAGATGGGCAGATTACTTTAGCGGCATTAGAACAACTGCGCCAAGGCGTTTCTATTAAGATTAATAAAAAGAGTTACCCTACACGTCCTGCCAAGGCGCAACTCTTAGCAACAGCTCCCCCAGTTCCAGATCGCCAGCCCCCCATTCGTTACCGCAAAAATCAACCAACTTCTTGGATTGAGTTGACACTAATTGAAGGTAAAAATAGACAAGTGCGCCGAATGACTGCTGCTGTTGGTTTTCCGACCTTGCGACTTGTTCGACATCAAATTGTTCAGCTAGCTATAGACAAATGGGAAGCAGGCGCTGTACACGCCATTGCTCCCAATGATTTTCAACAATTATTAGAGTTGGACAAAATCTGATAAGGCCCCCATCTTGTCTGCAACAATACGTCCTTTCTCGTTGCGTCTGAGTGTACACGCTTCAATTTCTGGTGCATGTTCAAAAAACAAAATATGCCCCTTTTCTTCTACCTCACTCAAAAACCACTCTTTCTCTTTTAGCGTTTGTAGTGGTCGAACATCATATCCCATCACGTAAGGCATAGGGATATGACTAGGAGAAGGCAATAAATCAGCACAGTAGATGATGGTTTTACCTTGGTATTGAATTCTAGGTGTCATCAATGCTTCCGTATGCCCATAAGCGTAGCCTATATGGAAATCTTTTAACCAAGGTAATACTTCATTATAAGGTAAGGATGGGATATTTTTTAGAATTCCTTGTTCTTGCAGTGGTACAAAATTTTCTTTCAGAAAAGAAGCTTTTTCACGAGCATTAGGCGTGTATGCCCAATCGTAATGGGCCTCATTCGTCCAGTAAGTAGCATTGGGGAAAGTAGGCAATAAATCCCCTTTTGCATTTCTATAAATAGCTCCTCCTACATGATCAAAGTGTAAGTGCGTCAAAAAGACATCAGTAATATCTCCCACTTGTAAACCCTGTTCTTGAATAGAGCCTAACAAACTGGCTTCTCCATGTGGATGAAAATGTGAAAAGAATTTTGGAGATTGTTTATCCCCAATCCCTGTATCGATCAAAATATTACGTCCTTCTGTCTGTACTAATAAACAGCGCATTGCCCAAGTACATAAATTATTCTCATCAGGCTGTTCTAATCTAGACCAAAGTTTTTTAGGTACAACCCCAAACATTGCTCCTCCATCCAGTTTAAAATGTCCTGTATTTATTACACTAATTTTCATGATTTCTGTTTTTGCTTAGAAAAGGGTTAGTTACCAAAACCAATACTGCTATTCTCTCCTTTAAACGATTTGGATAAACCTGCCATTCTAAGGGCAGTTATAGCAGCTTCTACACCTTTGTTACCATATTGTCCTCCAGCACGATCCAGTGCCTGTTGCTTGGTGTTAGGTGTTAATAAACCAAAGATAAACGGCTTACCTGTTGCCATAGAAAGATTTTGAAGCGTTTGAGCAACAGACATATTGATGTACTCATTGTGTGATGTTTCTCCCTTGATGACACACCCCAAACAAATCGTCGCATCCATGCTCTTATTCTTAGCTAGAATACGCGCTCCTTGTGGCAATTCAAATGCCCCTGGGACTTGTAATGTTTGAATGTTTTCTGCTTGTGCTCCATGCTTGATTAAGGTATCGTAACAACCTTCATATAACGCGTGGGTAATTTCCTCATTCCAGTCTGAAATAATAATTCCAAATTTCAATTTAGAGGCATCTGGTAAATTGCTTTCGTCATAAACAGATAGATTCTTATCAGCACTACTCATAGTTATTGTTGATTTATCGTGTTATAATGTTGTGTGTATTCTTGTAAGATAGGGCTAGTACTTTACGTTTGTAGATAGTACAATTAAGAAGGAAAAGCGTTTAATGCCTTTCAAAAAAAAAGGTAAGGCTGTATAAAATACAGTCTTACCTTTTTAACTATTTTCTTATAGAGAGCCGTGCTTAGCTTAAGACAAACGAATTAAATCTTTGTCTACACCTAAACGCTCTGCCATTTCAGGATCAGTGTCCATAATTTCTTGCAATGCTTTTTTAGCGCCATCTGTATTCCCTTGGAATTCTAACAAACGAGCCGCTTTCCATTTAGCATACAATGACAAAGCAGTATTGTCTGTATTACCTGCTGCTTTTTCGTAAGAAGCTAAAGCTTTGTCCATTTGTTTCAATTCAGAGTAAGCGTCACCAATCAAGGTATAAGCTTGCGTTTGCAATAACTCTTCTCCGCTAAAGTTTTCTAAAAAGTTTACGGCTAGCTGAGGCTGTCCTAGACGCAAAGTAGAGATACCCGCGTAGTAGTGGGCTAAGTTAGCCGCTTCTGTTCCACTATAATCAGCAATGATTCCCGTATAACCAATAAAACCACTTGCTTGTCCGATAACATTACGGCCATTTAATGCCAATTGTAAAGAGTCTCGTTTGAACTCAATATTTGCTTTATAAAGCTCTATTTGTGCCTCTGCATTTTTTTCGTTGCTGCTTTGAGCGTACCAATACAAACCAACAATAAGGAGGATGATGGCACCAATCAGGCCGAAAATTAAATTTTTGTATTGCTCAAAAAGGCTGTTTGCTTTGTCCTTTAGCTCGTCTGCTGTAAGATCCTGAATCTCAGTATTTTGTTCGTTTGCCATAATGCGGTCTTGGTCTCCTAATTGTCGTAACTATAAAATAATTTTGCGTGCAAAGATAAACAAAGTTTTTACGGAAAGGGGCTTTTTGCTCTTAAAAACTATTCCGAAGGCTTTTTTTTAAAGTATTGGCCTTTTAGTAGATCAATATAAATCCTTTTGGGGGATGAATACCAATTACGTTGTCTTCTTGCAAAAGGGGGTCTACAAAAAATTCCCAAGTAGCTTTTTGCCCTTGGGAATTTTTGTAGATTAAACACCACTTATCCCCTAGTCTTTAATAAAGGGATAATCTTGTTGTTCGTAATTATCAGTGTAGATTTCCTCAATTGGTGGGAAAGGGGATTCGTCTGCAAATTTTACTGCAGCATCCATTTCCTTCTTCACTTGCTCCTTGATGCCAGCAATGTCTTCTGCGCTAGCGTATTTTTTTTGAAGCAATTTGTTCTCTATAATACCAATTGGGTCTTTCTCTTTGTATTCTTTTTCTTCATCCTTGGTGCGATACTTTGCAGGATCAGACATCGAGTGTCCTTTGTAGCGATACGTTCTAATTTCTAAGAACATAGGTCCTTTGCCACTTCGGCAATGTTCTGCTGCTGCTGCAATTTCGTTGTGCACTACCTCTACGTCCATTCCGTCAATTTGCTTGCTTGGCATATCATAGCCTAAGCCCAACTTGTAAATGTCCGTCACATTGGAAGTTCTTTCAACAGAAGTTCCCATTGCATAGAAGTTATTCTCACAAATAAATACAACAGGCAACTTCCAAGTCATTGCCATATTAAAGGTCTCGTGCAAGATTCCTTGACGGCAAGCACCATCGCCAAATAGGCAGAACGTAACGCTGTCCTTGTCTTGGTATTTATCAGCAAAAGCAATTCCTGCTCCTAGTCCAATTTGACCACCAACAATACCGTGACCACCATAATAGCGGTGCTCAGCAGAGAAAAAGTGCATAGAGCCTCCTTTTCCTTTTACATTTCCTGTGTGTTTTCCAAATAACTCTGCCATAGCAGAATTACTTCCAATACCTTTTGCCATACCAGCACCATGTTGGCGATAAGCAGTGATCCAGGCATCATCAGGGCGTGTTGCGGTTTTCATACCAGCATAAACAGCCTCTTGGCCAATACACAAGTGCAGAAAGCCTCTAATTTTTTTCTGGAAGTACATCAAGTTGGCGCGCTCTTCAAATTTGCGAATACGCAGCATTAACTCATACCATTCTAAGTAAGTTTCCTTAGAAAAAGAATTCGTTTTCGTTGTTTTTTTCTTGGCCATACCGTTTATAAAGGATTATAACAGAGTATTCTATGTAATTTACTATTCTAACAGTTGTGCTAAGATATAGTATAATAGCACAAACCGAAAATAACGCTCCGCTTTTTATTCAACAAGCTGACGTTAAAATATTCAAAAGGACTATAATTCCATCTCAGGAACACTTCCATCAGGCACTATTAGTCGTCCTGCTGTTTTTGCTTTAATCTCTTCAACCGTCACTCCAGGCGCACGTTCTAATAAATGAAAAGCGTTGTCTTTTATTTCTAAGAAGGCTAAATTGGTAACAACACGCTTAATACAGTTCACCCCTGTTAAAGGCAATGTACAAGAGGCTAACAATTTACTTTCTCCTTTGCGGTTGGTGTGTTGCATTGCTACAATAATATTCTGAGCAGCAGCAACTAAATCCATCGCTCCTCCCATACCTTTTACCATTTTACCTGGAATTTTCCAGTTGGCAATATCCCCATTCTGAGCAACTTCCATCGCTCCTAATACGGTTAAGTCAATATGTCCGCCACGAATCATTTCAAAGCTTTGAGCAGAGCTAAATAAAGAAGCACCAGGAAGTGTTGTTACCGTTTGCTTTCCTGCATTAATCAAATCAGCATCCACATCTTCCTCCTTTGGAAAAGGGCCCATACCCAATAAGCCATTCTCTGATTGTAAAAATACTTGAATACCTTCTGGAATGTAGTTTGCGACCAAGGTAGGAATACCTATTCCTAAGTTGACATAATATCCGTCTTTTAATTCTTTAGCAATGCGCTTAGCAATGCCGTTTTTATCTAAAGCCATCTTGTTATTGTTATCATTATAATAATCGCTTACTCCAACAAAAGTTCTAGTGCTAAAGTAAGATTATAAATGGTTGAGCGAAATCCTCTAGCCTCGAACAGTGCGCTGCTCAATGCGTTTTTCATAATCAACTCCTTGGAAAATACGTTGCACATAGACTCCTGGAACATGAATGTAATTAGGATCTAATTCGCCAGGTTCAACCAATTCCTCCACCTCTACAATGGTAACTTTACCTGCACGGGCCATCATTGGATTAAAATTGCGTGCCGTCCCTTTAAAAATCAAGTTACCATGCGTATCTCCTTTCCAGGCCTTTATCAAGGCAAAATCAGCATGTAAAGCCGTTTCTAAGATATAAGGACGGCCGTCAAAATGCTTAATTTCTTTGCCTTCTGCGACCTCTGTTCCATAACCCGTGGCCGTATAGAACCCAGGGATTCCAGCTCCACCTGCACGGATACGCTCTGCTAAGGTACCTTGAGGGATCAAATCAACTTCTAATTCTCCACTCAACAATTGTCGTTCAAACTCTGCATTTTCTCCTACATAAGAAGACATCATTTTCTTGACTTGGCGTTGCTGTAACATCAAGCCAATTCCAAAATCATCTACTCCTGCATTGTTAGAAATACAAGTTAGGCCTTTGACACCTGCGGTGACAAGGGCAGCAATACTATTCTCTGGAATGCCACACAAACCAAATCCACCTAACATTAAGGTCATATTGTCCTCAATACCTTGGATGGCTTGTTGTGCATTAGCGACTACTTTATTCATTGCTTATTTGTGTTTTATAGGGGCACTAACGCCCGCGCTCTAATTGTTGAAGGCTAAACTAATTATTTTTATACACAAAAAAAAGGCTTTGTTCTATTAGTAGTCTCGCATTTTTACAGTTTTTACAAGAACTAGCAATAGCAAAAGGGCTACCCTATCAAGAGCAGCCCTTTCACAAAAGGTAAGACCTGTTTATTGGCCTTTATATTATTTGTCAACGAACAAGGTAGCTTAGAAATAGAAAGACATAAAAACTGCGCCGTTCATATTATCTAAGTTCAATCCAAAGTTGCTAGAAGCACCATTTTCTCTTGTGTCGATAATTACTTCACCAGAAGCAGGATCAAATGATTCCCATACTTCTGCTGATTGAAAAGTTGTATTGAAGATAATTCCCCAACCAAATTCTGCACCAACAGATACTTTAGGTGCTACGAAGTATTCTAACCCAACAAAAGGACGAACGCCAATGCCAAAGTTAGTACGGCCATCGTCAGACAATTTACGTTGTCCATTACCATTGTTCAAGTTACTTCCGAAGTTAGTAGAAGTAGGAACAGCATTCGTATTAGAAAAGCCATTACCATAAGTGTAAGACTCTGCTACAACATTCAAGTTCAATACTAAGTCTGCTCCATAGTATCCTTGGATGCGACCTTTTCCACGTCTCATTTCATAACCCAAAGCCAACGTGTAACGACCATTGCTACCTGATTCTACATCTTGAACAAGCATATCTGGATCATTTGCAGCATCATCTTGAACAAATTCTGAAGAAGAGTAAGCATTGGTATTAATACCGAAGTGTACTCTAGCAGCAGTTTTTTCTGTCAACATGTATTTTCCCATGACAACATTGTTTCCTAAGACGTTAAAAAACTTGTCTCTAGAAGCATAAGTGTTGTTGGTACTGTTATTGAAGCTATTTCCAAACCAGTTAAAGAAAGGAATTACGTTGAAACCTAATCCAATGTCACCTGACTCTGGTAAAATCAATTGACCTTTTTTACCTTTTAGTGGTTCATCTTGTGCTTGGATAGTGCTTAAGCAAAAAACACCAACCAACAGTAGGAATATATTTTTCATCGATTTAATTTTATTGAAATTTATAATACTGTAGAATAAATCAGATTCTATCCTATACGGTATTTAAATTATAGGGTTGTGTTTAATAGTTGTATTCACGGATTACTGTAGTACCTTCATGGATGAAAAAGTCTTCATCTCCTTTTGTGTACAATTTATCTTCAGTGATTACTTCGTCTTGGTTAGTTACAGTGTTGTAACGCTCCTTGCGCTCTTGCAACCACAAGTCAGGGAACTTTACATCTACATTAGAACCATCAACAGATGCAGGTAGTTCGATCATTACTTTACCTGAACCATCTACTGTACCTACGAACGTCAAATCATCGTATGTATAGTTACCATTTGGACGAGCTTGTAGGTCCTCAGAATCAATAATAAAGCGTACTTCTGTACCTTCTGGTAGGTTCTCACGCATAGTTCTGGTACCACCGTTGTAAGTCGTATCATTAGTGAGGTCTGTGTTAGCTGTTAGGTAAAGAACTACATTTGCTGTTCCTGCCTCTTTACGTACGGTTTGTTCTTTTGTACAAGAAGTACCCAATACTGTTACTACTAATAGTACAAGGGCAACAAAGTTCATTTTTTTCATTTTAAAGTCTTTATTTGTTTAATGAATTTAGTTAGATGTCCTTCCCAATGCAAGCACATTGATTACATTTGGGAAGCGCAAAAGTACAACTTATTTTGAATTTCCCAAACCCTAAAGTAGAATTAACACTAACTAAAACAACTGTACCTACATGCATCCTTCTTAGCCTTCTATAAGTACTAATTTAACAACACACTACAATAAAGTATAAAATAATATCATTTTTATTTTTTTATAAAAAATTACAGTAGTTCTAATTTTTCAATCCTTAAATGAAAGAAAGAGTTACCTCAGAGAGGTAATTCTTTCTAATAAATACTAGCTTCTCAAAGCTTTTTGCAGCCCTTAGAAGTAAACGTTCATAAAAATAGCACCTCCCATTGTGTCTAAATAAGCATTAAAGCTCCCATTTCCTCCAATACTTTCTTCCTCTGTACTAGAGGAAGCATCTCCTAACGTATACACTTCTACTATTCTATTAGAACGAATAGTTCCGCTGTACACCAATGTTCCTCCAAACTCTGCCCCTACCGATAATCGAGGAGCAAAAAAGTATTCTACCCCTAAAAAAGGACGGACACCAACACTCCATGTTACTCTAGTATTTTGACTTAATACACGCGTATTACCACCCCAAAAATTGCCTCCCCAATTTGTTGTTGTAGGAGTTGGATTGGAAACACGATAACTATTGCCATAGGTATATATATAAGCTCCATCGTTTCTAAAACCAAAGAGGAAGTCTACCCCATAATAGCCTCTCAGACGCTTTTTACCTACTCTCTTTTCATAACCTAAACTCAGTACATAATTCCCTTGACCAATCGTCCTAGTATCGGCCGTTTCGTCATCAGAACCCAGAAAACCATCACGGTTCACATAGTTCGTTTCTGTTATATTGGTCACTCTAAAGCCCAATGCTACTCTTGTCGTAGTGGTGTTGTTCACAAAATAACGCCCCATTATTACAGAAGAACCAAGCCTATCAAAAAGACGTCCACTAGAAGCAAAAAGATTATTTCCATTCGCATTAAAAAAATTGCCTGCCCAATGAAAAAAGGGAACAACATTCACTCCTACCCCAAAACTTCCTGCCTGTGGTACAATTAATTGTCCATTCTTTGCTCTTAAAGGCTCTGTTTCTTCTTCTACTAGTTTTATTTTCTTTTCTTTTTTAGGCTTTTTAATCGTTGTTTTGTCTTGTGCTTGGGCACCGATAGTTAGTAATAGGCATAGTAATGCCACTAATGATTTTTTCATTATTTAAATAATTATAAAGTGATTAAAAATAGGCATAGGAGTCTCTCTCCAATACCTTTTATTGGATTAAGTTATTAGCCTCAAATTATTTTTTTTAGCTGTTGGTTGGATAGAATTTACACCCTGAAAAACACCATAAGCTTGGTGTTCTCTTTCTATGTAATAGACGCCCTAGAACATGATAGGGTTTGTTAGCAAAATCAGTTTTCTTGTTAAAATTATGTGAATAAAATTTAACTATGTTGACCTACTCCAAGCTTCCTATCAACTTTTTTACGTTCGACTTGTTGATTCATCAGTATGCTTATGCTCCCAACAATCGTTGATCCTAGTACCCTATTCTTATGTCCTTGTACATTGCTTTTTCCTCTGTTTATGAATATCAACTCCCAGCGAATCATCGATTTCCGATGTCTAAGTATGAGCTTATTCCTGCTCAACTTTTGCATCAGGGAATCATTACTCCCGATCAATTCTTTGAGCCACACCCACTAGCGGAACATTGGATTTTGCGCACCCATTGTAGTGATTATTGGGACCGTCTAAAAAAAGGTACCATTAGTCCAAAAGCAGCTCGAAAGATTGGATTTCCAATGCGCCAAGAATTAGTAGAACGAGGGCGTGTCATCGCAAGAGGGACTATTGATTGCACGCTTTACGCCCTACAGTATGGTGCAGCCCTCAATGTTGCGGGAGGCACCCATCATTCTTTTTATGGGCATGGAGAAGGTTTCTGTGTTTTGAATGATTTTGCGATTGCGTCTAACTTTCTATTGGATGAAGGCTTCGTCAATAAAATTTTGATTGTAGATTTGGATGTTCATCAAGGCAATGGAACCGCCAAACTCTTAGAACAAGAGCCTCGTGTATTTACTTTTTCTATGCATGGCGCCAAAAACTACCCCCTACGCAAAGAAATTTCTGATTTAGATATTGCATTAGATGATGACTTAACAGATGGACCTTACCTAGAAATATTACAACATTATTTACCTGACTTATTACAGAGTGTTCAACCAGATATTGTGCTGTATTTATCAGGAGTAGATGTATTGGCAACCGATAAATTAGGACGTTTGGGCTTGACCCTAGAAGGTTGCAAAGCAAGAGATCAATTTGTCTTTGAAACCTGTCGAGCTTTTAATAAACCAGTTGCAGTGAGTATGGGTGGTGGTTACTCCTCTAAACTAGCACATATTGTAGATGCCCATTGCAACACCTTTCAGATGGCTCAGGATGTTTATTTTGAAGAATAAAATGGCGGCCTATTTTTCTTGTAGGATAATATTCTCTCCTACAAGAAAAATGCTCCACTAAAAAACAGAGGATAAGTACAATTTAATTTCCATAAAGAAAGCATATAACAACAGCGGTTGGAGTGCCGCTAAAAAGACAAACCCCCAAATACTTCCCCAATAGTGGGCATCATGTCCTACATTATCTAAATTCCGCTTACTCATATAGGCAGAATAGGCCAAATAAGCCAATCCAAAAAATACGGCTGGAAAACTAATTCCTGGAATAAAAATCAAGCCCATAGGAGAAGTAGGAGACAACAAAATAGAAGCAAAAACAACAGCAGAAACCGCTCCTGAAGCACCCAGCGCAGCATACCCTCGGTTGTCTTTGTGTTTATAATAAGAATAAAGCGAAGACATCATTAAACCTGAAATGTACAGCGCCAAATAGACAATATTCCCTAAAGGGCCAAATAAGTATTCTCTCTTTAAGGTCATTTCTACCATGCCTCCAAACATCAAGAGCACATAACTATTGAACAACAAGTGCATCCAATCATTGTGCACGAGCCCATGACTAAAAAAACGATACCATTCCTTTTCTCGTTGCATTTCATAAGGAATAAACATTAGCTTCATTTTGCCTGAGCTGTACTCCATGTAACGATAAGAAGTATAAACAGTAAGCAACAAAATAAGATAAGTCAAGGGAGCTTCTGTAGGGCCAGCCTCTCCTCCCATCAAAAATAGGTAGTTCATATCAATTAATTACAGGGCACTAATAATGTGTTGGTTACGAATATCACTTTCAATTTCACCATCTTTCAGGCGAATGATTCTATGTGAATACTCTGCAATGTCAGGCTCGTGGGTAACTAAAATTACAGTATTCCCATTGTTATGAATTTGCTCAAAAAGAGCCATGATTTCTATCGACGTTTTAGAATCCAAATTCCCTGTTGGCTCATCCGCTAAAATAATAGACGGATCATTAACCAATGCGCGAGCTACAGCAACCCGTTGGCGCTGTCCACCTGACAATTCGTTGGGTTTGTGGTCCACACGATCGCCTAAACCAACAGATTCTAGCACCTTTTGGGCTTTCGCCAAACGAGCGGATTTTTTCATGCCAGAATAAACCAAAGGCAACGCCACATTCTCCAAAGAAGAAAGCCTAGGAATGAGATTAAATGTCTGAAAAACAAAGCCAATTTCCTTGTTGCGAATGGCTGCTAATTCATCATCTATTAAGGTAGAAACATTCTGTTGATTGAGTAAGTAATCGCCCGATGTTGGTGTATCTAAACAGCCTAACATATTCATCAAAGTAGATTTTCCAGAGCCAGAAGGCCCCATTAGAGCGACATACTCATTTTTCTCAATCGTCAAAGTCACGCCACGTAACGCATGGACAATTTGTTCTCCCATTTGGTAGCGCTTGCGCACGTTTGTAATATCAATAACCGCGGACATAAGTTGGCTAGTTGGTCTTTTTGCAAAGAAGTTGTTTAATCTTTTTTGGATACAAATGCTAAGCTAACAGAATTGATGCAATAACGTTTACCTCCTTGAGCACGAGGCCCACCATTAAAAATATGGCCTAAATGGCTTTCACAACAAGAACACAGCAATTCTACTCGACGCATTCCGTGGCTGTTGTCTGTACGTTGTATAATATTGGCAGTTTCCAGTTCTCCCCAAAAAGAAGGCCAACCACAACCAGAATGGTACTTGTGCGTGGACTCAAACAAAGGCGTTTTACAGGCTTGACAAAGATAGATCCCTTGGGTATCATTCTCATAATAAGTCCCTGTAAAGGCTCGCTCTGTCCCCGCTTGGCGTAAAACACGGTATTCCTCTGGCGTCAATTGTTCTCGCCACTCCTGTTCTGTTTTTTCTATTTTTTTCATATCTCAAAGCTCTTTTTGTCGTACAACTCTTAGGGACATCGTTTCCTCTATTTCATCCCCCTCTCCTTACAATAAAATTGCTAAAATGTTTTAGCACCTTTTATAGGTTCTACCACCAATACACTACAGAATAGAGATGGCTTCTATTCATCCGCTCTTTATCATAAAAAAAATAAGGAAGACCATCTTTAAAGATAGGCATAGATAAGCAGCTATCCAATTTTCAGTCTTTTCTACTCTTTCTTTTAGACCTCAATGATCCTATAAATAATTGGCCTTACCAAATTACTATAGACCAATCCTTGGTTTGTTTCGTCGAATTGGGGCTCCTTCTTTTAATTTAGGCAATAAATGTGCTTAGTGGAAAAAATTTTAGCCTGATTTTTGTACCTAAATAATAAAACATTCCTACTATTCACCAATCAGAAAACCACTTCTCTTATCTTGTGTTTTATAGATAGAGTAATGTTTTGTTCACTGATTCCAATTACTACTATGAGCCGTTTTTTTGTTGCCGTCTTTTTCTTGTTTTCTTTACTTTCTTGTGAGAAAGAATTCCTTCCAGAAACCACTTATACAGGCCCTCAATTAGTAGTAGAAGGTTATATAGAAGCAGGTCAAAATCCCTTGCCCCCTTATGTACTACTCACCAAAAGTACAGAATATTCCAATCGTCTGGGAGCTGATTTATTAAGTGATTTGTTTGTTAATAATGCACGGGTACGTATTTCTGATGGAGTAGATACCGTTCAACTGCAAGAATATTGCATTAGTGACCTTCAGGTTTTACCAGCTCCTTTGCGGAATGCCATACTACAAGCATTAGGTTTGCCTAGTTTTGATCCTGATAAGAACATTGATATTTGTGTTTATACTGATCTAGTTGGGTTAATTTTTGGTGGTTTAGATATTCGAGAAGGAGGACGTTATGACTTAATTGTAGAAGCTGAGGGATTTAATATAGTTACTGCCACAACAACAATTCCAGACTTAGTAGTGGTAGATTCTCTTACCTTTATTAATAATCCAAACTATCCTGCTAATGATTCTTTGGTGGAAGTAGTCGCGCATTTTACAGACCCTGTTGGCCCAAATTTCTATCGATTGTTTACCAAACGTAATGAAGAAGCCTTTTTCCCTGCTAGCACCAAAGCGACCAATGGCTCCGCTAGTGATGACAAACTCTTTGAAGGCCGCTCTTTTAGTTTTGAAATTGTCCGAGGGCAAGACCCCTTTGCTGAAGGAAATTTAACAACTTTTGGTTATTTTTGGAAAGGTGATACGGTAACGTTTAGAGGTTGTAATGTTGATTACGAACATTTTAGGTTTTGGCAAACCATTGAATATAATTCTAACTCCCAAGGCCCCTTTGGCACCTACACTCGTGTAGAGTCCAACATCAAGGGTGGTTTAGGTCTTTGGGGCGGACAGGTTTGTCGCGATTATAGTATAATTATACCAGAGTAATCAAGAAAGATCCATTTGTATCCCTGAAACACTATCTTTGCCTACTTAATACAATTCAAGGGATTTAACAAAGTGATTGTCATCTATGAGAAGGTATAGCCTAATTGGTTTATGGATAGTTTGTTGTTGGTCTGCGCAAGCACAAAAGGAAGCTTTTGCTGTTGACTCTAGGGATACCATCCAAGTCAAAGAAAGTTTGCCACTCTATGGCAAAGGACAACATTATGAAGTCTTAGATTCTGCTCGTTTAGCGCGTTATAATAGTCAAAATTTAGCGCAAACATTGGCGCTAGAAAGCACCTTTTTTATTAAGAATTATGGCCCTAGTGGCATTAGTACTTTATCAGGGCGTGGTGGAAGTGCCAGCCAAACAGCCGTGCTTTGGGAAGGATTTAATCTACAAAATAGCATGCTTGGGCAAACCGATTTGTCCTTGATTCCAATGTTCTTTATCGATCAAGTTGATCTACAATATGGAGGAGGTTCCTCTTTTTTTGGAACAAGTGGTGTGGGGGGCGCGTTACATTTGAAGAGTAATGGCCCTAAACGAAAAGGGCTAGGCTTAAAAATTCAACTTAGTGGTGGGAGTTTTGAAACCCTGCAACAAAGTTTGCAAGTCAGCTATGGGCTCAAAAACTACCGCACTAGTGTTCGTCTCTTCCATCACCAAGCCAAAAATAATTATTGGTTCACCAACAACAATGCCTTTGGTTTCCCTAAGCCCGTACAACGGCAAATCCACGCAGCAACCCACCAATGGGGTGTTTTGCACAGTCAAACACTTTCTCATAAAAAACATCATTTTTCGCTTCAATCTTGGTATCAAAATAACCAACGTCAATTACCCCCAACGCTCTTATCCAATCAAAGTACAGAACGACAAGAAGACCAAGCTTGGCGTACGGCATTCAATTGGAAATACCCCACCAATCAACTTGTTTTCAAAGCACGAACAGCCTTCTTCTGGGAACGCTTATACTTTGAGAGTGATGCCGTACAATCGGAAAGTCAGATGCTAAGTTCAGTCACAGAAGCAGAAGCTCGCTGGTACATTAATCCCTTACATACGCTACAATTTGGCGCACATTATGGTTACTATACTGCCCAATCACAAGGGTATCAAAACCGCCCTCAACAAAGTCGTCCTGCTCTCTTTGTACACTATCGTTTCTTAAGTCCTAAAGAAAAATGGCGCGCTAATATTAGCGCTCGGCAAGAATGGGTAGATGCCCAAACTCAGCGTCCAGCAGTTTCTTTGGGGTTACTTTGGCATCCCTTCACTCATTGGCGCTTTAATGCCCATGCCTCCCATAATTACCGTTTGCCTACTTTTAATGACTTATATTGGCAAACGTTGGGCAATCCAGATTTGGTGCCAGAATACAGTTGGAACAGTGAGCTTGGCATAAATTATCAGCAACAAAAAGGGCCTTATCAATGGGAAGCCAATGTCAATGGATTTTGTAATTGGATTGATAATTGGATTCTTTGGAGCCCCAATTCTTCAGGTTTATGGCGCCCAAGCAACATCGATCAAGTTTGGGCTAGAGGCTTAGAAGCCAGTGTGAAATTTCAAGTCAACTGGAAAGCATGGGAAGCACAATGGCGTGCTCAATACGCCTACACTCAAAGCACCCGCACCCAAGGAGAAGATCCCCGTATTATTGGCAACCAGCTCATTTATGTGCCCGTTCATCAAGGCAATGCAGCGTTCTTATTAGGCTTTCATCAAACTAATCTTTTGCTGCAAACACAGTGGACAGGACAACGTTTCACAGACAATGCCAACCGCTTATCCTTGCCCGCTTTTGCCTTGTTGCACCTACGGTTAGAGCAACGACTAGATTTTGGCAAAGGAGCAATGATCTTATACGGGCAAGCCAATAATTTACTAGGGGCAGAATATCAAATTGTCTTAAATCGTCCTATGCCTTGGCAGCAGTTTGAAATAGGCGTACAGTTTTTCTTATAATCTTAGTAGATTTTTTATTCTCCCTTTGTCTGTTCTTCTCTTTTTCAAGAGGCTCCTTTTTCAAAACAGAAAAAGTATTCCATTATGAACTAAAAAAGTGCTTAAAGACGAGGTCTTTAAGCACTTTTTAGGGTATATTTTTGTTGATTTACATAGGAGCTGGCACCAAATCCTTATTCTTACGTAAGCCGATTTTAATGTACTGTGGAGCAGGTAAATCAGCATTTTGAGCGGTTGGTTTTTCTGCTTTATAAGCACTAGCGACTTGCACTAATGGGAATTCTTTATTGCCCACTCGATACACTCCAACGAGTCGTTGTAACAAATCGCTCATAACAGCCGTGAACTCCTCTCCTGCCTGTAGTTCAGAACTAGCCATTCCTTCCATAGAGGCTACTCGATGATAATTGACATCAATAATAATCTCTCTTGATTTAATTTTGTTTTGGACAGCTTCAGGCAAATGTGTCCACCAATATTGTAGTGTTTGTATATTGTCGTTGTTGACTTGATTTTCTCTCAAGAAAATCTCTGTATCAAACTGTTGTAACTTGACAGGCATTTGTTTTACTAAACGAATGTTTGTCGCATGCTCCCCTTCTACTTCATTTTTCTGATCTTCGATGAGTGTTGTACTCACGGTATAAGTCATGCCTGTTTGGCTACCGATAATTTGTTCTAAGGCTTCTCCTGTGTTCTCTATTTGAGAATCATTGAGCTGTGGATTGATTGCCTTTTTATCATTGGTACGAATCTTAGAAACGACCTCAATATCTATTTCTTGAGCTTTGATCTGCGATTGTACAGGTTTTGGCAGGCTATCCCACCAAGATTCTAATTCTTTGACATTGGCAGCAGACAATTTGGCTTGTTGTTGCTCATCTTCGCCACGAATAAGGCGAATTTCATGCGATAAAGGCATTGCAATGGTCATTTCTTCTGGTACAGTAGCATCTGTCGTTGATTCTATTTCCATTAAGGCAGACGCTTGCCAGTTTTTAGCATTTTTATCTTTTGCATTATTATTAACAGAATCGACGGTACAACTAACCAAGCAGCAACTCCATGCGAAGAGCGCTAGTATCAACAGGGTAATTTTTGTGTCCTTTGTATTCATCATATCGTCGGTTTTATGAAGTTGCTCAGACTAAAATGTCTTGTTAACTTCTTCTTATTATACATCAAAAATACTGCCAAACAAGCCGTTTCATTAACAAGGATTTAACAAGCGATCCAAGGAAGTACTACTGCATCTGCACTGGTTCTAAGCCAAGTTGTTTTGCAGCACGCCACTCTATCGTTTCTAAACGCCTTAAACTAGGTATTTCTAACAGGCGAAGTCAATCTCTACTATACTGACTGTAAGCTTGGTAAGTCAATTTATTTTTAGTCCATTCAAATGGACCAAAAATAAATTGTGGTAGTGTACTTGGCCTTTATTAACAACAGTGATATAAATATCCTGCTTCTCTTGATAAATAAAAGTCAAGTTTTTTCCAGCCAGCATATTTCCAAGCACCAACAACAAGGTTGTACATCTTTGACTCCCATTGCCACAACTTTTGTCCATCCAAAACACAAAGGCGATCATCGTGCTCTTCGCTAGACTGAAACCAAGCTAGCCCTCCATTTTGATAAACGATGTCTGTACTATAAACGTAGTGTTAATAGCCATTTTTTTTCATCTTATTTTAACAAAATCTATTTCCGTACGGAATTCTAACTCCCAAACAGCCCTTTCTCCTTCTAAGTTGTTCTTTAACTACTATTAACTTTCTTTGATAACATAATTATAGGAATAATATTCTAAAAAAATTTTTTAACAACTGTATTTAAACTACTCCATCAAAGCTAGAACCAACCAAGGTTTATTTTTTCAATAAGGTCTTCACTGCACCTACAGGACTAATCAAAGCACCAGTCGCACGAGTATCTTTTGTTTCTTTTCCTGTTTCTTTCAAAATGGTATATGCTTCTTGAGTTGTTAGTTTAGGCTGAATGGATTTCATCAAGCCAACTAAACCCGCTACATAAGGCGTCGCCATTGATGTGCCATTGAAGTAATCATAACGATTATTAGGAATCGTAGAATAAACTTGCACGCCTGGTGCAGCAATTCCCATTTTAAGTTGGCTTACATCATTGCTAAAAGCAGCTTTGCTCAAATCAGTATCTAATGCTGCTACAGTAATAACACCTTCTACTGCTGCGGGTACACGTCTGCTTGCATCTATGTTTTCATTTCCTGCTGCAACCACCACAATTGCTCCTTTCTTATTAGCATACGCTACAGCTTGTTTGTAAGCACGCATTCCTTGAGCGCTAGCAGGGCCTCCCAAAGACATAGATAAAACATCTGCCCCTTTGTCAGCTGCTAATAACATTCCTTCTATAATCGTGCGTTGGGTGGTGTTTCCATATTTACCAAAGACTTTCACACTACTTACTTCCACAAAATCACCTGTAGGAGTAAAAGAAGCAATTCCTATTTTATTATTACTCACTGCTGCCGCAATCCCTGCACAATGGGTACCATGACTGTGGGGATCTACATCATACTCTTTCTTAATAGAAACAAAGTTGCCTGCCAAATCTTCATGTGTGGCATCAACTCCTGTATCAATAATAACTACTCGGGCTTTCTTTTTAGGCTTAATTTTACTTTCGTTCATCAACTGGTATAAGGCTTCTACTTCCATTGTTTTATACCCCCAAACCTTATCAATATCTGGATCATTTACTGCATAAGGGCGTTTATTGTTTTTTTCTACGATGACACTTTGCTCCATTGGATCTAAAGAAAGGATTTCATTCGCCTCAATATGATCAATCAATCCACTGGCTCGAAAAGCGGCTACAATTTCGTCGTATTGTGCAGTCTGATTCGATGGAATATTGGCCGCATAATAGTCATCTAACTCTGTTATTGATCCATCTTGTGGACTAAAAGCAGGCGTCAACACCAAATTGTATTGCTCTACGATGGTTTGTAGTTCTGACAATTGATGCCCATTACTTATTTCTAATAACAATTCATTATTAGGGTCTAAGTTATCCATAGTAGTGGTACTATTATTATCATAGCTCCAACCTGTCATACCAAAAAAGTACCCTGTTACCATTAATAATAACATAGGGACAAAAACCATCTTATGCCCACTAAAGGTATTGAGAAAGAAACCACCTCCAAAGAGCAAGAATAAATGACCTCCCAAAGACGTCCATGAAACAATACCTGGCATTAATAAAGAAAGTCCTAAATAAGCCCCAAAGGAAACCAAGAAGCCCTTGCCCATTAAGGGCCGAAGCGTTTCATTGTGCTTAAATAAAAACCAGAGAGAAAGGGCCAAAAAGGCAACCGAATAGCTGATAATAGCGAGGAATGAAAACATAATACTATAGTTGTCAAAGTAATGCTTTATGCAACACTTTGTTGGATACAAAAAATAATTTACAAAGTCTTATAATCTTTAATGGCGATGGTTGTTCCCCACATAAAAATGGACACCACATTCTGAACCTCTTCTGCTTCAAGCTGTACTTTTAAGCCTTCTTTTTGAAGTTTCCTAGGCATTTTAACTGGTTTCCAGCGCTCTCCTTGCGCTCCAATAACTCCCCAAAATCCGCCTGATAAATCTTGATATTTTACCGTTCCTTTTATGGTCATTTATTTTATTTTTTTACGCGCTGAAAAGAACTTTTTTTGCACGATTTTGTTTTATGTAAATAACGTCCTTACTCGTACTTTCATCCTTCTTATATCATTTTATAATTTACTACTTTAGAATCTAAAGTTAGGTGTAAAGATACCTTATAAAAGGTATTTTTCGATGAACAGTAGTTATTACAGGATAATTGATGACTAATTGGCTTCTAGATAAATAGATTGTCTATTCCTACAATATTTTTGTAGTTTCGTCATTATATAGACATTATTCACACACTATCTGCATAATTTTTTCCTTTTATGACTAATGTTTCTGATATAGAAATAGAGATCCTACAACTGGTTAACGAACACCGAGCGACTTTAAATTTGTCACCTTTGGCGTTTTACTTACCTATACAGGAAGCGAGCTACCAACACTCTAACAACATGGCACATGGTTCCGTTCCATTTGGTCATACAGGCTTTTCGGAGCGTGCTAATTCGCTCGTGCAAAGCCTAGGTGGTTCTGCTGCTTCTGAGAATGTAGCAATGGGACAACGCAGCGCCCACGAAGTAGTTCAAAGTTGGTTGAACAGTGCCCAACACCGTAAAAACATTGAAGGGGACTTTAATCTCACGGGCATCTCTGTGGTCAGAGATAAAAACGGGGAACGTGTTTTTACTCAATTGTTCATCAAAGCACCACATCCCAATACCTATGATACAGACACAGAAGAAAAAACAGCCCTGTCTGACAACATCAATTACCATATATTTGAGCAAATCAACCAACATCGCGCCCAACAATATTTACCTTTGTTACAAATCAATCCACACATCCAAGTAGCTGCAACACAACATGCCCAAGATATGGCAGACGGTCGCCAGTCTTTTGGTCATGAAGGATTTCAAGAACGAGCGCGGGTCTTACTCCATAAATTAAGTGGCACTAGCGTCGCCGAAAATGTTGCCTTGGGCAGTGCTAATGCAGAGCGTATTGTACAAACTTGGCTAGAAAGTAGTGGGCATAGAAACAACATTGAAGGCGATTTTGATTGGACAGGTATTGGCATTGCTCTATCCAGTGACCAACAATACTATTATTGCCAGATTTTTATTAAAAAATAATCCTAGAAGGGAGATCCATTCCATTAAGAAACAGTCAATTGGCACCACCTTTCCCTCCTATTGTTATTTTTTGTTATAAAACAGCAATAGAAACGCCATAGACCAAACCAACTTAGAGTTTGTTTAAAATTTATTAAGGTTGAAAATTAATAGTTTGTGGTTCTGACAAAAAGTNNCCGATACTAAGTTGAAGTCAGGTTCATAAAGGCTTGTTTTTCATTGATGAAAAATTTAAACATGCTCTTAACTAGGCTCCTTACAACACCTAGTTCTACTTAATTCTTAAGCAGAGAATCCATTTCTTTTTGTAACTTGAGGCTTTAATCAACCTCTAATAATGAACAAACGTTGAGTAAAAACAAAGGAACGGCATTAGAAGCTGGAACATTATTGATTGCAGAACCCTATTTATTAGATCCTAACTTCAAACGTGGGGTAGTTCTGCTGTGCGATCACCAAAAAGATGGCTCGTTTGGCTTCATTCTAAACAAGCCCATTAGCATGAATATCCAGGAGCTCATTTCTAGCTTTCCTGAATTTGAATGTGAGGTTTATTATGGTGGCCCTGTCCAAACAGATACCATTCATTATTTACACACCAAAGGCGATCTATTGCCAAACAGTGTGCAAGTGCTCTCTGGTGTCTACTGGGGAGGTGATTTTGAAGACCTAAAAACGTATGCCGCTCAAGGCATCATTCAGCCAGACGACATTCGCTTTTTTGTCGGCTATACAGGTTGGTCCGCGGGTCAATTACAAGCAGAACACTCTATGGCGTCTTGGCTAACGGCACAAGGACATCAAGAATATGTCTTTGGAAGTGATCAACAACTTTGGAAAAATGTCTTAGAAGAACAAGGAGGCACCTACAGTATTATTGGGCAGATGCTCACCCCTATTCTCAACTAAGCTTTATTTTTGTGACAACACTGTGAATATTTTTTTTGGGTAGCAAGGGGTTTAGCACTACCTTTACGAAGATAAGAACGCTTAGTAAGCGTCCTTTTGTCTCATTTTCTATCTAAGAAGTTGTTTAAGAAAAATACATCCTGCTCCATGAAACCCTTTTTTAAACTGCTTCCAATTTTATCCTTCTGTTATGTTGTTGCAACTCATTCGAAAATTTGATCTTTTTGGCAAATTCTATAGCAGCCGATTTGGGCAAGCTTGGATTCGCAAAAAACTACGTCCAGTACTTCCTCACTTAACCAAAGGACAACAACATGTTGACATAGGCTGTGGCAATGGATTAATTGTGGAAAGCTTGCGCCAACAAGGTTATCCTTGTGCGGCGGTAGATGTAGCAGATTTATCGATTGTGCCAGAAGTCAAAGTGACGGTTTATGATGGCTTGCACTTGCCTTTTGAAGAGCGTCAATTTGATACGGCACTCTTATTAACGGTATTGCACCACACACCTGATCCCATTCCTGTTTTAGAAGAAACAGCTAGAGTAGCAAAACGCTTAGTCATTATTGAGGATGTCTATAGTAATATCATTCAACAATACATGACCTATGCCATGGATACCTTGGTCAACTTAGGGCATTCTTCTATGACTTATCAAAATAAATCTGATGCAGGTTGGAAAGAAGCTTTTGAGGCGATGAACTGGCGAATTGTAGCCCAATCGAGCCAATCTATTTTGTTCTTTTTTAGACAAGCGACTTATGTTTTAGAACCCATAGAAGCAGCCGTTCCCTCTTCTTGATTTCATCACAACAGTACTTATCAAGTACATCGTCCAAATGTCTCAAATTTTCACCATAATTTAGTTAGTCCTTCCTTCTAAAAGCGCCTATTTTTGCCTTTCTATCGTTTAGATAGTTTTCAATATTCATCGTATATCTTTCATTTAGATTTTAATCCTTATGACCAATCTATTAACTACCCCTTTAGGGCGTTTACGTTTATTAGCCTTTTTGGAAGGTACTTCTTTGTTGTTGTTAATTTTCATTGCTGTTCCCCTAAAAAGAATCTGGGATTTACCTGAAATGGTTCGTGCCATTGGCCCTGTTCATGGTCTTCTATTTTTACTCTTTGTCCTCAGTACATTAAGTGTTGCCATCAGACAAAAATGGTCGTTTACACAAACGACTTGGAAAGTACTGATTGCTTGCCTCATTCCTTTTGGAACCTTCTATGTTGATCACAGCATTCTCAAACCAAAGATGCAACAGGCAGACGCTTTATAAAAGCGGTCTATAATATAACTATACCAATAGAACTATTCAGCAAAGATATTGTATCTTGCTGCGCGTGCTTTCCAAGGATTTTAAGCCTTGTGAAAGCAATTCTTGTTAAGATTATTCAAGCCAACTTTTTATGAAAATCATTCCATCAATTCGTCCTATTCTAAAGATAACAGGAACTGCCTTGTTCCTCTTTTTAATTACATTTACTGCTTGTTCACGAAAAACAACTGCTGCTAACAGTACCCCTTACTTACCTACTTTTTTAAAGGGGGTTAAGTTAGGACAAAATCAAGCCAATGTTTTAAAGTTACGCCCAGCAGCTCATGTGGTGAATACCCTAACCGCTACCCAATGGCAGCAATTTACGGAGGATTTGGAAATAGAAAATTTCACCTCGGCTTATTATGATTTTGAAAGAACAAGCCAGCAGCGTTTAGTTGCTGTCGCTTTATTGCATAAAGATGAAAGCAGTGCTGCTGCTACTTTTAAGAATTTTGGTGGTCAAATCTCAAAAATGAATACGAATGAACGCAGTCGTTCAGAAGAAGATAAGGATACTATATATGCCACTAAAAAAGGGCGCAGGGTTACTTTTTCATTGCCTGCTGCCCTTCAAAAAAATATGCCTAGTCTTGATCAATAGATTTCATTTATTGAAACACAGCACTATTGCTTTACGTTAAACAATTAGACAGTTTATAATCCATTTACAACAGCATGAAACCAAGACATCCACACCATAAAGACGACAACGGCCAACACCAACAGGACGATTCTACTAACGATCAAAATGTAGATGATCTTAAGAATTTCAAAGAAGACAAGGTTCGTATTATTCCTTCTAAGAGAAAAAATCGCATCACTTTTGAAAATTTTCTGCAATTTTTTCCTTTTGTAGAATTACCTTATACCATTACATCCAATACACAGCGCTTAATTAGTCGCAAAAATGATCCTTTATCGGCAGAATGGTTGTTCAATTTTGTTTTGGACAAAGATGCTGTTTTGGATGATTATACGGAGTTCATGCCTTGTTTTTCCATTGCTGATACGCATGGTTTCTGGGCGATTGTTTATTGGGAAGCAGGTATAGAAGGTACGACCTATTTTCTAACTACTTTTTCAAAAGACGGCTTGTTAATAGATAAAAAGAAAATCGCGGGAACTAAATATACAGAAGATGGGTTGTATCAAATGGTCTGCACAATCAGTGAAAGTTGGTTGTTTAGTTCTGCAGAAGGGCGCCTAGACGCTCAAGGAAATACAGCTCCTGTTTCTTCCGACTCTACCCACCTTCACACTACATTACAAATGACTGGCGACGGCGAAATTGTTGCCATTTAAACACACTCAAAGACATGCTCAATGCATGCATGTGGTTCTAGTGCCTTGGATTATGCTCTATATTAATCCAATCCATCAAATAAGGCATTCCAAAAAACCACCCCTTACAAAAGAAAATTAATGTCAAAAAAAAGAAAAAAAGGTAGCAACAGAAAACCTAAAACTCTGTCTGCTGCTAATTTAGAAAAGCGCTTAGTAGATTTGTTTAGCAAACAACTAACCGTTCGTTTAGACGCCAAAGGCGTTATTAAAAAACTTAAAATAAGCAACTCCAAAGATTCTGTCCAACACAGCTTGGAGGAATTAGTCAATAAAGGTCGCTTAGAGCAAACCAACCGTGGAAAGTACAAGTGGAATAAAACAGCACCAACAACAAAAAGAGAACGCCGTGGAGACGAAGCATTGGCGATTGGTCGCGTAGATGCGACTCGTAGCGGTTCTGCTTACATTATTTGTGACAATGAAGTATTAGAACTAGATGTTTTTGTCCCACCACACAAATTGCTTGGCGCCCTTAATGGCGATACTGTAGAAGTCGCTTGGCACCAAAGTCGAAAAGACAAACTAGAAGGAAAAGTCGTTCGTATCGTAGAACGTAAACTGGACCAATTTATTGGTACCCTTTCTCTATCTGATAAGTTTGCCTTTGTCATTCCTGACAATCTAAATATGCAAACCGATATTTTTGTACACCGCAAAAATATCCCTAAAGAAGCAGAAAATGGCGCTAAGGTAGTCGTTACCATTACTAAATGGCATACCGACCACAAAACTAGCCCAGAAGGAAAAATCACCACTTACTTTGGAACAGAAGGAAGCAATGATATTGAAATGCAATCCATTCTTATTCAGAAAGGGTTCAACTTGGCTTTTCCGCCTGATGTTTTAAAAGAAAATGCAGAAATTGATACAGAAATTGCAGCGGAAGAAATTGCCAAACGCCGAGATATGCGCGCAATTACCACCTTCACCATTGACCCTGCCACTGCAAAGGATTTTGATGATGCTTTATCAGTAGAATTATTGGAAAATGGCAATTATGAAATTGGTATCCACATTGCTGATGTTTCGCATTATGTACGTCCAGATTCTGCCTTAGACAAAGAAGCAGCCAACCGAACAACCTCTGTTTATTTGGTCGATCGGGTCTTACCAATGCTCCCTGAAAAACTCTCCAATGGAGTTTGTTCCTTGCGTCCAGAAGAGGAAAAATTAACCTTCTCTGCTATTTTTGAATTGGATCATCGCGCCAATATTGTTAACGAATGGTTTGGCCGCACGGTCATTTACTCGGACCGCCGCTTTACTTATGAAGAAGCACAAGAGCGCTTAGAAACAGGCGAAGGAGACTATGTGGATGAACTGCAATTATTAAATAAATACGCCCACTTATTGCGTAATCAACGTTTCAAAAAAGGCGCAATCAATTTTGAATCGCCTGAAGTTCGTTTTGTTTTAGACGCCAAGGGTGTCCCTGTAGATGTTTATCTAAAGGAACGCAAGGATTCCAACATGTTGGTGGAAGACTTTATGTTACTAGCCAACAAGCGTGTTGGTGCCTTAATTCATGGTCTTCATGAGAAATTAGACTTTGTATGGCCGATGATTTATCGCATACACGATGAGCCTGATATGGATCGAGTACAAAACTTCACAGATTTTGCGGCACAGATGGGCTATCCTATGAAAATTGATTCCCCTGACCAAGTCAAGAAGGCTTTTGGTAAAATGTTGAAAGAAGTTGAAGGTAAAACGGAAGCAGATATCTTACAGCAACTAGCAATTCGAACAATGGCAAAGGCTGTTTATTCGATCGATAACATTGGTCACTACGGCCTAGGCTTTGCTACTTATTCGCACTTTACCTCTCCTATTCGTCGTTATGCTGATGTGTTAGCACATCGTATTTTACACGATTATTTGAGTGGAAATAACAAACGCATGAATCCCAAGAAATTGGAAGAATCTTGTAAGCATATTTCTAGAAAAGAGCGTGATGCCATGGAAGCAGAACGGGAATCCATCAAATACAAACAAGCCGAATTCTTAGAAGCACATCTTCAAGAGATATTCGAAGGAACCATCTCTGGAATCGCTGATCATGGCGTTTATGTGAGCTTAACAGCCAACTTCTGCGAAGGCATGATTCGTTACGAAAAAATGTTTGATGATTTTGAACCGACAGAACACAAATTCCAAATTAAGTCGCCTAGTTGCAACTACAAAATGGGAGATAAAGTTTGGGTCCGTATCTTGGGAGCAAGCAAATCAAGACGTCAAATTGACATGGAATTGCTAGATCCTGAAGATCCTGATAATACGCCTCCTGTTCGTAAAATACCAACTACTACTCCTAGGATCATTATAGAACCTGTAGAAGAGAAAGTGGTAGAAACTGTTGTACCAAAAGAAGTTCTTCCAAAATCAGAAACGAACACAGTAGAACCTAAAAAGGTCATAACAGCCAGAAAATCCAATAAGCAAAAAGTAGAACCAGAGCCACAACGTGGCCGCAAAGTTATCAAAAGCGATTATAAAGCAGATAACAGAGCCTACGAAAATTTGCTTCCTAAAATTGCCAAAGTTTATAAAAAGAGTTCCATTTATAAAATCGCAAAGGAAAAGAATACGAAGTGGTTTTATGAATTATCCCCTGCCGCGCCGATTCCAAAATCTGTTTTATTGTTAGAATTGAATCCAACGGCTGCATTAAACAAAGGCTATCGTGCACAGAAATTACTGTCTAGCCATCCTTATAAACCAGCAGGCAATACAAAGAGTTTTTTCAAGAATTACTTTCCTGATAAGCGTCTTTCTATTGGCTATCTATCGCCTTTCCGTTCCTTGGATGAGAAACAATTGGATGAGCAAGACATCGCCTTGAGTCTACCTACCTTTGAGGACTATATACAAATCATGCAACCAGAGCGAATCGTTGCCTTCTCCTTGATCTTAATTAATACTTTAAGAGATCTAGGTTTATTAAGTGACATGACAGAAGAAGAAATTGACCACAACGACCGTACAATTGTTGTTACGAGTGGCTTCTTAACTATTAAGGGAGTGCCATTTCCAATTGCTTTTGTCCCTCGACCGTCCTCTCGTCTACTCAAAGTACTCAAAACCAAAGCTTGGGATTGGGCCTTTCAACCAGCAACGGACAAAGAGTAAGATTTCTTTAAAATGCGATTAAAATGAGGCTGCGGATTTTCCGACAGCCTCATTTTTTGTTAGGGTAGGTTCTCTACAAATCCTTATATAAAGAAACATCTACAACACTTCACTTCCCTTATGAAAAACACAGTTCTTTTATCCTAAAAGCGTAAAGCTACTTGTTATCCCCACACTAAAGTTTCGGGGCAAAGCCTGTACGCCAAAAATCGCTCGGGAATGCGTTCCCTTTTCTCCCAAAACCTTCACAAACAATTCGGAGGCACCATCCACAACGACAGGAGCCTCATCCCAATCCGTGGTCGCTCTGTAATAAGCATCGATATGATTCAGCCCTTCTATTCTATCAATCCCTACTTTAGCATTGATTTGCGCCAAAATATTAAGCGCACAAACCTGCATAGCTTTATAACCATCTTCTGTTGTCCACTCCTGCCCTAGTACTCCTTGATACTGATAAACTTGGTTGATAATAGGAAATTGAATCGCTACATAGGCAATTTGTCCCCGTACATTAACAGAGGTATAAGCTCCTCCAGGAATAGAGGGCTTGGGCAACTCTAAATTCATGGACTTCAAATTTTCTAATGCTTTCATAATGGTGCTTCTATTTTTGAATCGGATTTTAAATTTTAAGCTTCTATCTTATTTGTAGTCTAATCAAATATTACTAACAACTCTACAATTGATTATATAAGATAACGATTTTCACCGAAATAACTAAGAGAGATTGCGACCAATTGCAGTGACTTTCTGCAACCATTTTTCACGAAAAGCAAGCGTAGAATTACGAATAGGGCCAATAAAAGTTGTACGAACAGGCTTGACACCACAAAAACCAAGTGTTGCCTTTTTTAACTGCTTTGTAGAGGGATTGCCCAATGCCCAATAGTTGAACCAACTAGGAGAATCAGCTGTACAGATGATGCGTGCCGTCTTGCCTTTAAACAATTGTTCTGGAAAATATTCGTTGCCATGATACTTATAGGCAATCCCTGGCAAAAATGTTCGATCTATAAAACCCTTCATCAAAGCAGGGTAACCAGACCACCATAAAGGATAGATCCAAACCATATGGTCACACCATTGCATTTTTTGAATGGCCTTTTCCAAGTCTGCCTCCAATTTCATCGTTTTATTATATCCAAATTGCAGACTCAGATCAAAATTTAACCCCCTTAAGTCAAGTACTTCTATGGTATTTCCAGCAGCAGTAGCGCCTTCTTGATAAGCCTCTACTAAAGCATCACTATAACTTCCTTCTTTGGGATTTCCATTGATTATCAATATGTTCATTGTATTTATTTTATTCGTTTTTGTTTTAAATTAAAATAGGTCATTCGACCAATTAAAACAAAAATAGGTCATTTGACCAATAAATACAAATTTATGCCTACCCTTTCAAAGAAATACTTTGTATCTTAGGGGTCAATTCATCATTATGAGCAAGAGAGCAGAGAAAACAGCCACGATTATTCAAACCACCATTATAATCCTTAGATGTGAAGGAGCAGGCGGTTTAACCATGCGTAAAGTTGCCAAACAAGCAGCTATGCGCTTAAGTAATTTGCAATATTATTACAAGGATAAAAATGCCTTATTAGAAGCTACCATTGCAGATTACTTTCGTCAGAACGAGATCGAAGTCACCAATAGTCTTGCTGCTTTACCACAGGATATTTCCTTTGTCTCTCTCTTAGAAATTGTATTGGAACAGTCCCTAATTCATGGTAACGATAGCGAGCGCTGTGCGATGTTTCGGGAGATCTGGGCCTTAGCCACTAAGATGCCTTCAATTGATGCGCTGGTCAAACATTATTACCAACAGTACAACGATTGGTTGAAGGAACAATTTACCCCTTACAGCACACAACCAGAGCTGATTGTGAGTCTATTAATGCCTTATGTAGAAGGCTATTCCTTGATGGGGTATGCATTGCCTGTAGATAAGGCCACTATTATTGAAGGCTTAATCAAGATGATTTTGCCTTATTGTAAATAGAAAAGCATTCTAACTACATCAGCTTTTATCTATTCTAAAAACAAAAAACGGACAAACCTGAAGGTTTGTCCGTTTTTTTATTGCTAGTAAGAATTCATTGCTTAGAATTGAGCCCTTTTACATCCTGCTCTACGTTTACGACGTTTTCTGGCGCCTACTAATCCATTCTCAATGAAATTATAAGAGATCGTAATTTGTGTAAACATATACCAGTCATTCAGTTTATCACCACGAACTAGATTTCCACCACGCGCATTAATATAACTGTTATACTCTCCTAATGCAGCTTCTTCTTTAGAATTTGCTGTAGCTGTTGCCTGACCACTAATGTAGTCCCCATATTCATTTAAGAATTGGCTTAAGCTCATCCCTTGAATATCAGAGGCTAATTCTGCATCTAAATTAGGATCTCCACTGGTGGCACGTGCCTGCAAGTCATCCAAGATAAAAGCATAGCTTTTATCAGAGAACAGTTCTTGTGCTGACTTATCACCAAATTCACCTGGTAAATAAGGAGTCTGGTCATAAAAAGGCTCTCCTGTTAAGGCATTAACAGGGTATGTTTGGCCTACATCATCCAAGTAATCGGTAAAAGTTGGACGGAAACCCACCTCTAAACCAAGACTGATGTTACTGTTGATAGCATACTTTATTCCGATACCCATTGGAATAGACAGCTGAGTTGTTGCATAAGGAGCACGATTAGAGAACGTACTACTTCCTTGTCCCTCAGTGTTTAAGTCTTGTAAGTAAGCACGAGCACCATCTCTATTAGGATCAAAATGAGTGGTGTAAGGGTTATAATTAAATACCCCTAAACCTACAAAGATATAAGGAGAGAACATTTTTTCGTGTCCTCTAGGTTGAAAACCCATCAAGTTCGCCTCAACCATTAAGGCTCCTTCAAATAAATGAGAGCGAAAATCTAAATTACGAATACGGTTACGTAGATCAGGAGAATCGGCATCACTTCCAGAAATAGACCCTAAAGCCAATTGAAGACGAAGACTTAAAAATTTCCCCATATTGTAGCGCCCAAAAATAGATCCACCAAAATGCAAGTGTTTAAAATCAACAATAGAGTTGGTCAATTCACCAGAATAGTTCATAACGCCACCGCCTATTCCTACTTCAAAGTAGTTATGTCCCCAGTTGAACTGTGCTTTAGACAAGAAAGGGGCAAGAACAACAGCGGTTAGCAACAATAATTTTTTCATAGTTTTGTATTATAGGCGCTCGATAAAACAATTTTTCAACTTCTAAGACTGTTATCTAGCAAAAACAGCCTTTTCTTACACTAAAACGATAGCTTAACGCCATTCAGTACTTAAAGATAACATTTGTCGTTATTTTTTTCTGAATAGTTCCACTTCTCAAAAGCGATTAAGAGCATGTTTAAATTTGTTATCAATGAA
>JBOEFW010000092.1:0-16742 GCA_050633105.1 Aureispira sp. | reverse complement strand
TACATTTTAAACAAACTCTAACTTCTTTATTGGACGGGAAAAATTGGAGGGAATTAGTTAATAATAGCGCTCCTTAAAAATACGTTTTTTTTGTTACAGCTCAAAATAAAACTAAGCTATTACTACAGCAATTTTTGAAGGGAATTATTAGAAAGTAACAACAAAAGAGTTTTTTTGTTGATTGGTATAAACAAAAGTTTGAAAAGGAACAACTAGCAAAAAAGCGATTAACCATTCTTTGGTTTTTCGCTTTTTTGAGAAGGGCCGCTACAAATAGTCTTGGCTTTCCTATATATTTTCATAGTCAAGAAAAGTGGATTTACCACTCTCCAACATCATCATCTTCTGTACTAGAATTAGAAGGAGTATCATCATTTCCCTCCTCATTATTGGCATTGTTGTATTCCTTTTCACGTTCCTCATGGCGACGAGCAAACTCATCGTAATCATAATCAGGCAACAATTCCGTCTTGATGTGGTCTACTACATCTACAAGGCTTTCTACAAAACGATTAAAGTCTTCCTTGTATAAGAAGATCTTATGGCGTGAATAAGAATCGTCTTCAAAACGACGCGTACTTTCTGTAATTGTAATATAATAATCAGCGCCTTTGGTTTTGCGCACATCAAAAAAATAGGTTCTCCTTTTTCCCGCTTTTACCTTTTGAGAGTATACACTATCAAATCGGCTGTCTTTATTATCAAATCCCACTGTTATAACTAGAGTTTAATGAGCAAAAATCATCCTATCATCAGGCCAACCTCATGTAATGCTATAAGTCTTGCCCTGCTGCTAAAATAGTAAATGAATTTTATTATTTGCCATTAAAACAACCTTTTTTACAAATTATGTGCTCTTATTCTTACAATTTAAGGTTTTAGCAAATCATTATAGGCAGGTTTGTGGGCAACTATAACAAAGATATTAAGCGCTGTAAAAACGGCTGCACCTGCGATTCCTGCTGGATCAAAGCGGGCATGATATAAGAAGGCATTTAATAAAATAGGGAATAAAATGATGGCCAACAATGGAACAAATTTATTCGTTAAAAAAGAAACTCCTGCGGCCAAATAAACAGCGCCTGCAATATTCATTACATACTTAGCATTAAACAACTGATCTAAAAAAGCTTTTCCATCAGCAGGTGCAGGAGGTTGTGGCATAAAACCGATAAACTTATTCAATCCAAATACAACTAACCCCAATCCCAATAAGATTCGAATAGCTAATACTACTTTCTCATTAATAATTACTTTTTGACTCATGTCCTTCTGTTTTTAACGTATTTATAAATTATAGTGATTCCTTCTTTAATCAGTTGTATTAAAATACACTTTCATTAAATGTATAGACATTAATTTAGGTAAAAAAAGGCCTATTAAGCCCCTCTCATTTTATCGAGTAAATCTGATAATTGGTTCGCTTCTTCTCCATTCAAATGCAATAACAATGCACTACTTTTCATAGCATTTGTAACGGAATCAATCATATTTAGCCCTTCCTCTGTAATCACTACATCCACACGGCGACGATCTTCCAAACAAGCATTCCGCTCTACCAATCCTTTTTTCAATAGTTTATCAACCAATCGAGAAGCATTCGAATTTTTATCTATCATCCGTTCAATTAATATTTTGACGGTAGCAGGTTTGGGGCGCATTCCTTTTAGAATCCGTAAAATATTGTACTGTTGAATAGAAATACCAAAAGGTTTCAAAAATTTGGCTTGCTCCCCTTCTATCCAAGAAGCCGTAAACGCTAAATTAACCAAAGCTTTTGTCTGTGGACTAGCAAATGGTTTTGTTTGTTTTATTTCTTCTTCTATTTTCATACAATATTATTCATTTATAATTAGGTAGTACAAATATATACAATGTCGTTCAATGTTACAACATTTAATACAAGTTTATTTAAAAGGTATTTCTATGAACAGTAAAAAAGTAAAATGGTTGTGAATTAGTGCTTTAAGTTTTTTTTGGAGGTTAATCGTCAAAAGACTTGAATTTTTTTTTAGTATTGATCCATCCAACTAAAAAACTACCATCCTTCATCAAAGCACTGATTTTAAAGGACTTACTAACAACCAAAGTGTCACTTATGTCTGTTTCAAGTCAAAAACTAAGTTAGACTTTTATCAGTAATAAAACAACTTTTAATCTGTTTGACGTTGTCGTTTTGCATTGACATATTCTTGAATCGTCTTATGTGGGCCTTCTAACTGCACTGTCATCTTCAAATAAGCTTCAATATCCAACAATTTGTTGTGAATTGGAGTGGCTAACCCATCTTCTATCAAACTCAAACTCCCTTGTGTAATCCCTACTTCATCGGCCAATTGTTGCTGTGAAATTCCTTGTTTCAATCGTTCTGTTCTAATTTGCCCTCCTATACTTTTATATACATCGGCTTCCCCAATAGTAGTCGTTTTACCTTGACAACAAGTCAATAAAAAGGCCAAACAAGTCAACAATATGATTTTACAAGACATAACTACATTTTTATGTTTCAAAAACAAACAAAAATATTTGCATCTACGCCATAATTTTAATAACTTTACTGGTAAGTTGAGCTAGATTAATGCAAACTTTAATTTAGGGTTGCTACAAAGATAAAACTTTTTGTTTTAAAAAACAGATTTATCCTTCAGCATTTTTCAACAAAACAGGATTGTTTTTTCTTATAGGAAAATTCATTACTATCCAAAGAACAAAAATTGAAGATCATGTCTAATTTTATTGATAATATTGTTAACCAACGTTTTAGATTAGTCTATGACGCATTAAAGGAGCAGGGAAAAATCAAGAGTAAATCTGATATTGCTGCCCAATTGGGAACTTACAACCACGTTATCAACAGTATTCTAAAAGGGAAACGTAACATTACCTTAGATCAAATGAATAAACTCATTGAAGTCTATGGGATTAACGCCAATTTTCTATTTGGAGGCAGTCAACAAATGTTCGATGGTGATGATGCCCTACAAATTCCTTTAGCAGAGAAAATCTTTGAAGGACAAAAGAATATTGCCTTGGTTAATGTACAGGCTATGGCAGGGACTTCTTTGGGGGCTCAACAATCAGATTATGATGAAGCTAACCAAGAAAACATAGAGGTACAGAAATTTTCTATCCCTGGGCTAGAAGGAGACTTAACAGCCATCGAAATTAGTGGAGATAGTATGCTTCCTAACATCACTAATGGCGATATTGTTATCTGTGAACAAGTAGAAAGTGGTCCATTTGGTTCCATCAAAGATAACTCGGTTTATGTTATTGTAACCAAGGACTCTGTCGTAACCAAACGTGTTCAGAACATTAAGCACGATAACCAAACAACAGGTTTGCGCCTTATTTCTGATAATCAAATCTACCCACCTTATGAGGTAGAAATTCAAGAAGTAATTGCTCTTTACCGTGTCAAACATAGAATTACCAACTATGGGATTGCCTAATTCATCTTTAGACGACTCTACCTAAAAAAGACTTTGGAATAAACTTCCAAAGTCTTTTTTAGGCCATGTATTAAGTTATCTCCCAAAAAATCACCTAGGGAGGCTTTTGTACTCAACCGAGTTTGTAAGCTCACAAAGTAAAAATGATTATTACTCTTGCCCTATTTAACCAAAATGCCATGTAGCTATTTAAGTAGAGGAGAACAGATAGTCGCTCCATAAACCGAACTGGTGAGTTCACGCAGTAAAAACACCGTCTTAGCGGGCTAAGACGAGTATTTTCAACACTCGTGAAACGGTCTGATCTATTACACAGGATCAAATAATGAGTTAGAGGACGCCATAGACCTCACAGAGTAGAACTTTTAGCAACTATTTAAATGTCTGATAGCAAGGCCTCTTATTGTTCTGGCTCTAAGGTACAACTATATGTTTTAGCTGCTAAGACCTTTTCTTTGCTCCACAACATAGGCTTGTACTTCCCTTGTACCCAATTGTCTAATTGATCTTTATAATGGGGGGAAACAGTATTCCCACTTTGCCCCAAAGGAGCACAACACAAACAGTTATCCCAGTCGCCCAAATCCAATAACTGTCGAAAAGAAGGGCCAATCATCGAGCTGTTTCCTCGCTCTTGCTCTGGTATATTAGCAATTTGACACAAGGTGTCGGTATCCCCTCCAATAGGAAATGGCCCAATATCAAAAATTCCTTTCAACAAATCTTGCGTTGCCAAAGGATGCTTCGCTATAAACTGGTGCAATCGTCCCCATTGCCAGCCCGATTGCGTAGCTCCTAGTTGTTCTTCTAAGAAAACCTTTGTTGCTTCTAATGCTTTAAGCAGAGTTTCTTCAGGAGACATTTTCCACCATTTAGAAGCAGGGTTCTCGAATAAACGCAACAACGTTGGGACATCATGCCCAAAAAATTCAGAGACCAAAAAGATAGACACTTCTTTTTGACTCACCAACCCTTGTAAAACTTGCGCTGGCTGAAACACCAACTTTATCAATTCCTGTTTTAATACTTCATACACTACTCCTCCTTGACTATCGGCGGTTAAGTATCCATCCCAATTGATCAAAAGCTCTGCCATGCTCTTTACCTCTGTGGATAAAGCTTGATAGGCAGCCGTCTCTTCTTGCGCTGCCACCAATTTAGCAAAAGTCAAACCTGGCAAACACATAAAGTCCAATTGCCAAGCTGCAAAATCTTCGAAGTTATAGCGTTCCTTAGAAGCAAATAATTCCCTCAAGCGCTTAGCACGGTAGCCATTCATCCAAGTGTGCCCCAAATCATGTGGAAAATCATCGCTTACGATTTTATTATTACAGGTATAAAAATAACCCGATTTAGGATTTAATGCGTGGGGCATCTCCTCAAAAGGTACCTTCCCTGTCCATTCTTGATCTCCACTGTAACCAATATGAGGCAATAAACCTTTGGAACGTTCCCGAATCGGCACCTCTCCTGACATGTAATACCCAATGTTCTGTGCTTTGTCAGCATACACAATATTCAGAGAAGGAATGGTCATTTGTTGCACCGCATGAACAAAATCATCCCAATCTGCTGCTTTATTCATATTGTAAAACCCCGCCAGCATCTCATTGTCTTGCAATGCTTTGGTACACAAAGATAAACCTTGATCCTTAGGTAAAAACGCAAGAACAGGTCCGTGAATCGTACTTTTACAGGTCAGTTCTACGGCTTCTTTTTCTCCTTTTACTTGAATTTTTTCTTGACGAACATCTGCCTTTAAGATACGGTCCTTAAACCGATATTGCGAACTTCCCTCGCTAACAAACTGTTCGATATACGTATCTTGTACATCGGCATAACTCAAGGTAATCCCCCAAGCAATCTGCTCATTGTGTCCAATTAAAACCATAGGCACCCCTGGCATCGAAACGCCTGTATTGGCATATCCATCTGTTGTCACTAAGTGATTCTCATACCAAATGTTAGGCGCATTGATGATCAAATGTGGATCATTACAAAGCGCGGCAGCACCTGTTTCCATTTTTTCAGGCGCAACAACCCAGTTATTACTGCCTTGTATTGGACGTAGGAAAGGCCCTTTGAACGCTTCTAATAACTCTTCCGTTCGTTTATTGGTCTCTATTTTGTCGCCCAATGGCGTAGGGTTCTTTAGTGGATATTCTGGAAAGAGTTCTTCTGCCTTCTCCATTCCATATTCTGTTGCCAAAAACAAGCGCTCAATTTCGTGTAGCCAGCCTTGCGACATTTGTAAGGATAAAAAACGAGCAATAGCCAAACTATCTGCTATTTGCCAAGGTTCTGGTTCAAAACGCAGTAATTTATACTCAGCAGGCAACGTTTTAGTTTGTTGAATATAAGCATTGACCCCTTGTGTATAAGCTGTAATCGTTTGTTCAGAGGGTGTAGTCCCCATTTTTCGAGCATCTTGCTCCGCCAAGTGTCTAAATCCAAACGTGCGGGTTATTTTGTCAATTTCTATGGTCTCTTTTCCTATAATTTCTGATAAACGTCCAGAAACAACTCGGCGCAGTAGTTCCATTTGCCAAAGACGATCTTGGGCATGTACATAACCTTGAGCAAAGAATAAATCGGCTTCATTCTGAGCATAGATATGTGGTATTCCCCAAGTATCTCGGATGATTTCTACTGTTCCCTTTAACCCTTTTAAATGTTGATTTTGATTATAGTCAGGTAAGTTCTTCTGTGCTTGACGGCGAACAAACCATTTGAGAAGGGGATTTAAAAGTGTAGAGGTAAATGCCATGTAATATATTGATTGTCGTTATTTAAACAGATAAAACCTACTTCTTCTGTAGAGTATAATTGACGAATTTATAAAAAAATGTTTCGCCTTGAAGCAGCTGTCCAATATACCATTATTTCTCTACTTTTTGGGCTTCTATTATTTAAATCCATGACAAAAACCACTAATTGTTCATTTCTCCTCTATTGCAAAAGCAGCTATTGATAAAATGCCTTAAAACACCTGCTTAAATGTTTGTTGAAATAAGTCAATTTACAACAAAATTAAGTGTCCTCCTACATGGAGCAGATTAAAAGTATTCTTATCTTAGAAGATTGTTTTTAAGCAGGATAATTATTCCTTTGTTCTTTCATCCAACAACTATGAAAAGAGTCCATTTATTTGAATTTGAAGATCAAGAATGGTTTCCTACCTTTCTGAGAAATTACTTGACGGATTTTTTGCAATTCTTATCCAACAAAAGTAAACTGTACCAGCCTATTCTCCCTCTTCTTACTCAAAAACTAAAAGAAGACAAGGCCAATACCATTATAGATTTAGCGTCGGGTGGTGGCGGTGGTTTATTATGGTTAAACCAAGAATTAAAAAAAGAAATTCCTACACTAAACATTGTACTCACGGATTACTATCCCAATGTAGCGGCCTTCGAACGCACTCGTCAACTCGCGGATAATTTTGAATACATTCCTACCCCTCTAGATGCTAGACAAGTTCCTCCCCACCTCCAGGGTTTTCGCACTCAATTTTTATCCTTTCATCATTTTAGACCAGAAGATGCTGCTCAAATCCTACAAAATGCAATAGACAAACGTGCCAGCATTGGTGTCTTTGAAGCACAGGATAGAAGTATTCCTAGTATTATGGCGATGATTTTTTCTCCCATCACTGTTTTACTCGTGACGCCTTTTATCCGTCCTTTTAGTTTTAGACGGTTGCTCTTTACTTATTTGCTTCCTATTATTCCTCTATTTGTTTTGTGGGATGGGGTTGTTTCTTGTTTTAGAACCTATTCTATCGAAGAAATGGAAGCACTAGTCGCTACTCTTAGCAACACTTCTACTTATAATTGGGAAATTGGAGAGAAAAAGGGAAAAGCACATAAAATACTTTATTTAATTGGAACCCCTAAAACTGTTGTTTAAGTAGTCACTAAAAAACGATTATTTTGCCCTAGTCCCACGTTAAGGTTGCTTATTATCATACTCTGTATCTAAATAAGTCAGATCGCTTTGTTGCTTACAAGAGCCAACAAGCTGGGTTCAGGGTTCGCCTTGATCTAGGAAACGCCGCAGGCTCACGCAGTAAAAACATTCCTTTTTCATCGTATGGTTTAGTTCACTACGTTCAGGAGCGTGTTGCTTTTAGTTCGCTCTCTATCGTCGTGAATGTTTCACTCCTCGTTCGTGATCTTTTACCACTTCCTCCAGCTACTTGGCGTAAGGAAAACAAGTCTCTATTATAAAAAAGCGCCTTTGCTAACAAATATAGCAAAGGCACTTTTAATAAAGAAGTCAATGTAGTTTGGCTGTCTACAACTCTACCCCTTTTTGAGCAAGAAAAATAGCGGTACTCATTTTAATATTCTGATATCTATCTACAAACTGTTCTAGTGTATCTTTGAAATTGTTCTGAGCAGTTTCATCATTAGGGTTTTCTTCTATTCCTGTAGTAATGTCTTCTGGAAGGCGCTTTTTGAGACGATTCCAGTAATTTTTAGTTTCTCGATCTAACTCAATACGCTCTTCTTTTCGCTTATTCAAAGCAGGAATCATAATGTCGGTTAGGTGATTCACAGCGAGTCTTGTATCTTCAGCCATTGTTGTATTTATTAGTTTAGTAATGCTATAAATTTGCTTGGCCTTATAGCATAAGGCGATTCTCTCCTAAATATATGCGTTGTTTATGATAATACAAAGTCTAAGCTGCTAGTATTTTTCTTTTATAGAAGAACAACCCAATCAAAACATCCAATTCAGAAGCCAATAGCAATTTTTTCGCCCTCATACCTTTCCCCTAGTTCCTTAAGACTCCACTCTTTGAGAAACACATTTCCTATAATTTTAAAGTAGGATCTAAACGCCTAGCCTCTTCCTGATACTTTCGTGCCAGACCATATTTTCTCATTCTATGATAAGAATGCCCAATGATTAAGTACGCTTTGGCATAATTGGGGTTTTGCTTTAGAAGCACTTCTGCCTCTGTCATACACTGTTCGTATTCACTCATTTTAAAATAAGCGACTGCAATATTGTATTGCGCCTCCCAATATTGAGGGTCCAATGCTAATGCTTTTTTCATATTATCAATGGCTTTGTATTGCTGGTTCAATGCCAATTGGGCGGATCCTAGACTAAAGAAAAAGTTTTTCTCTTGGTCATTAATAGCTACGGCCTTGTTATACGCCTCGATAGCCCGCTCAAATTGTTTGAGTTTAAACCAACAGTTCCCCATTTGATAATATAAATATTCGTCTTGTTTTCCCGCTTCAATACTCGTTAAATAGTATGCTCCAGCTGTTTGAAATTCCTCTCGTTCATAATGCAACATTCCCAACGCTTGATAAGCTTTTGCATGTTCTGGATCTAGCTCAACAGTACGAATAAATTGTATTTGGGCTTTTTTAACATTCCCTATTTCCAAATAGTTTAATCCCAAATTATAACACAGAGCAACCTCTTTAGGATGTTCTTCTATTGCTTGTTCTAAGACCTCAATAGCAGCGTTGTATTTCCCTATTTTAGTCAATGAGCGCGCTTTATTTCCTTTATCAGCAATATCTTGCGCAATCCGCTCATACAAATCATCATTCCCTACTCCATACTTTTTGGCTTTATCAAAAGCACTGGCAGCACTTTTAGTTTTCCCTAACTGGCTATAACTACTTCCTAACAAGCGCCATGCTTCCCCATCATTAGCATTACGAGCAGTATATAACTCTAATTTTTTAACAGCCAATTGGTGTTGTTGATTGTAATGATAGGTCTTCGCTAGATCGTAAAGTAATTTTTCATCTTTCGCACGTTTTTCATAGGCCTTCTCTAAATAACCAACGGCGGTCGCGTAATTTTGATCATTATAGAACATTCTTCCCAAATTGAGATTACTATTGAAATGTTCTGCATCTATCAACAACGCCTGTTTGTATAATTTTTGAGCGGCAGCACGCTGTTCCAATTGTTGCGTAGTGATGGCATTTAGATAATAAAAATTGGCCAATGTTATCTCTCCAGCATATGCTTCTAATGTTTCTAAACAAAGCTGATAACGCTCTTCTCGATACGCATTCAATGCTTTTTGATACGCTTCTTGCTCCTTAGAAACACTTACCTCTTCCAAGTCGTGTTCCGTTTTTTGGCGTTCTTTACGATTCAAGTAGTCCTCTATTTCCTCTAAACGATCCAATGCTCTATTGTATAAAGGATCAATTCTTAATGCTTTTTTCAAATATATAGTAGCCTGATTATACTCCTTAACATCAACATAGACTAAGGCCAAGTTATAACAGAGTTTTTTATCCGAAGGTGCTATTTGAATGGCTTGAATATACGCTTGAATAGCCGCCTTTCTATTCCCTAAACGCTCTTCACAATCAATCAAAGAACGGTGGGCGTTTATAAAAGTAGGATCTTCCTGAATCGCCGTTTCAAAAAAGCCTTTTGCTTGCTCATAATTACGCAAGCGATGATAATCAACACCTGCCTGATAGGCTTTTATAGCAGCTGGAGGTTGTGCCAATATAGGGGTTACCAACCCTATCAATACCACTATCCAAAGATATAATTTCATAATGTCTTGTTCTTGTTTATTGGAGATCTATTAAGTAGTACAACTACTATTCCACCTGTTTTGATGCCTGTTCTTTCCTTTTTGTCAAAATTTCAAATAAAATTAACATAGCAAATACTATTTTGAAAAAAAGAAATTCTCCTCTACTACTAGAGTTCTGATGGAAGGATGACAAAATATTATTCTATTTTTTCACTAAACCAGCTAGTTACTTCCGCCTTAGTCGTGTTACTTTAAAATTATTCTCTTGTTTTTGCGTACTTTTGCTATACATGTTTATTCAAATTGACTTCTAATAAGAAACCTTGCCTTCAAGCAATTTTCAACAAGAATCGTCTCACAAACCAAACAATTATGAGAAAATTATTTTTTACACTTTCTGCGTTGTTACTTCTTCAAGTAACAGCTTTCTCGCAAACCAACGAAGTGATCATTACGGAGATCATGTACAACATTCCTGGTAACACGGAGGATGTAGAGTTTATTGAATTGTACAATCCAAGTAGTGTGAATACCGTAACACTAAATGATTTTACCTTCACACAAGGGGTTACTTTCACCTTCCCTTCTGCTGCTGCTGGTGCCATTACAATTGCTCCTAATAGTTATTTTGTAATCGCTGCTGACTCTGCTGATTTTAACAGCACATTTGGAATGAATCCAAACGCTACTTGGTTTAATGGTGGTTTAAGTAATAGTGGAGAAGATATTACTATTTTAAATGCTAACGGTGTTATGGTGGATTCTGTAGACTATGATGATGGTGCGCCTTGGCCAACGGCTGCGGATGGACAAGGTCGTTCTTTGCAATTGTGTGATCTTTTGACTGACAATAACGTGGGTAGCAACTGGGGAACAACCAATACTCCTGCGGGAACCAACACTACTGGTGATTCTATTTACGCGACTCCAGGTATGATGAATAGCTGCGTTACAGTGGTACCTCCTCCACCAGTAAGTTATCCTTTGTATACGATTGATATGATTAATAATTTGGATGCTAATGGTGTAGCTGATTCTGTCAGTGTTACTTGTGAATTGCGCGCTATTGCTTATTGTATTGATTCTCGTGGTGGTAGTGGCTTAGATTTTCCATTCGCCCAATCAGATAATAGTGCAGGTATTCGCATCTTCACTTTTCTAGATGTTGACAACTATGTTCATACTGCTGGTGATTCTCTACACATCTGGGGAGAGGTTCTTCAATTCAACGGTTTATTACAATTCCGCCCCGATAGCATCCTTGTAATTTCTCAAGGTAATACGATACCGAATCCAATGATTGTAACTCAATTGTCTGAAATGACAGAAAATAAATATGTTCAATTAAATGGTGTTTCTTTAGTCGATACTGCGGAATGGACTGGTACTGGTGGTGGTTTTAACGTTCGTGTAACAACAGGAAGCACGGATACACTTTCTCTACGTATTGATAACGATGTAGACTTGTATAGCCAACCTGCACCAATGGGTACTTTCAGCATTGCTGGTTGGGGAGGTCAATTTGATGCTTCTAGCCCGTTCTCGGAAGGATATCAATTGGTTACTTGTGGATCTGTTAACTTTGTAAACACTACTTCTATTGAAGCTCCTTTAGCAGTACGCGTTTATCCTAATCCTGCGAGCCGTTTCTTAACAGTAGAAGCTGGTGTAGTCTTAGAAACAGTAATCGTTTACAATGCTTTGGGTCAAGTTGTATTGTCTGTTAATAACCTTAACACGACTAACACTCAAATCAACACCAACGAATTGGCCAATGGTATTTACACCATCAGCATCGTGTCTGGTGAGCGTGTAAGCAGCCAATTGTTCCAAGTAGCTAAATAAGCTATGGTAGCTTATAAAAGCAAGCATAAAAAAACACCCAAGTTCCAATACGAGAACTTGGGTGTTTTTTAACTTTAAGACACGCTATAAAACAATAAACCTGCTGTTTTAAAACTCAATCACTGCATTTGGAAAGCGTTTTTTAGCCTCCTCTAAAACCGTTGCTTCCATAGGATTGTCAGACAAGTACAACTCTTGTAAAGTTGCACTACAACCATCAAAACAAGCAGGCACCGTCGTGAATTTATTGTTGCGCAAATCCAAGAAACGCAAATTAGTTAAGGCCGAAAAAGCAGCGTCTGCATCAGATAATGCATTGTCAGACAAGTCCAGTTCTTCCAGTTGTGTCAATCGTGCTACCGCCACAGGAATTTCTTCTAATAGGTTGTATTCTAGGTTTAAGCTATTCAACTTAGGCAAATCGCCAATTTCAGCGGGCAAGGTTTTAAATTGATTGTGACTCAAATCCAAGCGCTCCAATTGCTTCAAATTAGCCACAGCAGGACTTAAGGTTTCTAATTTATTAAAGCCCAAATACCATTCACGCAAGGCGGTCGCGTTAAAGACGCCCTCCTCTAGAACAGCCAGTTGATTCTCTTTACAATCCAACCAATTCAAGCGCACTAAATCGCCTAGTTCAGCGGGCAGTATTGTTAAGCCATTCTCTGACAAATCCAACCACTCCATCGCTTGCAATTGTGCAACTTCCTTGGGCAAAACCGTCAACCCTGTTAAAGTTAAATCCAATTCTTTTAATTGTGTTAAAGTCGCCACGACAGGCACCCAACCACCAAAATCATTCTCTTCTAAATTAAGGCGTGTTAGTTTTTGTAACTGCCCAATACTATCAGGCAAAGCCGTTAAGGCATTATCCCGAACATCTAACCATTCTAACGCTGTTAAATTTCCTATGCTTTGAGGAAGCGTAAGCAATTCGTTTTCGGACAAATCCAACCATTCTAAAGCTGTTAAGGCTCCTAGAGCTTCTGGTAATTGATCGACTTCAATATTCGTGAGATCCAAGCCTTTTAATTGAACCAATGCACAGACACTTTCAGGTAATTCTCCTAGTGGGTTTTCCTCTAAATTCAACCAAGTTAGTGCTTTTAGCCCTGCTATCTCTTCAGGCAATTTTTCTAGTCGATTATCCGATAAATCCAACCATTCTAATTGCTTTAATGCTCCTAGAGCGGCAGGAACTTGTGTTAGTTCATTGGATTCTAAGTTGAGTTTTTTCAGCTTTTGCCACGCTTCTAACTGGGCAGGTAACTGCTCTAGTTGATTGCTTTTGAGGTCTAACCATTCTAGCTGCTCCAATTGCATCAAATTGGCTGGCAAGCTAGTCAATTGATTGGCTGAAAGATCCAACCATTCCAACAAACGCAAGGTTCCTAATGCCTCTGGCAATTCTTGGAGAAGATTATCCGAAATATCCAAGCGTTTGAGTTGCGTTAAGATGGCAATTTCATCTGGGAGTGTTTTTAAATTGTTCCCCTCTAAATTGAATTCCTCTAAGCCTTGTATTTGTTGCACGGCTGCTGGCAATTGCTCTATTCCTTTTCGCCCCCAATTGATCTGACGTACAGGGCCTCCTTCTAAATATTGGGCAACTTGTTCTTCTAGGTTCTTGCTCATGTATATACGATGATTTTAGTTATTCCTCTACATCAAAATAAATATTGGTGTGGGGTAATAAAGCTATAATTTGTTCTTTTTCTTCTTTATCAAAATAATTTCCTTCTAAGTATAAATCTTCTAGCACTTCCGCTAGCAATCCCAACTCAAAAGGTAACTCGGTTAACTGATTATTCCTCAAATCTAGCCACTTAAGTTGTTGTAATTGCGCAATCCCCTCTGGCACATCATCTATTTCATTATCAGACAAATCCAATTCGCGCAAGCGCACAATACTCAGAATCTCTTTTGGAAATTCATAAAAAGCATTGCCTTCTAGATTGAGCCACTCTAAGCGCTGCAATTGTCGCCAATTTGCAGGAACATTAGTTAGTTCGTTATAACTCAAATCTAAACGTTTCAATTTCACCAACTCTCCGATACAAGCTCCTGCTTCATTAAAAAGATTATGAGCTAAATAAAGCTCTCGCAAGGCCTTACAAACTGACATGGTTTTGGGTAACTCATGCAACTGGTTTTCTCTAGCATCTAAAATCCGCAAGCGCGTTAAGGCTTCCATCGAATCAGGCAAGCTTTCCAAATAATTCTCAGACAAATCCAAGCGTTTAAGCTCCGTCAATTGTCCAATGGAATAGGGCAATTGATTCAATTCAATACCTGTTACATCCAAATCTTTCAACTGCGTCAAAGCACAAACCGCCAAAGGCAAGTGTTCCAAAGGATTGAATTCTAAATTAAGAATTTCTAAGGCGCCTAGCTCTTTAAAACTTTGTGGTAAATGCTGTAATTGATTATCACTCACATCCAATTGAATCAAAGCCGTTAGGCCACTAATTTCCTCTGGCAAGGAGGTTAATTGGTTGGCATTGAGATTCAGGTATTGCAAATCTCGTAATTTTGCTACGCTAGGACGAATGTTCTGCAAGCGTGTACTCGCTAAATTAAGCCGTTTAAGCTGCGGCCAATATGCTAAAACAGGCGGCCAATTGACCAGTGGATTGCCTTCCAAATACAATTCTTCTAGGCCTGTTAGATTAGCTAATGCTTTTGTTAACGTAGTGATTTGGTTGTGACTGGCGTCTAAATAACGTAAGCTGGCACAATTAGCCAAGGCTGCATCTAGGCTTTCAAGCGTATTGATAGACACATCTAATTGCTCTAAACGCTTCAATCCAACACAAGAAGGGAGCACTGATAATTCCGTATCCACTAAATTCAATTCTTGTAAATCAGCTAATTGTAAGATGATTGGAGGCAATTGCTCTAGAGCATTCCCTTCTAATTGAAGAATCCGTAAGGCTTTTAGTTGGACTAATGTTGTTGGTAAAGCGCGGAGTTGATTGTTTTTGAGACAAAGGGTATGCAAATCTACCAATTGTCCAATCGCTGTACAGAGTTGTTTCAGTTGATTATTGGCACAATGTAGTTCTTGGAGAGCTTGGCACGAGGCTAGGGCTTCTGGAAGTTCGCTAATGAAATTATCATTGATATTGAGGTATTCTAGTTGTGTCTCTTGACAAACTATGGTTGATAATACTTCTAGGGCATTACCAGCAACATTGATGTACCCCAAGTTGGGTGTCTGCCCAATTTGCGCTGGCCATTCTGCCAAAAACTGCTCGCTATAATCCAAGCGCGCTAGCGTTGGAGACAAACGCCGTTTATCTGATTCTTCCACAACATGATTCCTATCCATACCAACTCATTATATCGGCCTCTATATGCCTACCTCTTTTGAGATTTCTAGCTTGGGCTGATAGCTTGTTTGTCCACTCCAAGACTTATTTTGTAACATCTTCTAAGTTAGTACTTTTTTTGGAATTGTATAGTCTTGTTTAGGAATAAATAATGAAGTTATTAGAATCTTTTTGGTATAAAAAAGAAACAAAAATCCCCCTAGGTTCTTGGCACTCTTGGGATTTAGAGCGCTCTTCTTAGCATTGGTTATTGTTGAATAACTTTTTTCAGCAAATCTGATTCTCTTGTTTTATGCCTATGATATAATGTATAAAGATTCTAAATAAAAAAGTACAGTCCTCTATAATAAGAGGGCTGTACTTTTTTAAATACAAACAGTGCCTTTGAATACCTGTCTTTACCGTATAATCAAACTCTTCCAAGTAGCCAAAACCGAGGGTTTATCCTTCTCCCAAACAGCCACCCTATAGTAACCTCGCGGCCATTTTTGGCAATCAATAGTAGATTGCTGGTTATCAAGTTGCCCTGTTGCAACACATTGTCCTACTCCATTATAGACGGCATATTGTGCCTGCTTTAATCCCCCTTCTACCTGCAACTGAAATTGTTGGCTGGCTGGATTAGGGAATAAGACAAGCACTGGATGTACTGCTTCTATTGTTGGTATTGTTACAACCGTTGGACAGATAATGTCCTCTAAAAACAACAAGCTGCTGGTAAAAATACTGTCTTGCCAAAGCGTGTCATTAACATAAGAAACATGTCCTGTACTATTTGGAATAGTAATCAATCGGTTGGGAATACCTAAAGCAATAGCAGTATCTGTAATCACCTGACTTCCTTCTAGATAAGAAATAGGTCGATTAACAAACGTTCCATATCCTTGCCCATAAGGCACAATGTTATCTCCATCATCATGTACACTAAAAACAGGGGCATTACCTGCATCCATCCAAGCAGCATTTCCTAATGCTCCCGAGAGATTAATCACCCCCTGTACGCTTGAATTATGTGCCATTGCTGTATTCGTATTCCCTTCAAAACCGCCATTGTTATTTACTGCGGTTTGTAAATGAAGGGGCAATTGATCTAAGCTGTCCATATAGGCCACATGCAAGGCAGCTATTGCCCCAGCAGAACCACCACCTACAATAACCAACTGACTGTCAATTTTAAATTGGTTGGCGCCTGCCGCATCTGCTCTAAAATAACGAACGGCCGCTTTCATATCTCCTATTGCTTTGATCACAACATCGCCAAAAACAACAGAATCTGGAAAAGGAAAAAATGGTCCTGTAAACAATCGATAATCTATTGTAGCCGTCACATAACCATGCTGGGCATAAAAGTGACACAAGGGAGCCATGTCTTCTCGTTGTCCTGTAACAAAGCTTCCTCCAAAGGCCAAAATCATTAATGGCCGCTTTATTGCCGCATCTCCTACTGGTTGATAAACATCCATATACAGACTGTCTATATCTCCTGCATAGGTGGTATTCACTCCAAAAAAGACATTTAAAGTAGTATCTACTTGAGAAAAAACAGGCTGTATATAAAGACTACCGTCACAAGTAAGA
>JBOEFW010000091.1:0-74826 GCA_050633105.1 Aureispira sp. | reverse complement strand
AATTATTTATAAATCATTCTCCGTAGAAGCGATTGCAAAGGTCTAACTTTATTCTTGAACCACCAAATGTTTTTTGCTTATTTTTTCACCTTTATTTAAAGGTTACTTTACTCACAATTTAACTTTGGTCTTGTTCAATATTTGACCTCCTTCATTTCAAAATCACTTCCTCTTTTTCTTTGAATAATTATTTATAAATCATTCTCCGTAGAAGCGATTGCAAAGGTCTAACTTTATTCTTGAACCACCAAATGTTTTTTGCTTATTTTTTCACCTTTATTTAAAGATTACTTTACTCACAATTTAACTTTGGTCTTGTTCAATATTTGACCTTTATTTTCATGCTTCTTCTTTTTCTTTGAACAACTCATTTGAGTCATTCTCCGTAGAAGCGATTGCAAAGATACAACAGCTTTTTAATTTTGCAAACTTTCCTTTAAAATCTTTTGAACTTTTTTTCAAAGTTTTTTGTTTGCTACTTTCTGCCTTTGGATCTCATCACCTCTCTATCGAAGCGGTTGCAAATGTACGACGACTTTTACTTTTCCACAAGCTTTTTGCTTTTTTTTAAGTTAGTTTTTCATTTTTTTTGTTGTTCTAATCACCAACACTAAGACCATCAATTACTTACCTATTCCTTATCTGTTTTTCAATCTCTCTGTCTCCCCCAAATCTACCTATATATCATTTCCGCCTCTTCTAATTTAACTAGATTGTTTAGATGCTCTGTATCTATAATAGCGCTTTCTTCCAAAACAACCTCTACTATATATATAGTAGTGTAAGGGCTCTTCTAATAGAAATATCCATTTTGCACTTCTTCTCTGTTAGGTATTTTTTCCGTATTATAGCTTTTGTCTTTTAATCCCTTTGGATCAAATCATAAGAAGTAATTGATTATTCTGCCTCTTAGAGCTATTAGTTCTTCTTCAAAGTACATTTACCCCAGCTAAACTCTATCTTATTATGTTTGGATTAATGCGCCCGAAGCATCAATGCTCTACCCATTCCCAAGAAAATTCGACTTACTTACTGCATCGCCAACACTATTGTGGCACTTGTAAAGCCATTGGGAAGACTTTTGACCATAAAAGTCGCTTAATGCTCAACTTTGATACTGTTTTCTTAGCAGAGTTATTATCAGAATTAGAAAACACGTCCCCTGAAACATGGGAAGCGAATCTACAAGTAGTTAATACTTGTTTTGCTATGCCTAAAGAAGAAGAAGTTCCTTTCTCTTTGGAATATGCCGCTCATGCTTCAGCTCTATTAGGAGCACTCAAAATAGATGACAACATTAAAGACAGTGGTCGTTTTTACTGGCCTATTATTCGTCAAGCCTATCGCAAGACCTTTCAAAAAGCCTATCAACAATTTTCTGATTGGGGCTTAGATACCCTTAGTATAAATCAATGGATTCTAAAACAAGTACAATTAGAACAAGAGGCGACTGTTTTTACAGCTGATCTAAAACAACATCTTCTTGACTATGCTGCTCCAACAGCACAAATTACTAGTGCTTTATTTGGGCTTGGTGGTCAGTTATTAGAAAACAAAGCCACTTTAGAGGCACTAGGTTTGGCCTTTGGACAGTTGATGTATATCCTAGATGCTTTTGAGGATTATGAAAAAGATGTTTTTAGTGGAGAATTCAACCCTTTGGCTCTGTATTGGAAAGAAAAACGAAGCTTACCAGAGTCTGCCTTAGAAAGCATTCGTCAATTGTTATGGACTTTAGAAGAAACAATTACCCTACAAATTCAGCAACTCCCTATTGCCCAAGAAGCAAAAGAGCGCTTTACTGCTCGATTGAGTTCTAACCTAGCTTTGCGATTATATAGAGAACGGGTTATTCCCAAGACATTGAAAGAGCGTCTTGCTTTACGCTGGCAAAAAGCTAAAGAAACAGCAGAGCAGTTTACTTGTCAACCCACGACTTGGTCTAGGCAAATCAATTTCTATATGATTGCTGTAGCTGTGTTTATTAACCCAGAGGCACAAAGCTATCTTCCTGAAGAAGGAAAATGGGAAATTTTCCAATGGGGAGTTTTCTTTACTACTTTCTTAGCTACGCTTGGGTTGGTGCCAATTGTTCGCAAACGGCACAAGGAAAAAAGAAAAGCCCGTCGTGAAAAACGGCGTCAAAAACGCTTACGTAAAAGACTCTTAAAAAAACTATCTCCTTCTAGTCTTCATAATACCTGCTGGGCAGACTGCTGCAATGCTTGTTGTTCTGGTTGCTGTGAAGATTGTTGCCAGACTTGTTCCGACAGTGGTTGTTGTGAATCTTGTTGTGAAAGCATGTGTGATGAGGACGATAATGACCTTTGTCTTATATTCACCTTAATCTTCCTTGGCCTTTGTCTCTTAGCAGGACTTGTTGTTTTGATTTTATTCTTAGCAGGTGTTTTATAGCACACAATATTAATATACTATGTCTCGTGTCTATCCTTCCAAATTGTTGCTTTTAGGAGAATATACTATTATTCAGCAATCTGCCGCTTTGGCTATTCCTTATTATAACTATCGGACCTTTTGGAGCGATGAGCCAGTGCCTGCCTCCTTTGAGATTAGCTTATCAGAAGAACAGTGCAAAGAAGGTTTATGGAAAATCTATGAAGAATTGGTGGATAAACAAATGGATAGTTTGGATCTCCCCAAATTGGCAAAAGATCTAAAAGCAGGATTATGGTTGGTTTCTAATTCTCCTATTGGCTATGGTTTGGGAAGTTCAGGAGCTGTATGTGCCGCGCTGTATGATCGCTATGGTACCACATCTATTCAAGATCGGGCAGCGTTGCAACAAGTTTTAGCAGCCTTAGAATGTTCCTTTCATGGCAAGAGTTCAGGAATTGATCCATTGGTTTCTTATTTACAACAACCACTTTGGGTGCAAGCAGGGGGCCAAGTCGTCCCTACCTCTTTATCACCTCTATCAGAAAGTTGCGTTTTTCTAATCGACAGTCAACATCCTCGTGTATCAACACCACTAATTAACTTCTTTGTAGAACAATCAAAAAAAGACAGTTTCTTACAGGACTTTGTAATCCCTGTTTCTACTGCTGTTGATCAAGCAATAAGCGCTTGGCAACAAGACGACAGCATTGCTTTATTAAATGCTGTTGCCTTAATTTCTGAAAAACAGTTGCGTTATCTTTCTCCTATGGTTTTGCCAGCGTGGCGTACACTCTGGGAACAAGGCTTAGAGACGGGTGATTTTTATTTAAAAATTTGTGGGGCTGGTGGAGGTGGCTTCTTATTGGGTTTTGCCAAGGATTGGGAAACCGCCGCTTCTTATTTAGACCCCAAACATTCACAGCGTTTATTATTATAAGAAAGATACTTGCTAGCTTCATTAATTCTCAAGTTCAACCAACGAGTTGGTTGCTTTTATCTTCTTACTCCTTTTGAAGGGTTTTGACATCAGCGATTAATTGTTGTATCGCTGTTGCGTTAAGGCCATTGTAAATACCTCGGATATGCCTATTCTTATCGACCAAGACAAAGTTTTCTGTATGTAGGAAATCATCTACCTCTTTTTCTAATCCTAAATCTTCTTCCACAAAGTAAAAGTTACGCCCTAGATTATAGATTTCTGAACGTTTGCCTGTCACCAAATCCCATTTAGCAGCGTTCACCCCTTTAACAGAAGCATAATTAGCCAATATAGGAACGGAGTCTGTATTTGGCGTGACAGAATGTGAAAGCAATAAAACCTCTTCGTCTCCTTCAAATGCCTCTTGAAGCAACAACATATTGTTCGTCATTTTAGGGCAAATACCTGGACAAGTCGTGAAGAAAAAATCAGTGATGTAGATTTTATTCTTGAATTTTTGTTCAGTGATCCATTCGCCTTGTTGGTTTTGTAACCGAAAGGTAGGTATTTGATGAAAACCTTGGAGCCCTGTTTCATTCTTGGTCTCCACCCAAACAGGAGTAAAAGTCGCCTCCTGATAATATGGTAAAGCCTTTACACGGCTCTCTTTTTCTCCCTCTTTAGAGCTATTACAACTTATTCCTAGTGTCAATAGAATTGCCAAAGATAACAGGGTTGGTTTATTGTATTTCTTCTTCTTCCAGTTCATAACACAGTGCTGCTCGTTTTAGGCCAAAGATTCTTCCATTTTTAGCCTCATAGTTATTATAAATTTTACCATTCTCTCGCCAAGCTTTCTGAAGACCATCTTCTTTGCCGTGTACTAACTGAATCGCTTTAAATTTTGCCCCGCTTCTATACCAAGATAATTGAAGGCCTTCCGCCCTCCCCTCTTTGAAATGTGCTTCAGAACGTAGGGTGCCATTTTTCCACCAGGTTCTTGTAATGCTATCTTGTTTACCATTCTTATAATAGGCTTCATAACTTAAGGCTCCTTCTTCAAACCATTTTTGGCAGCGGCCATGTTTTCTACCAAATTTATAAGTTGTAGTCGCGACCTTCAAAGAGTCTTGGTAACGAACTGCTAGCCCACAAAAGGGTTCTCCTGCTAATAAAGCAAGGCCCCTTTGTCGGTCAAAAGTTAGTTCTGTCGCTAAGACTTCCTGAGTAGTCGTACCCTTAGAGACGGTTTCGTGAGAAGCAGTTGTGCAGGCACTAAAACTGAGTATAAGAATCCATAATTTATCGTATCGCACTTGGTGTTCCTTGATAGTCTCCTGGAAATAAAATATAATACTGATTCAAAAAGGTAGTGTTCTGAATGTGGTAGTGGTATTCTCCATCTGCATTGTGTGGTGTTGGGCCAAAATGGCCTCCTGAAGCGTCTAAATCCGTTGGATAGGTTCCATCGTAATCTTTCCTTCCATACAGAAAGAAACCATCAGCCATAATTCCAATTAATTTATCATCGTCTTCTGACCACTCTTTAGGCTCCAAATGATAATGATAGCTTTGTGGGCCTGTGTGCCCTGCTGTGTAATCCAAAGAACCAATCGCATTATCTAAAGGTACATTGGGCCCCTCTTCATCGTTATAAATAGTCGCTCCACTAACTGCCAAACCAATTGCTCCTAAACCTGTACTCGTAGTACTTGAAGCTTTTTCAGGGGTCGCAGAGACGGTTAATGTATAAGAACCATTAAAATCATCAATGTTCCCTGGTGCCATATCGGCTTCTGTTGTAACTGTTGGGGCGATATATAAGGGGTGATTAGAAGCAGAGACCGTTGTTAGTGTATTTCCCATAGGGTCTACTCTTGATCTGGAAGTGGTATTCGACCAATAAGGAGAAGTGTGGTTTGGCAAACCTGTTGTTTCGATAATTACCTCGTTGCCACTCGTATAAATGGTGAAGGCATCGGTATCAAATTCGGCAAAAGCGGGGTGTAATTCAGCATTTGGCTCTGTTGTTTTATCACAAGAATTTAAACCCATTAAACAACTTAAGCCAACGCCTAGTAAGAGTAATTTTTTCATTTTCGTTTTTGATTAGTGTAGGATAAGAATGACAAGATCCAGAAACCTTGTGCTTGCTTAGACAGAAGCTTTTTAAAAATCCTTCGCTTTCTTTGTAGAAAACACTTAACAAACGTCATTGCTCTTATGCCAATAACAAAGCGCTTGGTATAGTTAATACCAAGCGCTCTATAGAACTCCTTTATAAAAGAACAAGAGGATTAATCCTTACGGAAAATCCATTGTACAAACTCTCTCAAGGTTGTTTTCTTTCCATACATCAAAATCCCTACTCGGTAAATTCTACCTGATAACCAAATCAAGAACAAGCTACTGAGGATAAGAATGACAACAGAAGTGACCAATTGCCAAATAGGTGGATCAAAGACCAATCGAGCAGGCATTACAATCGGTGCAAAGAAGGGCACCATAGAAGACCAAACAGCCATACTACTCATCGGATTTTCTACAGCAGAGATACCAATATAGAACCCAATAACAATCGGCAAAGAAACAATCAATGTCAGGGACTGTCCTTCTCCCCAATCATCGCCCATCGCTGCTCCTACTGCAGCATACAAAGAAGCATATAAAACGTACCCTAGAAGGAAGAAAATCAAAAAGAAGCCAATGATGTAGAAATAATTAAAGCTCTGCAAGTCATTCATCACCATCATAATCATATCATTCATATCGCCTGTAGAGGCGGTAGAAACGTTAGAGGCCGCTTGAATTTCTTGTAATTTATCGGAGAATAAAAGACCCATTCCCAAGTATAACAGCGGAAACACTATTGCCCAAATTGCAATCTGTGTTAATCCAACTGCACCTACGCCAATAATTTTACCCAACATTAACTCAAAGGGCTTGACCGAGGAGATCAGTACTTCAACAATTCGATTGGTTTTTTCTTCCATAACAGAACGCATCACCATATTACCATAAATAAAAATGATAAAATAGATGAGGAACATCATGATTCCACCTAAAGCTGTCGCAATTTCAACTCGATAATTGGCGGCACCATCATCAGTACCATCTAAGCTTGGTGTTTTGAGCTGTACATCTGTATCTAAACGATCCAAGGTTTCTTTTTCCAAGTTCATGGCCGTCATCTTGATCTTTCTCGCTTGTTGCTCAAAAGCCTCTTTGATGCGCTTTTTGGTGTTCACACCAAGGTCTTCCTCCGAATAATATTGGACATTGATCGTTTTAGTCAAACTGTCCAACTGCTGTTCTGGCAAGTATAAAATACCTTTGTATCCCTCTTCTACAAAGTTCTCCTTGAGGGTTTCTAGATCTGTTTTAGGGTATTTATAGGTAATCATCCCATCTTTGAGCTTTCCACGCTCTCCCACTTGCATAATATCATGCGGATCCAACAATGCGACTTCCTTCCGTTCTTCCCCTGAAGACATAATAAAAATCAGGGCCGCCCAGAAAATCACAAATCCAATAGGGGCCAATATAGTGGTAATGATAAATGTCTTTTTCTTCACTCTTGACGCATACTCCCGTCCTGTAATCATCCAAAGTTTACTCATCTGATGCTCCTCCTACAATTTTAATGAAGATTTCGTTTAAGGTTGGTAATATCTCATTGAAGGACTTGATCGTAGTGCCATGACTCAAGAGGTATTTTAAAAAATTATTGGCGTGCTCATCATCGCGCAACTTCACCACAATACGGTTATTGCTCTCTCGTTCCAAGTCAATGTGCTGCTCAATGTCTCCAGGTAAATCCCCTGCATAATCCAATTGAAATAAATGTTCTTTGAATTGCTCTTTGACTTCTTGCACGGTTCCTTGCAAAACACTGGTCCCTTTATTAATTAAAACAATGTTCTCACAAATCTGCTCGACCTGCTCCATGCGGTGGGTGGAGAACAAAATAGTGGTTCCTTTTCGGTGCAATTCGTAAATCTCATCCCGAATCAAATTGGAATTGACGGGATCTAAGCCAGAGAACGGCTCATCTAAGATCAACAATTTAGGCTGGTGGATGACGGTACAAATGAATTGAATCTTTTGCTGCATCCCTTTGGATAGCTCTTCAATGTTTTTGTTGTGCCAATCTTCAATATCAAACTTAGTCAACCAGTAATCCAATTGCTCCTTTGCTTGTTTTTTACTATATCCTTTGAGGCGAGCAAGGTAGACAATCTGCTCCCCTACTTTCATTTTTTTATACAATCCGCGTTCTTCAGGCATGTATCCAATCTGAGAAGGGTGGTTGCCATTAAGTGGCTCTCCTCTAAATAAGATGGTTCCTGAATCGGCCCTAGTAATCGTTGTTATAATACGAATGAGGGAGGTTTTGCCCGCTCCATTGGGGCCAAGTAAACCAAAGAGCTTGCCTTCGGGCACTTCAAAAGAAATGCTGTTGCAAGCAACATGGTCTTCGTACGTTTTCCGTACATTTTGGAGTTCTAATACATTCACTGAATCTGGTTTTTCCGTTTTTTCGTTTCTTGTAGGGAGGTATTGCATACCTCCCTACAAGAACTTGCTAATAACTGTGTGTGTCATCTAATAGGCAAAGTTATCGTTTTCAACTAAGATAAAAGGCCTTTAGTTTCCGCTTTCCATTAAGATGGTCATAATTTCGACCAATGTTTTATCACAGCCAACTAATTACTGTCTTCGACAGTTTAAACAGGACAAAGCTATCTATAACAAAACTTCTAGCCTACTAAAAAGGGAATAAAATCTTACCTTGATTAATTCTCTTATTTTTATACTTGTCTTATGGCCGTTTACACCCTTCCTATCGATTTTTTTCCCGCTGCACCAATACCTGTTGTTGTCCAATACAATTACAAAAGCAGTAAAGCAATTCATACGAACCAAGTACAACTCACTCACCATCTAATTTCTTTTTTGCAAAAAGGACAAAAGACGGTCTTACTTCCACAAAAAACAGTAGTTGTTCCTCCCAATCATTTCTTATTATTATCAGAAGGACACTGTTTAATGAGCGAGACCCTTTCTCCCCAACAATACTACCACAGTCATTTGCTGTTTTTCAAACAGCAAATTGTGCATAACTTGCTGCTTAAACATCAAATTGAAGTTCCAAACACAACAGTCGCGTGTAATTTTCAAATACTAGCCTATGATGGCTTTGTTCGCAATTTTATTCAGTCTTTGCAATTCATACCAAAAGCAGACACAGCTTTTTTGCAACACAAAGTAGAAGAATTTCTGTTGTATGGATACCATCAATATGGCGCCAGCTTTTTTTCCTTTCTAAAAACGCCGCCTATTCCTTCCTTACAACAAATTGCACAAGTTGCCCAAAAAGCAATTTATGAAAAACTAACCCTGGAACAAATGGCGTTTTTGTGTGCCATGAGTCTTTCTACCTTTAAAAGGCGTTTTGCTTCTTATTATAACACCACTCCTCAATCGTGGTTGAGGGAACAACGTCTTCAGCGAGCCGCCCAATTGTTGCGTCAAGGGCACTACCGTCCTAGTGAATTATCAGAAAAGCTCGGTTTTCAACACCATTCTAGCTTCACAGCGGCTTTCAAGAGTCGTTTTGGAATGCCCCCCAGTGCCTACCTTAATCAATCTTGACCTTATAGCCTTACAAATTGAACTTACAGCCTTAGTGATTGCTTTTTAAAGCAACTATCTTTGTAACACTTATTAACCACACAACTCCACTAAATTATGAAACATACCATCTTACTTTTACTTTGTTGGACTTTATTGGGCTGCTCGTCCAATGCTCAATCAAGCAATAACAGTAGTACCTTTACCTTAAAAAGCGAAAATTTAGAAGGGCAAGCAACCGCTCAAGAAGTATTCTCTGGTTGTGGCGGCGCCAATAAGTCGCCCCAGCTCTCTTGGGAGCATGCCCCTGAAGGCACTAAAAGTTTTGCCATTATTATGTATGATCCCGATGCCCCTACAGGTAGTGGTTGGTGGCACTGGTTGGTGGTAAATTTACCTGCCAATACAACCATGCTTCCAATCAATGCAGGAGATCCAGCAGCTAAACTGTTGCCAGAAGGAGCTGTACAAACCAAAACAGATTATGGGACCATAGGTTACGGTGGCCCTTGTCCGCCAGAAGGACATGGATTGCATCAATATATGATCACCGTACATGCCCTCAAAACAGATCATTTAAACATTAAACCAGATGCAATTCCTGCAACTGTTGGGTACCAAATCAACGCTAATACTATTGGAAAAGCTTCTTTAGTCTTTTATCATCAACGCTAAACCATGACAAACACTAATTATTTACCCGCTACCGTTAAACAATTTGAATACTATAAGCAGTTAGGAGAAAAGGCGATGCAGCAGGTTACAGACAAGCAATTATTCCATACTCCTGATGTACTCAATAACAGTATGGCGATTATCGTACAACATCTTTGGGGCAATATGCGCTCTCGCTGGACGGATTTTCGCCACAGTGACGGAGAAAAGACTTGGAGAAATCGCGATGAGGAATTTGAAGATACCATTACAACACCCCAAGAGCTTTGGCAGAAATGGGAAGAAGGATGGGCGGTATTGTTTGAAGCATTGCAGGGCATTCAAGAAGAGGAGTTGGCAGAACTAGTCTACATTCGTCAGCAAGGCCATACTATAATAGAAGCGATCAACCGACAATTAGCGCATTATGCGTACCATATTGGACAGCTGGTCTTATTAGCAAAACTGGCTCGTGGCACCAAATGGCAAACACTGTCCATTGCCAAGGGGCAATCCAAGGCTTATAATAAACAAAAATTCCAACAGGATAAACACCGTGGGCACTTTACGGATGAGTTCTTACAATAAACTGTTGGACATTTTTTTGATTTTTTATAAGCGCTAGTTTTTGCTTCTAAAAAGCATCGCGCCTAACTAGTCAATTAGTTAGGCGCGATTATTTATAAAATTGTTAAGGAAGCGGCCTTAATCCCTTTCAACAATAAATTCTAACATACCATAACCTTGATCGGTTGATGTTGAAGTAGCTTCTAATAAACTTTGGCGATAAACTCCCAAGCCATTTGGATAGCTTGGTCCGTATCCCACTTGAAACCCTGTACTATTCACCGTAATATTAATATTCCAAGTAGGAACAGTAACTGAAAATTGTTCTGGGATAGCTGCGCGGCCACTAGTAGAATCGGGTGCAGTTGCAGTAACAACCATACCAAATTGAAGTAAAGTATCTACGTCAATTGTTCCATTGTTATCTTGCCAACGTATAGCTCTTTGTTCTCCTTTATGTTGTTCAAAATGGTACAAATTATTATTAACAACCAAAGGAAACCAAAAATAAGTCGCAAAGTCAGCAGTAAAATTATTAGTACCAGGTTCCGCTCTAATTCGTTCATATACTGCCCAACCACTACGAGTGGTACTACCTACTTCTACCGTTGTCTTAAAAGCATAGGTTTCTAACTCCGTGGAAGCATCAGGCACACGTACCCAAGCAGTACTTGGGGGCACATTCCAAGTCATTTTGGGCGCGCCTGAGATTTCTGTTGTAATCTGTCTACTTTGTTTATTAAATTGGAACAAATCATTGTCAGGTTGATCTAATCCTTCTTGTGGTATTTCACAAGCTGTAGCGACTTGATCGGCCGTATAATAATTAATCGGCCAATTCGCGGAAGTACCATGCCAGCTCTTAAATTCTTGAAAAAAGCCATCGGTTGTTGGGTTCCAGTTGATGTCAATAGGAACCACTAATGGAGTTCCTCCATCATCGGCTATAAAAACAAAATAATCGCTGTATCGGCTCTTATTCTCAGGGGGATTACTACAATCCTCTACTTGATCCTTGGTACAGGCCCACAAACAGGTGCAAACCACCATCATCCATAATAGTTTCTTCATAAAAATGTTGTTAAGGACTTCTATTGCAAGTCCATGTAATAAAACTAATCTGGGGGTCTTGTTCACAAAATTAAATGTATACCACCGTATTTGGTAATATATTTCTAATTTTTTCTTGCTCTGATTTTTTCAAAGGGTTATGGCTTAGGTATAAAATTTTTAAATTGCGCAAAGCCGTCAAATTATTGGGCAAACGTGTTAGCTTGTTTTCTGATAAATCCAAAATCTCTAAATCTTCCAACCAACAGAGCTCTATTGGAATTTCCGTTAACTGGTTGCTTCTTAAAATAAGTTTTTTAAGGTAGCGCAAACGCAATAAGCCTCTAGGAAAAGCGGTTATATCATTGTCAATCAACGATAAAATCTCTAGATTACTCAACTCCAAAATACAGGTAGGAAAAACTTTTAAATTTGTTCCGACTAAGGAAAGTTCTTTGAGTTGCTTTAATTCTCCGATCGTTTCGGGAATGTATTCTATTGGATTGTAGTTAAGAACTAAGCGGCGTAGTTGCTTTAGTTTATTAATATCCGCAGGGATCTCCGTCAGATGACAATGGCTAAGGCTACAAACCTCCAATTGACTTAACCAAACAAAGTTGTCTGGAAGCTGAGGCAAATATTCATAATGATATTCTAGCGTTGTAATTAGCGTCAATAACTCATGCCAACCATTTTCTATACAGCGCCACAGATACAAGGGGCGTTTTGATAATAAGATGGCTAAGGTGCGATCTGGACGAAGACCAATGCTTTCCAATAATTGAAAGCCCAACTCGTGGTTGATATCTTCTTCACTCTTGAAAAGGGCTATAATTGCTTCGTAATCTTTGTCGTCAGACATGGTTCATTTTTCGGAATACCTAAAAAGTAGCGCGTAAAAAGCCTATTTGTAGGTGTTTATTTGTTGTATTTGTATGATTATTGCGGGAAAGATTCAAGGTAAGTTATTTTATCGTAAATTTATTGCTTTCCTTTTATTTTTTCCCTACTACTAGAGTAAGTTATTATCCAATCGATAGGAGTCATGACACCTATTTCCCTCTTACCTAATAGTATGCATCCAACTATATTTGTTATTTAAAGGTATAATAAGCCATAGAGCGTAAATCAACTATTCCTAAACAGGATAAAAAAAAATAAGTACTTGATTTACTTCATAAGGTTTGCATAAAGCAAATTTAGTTGTCTTTTTTTATAAAAGGTAACAGTAGACTATAAATCAACCAATTAAATTCATCTAGAACGAGGTTATTGTGAACACTTTCCATACTTAAAGCGTATTGCTTATAGTAATGTTTTGTTCTCCATAGTTAACTATGATTTGCGGCGCTATCAGTCAATACCCTTTATCTAACAGATAGGAGCATTGTAATTCGTTCACTAGAACTATTTTCCCTTCCAAGGGAGACCTTCACAACCATTTGAACATGAGCATTGAGGCAGAGCAGTATATGCGTCTTAAAAACAAAATATACAGCGATTTAAACACCAAGACTTTCTCAATCAACTACTGGGAAAAACTAAAAGAAATTCCACATGAAATTAGTCTGCTACAACAATTGGAACAACTAAGTGTCTACAAGAATAAATCCATTAAAAAGTATCCTAAGGCCTTAGCTGATTTACCCAATCTACACCACCTCTCTTTACGCTTCAACCACCTCAAACATTTACCAGAGGTAATTGGAGAGTTGCGCCATCTAGAGACCCTTAATTTATCGAATAATCGTTTCTCGATTGCCTGCAAATGGGAGCTTTTAACACATCTAAAAGGGCTTAAAGTTCTTAATCTTAACGGTGCCCTACAGAATCTATCTGAATTGCCTGCGGCCATTGGAACAATCCCTAAGTTGGTAGAATTGCATATTTCGGGTAATAAGTTACATCATTTATCAGATAGTCTGAGTCAATTAGAACACTTAGAATCGCTTTATTGTGATGCCAATGATTTTGATCATTTTCCTGTAGTGTTGACCCAATTACCGCGTCTACAGTTCTTACAATTATCAGCAAAAGCACTACGCGATTTGCCTAATGAAGCCTTAGAATTACAACATATTCAAGAGTTAAAATTTACCTCTAAAAGCCATAAAAATACCCCTTACATTTTTGCCTTTGAGCGCTTACTCAAAAGTATTAAGATACATAATTTCAGTAAGGAGTTACAACTCTTTTATCTAGCCATTATTCGAGGAGATATTCTAATAGAAGGTCTTTCTAATCAAGAGTTATTAACGGTACTCAACTGTGGTATTCCTGCATATACCAACCAAGCCTTATTAGAATTGGATGAGCGCATCCACGAAGGGATTTTTGGTCCTTTTAGTTGGCCCAAAACAGGGGATAAGATTGTTATTAAAGGAAAATTAAAAGGAAAAGTCTCTGAATTAAAGAGGCGGCTACAGGAGATCAACGTACAGACAGGCATTAAGATTGGCCCTCATGCGACTCATTTATTACTGGGTAGTATGCCTGGATCAATAGATGGCATGACAGATTCTTCCTTGATATTATTGACAGAACAAAGCCTAGTAGCCCACCTTAATCGTCTACAACAACCTTATTTGCTGTCTACTTCTGAATCGTCTAATTTAGAACACATTAGAGAATTATTGCACAGTGAACGCAGTGAAAATATACTATTGGCTTTAGAAATTCTCAAAGGAGGAGGACTTCCGCTAACCCTACTAACAGAATTATTTTTGGTTTACAAATTTACGCCTATACAAAAGATCAAACGCATGATCTATGAAATAGTAGGCCAGTACGCCCCTATGAGTTTTGTCACGGCTCTCAAAAGTCGGAAACCGATTGGTGACCGTTTGTCAGAAATGACCCGCTGCCAAAATCTAGAATATTATTGCCAAACAGGGCAACTAGACAAGCGTTACATTGCCTTCTATTTGTATAATAAAGGGCGGTATGGAATTTTGTTTGCTTTGATGCATTTGGATACCGCAGACAAAAAAGTTTATTTTTCAGAAATTCTAAAAACAGGCCATTTATCCTTATCGGGTTTAGAATTGACACACTTACCAGAAGATATGGGCGAGTTGTCAGGATTAACGCATTTGGATATTTCTTACAACAAATTCACCGAAGTACCAGCGCCGCTTTTTCATTGCAAGGAGCTCAAAAGTCTTTACATTCGAGGGCTCTATGAGATTCACAAAAAACCAGATGATCTTTGGAAGATTCCTTCTTTAGAGACGGTTTATGTTGGTTATAATAATAAATGGATTGGTTACAGCCACGCCAACAGTGTTTTACTCAATGGCCTACAAATTATTGGTCGTTAGGAGCTGTTTGATTCAACATCCCTTGTAAACGTCGCCCATCAATACCCAAAATAATCCCTAAATACAACACCAATAACACAACACTCATGGCATAAGAAGACCAACTGGGAGCGCTCCACATTGGGCGTAACCATTGGCTATACCCTCCATAAAACACCAAGGCTAAACCAATATAGCCCAACATTCGTCCTATCGGATAAGGGATAGGATAATGCTTCTGTCCCAAGACATAAGCCAAAACTACCATTCCTACATAACAAGCTAAGGTTGCCCAAGCTGATCCCAAATACCCTGCTTGTCCTCCTTGTATAAACCAAGGGATTAAAATTAAATTTGCAGCAATCGTCACCCCTGCCCCACATAAAGCAATCAAAGCCCCATAGCGTGTTTTGTCACTCAGTTTATACCAAACGGCCACATTATAATACAAGCCCAAACACAAATTGGCCAATAACAACAATGGAACAATAACCAGCCCTTCTCTATAATTGGAGGCCACAAAATATTGGACAATATCCATAAAAAACAAAATCCCTAAGAACCCCAAACAGCCCACCAAAGTAAAAAACAGTGCCACATTAGCATACAATTGTTTGGCGTAAGATTTCTCTACATTTTTAAAAAAGAAAGGCTCTGCAGCATAGTTGAAAGCCTGAGTAAAGAGGTTCATGAAAATGGCAATTTTATAACAAGCACCATAAACGCCCAATTGTTCCAAGACACTTTCTTGACTTCCTGGTAGATAAGCTTTGAGTAGAATTCTATCCAAGACTTCATTGATAATGCCCGCAAAACCTGCCACTACTAAAGGCAATCCATACAACAACATTTTTTGAAGTAGTGCTTTATCAAAAACAGCTTCTACTGCTTCTTTTTTCTTAGAATAAATCACTTGATAATAATCAGGAAGTAAGACTAAGAATGTGGCGGCACTAGCCATCAAATTGGCTAAAAACACATAACCAATCCCCATCGTAGGGTCATACCATCTTGGAACATGGTTAGGTAAGACGTATAAAAACCATAACACACCCCCCAAATGCAACAACAAATTAAGCAATTTGACCAAGGCAAATTTAAGAGCACGTCCCTGTAAACGCAACAGAGCAAAAGGCAAGGCTACCAAAGCATCAAAACCCAAAATAAAAGCAAACCATCGAATATAATGTGCCTTGTCTCCATACCCCAATAAATTAGCAATGGGTTGTGCCAAACCCACCAATAAGCCCACACCAATCACGGTAGTAATTGACAGCGCTCTAGTCGCTGTTTTATAAGCCGTAGCGCGCTCCTCTTTCTTCACTCCAAAGCGAAAAAAGGCCGTTTCCATGCGATAAGTAAACAATACCATCAAAAAAGCGGCCCAAGCATAGACATCCGTTTGAATCCCCATTTGTGCCCGATCATTATTAAAAATATAGGTCAAAAACGGTGTCAAAAAAACAAACGTCAGCAACCGACCTAAGATACTACTCAGGCCATATAAGGCTGTTTGTCCAGCTAATTTTTTTATTATAGACATGGCTAAATAATTGGTAATTTGGGGGTATTTTCTTTACTAAGAAACATCAAAGGTACAGTAGTTCTTGATAAAAAAGAGGAGAGATTACTAAAAATTTGCTCAATAGAGGTTACCTTAGTAGAGTCCTACCATTTACCAATTGTTCTAAAGGATAGATACCTTATGTTATTATTCACTCATTTGTATGGCCTATGTCCTCCAATGCTAATTTAATTGTTGAACAACTTCGCTCCAATGAAAGCAAAGCTGCCTTGGCAACTTTGTACCAAAGTTTTCCGATGATTCGTCAGTTGATTCGGAATAATGGGGGGAATGATGCCGATGCACAAGATGTCTTTCAAGAGGCACTATTAGTTTTGTATAGAAATGCCCAAGCAGAAGATTTTAAGTTAACCTGTGCTCCCAGCACTTATTTGTATAGTGTTGCTCGCTTTTTATGGAAAGACATACAGAAAAAACGTCAACGAGAAGTCAGCTTAGAACATGATGTCCGCCAAGATACTTGTATTGAAGAGGACCTAGAATACCACCAACAACAAGAGCAAAAATCTGCTCAATTATCAGCAGTTTTTCAGCAATTAGGTGATAAATGCAGAGCCATTTTAAAGGCTTATTACTACCAAAAACAGTCCATGAAAGAAATAGCAGCCGCCTTGAATTATGGGAGCATCAATAGTGCAAAAACCCAAAAATACAAGTGCATTGAACGCGCCAAAAAAATTGCTGCGCGTCAATTTTCATCGACCTCTAAATTATAATTGTCATGCGTCAAGAGCTTCAAAACATAGAATACATTGAGCGCTACTTGGAGAACTCCCTTAGTCTAGCTGACAAACGCAAGTTTGAACAGCATTTAAAAGAAGACGCCCAGTTCAGGGCAGCAGTTCATCTACAACGTCAATTGATCACACAGGTGAAAGAGCAGGCTTTCTTACAAGAAATCGCTCAACAACACACGACGTTCTTATCAAAAGAGCAGCAACAATCCAAACGCTTTTGGTGGTTATTGCCCATTGGTGGGGTCTTAGTAATGGCATTAATTGTTGCTTGGTGGTATAACCAACAAACCGCTCCAGTTGTAGAAAGCCCCCTCACCGAAGTAGTTGTCAAAGATGCGGCACCAATAGCTCCGCCAGAAGGGTTGGGACAAAAGCCAGAGAAATTAGCCCCTGCCTTGCAGGTCCCTTATACAACAGAACGTTTATCGGCCAATAGACGTACCACTATTACCTTCAAAGGAACAGCTTCTACGCTAACCATTCCCAAACGTGCTTTGGTCAATGCCGCTGGCGAGGTGGTAACAGGTACCTATGAGTTACACTACCGTTCTTTAGATAATTTGGCGGCGATGGCCACAGCAGGATTTCCATTGTTGACAGCAGGTAGTGCTGCGGAAGGAATTGCCTCTATTGGCGCCTTTGAAATAAAAGCTTTCCAAAAAGGAGCGCCACTTTTTCTTGCTACAGGCAAAGCTCTCATCTTAGATTATGAATTGCAAGAACGTGCGCATCAGAGCACTTTATACCATTTAGAAGAAGATTCTAAAACATGGAAAGCGAGTAAACAAGCTCTTGTACTCCCCAAAAGGGGCGCCTATGAGCAAGTCGTAGATTCTGTTGCCTTTAAGGAAGCAGAACGTGTTTATGTGGCCAGCTTAAAAGCAGCTAACCCAGAACAACCTCAACGTCGAAAAGATACCTTACAAGGAACCATTACAATGATGCCTAAAGGATTAGAGAAGATATCAGATGCAACACCTCCACAACCCAATCAATACTTGGTTCGCCACTACAAAAACCCAAAATTGGTTCGGGCCTTACGCTTGGGTTCTTTTGGTGTATACAACTGTGGAAAGGCTTATCAAGTCAAAAACCAAGTAGTTATTGCGGCACAGTATACCAATCAACAAAAAGTAGTGATTGAGAATGCTCGTACCTTGTCGGTTATTGATATGGATTATAAGGCAGCTTATAGCTTTCAGCCTGATCAATTCCTTTGCAATAGTCAAGCAAACAATGTTTTTCTATTGTGGACACAAACAGGCAACTTATATGCTTTTGTCAAAAAAGCTCAGGTCAATTTACAAACAGGCACTTATTCTTTCCAAATGGAGAATTTGTCAGAACGTGTGCAAAATAGTAGAGATTTGAAATTGTACCTAAAACGCTTACAGAATAAGATTGACAAAAAATAGAAAAGACCTAACACTGTTAGGCCCCTTGTTGATGACGCTTATTGTCCCTATCTAAAGGAACAATAAGCGTTTTTTATGCTTCAAAAATCACCTCTCCTAAGTCATTATCAGTTTTCTTTTCATCACGTAAAACATCAATAGCATTGAGTTCTTGAGCAATCAAATCAAACTGGTAGAGCACTTCTGAGTCTTCATTAACATAAGCCTCTCCTCCCAGATCAGCTAAGGTGTCTTTCATAATTCGATCAATCGTTTCCACATCTAACCTTTCCTCTGTTGTTCGCTCTTCATTCGCAACTTTTGTCAATGTCTTTAGTGGAATTTCATGCACATGGCCTTTTCCTTGGTCGTATGTTTGGTAAACAATCCGCATCAAACGCTTACGAATATTTAGTTCTCTTTGTTTTTTGTGCAATGGGCGCAAACGCAACCAACGTAGAAAAGGAATTAAAAAGAAACTCATAGAATAGATCAGTGGAAAAATCCCTAAAGCCACCCTTCCCAATAAGCCAAAATCAAGCCCCAACGGCCCAAGATAGCCGCCAAAAGTTAAAGTAGCTGCTACCAGCAGATTAAAGATATTAATCCCTATAATAATCCCATTGCGCCCCTTAGAATTTCCTGTCAGTTCATGTTCAGGCTCATACTCATCCCAGTACCAAACAACAGGTTCTTCCCCTGTTCTATTTTTGGCGCGAATCAATTGGGTAAAGTCGCCGTATAGAGTTCCATTATCAGAAACCCTCGCTTCTCCATTAAAAAGTGCCAGACATTCTGTCATGAAATTTTCAGCCTCCTCTCGGCGCCAACCTGCTAAGGCCTGTACTTCTGAAGTGGTAATCAATCCTTTCTGTTCCCGTAAGAAAGTTGCCACTTCTTGATTATTAGCTAAAGGATCTAATTTTACTCTTGGTGGACCAAAAATAAAATCATAAATAGACGCGACAAAGCTTTTTTCATCTCTAGGGTCTTTCGATTTCTTGCGCCGTTTAAAGATTCTTGGTTTTTCTTTATAATGTTGGTAATTATAACCATTATTATCTTGGCGGTAATAACGTCTATCATATCCCATTATGGTATTCCATTGAAAAATAGAGATAAACAAGCGAAGCATAATTGCTATAACATCCCCTATCCCATCACCATCTTCCGAGGCAACAGCCAAGCCTAATAAGAAGATAATAAACAGAATAAAATAAAAAATCAAAAACAAGGAAGTCAGTAATTTATAAGAGATTTGAAACCCTTTCCAAAAAAACTGCAGCAACTCTTGGGCACGTTCCCCCCACGTTTTGCGATGGCGACGTTGAAGATTTTGTCCAAAATCATAAATTAAGTCTCCATTTTCTGTGACTTTCAGCTTACTATCGTATTTTCCGACTAAATCTTTAATAGCGATTTCTGTCTCAATAATGGGCATACCTGTTACAGAAGAGGCATCTTCTAAGGTAAACTGTTTGCTGTTCTTCTGAACATATTTTTCTAAGACAACTAAGTTTGCTTTGGGATCGTTGAACGCCATATAAATAGAAATAGTGAAGAGTGTTTGTTGTGGTAGGTATCCATTAAGAAGTTAGAGCATTCCTCCTTTCTTTCCTTTAAAGGTACATTATTTACAAGGTTTGACCAAGACTCTAATCCATGCAACACCAATTTAATCGACCAAGTTCAAAGAATATCCTTCTTATCCGTCTAGAAGAGCACTAAATTTTATTACCTTTGTGGGCTCTTTTGAGCTCTTGAGTATTCCCACTCTCATTTCTGATTTGTATTGTATTATGGACCAACACGTCACTACAGCTTTTGTGTTGACCATCCTCGCCGGCTTGTCCACGGGGATTGGTAGCTTAATAGCTTTTTTTATTCGCGATAAAAGTGTCAAACTCCTTTCTTTCTCTATGGGGTTAGCAGGTGGTGTGATGCTTTACTTATCCTTTATGGAAATGCTGCCCCATGCCACTCATGGGATTTCGGCCACTTTAGAGCATCCTCATGATGGCAGTTGGTATGCCTTGACTGCTTTTTTTGCAGGCATGCTATTAGTAGCTGCTATTGATCGCCTCACCCCTCATCAACATGGGCCACAAGAGAAGACTTTAGTTCCTGAAGAACTCAACCAAAAAGAAAAACAACGCCTCTTGCGTGTTGGTACAATGACTGCTGTTGCCTTAGCAATCCATAATTTTCCTGAAGGGGTTGCTACTTTTGTAGCTGCTCTAGAAGATCCACATTTAGGGGTTGCGATCGCTATTGCTATTGCTTTGCACAACATTCCTGAAGGAATTGCTGTGTCGATGCCTATTTATTATGCCACAGGGGATCGCCAAAAAGCCTTTTTATACTCTTTTGCCTCAGGCTTAGTCGAACCAATAGGAGCGATTGTTGGTTATTTCTTATTGTCAGCTTATCTCACCCCTTTTGTAATGGGCATGCTCATGGCAGGTGTAGCAGGAATTATGGTTTTTATTTCCTTAGATCAATTGTTGCCTGCGGCTAATGAATACGACGATCATCGCTTGTCGATTTACGGGGTGGTTTTAGGTATGTTATTAATGGCCATTAGCCTTAATATCTTGGTAAGCCACCATGCTCATGTCCACTAAATAGTGGTGTATTTTTTGTGGTTGTAAGAACAGCTTTTTTATAAAACTTGTCGTCTGAATTATCACTATGAACCTATCTTCTAAATTATTAGAGAATGCGGTAGAAGCTTTTGCTACGCTACCTGGAATTGGAAAAAAAACAGCTTTGCGTTTAGCCTTGCATTTATTACAAGGAGAAGACCTTGCTGTCAGCCAATTTAACGAAGCCATTCTTAATATGAAGAAACACATTCAGTTCTGTAAGACCTGCTACAATATTGCCGACGAAGAAACATGCAGCATTTGCAATTCGCCTAAACGCGACAAAAGCACGGTTTGTGTTGTAGAGAGTATTAAAGAAGTTATGGCCATTGAGAACACACAACAATTTCATGGTGTCTATCATGTCTTAGGGGGCGTTATTTCTCCGATTGAAGGCATTGGCCCCAATGACCTAACCATTAATGATTTGGTCCAACGCATCCAAACTGATTCCATCAAGGAATTGATCATGGCAATTAGTCCTACGATTGAAGGCGAAACCACAATTTTCTATATTTCTAAGCAATTGGAAGAACATCCTGTTCAAATTTCTACCATTGCTCGGGGAGTTTCTTTTGGTGGAGAATTAGAATATGCAGACGAATTGACTTTGGGACGCTCTATTCTATCACGGGTAAATTACACCAAGTAGGCCGTCATTTTTTTTGACCATTTATCCCTACTACGATCTCCTTGAATAAAGCACATGCCACATCATTTCACCAAAGAAGAAGTCAGCCATTTAGAAGCCTTATTACTAAGTGCAAACAACCAGAACCTTCTAATTGCATTAGAAATCATTCAAAATCCCCCCCGAATGCCCTCTATTGAAAGGGTCATTGCGTTATTGTATTTTACAGATACCTCTAATTATCTTTCCTTTGAAATCCAAGATCAACTTAGCCAACTCTTCAAAGAACTTCCCGATCAAGTTCTGCAATCCTATGAGAAGGAATTAATCTTATTTCGTTATCTCCACAATCTCTTAGTAGTAACCGATGAAGAACAAGTTAGGTTAGAAATTAATCTATTCCAACAGCAATATGGAGCCTATCTAGATCAACGGCCTCATTTGCATTTCCCTTTGGTCTGGCTGGGGCACCATTTCAAAGAAGAAGGGCTAGAATCTTTAGCAGAGCAAATTTATTTGCTCTGTATCCATTGGGGCACTAAAGAGGAAAAGGTATTCTTCAATCAAGCGCTTTTAGAAGAATATAAAAACAAAGATCATAAAGCAGCTATTCCTTATTACAAACAGTTACTTCAGCTCAACCCACAACATTATACAGCACATGGCAATTTAGGTCTGATGTATCAAGAAATAGAACAGATTGATCTTGCCATTCATCATTTCAAAAAAGCGATTAGCATTCGCCCCAACTATACCCATTCGTTAAACAATCTAGCTTACATCTACTGGAAAAAAGCGAACAAGTATAAGGAAGCCAGCGCCCTTTATGAACAAGTCTTGCAGCTAAAACCCAACTATAATTATGCGTTGGCCAACTATGCGGCTTTGTTGGTTGAACAGGATAAAACGCAATTAAAGCGAGCAGAGAAAATGCTAAGGAAAGCCATCAAAGTTAATCCTACCTTCGATTATCCTTGGAAAATCCTAGGGCACCTTATGCTCGCCAAAAAAACTCCCAATAAAAAAGCTGCTCTAAATGCTTATAAAAAAGCACACGAATACGATCCAGAAGATGAAGAGACACTAGCCGCTTTAAATCGATTAAAACATAAAAAATAAAGCGGAACCAACAATCGCCCAAATAAGAGCAAGTTTAAATTTTTTATCAAAGAAAAACAAGCCTTTATGANNTTTTGTCAGAACCACAAATTATTGATTTTCAACCTTAATAAATTTTAAACAAACTCTAACTACTTTTCCCGTAACACTTCTTTATTACGAAAAAAATTGCCCTTATCAGCCCTTTAGGGCTGCCCCAATTCCCTTCCAAGAAAGTGCCTCTACGTTTGTAACAAACCTGTTCTAACTTCCGTACACTGCTTTCCAAAGATGACTGCTAACGGTTCTCATACAAGTAGTCTCCTATTATTCAACAGAAAATAAAACGGATGTTAGTAAAAACTTTTGCCAGTGCTGTGGAGGGTATTGATGCACAATTAATCACGATTGAAGTAAGTGCAGGCGGACAAATTGTACAAGGAAGACCTGGTTATTCTTTAGTTGGACTACCTGATAATGCGGTTCGGGAAGGGTATTGGAGAATTGAAACAGCGCTCAAACAGATCGGTTATAGAATTCCAAGGATTAAAGTCATTATCAATATGGCTCCTGCTGATCTCAAAAAGGAAGGTTCCTATTATGACTTGCCTTTAGCCATTGGTGTCATGGCCGCCACACAACAGCTCCCTGAGGAACGTTTAAAAGATTATCTATTGATGGGAGAATTATCATTGGATGGCTTGGTACGCCCCATCAAGGGAGCACTTCCGATTGCGATACAAGCTAGAAAAATGGGTTTCAAAGGATTAATTCTGCCAAAAGAAAATGCCAGAGAAGCAGCCATTGTCAATGATCTAGAAGTTTATGGTGTAGAGCGGCTTCAAGAGGTTGTTGATTTCTTCTTAGGCGACTTAGACTTAAAAGCGACTTTCGTAGATACGAGAGAAGAATTCCTATACAACCAGACGCAGTTTTCAATGAATTTTTCAGACGTCAAAGGGCAGCGTAGTATTAAGCGAGCAATGGAAATTGCAGCAGCGGGAGGACACAATTTAATTTTGATTGGTCCGCCTGGTGCTGGAAAAACTATGCTCGCAAAACGTTTTCCTACTATTTTACCTCCTCTAAATTTGAGCGAAGCTTTAGAAACAACAAAGATCCATTCCGTTGTCGGACTGATGCCTAGTAATTGTTCTCTGATTCATCAACGTCCGTTTCGCAATCCGCACCATACGATTAGTGATGTTGCGTTGGTTGGTGGTGGAAATTACCCCCGCCCTGGCGAAATTTCATTGGCGCACAATGGCGTTTTGTTCTTAGATGAGTTGCCAGAGTTTAAACGCTCTGTCTTAGAAGTCTTACGTCAACCAATGGAAGCGCGCCAAATTACCATCTCTAGATCAAAATTCACAGTAGATTATCCCGCTAGTTTCACTTTAGTAGCATCTATGAATCCTTGTCCTTGTGGTTACTATACCCATCCTGACAAAGACTGTGTCTGCTCTCCTAATACAGTACAGAATTATCTCAATAAAATTTCAGGGCCTTTGTTGGACCGAATTGATCTCCACATTGATGTCAAACCCATTGATTATCATGACTTAGCAGATAAAACACCTCAAGAGAGCAGTGAAGAAATTTTAGAGCGGGTCATTCAAGCTAGACTAATTCAAACCACTCGTTATCAAGAAGATGCAAGTGTTCATTGCAACGCTCAAATGAGTGCTTCTTATTTGAGACAGTATTGTCAACTCGATAAAGCCAGCCAAAAGCTACTCCAACGTGCTATGGAGCATTATCAGTTATCAGCTAGAGCCTATGACCGTATCCTAAAAGTAGCTCGAACGATTGCTGACTTAGCTAATAAAGACAAAATTTTAGCTGAACATTTGGCCGAAGCAATTCAATTTAGAAGCCTTGATAAGCAGAATTGGGTCCAATAAATAGACAAAAAGTCGTCTTTTTAGAGATAAATGAACATTTGTCCCTATCTTTTTTGAAAATAGGTGGTTTTTTAATGTAAAATGACTTAGATTTGCGCTCTAATGTTTTGGAGACGTTTTGTTTTCATTAACACTTCATTTCTGTAATATTATCACCTACAACATTTATCCATCTTACTATGTTATTAAAAGGTAAAAAAGGTATTATTTTCGGCGCTTTAGACGACATGTCTATTGCTTGGAAGGTCGCGGAATTGTGCGTCAAAGAAGGAGCAGATATTGTTTTAACCAATGCCCCTGTTGCTTTTAGAATGCGTGGCGATACTAGTATCAAAACCCTAGCAGAAAAATTAAACTGCCCTGCAATTCCTGCAGATGCTACTCGTATAGACGACTTAGAAAAGTTGGTAGAAGAGAGTCAGGAAAAATTAGGTGGTAAATTAGATTTTGTATTACACTCTATTGGTATGTCTATCAATATTCGTAAAGGAAAATCCTATACCGACTTGAATCATGACTTCATGCAGAAGTCTTTTGATATTTCGTCGCTGTCTTTTCACAAGTTAATGCAAGTGCTTTATAAAGCAGATGCTATGAACGATTGGGGCTCTATTCTAGCCCTTACTTACATTGGTGCTCAGCGCACGTTCCCACATTATGGGGAAATGGCAGAAGCCAAGTCTTTATTAGAGTCTTTCGCACGCTCATTTGGTTACCATTATGGTACCCACAATAATGTTCGTGTGAATACTATTTCTCAATCTCCTACCATGACAACTGCTGGTAAAGGTATTGAGGGATTCCAAGATTTCTTAGATTATGCAGAGAACATGTCTCCTCTAGGTAATGCACCTGCAGAAGCTTGTGCAGAGTACTGTATTTCTTTATTCTCTGATTACACCCGTTACGTTACCATGCAAAACTTGTTTCATGATGGTGGTTTCTCCAATATGGGGATGAATCCTGCCATTTTGAATAAATAAGTTCTACTATAAAAAGGGGTAATAAGAGTTAGTAGTTGATCCCAATATTATTATTGACTCTTATTACTTGGTTTTTTCTTGTTGTCCTAATTCCCATGCCCTAGGTTACATAAAATTATCGTCCCTTAATTTACATCAACCGCCTCTACTTATGTGGGTTTTATACTTTTTCAATTGGTACAATGAGCATTACCGTAAAACGAGCTCTCAGTCTCTAGAAAGTATTCTTTTGACACTTTCTCTGTGTATTTTATTAGCTTTGGGTTGTTCTAGCACTATATAACAATAGCGCATAGTCCACACTTTTGCTATAAGCTCCTATAAAACAGGGGGCTTAAAGATTTAAAATACCTGATAACATATATTTTTTTTGCAAAAAATAAATGTTTCTTTATTATTGCTGTAATTGGATAGTGATTACGCTATTCAAAATGGGCGTTTTGGTTCCGTCTTTAGTCAATCAATTCCTTTATTTGGGCAGAAATTAGGTTGGTCTTTAAAAACAATCGTTATTGTTCATTCCTCTCGCTTTATATGGTTTTACTTAGGTATATTTTTACTCCTCTGGTGCTTGTTTAAAAACCAAGTAGTCGGGTTAGTTATGTTGCTTCTAAGGCTTAACGTTTATGTTCTTGACTTTTGGGATTATTACACGAAGACTTACCCTCAAAAATATGCTATCTATATCAGAAACAATGGTTGAAATTTCTACTCCTATCAAGTTTCTTCACAGGATATCTTCTACTAATAAGTGTTTCGTTTAGCCAACCTCAGTTTAGTCAATACTACATGGAAAACCTCTACTTGCCATTAAGTATTATGGTTGCTTTTCCTTTTGTAATTGATGGATTGCCAAAACTCCAAGAGCGTTGGCAAATTATACTCCTATCCTTCATCGCACTGACTTGCTTAGGCAGGATTGTTTTATATAGTGAGGACTATACCAAGCGCCTTGATTGGCAAAAAGAGCTCTTGGCTAAAACCGCCGACTTACCTCTTAAAAAATTATTGATCGATAGTAAAGATGTTCCGAAAGACATTCTATTAAACACCTATTGGTCGAGCCCTTACGAATTTTGGTTACTATCTAGCATTGATAATTCTTCTAAAGGGGAGGCTTGTAGTATTATGATTCACGATAAACCAAGGGACTATGAGTACATCAAAAATTCCTCTGATTATTTCATAACGCAATGGGGAAGTTTCAAATATGACACCTTACCTGCCTCTTGCTTTCATTTCAAGGATAATAATCCTTACATTTACTGCCAACCAAAGGACCATTAATATAATAAGAGCATGAACAAACCTACTATCCAACAATTATCTATTGTTATTCCCGCTTATAATGAAGGAAAAACAATCCACTTTATTTTGGATAAAGTCAAAGCCGTAGAACTAGCACAAGACATTCAAAAAGAAGTTATTATTGTCAATGATTGCTCCACGGATGAAACAGAAGCGGCTATTTTACGCTACAAAGAAAACAATCCGACGTTGAACATTCAATACTACAAACATGAAGTCAACAAAGGAAAAGGGGCAGCACTGCATACTGGAATTGAAAAAGCAACAGGAGAATACTTAATTATCCAAGATGCAGATTTAGAATACGATCCAGCTGAATACAACCATTTACTCAAACCTATCCTTAATGGTAGTGCTGATATTGTTTATGGTTCTCGTTTTATGGGAGGCAATCCCCACCGTATTCTATTCTTTTGGCACAGCATCGGCAATAAGCTTTTGACCTTCTTGTCTAACATGAATACCAATTTGAATTTGACGGATATGGAGACCTGCTATAAGCTCTTCAACACTAAAATGTTGCAAGGCCTTACGCTGACAGAAAAACGCTTTGGTTTTGAGCCAGAAGTAACCGCTAAAATTGCTCGTATTCCCAACATTCGCATCTACGAAGTAGGTATTTCTTACTATGGTAGAACCTTTGAAGAAGGTAAAAAAATCAACTGGAAAGATGGTGTTCGTGCCATCTATTGCATTGCCAAATTCAACCCAGCTGCTACAATTAAAAATGTAGTTATTATCACTACTTTAATTGCTATTATCTTAGTTGTTTTAGTAGGGATTATGAAAATCTTCGTCTAAGAAGTTGGAATTTGGCGATGTAGGGTCTAACTTTACCAACAAATTAACTATCATCACATTCATTGCTTATCGAGAAAGGTGGAGGGACTTGCCCTACGAAACCTTGGCAACCTGCTTCTTGCAAGGTGCCAACTCAAGCCAGATAACTTATTCCATATCATGGAAGAACAGAACGGACATACCTATTAAAATGTATTTAAAGTCCGTTCCTGTTGCAAAGGCTCTCCCCTCGATTCGCATTGGTTTAACCTCGTGTTACTATGAAAATCACCTTGCAACGCCAAAATGAGGCTTACCATTTCACCGCTCGTAACGAAACAGGAGCGACGCTACAATTAGATGCCACTCCTGCTATTGGAGGACAAAACAAAGGTTTTCGCCCCATGGAATCCTTGTTGGCTGGCTTGGGCGGTTGTACGGCCATTGATATTATTAGTATTCTCAAAAAGCAACGCCAGCAATTAGAGGATATTCATATTGAGATTGAAGCCAGCCGCCGAGAGCAACCACTTCCTAAGATTTTCGAAAACATTCAAGTCAAGCTATTTCTAACGGGACCACTTGATCCTAAGAAAATAGACAAAGCACTGGATTTAGTCATCGAAAAATATTGCTCTGTTTACAAAATCTTAGTAGCAACAGCCGATGTTTCTTATACTTATGAAATAGTTGCAGCAGCTCCTAAAAGAACAACACAAATTCCAACGCCGTCACAACGTTTTGAGACACTTGCGATTCGTACCCAAACTCCAAAATCAGCCAACAAAGAACATTCTGTTCCTTTATATTTAACCTCTAGTTTTACTTTTGATAATGCAGAGGAAGCAGCTTCTGCTTTTGCAGGAGAACACGATGCATACATATACTCCCGTTTTTCCAATCCTAATGCAACAGAGTTTATCCAAAAAATGTGCTTATTAGAAGGAACAGAAGATGGCTTTGCGACCGCTTCTGGTATGTCTAGTATTTTTGCCTCCTTTGCTCCCTTTCTAAAACAAGGCGATCATATTGTTGCGTGTCGTTCTGTTTTTGGCAATACTCATCGAATTATCACAGAAATCCTACCTCAATGGGGCGTGGAGTATACTTATGTAGACATTGATGCAACAGAAACATGGGAAGCAGCGATCCAACCCAATACCAAAATGTTGTTTGCAGAGACGCCTTCTAATCCAGCCTTGGATTTTATTGATTTGGATTGGTTAGGTAAATTGACAAAAAAACATGGCATTCTACTCAATATTGACAACTGTTTTGCGACCCCTTATTTGCAGCGTCCTGCTCTTTATGGCGCCGATTTAGTCACCCACTCCGCAACCAAATGGATTGATGGACAAGGACGTGTTTTAGGCGGTTTAGTCTTGGGGAGGGCAGAATTAATCAAAGAAGTTTACGCCTTTGCTAGACGAACAGGACCTGCTATTTCGCCTTTTAATGCTTGGATTTTATCTAAAAGTTTAGAAACGTTAGCGGTCAGAATGCAGCGCCATTGTGAAAATGCATTGCACATTGCCCAACACTTAGAAGAGCATCCAGAAATTGATTCCGTCAAATACCCCCACTTACCTTCTCACCCTCAATATTCTTTGGCCATTCAACAAATGCGTCTAGGAGGAGGATTATTTACTTGTATTGTAAAAGGGGGGCTAGAGCGAGGCCAACGCTTTCTCAATGCCCTAAAAATGCTTTCTCTGACGGCTAATTTAGGAGACAGTCGCACCATTGCCACTCATCCAGCTTCTACCACACACTCCAAATTAAGTCAAGAAGCAAGAGAAGCCGTAGGAATTTGGAATGGCTTATTGCGCTTTTCTGTTGGATTGGAACATGTAGATGATATTATTGCTGATATTGATCAGGCCTTGGAAGTTTCTAAGGGGTAAAAAAATATTGCCTTCGCCATATAAAAATAAAAGCTCCATGTCTATATTCATAATACATTCTCATAAAGATAAAGACTTTGTAGACCAACTAGCTACTAGGCTTGCAAAAGATAGAGTACGCGTTTTTGTAGATAGGTGGGAGATTAATGTTGGTGACTCTATTATTGAAAAGATCAACCAGGCCATAACAAATGCTTCTTTTTTATTGCCCCCTTACAAAACGAGGAGCGAGGCCGTGTTAATACTACTCCATCTACGTATTGTGATTTTGCGAAGAATTGGGGATTGCGTGGGGAGTATTTTGAATTAACAATTGATGTGGTAGAATTTTCTATTGATCTGCAACATCCCTTAACTATTTTAACCAACATTGTATTTATTGGAAATAAAGAGGCAACTAGTCGATTCAAACAATTAGCCAAGATCAATCAGGATAACATAATGCCAGAAACAATTCTCCATTTAGCGGCTACTAGTGAAATAAGTTCTTTAAATGCCTATATTGATAATGATGAGCCTTTTGAAAGCCAATTCTTAATTAAGGATCTCAAAACAGGAATCAATTTTAACACTTTTATTACTGTCAAACGACTAGGGCCTTCTGGTGGAAAGAACAAAATTTACTATTTTGGAAAAGTACTTGCGTTATTAGCCAATTTATAGTTGTCACCTTACAGTATCTATTCAACAATATCTCTACGATGAACAAAGACTTGTTATTACTAATAAAAAAAATAAAAGAAGTCAACAGCTTAGAAGAACTTCAAAATGTTCAGGAATTTAGCAATGCTATTTTGAGAAATCAAAAAAGAGAAGCTATTCTTACATTGATGTCTATCTCTGAAGAGATGGGAAAGGACGAAATCTTAAACTCAATACAAGACCTTTCAGGTTACTTGACTAAAATTGCAGAACAAAAAGGAGAATAATTATTAGAAATTAGATTGTACGATAATTTCATTTGTACGTTTTTTAACTATCTTCAATTTTATCGTACAAATAGTAACCTTTGTAGAACTTTACTGTGTATAAATTTGTATTGTAAAGTACAATCCTATTGTTTTATCTATTTGCTCTAACAAAATATATTTTTCTACATGGATGAAGACATACTACATAGTGCATTAGAAAAACTATCTTCTACAACTGAACCTAATCTACAGGTAGAAACATCTTTAAGAAATAGTGATAAAGGTTCTTATGATGGTCAGCTAAAGTTAACTCTTGACACTTTAGAAGTTAACTTTGTATTTAAAATTAAGAAGAGACTCTCTCTCTCTAGTTTACCCCTCTTAAATAAACACACCAGCCCAAAAGAAGACTTCCTTCTCATTAGTGATTACATTTCTAAGCCTTCAAGAAAGCACTTAAAGGAAAGAAAGATCTCGTATTTAGATACTTCTGGTAATATTTTTATTACCAACCGTGCAGGTATGTATATCTATGTAGAGACCAATAACAGTAATCCTTTTATCACTAAAAAAACAAGCAATGCATTCTCTAAGGCAGGTCTAAAAGTTATCTTTCAGCTACTCATTAATGAAAAAATATTAAACGAACCTTATCGATACATAGCAAAGGCCTCACAAGTCTCCTTGGATACTGTTCGTAGAATATTGAAGGAGCTGAGAAAAGAAAGGTACATTATCCAAGTAAATGCAGAGCAGCTAAAGTTGCAACATAAAGAACGCTTATTACAAGAATGGACAACACTTTTTAATAGGGTATTACGGCCTAAGTTAAAACAGCGGACATTTAAAAGTAAAAATTTTAGTGGACTAAAAAATCTTTCTTCACACCCTAATGTCTCTATTGGAGGAGAATTAGCAGGAGAAATTTTATCTAATTATCTTATTGCGGAAAATGTTATTTTTTATACCAATGCTTCTTTCATAAAAGTAGCGAAAGACTTACAACTAATGCCTTCTACTAATGGAGCAGGTTCAGTAACTTTAGTAGAAAAATTTTGGAAAACAGAAACAGATAAAGCTATTATTCCTCCTATTTTAGCTTATGCTGATTTATTGAATAATCCCATACCTCGTAATTTAGAAACTGCTCAAATCATTTATAAAAAACATGTCCAAAATACTGTATAAAACTTTAGGAACACCTCCTATCAGAAAAATTCTTTATGATCTTAGACAAGCTTCTTCTGAGTTAGGAATTGATTTTTTTGGTATTGGAGCCTTAGCAAGAAATGTTTGGTTTCTTACTAACCAGGAACAATCTAGAGGTACAAAGGATTTAGATTTTGCAGTGTATGTTCCCAATTTAGCTACCTATCAAGCATTAAAAGCAAAGTTAGTTGATGATTATTCTTATACCATTACTGCTAATAATGATTTCTGCCTAATCTCCCCGCCCCCCGACCAAGTCCCATTAGATTTACTTCCATTTGAAGCAATAGAGGGGCAAGAGAATGATATTCTCACAATAAAAACTATCCTCTCTGTCAATTTGGACGGTTTTCTAGAAGTATATACTAATGGATTAATTGATGTAGAGATTGAAGGAGATACATTCCAAGTGTGTTCTATACCTTCGGTCGTTGTCTTAAAATTAATTTCTTATGATGATAGACCCGAGAATCGGCCAAATGATCCTATAGACATTAATGCTATTTTACAATATTACCCTGATCTTGAAACAGAAATGATTTGGGAAGAATATACTTTCTTATACGAAACAGATGAAGAAGAATTAAGTCCTTATAATATTGGAATAAAGGTTCTAGGTTATGAAGTAGGTAAAATCATTAGCAAGAATCAACGATTAACAAAAAGGATTTTAACTATTCTACAACAAGCCATTCAGCTAGAATCTAATTTGGCAGAACGCATGATTCAAGACGCTGTAGAAGAAACAGTGGAAAACAAGTGTAGGCTATTAACTTTATTAAAAGATGGGATCACAGAACAACTTAGTAAAGAGTTTTTGCAATGATTCCGTACGATAATTCTACTTGTACGTTTTTCAATAATTTTTAATTTTATCGTACAAATAGTTATTTCAAAGAATACATTGATCTATGTAGGTAATTCATCTACCTCTACGATACAGTCATCTAAACCTAATAACCATTCTGGTAGAATGTCCAAGGGATTATTACGTATATACAGTTCTTTTAAAGCCAACAACTCCCTTAATGTTTCTGGAAGCCCTGCCAATTGGTTCCCATTCAAAGACAATCGAAGGAGGTCTTGCAAGGCATTAATTTGAGGAGCAATGACACACAATGCATTGTCATCCAAAGATAAAAACTTCAACCGTGTGAGCTCAAAAAAAGAAGTAGGAAGAGTTTTTAGTTGATTGTTAGAAATACTCAAAGCTTCTAAGGAATGGAGCAGATTAATAGTTGCGGGTATCTCTTCTATCCCCAAATTATCTAAAATTAAGGTTTTCAAGGGAGGTTCATACGTCACTAAAAGTTCTAAAATATGCTCTTGCCGACAATGGTTTAGCTCTAACTGTCTCAAATTATAAGCATAGCGCAAGACTAAAGAGAAGTCCAAATCATTTTGTATGAAATAGCGTTTTCCTTGGCAACTAAAAAACACATTGCGTTGCTTTACCTCTATACTAGTCAGAAAAAACAACCACAATCCCTGCTTCATCGGTGGTTCTTTCCACCTACGCCCAAAAAATTGCTCGTCCAAGATGGCTTGTTCTGCAGGGGTAGGCAGCAATTCTTCGCGCAAAGGCGCTAATTCCTCCACGCTCTCCAAAAATTGGAGGCCCAATTGGATACTCGAAAAATCCATAGAACGGAATAGTTGCAGGAGTTGGTCTTTTGCTTTCATCGCTTAATAATCTAATTGCTCCCGACAAGGTACAACATCTAAACATACAATTCGCAAATCCTACTTTTATAACTTGGTATTTTGCCTAGGGTATACTAGTTTTATACTTTACAGCAATTGCTTCTTTTCATTCTTTAATGTGTTGCGATATGATACTGCCTCAAGGCCTTCAAATTTATCATCATTTACAAGCCGTTCGTTTAGAGCGAGGAGCCACTTTACCTGCAGTGCAAATTGCTTACCATACCTTCGGCACTCTTAATAACACCAAAGATAATGTAGTTTGGGTATTCCATGCCTTGACTGCTAATTCTGATCCTACAGAATGGTGGAAAGGCGTTATTGGAGAACATACTTGGATTAATCCTAAAGAACATTTTATCGTTTGCGCCAATGTTTTAGGCTCTTTCTATGGCAGTACCAATCCTCGCACAGAAAACCCCCAAACACAACACCCCTATGGTAGACAGTTTCCTATGTTTACAGTACGGGATGTTGTTCATATGCATCACTTATTGCGCGAGTATTTGGAAATTGAGCAAATAAAAATAGCTATTGGAGGTTCTTTTGGAGGACACCAAGCCTTAGAATTTGCCTTAGCAGCACGAGAACGGGTGCAAAGCCTTGTTTTGTTGGCAACTAGTGCCCGCGAAACGGCATGGAGCATTGCCATTCATGAAGCCCAACGCATGGCAATAGAAACCGATCCTACTTGGCAAGACAATAGCCCCAAGGCAGGGGCAAAAGGTCTACAAACCGCACGAGGGATTGGGCTCCTCTCCTACCGAACCATTCAAAGTTACATCGATCAACAAACGGATGAAGAAGAAAAATTAGAGGCGTATAAAGCGGCTTCTTATATCCGTTATCAAGGCGAAAAGCTAGAAAAACGCTTCCATGCCCAGTGTTATTGGTATTTAACCAAATGTCTGGATAGTCACCACGTTGGGCGTGGGCGAGGAAGTATTGAAGCAGCCTTGCAACAGTTGACCATACCCTGCACGGTTATTGGTATAGATACTGATATGCTTATCCCCCCAACAGAACAACAGTTCTTAGCGCAACATCTGCCCAAAGGCCAATATTATGAAATACCTTCTCGATTTGGGCACGATGGTTTTTTGATTGAAGTGGAAGCCATCAATGTTGTTTTAAAAGAGCATTTTGAACGCTTGTCTATTTATTATAATTAATCCCTCTCCCCTTCATCTATCTTAATACTTGTCTTATGCGTATTCTCCTATTTTTTATTGTAATAATGAGCTATTTATCAACCGCTGTACATGCCCAAAATGAATGGGTAGATTATATTGTAGGGCGCCCAAATATGTTCTATATAGATGCAAAAAAAGCAACCGCTAAAGATTGGGGCATTGTTTACACTACAGAAATGGCAGGTTGTATTGATTGTGAAAATACCCGTTTAAGAGCACAAGAGATAGATCAACAAAATCAAGCTTATTTAAAGCTACTAGCTCTCCGCTATGGGCAAAATTGGCTTTCTTCCTTTAATAAAGCTGTTGCTAAAAAACACAATTTTTTACTAGCCCAAGAGCAACAAGAAAAAGGCATTTGGTATGAATTATTACAAAGTCAGGGCGATTCTGAATACTACAGCATCAAGAAAACGATCGCTGCGGAATGGGGCATTCAATACAAAGCAGTATTTTATGACAACAACAGTGTTTTAGACCCCTTAGAAAAAGAGCAGCTACAACAACAGTTTGAAGCAAGTAATACCTATCAAGAACAACTACAAAATCGTTTGGGAGATCAATGGTCCGAATGGATTGAACAAGAAAGCAAATTGCGCTTACTTCAAAAACTAGCCCCTCAAAAAGGCGTTTGGGTCGATGTCGTTTGGGGCATGCCCAACAGTCCTTATTACAAAGCCAAAGCAGCCGTCGCCAAACGTTGGGGCATCAATTATGAAACCCGTCTCATGGGCAATGTGCGCACCACAGCATTGGTGAACAATCAACGCGATTTGATGCGTCAAAATGCGGTCTACTTTTCTAGCCTCAACCAGCATTTCAAAAGGATTTGGATGACTACTTTTTATAGAGAGGTACAGCAGGCTTATGCCAAAGAAATTCAATAATTAATTGGTAAAAAATAAGAGCTTCTTTGGCTTTTAATTGTCGAACTGTAGGGCATTCCGTAATATTGCGGAGAGCTTAAAAATTAGACTTACTGCCTACTAAAAAACAACTGATAGATCGATGCTCTTCAGTTGTTACCAACAATAACGATTACAAATCAGAACGACATGAAACAGATCCTTTGTGGATTGGTTATACCCCTCTATTTATTAGGGCTCCATTCTTGTACAGCAGAAACAACTGCGACAGCAGCAGCAACAGACGAGACACAAGAGAAGCATTACAATTTTCCTATTGAGAATCTTAGTGATGAGGCCTATCCTGATAATCCTGATATTGGATTTAGAGCGACAGACTACGCTCAAAGATATTTCACCAAGGGAGCTCTTACACCACAAGCAGAAGAACGTTATCTGTTGCGTTTTTACAACGAAGAAGATACCTTAACCTTTACCCAATTAGATTTATCAGAATTCATCCCTGCTATTCCTGAAGGCTTCAAAGGAGATGAATATTTAAGTTTAATTACTTGTGTTAATCAAGAATGGAACCGCAACCAAGTACAATTTGATGGGTCTAATTTCCAAAGTACTAATACACGCATTGTTCGCGCTGATGTAGCCCGAAATTGCTTAAACGCTTATCTCTGGGAAATCATTTTATATGTCCAAGAAGAAGGCAAAACAGTTCCTTATGCGCATGGCTGGTTCAACTTTCCGAAAGATTTGTATGCCACTTTATTTCAAGAGAAAAATGGGCAGCCCTTTAGTCGTTATCAAACGGCTATGGAAGAATGGGTTGACCCGCCAAACCACCCCATACAATTGCAGTTATTGCGTCGTCCTTTGGCTGCATTAGAAGTAGCTTGGGTAGACAGCAGTGATGCCATGTATCCGATCGCAGGGGCTCGTCAGAAGAAATTCAAGGAAATCATCACGCCTGCCCGTTTTGCCACTATGCGCGATTTACAATCCGATGCTACCTCTTTTGCCACCTTTACCCCTCCTGGTTTTTATAATAGAAAAGATCCACGTCAAACAGAATTAGGTCGCCTAAAAAACTTGCAGCACACCCAACTCTTTCAAACAATTAGCGCCATCAATGGAGATACGTTACATGAGTTGCAGTTGTTGTTTCAAGACGAAGAAGGCGCTCGTAAAACTCAATTGGTATTTGGAGGCTTAGACTTCAATGAATTCCCTATTTTGACCAGTTCAGAAGCCAACAAAGGTTGGAAGACCTCAATGGGGTTTGCCAACCATACTTTCTATGAAAAATATGCCGTACAAGTCGCTCACAAAACAAAAAACAATCCTTACTATGGCTACCTAGCGACAGGAAAAGGCAGTTGGTTGGATAGTCATCGTATTGGCATTGATGGCCCTATTTTCCATTTTTCTGATCCAGAACGCAAGGTTTTACACTTGTGGTTGCTCTCTTTTGAACGCCATGCCTTAGTTGGGCACTACATTTTCAAGTTGCCTTAATAAGAAAATTCTTTCATTAGTAGAGGTCACCCTAGCATAAGAGCTGCTTTATTAGGAAAGCAGCTCTTATTTTTTACCTCCTCCAAAATATTGGTCTATTAGATGGTAAAGTTATCATAAACCCGATGCAACAATCCAACTAATTGTTTTTCTTCTTCTTCCGTAAATCCCTTAATTCCCTTTTCTCTAATTTTAAACGCTTTGGGCAAGATTTGAGCAACCAATTCCTCCCCTTCTGTTGTCAACAATATACCAAAGGAACGACGGTCAACCCCTGTTGTTCGTTCTATCAATCCTCTTTTTTCTAATAAATCTAAAATTCGGGTCACCGAAGCAGGATCTTTGTTGGTTGCTGTAGAAATTTGACGTTGTGTATTTTTAGGGTTTTCGCTGACTTGTTTGAGAACAATCCATTGTTCCACAGAGATGTCATATCCAAATTTAGCAAACTCACTATTACTGTAGCGCCTCATGCTACGAAAGGTGCGTTCAATTAAAAAGATATACAGTTCATCTAGTTTTGTATTAGCATCCATTTTAATAAGTCTATAAGTGGTTGATTCATCCAATAGTTGTGTCGTTCACCTAATATAACATAAAAAAAGCAGCGGCTGTCCTAATGCCTCTATTTACTAATGTTATGGAGTAAGGTTATTCTAGTTCTTAGTATTAATTTTCATGAATTAAAGTTGTTTAAAAAAGCCTGTTAGCTCTTTTATCCTTCTTTAGACAACTCCTACTCTATAAGGCTATTTACTGGCGTAATTTTTGGTCTCTTGAATTTTCTTTTACTTTTGTAGCTTGCTACAATTAATTCGAATCCAATTTCCCTTCTTTCTTGATTTTTTAAAGCATTTTTTGTGTTTGACAGAGATAAATGGCAAGAGATATTTGGTACCATTCGGCAGAATAAACTCCGAACGGGCCTAACCGCCGCGGGTGTATTTTGGGGTATCTTCATGCTCATTTTTATGATGGGAATGGGAGATGGTCTTGAAAAAGGCATTCTCAATGAATTTGGGGGGCGCTCCACCAATAGTATTTATATCTGGCCAGAGGAGACAACCATTGCTTACAAAGGAATGCCCATAGGACGTTGGGAACCCTTTACCATTGATGACATACACGCTTTACGCCAACAAGCCGATTTTATTGACATTTTGGCACCTCGCCATGTCACCCGTAATGTACTAGCCTCTTATCAGTCCGAAGCAAACAATTTTGATTTACGAGGGGAATGGCCTGGGATTTTCAAAGTAGAATCCCTCCTTCCAACACAAGGACGTACCTTCAATCAACGCGATGAAGATTTAGGTCGTAAAGTTGTGGTGATTGGCAGAACTGTCAAAAAAGAAATCTTTGGCAATATCAATCCTATTGGCAAATACTTAGTCATCAAAGGCATTTCTTTTCAAGTCGTAGGTGTGGTGAAGTTTGATGGAGAATCACGCCGTTTATTAGAAGCGGAGGAGACTTTATTTATTCCTTTAAGCACCTCTCTAAAACTCTTTGGAAACGGCAAAGACATTTCTTGGTTTGCTTGTACCATTGCAGAAAATAAACGTGTTATTGATGTTGAAGATCAAATTATCTCGTTCTTAAAAATGCGCCATCGAATCGCGCCAGAAGACGATCAAGCAATTGGGCGGTTTAATTTAGAAAAAGAGTACCGAAAAATCACAGGTTTATTTAGTGGTATCCGTGCTTTTTTATGGATGGTAGGTATTGGAACCCTTATGGCAGGAGTGGTAAGTGTGAGCAATGTGATGCTCATTACCGTTAAAGATCGGACACGAGAAATTGGTGTCCGCAAAGCCTTAGGGGCAACTCCTTGGTCCATTATCAACTTAATTCTATTAGAATCTGTTTTCATTACAACCCTATCTGGTTATATCGGGTTGTTATTGGGAACAGGCATAATTTATTTTATTAATCTAACCGTTTCTGGGGCAGATATGAGTGGACAAATGTTCATGAATCCTGAAGTAGATTTAGGGGTCAGTTTAGGCGCTCTATTTGTATTAATTATATCAGGATTATTAGCAGGGTTACTCCCCTCTCTACATGCTGCTCGTATCAATCCTGTAGAGGCATTACGCTCTGATTAGTTCTGCTGTGTGCAAGGTTGTATTATTCCACTTCGTTCTATGTTGCCACTCCAAAGGAGGCACCAACAAAGCTCAATAATACCACCCTATACACCGTGTTTATATAGACCATTTTAAGGTTTCTTACTTATTTTTATTCTAGCTACAACATGAAAAACATTGTATTAGGCGTTGTTTTAACCCTATTTGTATTGCTGACCGTATGGCTCATTGGTTATTTTTATAATAGTTCAGGTAGTGCAGCGGACGAGGCCACCACAACGACCCCTTATCGTTCCACTATCATTTCTAAATCGGTAGCGACAGGCAAGGTTAAGCCGCGTATTGAAATTATCGTCAGTTCACAAGTACCAGGGATTGTAGATGAAGTATTTGTCAAAGGAGGCGACTTGGTAAAAAAAGGAGATCCTATTGCACGCTTGCAATTAGTCCCTAGTCCTACTGCTCTCAACAATGCTAAAGCCAGTGTAGAATTGGCTCGATTGCGCTTGACCGAGGCTAAACGTCGCTTCAAACAACAACAAGGAATCAGCCAACAACGCTTTGATGTCCAACAAGCAGAAGCGCAATTTAATCGCGCCAAATTGCAAGAAGAAAAATATGCGGCCCTTTTCAAAGATGGCGTCGTTCCTGAATTAGAATACCTAGAATTCAAAACTGCCTTAGATGTTGCTCAAACAACCTTAGAAAATGCGCGCATTGGCTCCACCAATTCTCTTAAGGAAATAGAATCCCAAGTAGATGTCTTTGCACAAGAATTAGAATCGGCCATCAACAATGTACAATTGCTCCAAAAAGGAGTAGCCAGTAAATCTGGACAAGTTGCCAATGTCATTCGTTCTACTGTAGACGGAATGATCTTAGATGCCAATATAGAAGTAGGAGACGCAGTCATTGAACGCAGTTCTTTTAACGCAGGGACAGGCATCGCTACGGTAGCCAATATGCAAGACTTAGTTTTTGAAGGCTTTATTGATGAATCTGATGTGGGACAACTCAAAAAAGGCATGAAACTAGAACTGACCATAGGGGCGATTGAGAAAGTGACCTTTGATGCAGTATTAGATTACATTTCTCCCAAAGGAGTAGAGGAAGCAGGTTCGATCAAGTTTGAAATTTTAGCCGATGTAGTGCAACGAGAAGATGTTTTCTTGCGTGCAGGCTACAGTGCTAGTGCCGATATTATCCTAGAGAAAAAGGAAAATGTTTTAGCCATTTTAGAGCGAGATCTCTTGTTTGAAGACGATGGCAGAATGTATGTAGAAGTGCTATCAGAAAGTGGAGAAGATTTTGAAAAGCACTATGTAGAAACAGGCCTTTCTGATGGATTGAATATACAAATTCTAAAAGGACTAACTCAAGAGAGCTTATTCAAAGTACAGGGACCTGCCTTGTAAATAGAATCTATTTCTGCTCCTTATCATGTGGTAAGGAGCAGAAATAAGATCTGGTTCTAATAATACGTAAAGGGAAAAGTAGGATGCCAGTCCTGATCGACCAAGGCAGAATAACCTTGTGCCATTTGTCCTTCTTCTAACAAGCCTTCGATATCAAAAGCTAATCCCCAAGCTACCCCATTTTGTAAGGCGGCAGGTAAATCTTCTTGTAGACGGGCAGACATTGGATAGGCCTGAAAATACAAATGATTGAGCGTCCAAGTTCCTTTGGCTATGGGTGTTTTTTCTTCTTGGATATGCTGCCACAAGCCTTCTTTTGACTGCGCAACATAATCCTCTATTCCTTCCACTACCCGATTAAACAAGGCACCTTGTTTGGGATGTGGATGGGTCTTCGCATCCCCCCAAATAATCAGCTTTGTTGGTTCGTCTAACCCCAAATCTAAACAGCCTTCCCAGAAACCAGCCAAACCTGCTTGCTTGTTTCTATTGGTTCGATAGACCAGTGGTCCAAACAAAGGGTGCTCCTGTTGCTTTGGTTTTTTTCTAAAAAAAGAAAACATAGCCTTGTTTATAATTCAATGACAACCTCACGGGTCAATTCTTCCTTGTAATGCTCTCTGATAACCGTTCTAAACTGCTCGATTACTTCTTGGAAAGGCTTTTTGACGGCACCACCTGAAGCATTTTTGTGTCCTCCTCCATTGAAGTAAGTGGAACAAACTTCTTGAACCGAAAAATCGCCCTTGGAGCGCATGGACATTTTCACAATATCGTGGCGTTCTGCAATCAAGACGGCACAACGAATCTTTCTTATTTTGAGAATGAAATTAACAACGCCTTCTAGGTCGCCTCTTCGAATGTTGTAATTTTTATGATCCGCTTGCGACAGAGCAATAATTCCTGTATTACAACCTTCCAAGTATTCTAAACGCTCAGAAATACAGAACCCTAACAAGTTAAATCGCTTCACGGTATAAGCATTAAAAACTAAGTCAGTGAGCTTATTATTATCTACTCCACGCTCCAACATATCCGCTACAATACGGAACAAACGAGGAGAGGTAGCGTAACGCAAACCTCCTGTATCCGTCAAAATACCAACATATAAAGCATTAAGAATATCCGTATTCAACGCCTCTAAATCACCCAACAAATCAATGAATCGATAAACGAGCTCACAAGTAGAGCTAGCAGTTGTATCAGAGAACATCGCTTGACAAAAGTCTTTGGGTTCTAAATGGTGGTCAATCATAGCTTTGTACGCCTTGCTATCTCGGACTATACTTTGCATCTGCTCGATGCGGCTGAGTGAATTGTAATCCAAAGAGAAGATAATATCGGCCTCTTTTACGATTTGCTTAGAAAAACTTCTAGTATTCTCATACACCAAAATTTGATCAAAATCCTTCATCCAATTAAGGAATGTTGGCATTTCGGTAGGCATAATGATTGTTAGGCGATGGCCTTTTTGTTTGAGGTAATGATACAAGCCCAAAGACGATCCCAAGGCATCCCCGTCGGGATTGGCATGTGCCGTGATAACAATGCGTTTGGGAGTAGCTAGTAATTCTGCTAGTTGGTCTAGGTTATGTTGAATGGCCATAAAGACAAGTTACTGTAATGGAAGGTTAAAAGAATGAATGCGGGCACATTAGTTAGAAGATTGATACATAGCGATTAGGGCATCAAACATAGAACGTGGAGCAGGTTGACAACGATCTTTTTCTATCATCAAAAAGATTTCTTCTGCGCGTTCTTTGCTGTAAGCTTTTTCTATTTGGAAAATTTTGACAGGCCCTTGCAATTGACTAGCATCAGCCAGTATAGCAATGTCTTCTGGTTGTGTCAAATCTCTAGTCGCATCACTAATCCTCAAACCAGTCATTACAATTTTATCCTCTTGGCAATGGAAAACACGAACCGTATCTTTTGTACGATGTTGTAAATAATCTACTTTGCTGTAGATTTTCTCGAATACAATATCACTGAAAACATCCAAGAGTTCGTAGACTTTTTCATTTTCGGATGCTTTCAAAGCCGTCCATTCTTTAGCCGTGATATGGTTACTTGCCAAAAATTGGACAAAATCCTCTTCCAAGGCTTCTAATTCTTCCTTCTTTAGGCGTCTGAATCGCATAATACTGTTGATTGTTAATTAATGGTGCGCCCTCTAAGGATCCGCGCAGCAAAAATACACTTTTTCCAACGGCTAGTTGTAAGAAAACACAACTATCCCCCAAATCACTGCTCAACAAAAGTGATTTTTCACACTATAAAGGCACTTTTGTTTTTTGGCATCATTATAGAATATAGGTAATCAATACTATTAGGTTACTTTACTTCACATAACGTGCATATAATGACAATGCTTAAAAACCTGACCTTAATAACTGTTTTCTTCTTAATAGGAATAGCCAATAGTTTTTCCCAAGCTAGTTTGACCTTTAATCAAACCTTCTCTGCGCTCAAAGCAACCACTTTAGAGTTGAATGTTAATAGTCAAAATATCCATATTAAATCGACTAAGGGCTCTAGAATTATTGTAGAAGCCTCTGTAAAGATATCGTCCTCTAATTATAATCTATTGGAGTTTATGCAAAATTCAGGACGCTACGAATTAGAACAACAAATGGACGCTGACCGTAAGGTCTTGATTTTATCAACTAAACGCCTCAAAAACGTTGTAGTGATTAAAGGCGAAGAAATTCACGAAACTGTCAATTATACCATTTACTTGCCCTCTACTATAAAATATGCTGCAAAGCTATTAGAAGGTTAATGATTCTTAATAATATATACATATATCAATCTCTTCCCGCTGACAGGGAAGAGATTTTTTTATTTAAGACTCCTCTAATGGCACAAGGTGTTGGTGAAGATCCTCCTTGCTTTGTTCTTGTAAGATTTTTTCGGGTTTATCTTGAATCCAGTAATAGGACAAAACCGTAAATAAGGCACTAATCGCCCAAACAAAAGCTCCCCAGTTCCAGCGCACATGGGTCATAGAAAAGGCATATCCCAACAATACCAGTGCAAATCCACACAACAATTGATAAAGAAAGGAAACATCTATATGAAAGAACAACCAGCGTTGAATCTGAGGCAAGCGAATCCAGCAAACAGCTAATATGAGCGCATTAATCAAACAACGCAAACTCCAGACAATCGTAAAACCAGAAAGAGTAGGTTGGTTATCAAAAATAGCAGACCATAATACAAATTCTATTTCATAACCAGTTCTATCATAAGCAAATGGAAGAAGATAGGTTAACCAATAAATTGACAGAAATAAATAAAAAAAAAATTTCATAAGGCATAAATTGAGGTAATACCAAAAATTGGCACAAACGGGGAAGGTAGACGGGAAAGATACCGCTTATACATCCATACAACATAAGTAGTTGTTATTTTCCTCGTTCTTAGTCTTCTATTCTAACTCTTATATATATATTATGACAAAAACATAACAAAAGCAGACTAAAAAATAAGAGAACACGCCTTTTTTGTTCTCCATTTAACTTATTTCTCAAAATTTTCTAAGTCAATTTCTACACTATTCTTATCACCATAAAGACTATAGCGACTATGTTTTCTCAATAAGAACAAAGAAATAAACGTCCCCAATAGCAAAACAAGTAAAATCAAATACTCTTGCATCCGCATAAAGATTAGATAATCATAGATTCCATGTGCGACAACAGCCCCTAGCAACCCTATCCACAAAAACAAGGCTTGATAACGAGGGGCAAATTTTGCCCAACCTACAAAATACCCCATTATAATGGCAAAAATAGCGTGGCCTGGCACTGCTGTAGTCATTCTCAACCAACCAATATGGAAAGCTGTTGCCATGTCTTGCGGACGAATCACCACATAGAGAATGTTTTCTAAAGTCGCAAAGCCCATTCCAACCATGACTGCATAGACAATACCGTCCATAGGCTCATCAAACACCTTCTTCGGGAAGATGTAATAACGTAGAAATAAGTATTTCACAAACTCCTCACTCAAGGCAATCACCGCAAAAGCAAAGGTAAAAGTCATAAAGGGATCATTAACCGTCCCGTAAATACCTAGATCGCGCATACCAAAAGTCTCCATTTGCACCGCAGGGTAAGTGCTCAGCATACCAAAAGCAAAGCACCAACTCAAATACCACAATGGTTCACTATCGTGGCGATCACGCCAGTAAATGTACAAAACGATAATAAAGCCTGGCAAAATAGAGAGCAGCAGCAGGAGTACTAGATCCATAATTGGTAACGATTGATGAAGTAGAGCAGCAAGATAAAAACTACTATGGTTCTAACATAAACAATAACCATATAATCACTTTACACCACTTATTCCATCCGATGTTCCTTAATCTTAATTTCTTTGACCGCTGTAGTGGGTTCTGGGGCACCTTCTTGAAGTTCATGAACAGGGTTCTCTATAGCTAACAAAAATAGTTCCCGGCCACGAACAGCATACGCTACCCCTCTAATTTCAGTCCCATGCCCTTCAATGGAAGTAATCTCGTTTTCTAAAGCGGCATAGGTACTTCCAATCCTAAAACCATCTACCGTATGCGCTTGGGGAGTAGTAATTGTAATTTGACCAATGCACTGCTCATCCTTTGTATGAGGCTTTACATATCCAACATGCTCTCCTTCTATTCCTTGGATGTAATACACCTCTACCTCTCTACCCTCTTCTATCAACAGGCCTTTTTCCAAATGTGCTCCATGCTCTGAAAAATGCATTCCAGACGATAAACCACAAAAAATATGGTCCTTAATTAGATAAGGGTTATCTTCTGACCACGCTATTGTCTCCAAACTATCAATAGGTAATTCTAAGACATTTTGGGCAGCATCAATTCTCATATTCCTACTGTTTATAGCTTCATTAATGATAAAGAGAAAAGCAGCAAAACATAAAAAAACGGTTAAATAGACTTTCAAAGGTATTGTATTTAGAGTAGGTGAGATGATTGCCTCATCCAATAGATAAGGTCGTAAAGTTATTGAATCGTAATTGCTTTGATAACGGTAGTTGGATCAATATTATTTTCCTCCAATTCTGTGGCGACCTCATAAAGATCTAGTAAGAACAGTTCGTTGCCACGAATCGCATGAGTTCGCCCTTCGATTTCAGAACCATGCACTTGGATATTGGGTGTTTGAGTTTGCAAATCCTTAAACGTACTGCCAAGAGCAAGGCCATCTGTGGTGATCGCTTTAGCAGTTGTTATGATAATGCTACCAATAAGGCTTTCATCACGTAGATCGGGCATAATGTAGCCCAATTCTTCCCCTTCTTCTCCCTTGATATAGTACACCTCAAAATCGCTTTCCCCATCACTCAGAACTCCTTTCTCTAAGCGTGCTGCTTGCGCAGATATTGACATTCCTAAAGATAGTCCATAAAAAGTATTGTTCTCAATAAGATAAGGATTGGTGGTCGTCTTTGGGGTAACCATCTCCTTTACTATAGGTTCTTCTACAATCGTATCAGTTGTTCTAACAACATCAATAGTTGTTGTATTGTTTGGGGCTTCACAAGCTGTTATTAATAAAGCAGTGGCTCCTACAAAAAAAGAGGAATTGAATTTTCTTACAAACATGTTGGATGATTATTAGATAAAGAATCCATTAAACTGGGAAACGAGCAACTAATATAGACATTTTACCCCCCAACGACTAGTCAATTCCTTTGTTGACATGACTTAATTTTTTGCCTAATAGTCTAGGCCGTTGTAAAACAAAAAAGAGCGCTTCAGAAAATGAAGCGCTCCTTGAAATATTTTGTTCTACTAACGTAATCTTAATCGTTCTTAGAAATTTTTCGTTGTCCAATCAACGTTGCGCCTTGGTAAATATTGAGAACATAAATTCCCTCTGCCAAGTTGTTGGTAGGCACACTAAACATATTGGTACCCCGCTGTATCGTTTGTTGGTGTTCTTGAACAACCTGTCCTAAAGTATTCACCCATTGCAAACGCAAAGGCACCTCCTCTATTGCAGACAAACGAATATTCAAGTCTTCCTTACTCACAGGATTAGGAAAGATGTCTAATAGACGAGTTACCTCATAATACACTACTTTGATTTCAGAAAGCGTCTGAGAATCATCATCATGGTGCAAACGCAAACGGTAATAATTATAGCCCGCTAGCGCTTGATGGTCAATCGTTTGGTATTCTAAATTACGAGTCGCCGCTTCTTCCATCAAAGGCTCAAAGTTAATTCCATCATTGCTGCGCAAAACTTCAAAATGATCCACATCATCCATCGTAGACATTTCCCAAGTCAGGGTCGTTTGTTGCTGACCAGTTGCTTTTGCCTCAAAACGCATTAAATTCGCAGAGAGCAAGACAGGAACAGTAGGAACAATGATAAAATGAGAAAACGAGTTTACCTCAAACTCTATCCCTAATACATCTGTCGTATTTGTAAACGCCTTGGCATTGGCACCTGCTACAGGAATTGTAGTATGAGGCACCACAGTAGGGGCACTCGATCCAATCGCTGCCGCCGTATAAGGTACCGCATCAAATTTCCATACTTCTACATAAGCTGGTCCAGCACCAAAGGGCAAGCCAGCATAAGCATGATGCGTACGCTGGTAAAGTTCATTTAACTCTTGTTGAGTGAAATACACCCGCACTTTTGCGCCCACATTATTTTCTGGTGTAATATTCCAGTGACGAGGCAGATAAGGACGCCCAGCATGGTAACGAACGGTCGGTTCTAAATAAACAGCTACATTGACATTTTTGAGCGAATCTTGATCGGTTGGGCTCGTTAAATCTTGTAAAGAAGCAATCGGTTTTGCGTCCACATCGTCATAAAAATCGACCCAATCATTCGTGTTTGTTAAGTAACAACTGCCTGTTCGGTCTTGATCGACTAACGTATTGGGTATTAATTTGTAGACCCAAGCTGTATCCAAAGCAGCGGCTGTTCTTTTATCACAACGGAAAGTAGCAATATCAAACGCATAATACCCTGAAGATAAAACAGGACCTCTTACAGTAAAAGCAAATGGCGTAGTCGGATCATTGTCATCATCATTGACTTGAATGGTATCTGCTCCTGTATTCCCTAGACTATCGTACCATTGGTAGCGAATATCATAAAAATCATTTCCTGTAATAAAAACTGTAATATCAGCACTATCCTGCCCTTCACAAGGCGTGACAATAGGTGCCTGTGCCGTATGGGTAGAAAACAACAAAGAGAAGTTCCAGATCCCCAAAGCCGTTCCTCCAATGTTATCACTATTCGTTCCTGTATAGAAGAACAAATCATTGTCCACTAATCCTGTATTGGGATTGATGCCTTTTGTGGCAGTATTGTCTTTTACTTTGATATAATCTAAGCAGAAATAATCGCCCCATTCTTTATGAAAATGCGCAATTTGTCCAGCAGGAACCGTTTCGATGTTCACAAAATTAGAGCCTGATCCTCTTGAAATAATCTTACCGTGAGGCGCACGTAACTCTTGAATCATTCGGCTTCTAAAACGGTAAAAATAGCCTCCCTCAAAAGAAACACTATCCATAAGGTTAGAACCTTCTACCCTAGCACTCCCTTCATAATTCATAAAGTTGTACTCAGCATAACCATAGACTAATAACTCATCACTAGAAGCCCCAAAGTTGACTACTCCATATTGGATGCGGTTTATATTATAACCAGTACTATTGGGAGAGAAGACTTTATATGCTAAAGAATCGTAGCCCATATATAATCTAGGATTTCTATTTGTGGGATTGTTATCAAACACATTAATAATACTATTTTCTCCTTCTACAGCAATGTTTCGGTGTCCATTTGGAATAAACCAAGGGGCTGGATAGTCTCCATTAATGTAAATTCCTCTCATGTATAAGTTCACCGTAGAGGTTCCTAGCACCAATCGTCTAGGCTCATAACCAAAGGATTCAAAAGCATTTGATAAATTCAGGGTATGGTTATTAGAACGGAAGGTTCCTGACGACAAGCGAAGACGCCCATGTCGTGTATGATGAGGATTATCTAGCGTCAAATCATCGGTTAAATTCCAAGTAGCTCCTGTATTTCTAAATTCAATCAGGTTATTAATCAAAACAGAGCCACTCGTCCGTATTGTCCCATTAGCACCAATAAATGAAAGGGTTCCTGTGTAAGAATTTTGGGTTAAAGGCACATCAATCAATAGACTTTCATTGATTAATAAATGTCCTTTTGGGTTGACTAAATTGCTACTAATAAAAGCAACATCGTCCTTAATCCAAATCGTTTTACAAAAAGCAATCGCATCAATTGTCACTCCATTGCTTGCTCCTGAATACGATAGATTATCAAAAATGACCGTATCCACAGCCGAAGGAATACAGGCACTATCTCCTACCAAACTAGCAGGATTAGTCGTCCAATGTCCTGGATCTTGCCAAATGCCTTCAAAATTACTTGGCGCACTATGATGTGCTCGCCAATACAAGGTGACCCCTGGCCCAGAAGTAACAAAGTTAATATTGGTATTGCCACCACCATCAACAGAGTTCACAACATTAATAGGAGCATTTATATTCTCCATGCCCTCAATAAAGGTATTAGAAATATTAGTTGCATTAATATCCCATGTCATCGGATTGCCATTAAAGGTACGAATAGCAATCGGCTCATCACAAGTTCCCAAAGCCGTTAAGGTACCAGCTACTTCTACCTTAGAGTTATGAATTGCTCTAGCATCTGTAGGAAGATAACGATTGGAATGATACGAGTCAAAAATATAAGTTTTGCCAGCCGTCAAGGTCATGTTTCCATTAAAACCCCCTCCTGGCTGATCTCCTAATACTCGCACTTGGGTAAAGTAGGTAGGGTTACTCACCCAATGGTGAAACTGTCCCCGTTCTTTTAATAACAAATCTCCATGAACGGTCATATTATAAACCAAGCCAAACAGCTCGGTATGAAAAATAGTATTGGGTAAATGCATCGGTGGATTCGCTCCTGCACAACTTCCACAAGAAGACCCGTATAAGTAATTTCGACCATCTCCTGTGCTGCTTCCATTACAATTATAGAAATGGCGGTCTGCCCAAAAATTAAAGGTAGTATTCCCTGTATAAGACGTCGCTAAATCAAAACCACCATAATCTCTAAAGGGATAAGCGCGGTCATGGGTTAAATTCACTTCAACATTGTGCATTTGACGACGATGGACAGCAAATGTTCCTAAATCTAGACGATTATCATTAGAACGCAAGGTAGAATTGATTAAACCTTGTAAGGTACGTCCAGCATAGTTGCCTGCAATTTCATAATCAGAGAAACACTGCAAACGACAAGTATTACCAATATAAACCCCTTTGGTAATAATACTATCCCCTGCACTTCCCCAGAAATCAATGACACGCCCAACACAACCAAAACGCATATCAGCGTCTAGTTCCATTGTTCCATACACATTAAAAACACGAGTTGTCAAGCCTGTATATAAATAGGGATAAAACTCCACTCGATTATCCACATCATTTGCCCAACGAATATCATGACAATAGGCTACAGAATCTACCCGTATCCGTCTATTCCCTGTCGGAGGATAAGAAGCTAAATCAAAATAAACATCATCTAAGGGAGTAGGAAGACAGCTTGCTGCAATCCAATTTGTTCCATCAAATTCTTCCCAGTTATTAAGATTATGCCAGTAATGATTGAAGGCCGTTGCATTACTAAAACGGAAACGCATATCGCGCCCTGTATTACTATTAATAGTCCAGTTGATATTACCACCAGCATCTACACTATTATTAGCTATATAGGTGGAGCCTGTACTAATATCACCTTCTATTCCATTCAGAATGACCTTGTCTAGTGTCAATGTACCACCAGGTGTTTTTTTAGCGATATGTCCACGTGTTCCTTGCCAACCTACAAGGCTTGCAAAACGATCACAAGGTCCTGTAACTGTTATATTTTCTGCAATGATCTTAGGGCCGCCATTATTAGAGGCATGAAAACTATATACCAGTCCTCCTTTGAGATAAAGGTTTTCTACCGTTAAATTTAACCCATCGTAAAATCTGGTCTCACTATTCAAAAATAAATGTTCAACCGTAGGATCATCTCGACGAATGAGCGTGTAATAACGAGCTTCTATCGTAATGGAATCATAATCTACACTACCCAACCAAAGTTGTTGGGCATACGCCAAACCTGTCGGCTCTTGAGCAATAATATGGGAACCAGTGGCATCAAAGCTTGCATAATTCGTCCCTGCGGCATTAAAATTAACCCTCCAAACATAATCCGCATGACCAATCAGTTGAATTCGTGAATTCGCAATGTTTATTCTACGAGTAGGAAAAGTTGTATTGTTAGCCCAAAAACGATCCAATACAGCATTTTGACCATTGAAGTTCAAATAGCCTCTATTAAAAGAGCAAAAACCGCCATCAATATCAGCTCGGCGGCTGTAATGGTATTCTTTAGGATCATCGATATAAAGGTCATCCATCAATCGAAATTCCGTACTATCACTTCCTTCAAAAACAACCTGTTTAACCAATAATTTCTGCCCATTAGAACGAATCATGGACAATAAGGCTGTAGAGCGAAAGCGCAACAAGCCATTAAAATCAAAATCTAATTGAGAGGCTGTTGGCAAATCAAAATTACCATAAATATCCAACGAGATATTAGACGGTCCAGTTGATCCAGCAGTAGAGGTTTGAAAGACAATTGGTAAAGCTAATGTTGGAACGGTATTGTCCCAATAGAAATTCTTACAGTTCACAGAACTACTAATGGTAATTTCTACTGGTGTAGCTCCTGGTAAAACGGTCGGAAAGGCTGCCGCCATAAAAAAGACACTATTACTAGAAATAGGGACCTGAGTCGGAATAGCTCCAGTAAGACTGTCTAAACGCCAAGCATTTAAATCGGTCCAATCACCACTTCCTTGTACTCCATTAGAGCTCGTTCCAACCCAATAATAGTCAAAGTTTGGTTGGGCAAAAGCAGTTGTGGAGAGCCAACTGCCTAATAAGAGGATAAAAAACTGTTTCATTTTTTTTGTATTACAATCAATAAAAAAATTCTAAGAGACTATTGGGGAACAATCAGTCTCTAGAGCATGATACGTTAAGAATCAAAGCTTATAAAACTACAAAATGTTGGTTGATTTTACTAGAGAAATAATAATCCTCTTAGGAGTTTTCCTATTGCAACACCTTTTTATAGCATCAAAAAAAGCAAGCCTTTGTCTTCTTGACAAAGAAACGTCAATAAAGCCGCATTTGTATACTTCTATTACCATATTTATTTTAATATTCTATCAAGATGGCAAAAATACTAAAACAATCCAGGCTTTAAGCCTAACTCTTGTTAGGCAATTATTAAAAAATTGATGGTCAATAACAGCGATTTCTGCAGAAAATCTGCCTTATTTTCACAAAAACAATCAATTAAATATTTATAAATCTTGCAATAATTCATCTATGGATTGTTCTAAGGCATTAGAAGATGGAGGAGTAGGCAAAACAGGCGCTAATTGAGTTAAAGCGGCCAAGCCATTTTTCAAATGGAGTTGTGTTTGGCTTTGATAAACGCAGCGCCCTTGTGCAGAGAGACGTTTGGCCAGATACTCTTGCTCTGTTTGCCCTGGTGTAGGAATTAAAAGCGCCTTGGGTATTTGTAAGGCTGCCAAGTCTAGTAAGGTACTGTACCCTGAGCGGGCTATAATTAAACCGCTTTGCCCAAAGACTCTTTGAAGGGCAGCCTGTGGCATAAAATCTTGCTGGTAAACCTGTTTTCCAAGACATTGACGTTCCTGACTATTGGGTTTACCACGCACCAATAAGCTCTTATAAGGCAAGGCCAATAGTTGCTCTTTTAGCGCTGTTTCTAAATATTGGCGTTGTGGTTCAGGGCCCGATAACACCGCCAAAACATCCCATTCTTTTTCTAACGGCACCATAGGAGAAAACCGAGACAAAGCCCCAATATACGCTACTCCTTTGAGTGCAGGATGCGCCAAAGCACCTGCCAAATTATCTGTTCCTGCTCGGTCGGGTACCCAACAACGATCAAAAGCACCAATATACCGTTGGTGTAATTTATTCACCAAAGGAGGAATAACCCAAGTCGGTAAGGCCAAATGCAGTTGATGACTAACAAAAACAGAGGGAATACCAACATGACGTAGCCCATATCGATTGTCAGAAATAATCGCATCAATAGCATATTTTTTGACCAAGGACTCTGTTTGTTGACGCTCTAAGTGAATGGCCTTCAAAATCTGCGGAAGCTGGCGGGCCATATTCCACACCATATTGGTACTTGGATAATGGATATTATAACTGGGCAGTTCCACACTAGGCAAAGCAGGATAATGTTCCTGCCACAACGCCAAAGCCGCTCCATCCGCTGCCAATACAACTTGTAGCCCACGTTTTTGTAAAGCATTGATAATTGGAATACAACGTGTCGCATGTCCCAATCCCCAATTTAATGCACCAACTAAAATGGTTTTGCTCATTATAAAACGATTAATTTGAACCTATAACATAAAAAGTTGTCTTAAACCTACCATAGTTTTTGTATAAACTCCATGAGATTTGCTATTTTTAAGCAATAGCGCAACGCTTTTGGCGTTCTATTAGTAAGACACTGCTATTCCATGCGCTTTATTATTCCATGTATTAACTAGTAATAACTATGAAAAATCCAAGAAAAACGCTGCTGTTACTTATCGCCTTAGTATTCGCTGTTGGTATGACCAGCTGCAAAGCAGGTTGTGGTTGTCCACAATGGTAAATCCTGCTAAAGCGATTATTGGCCCCCAACTAAAGCCTTGTCCAAATTCGCTTATTTCATTGTCTAAGCCATAAGCAATTTTAACGCTTATCACGCTTCGTACATACTACCAATACGACTGACAAATGTCAGCTCATAAAAAATAGCCATCATGAAACATGTTGCCAAAAAAATAGCCATTTTGTTAGCTGTTGCTGCTTTTTTAGCTACCGCCAGTAGCTGCCGCACCCAACAAGGTTGTCCTAATAACTTCTCTATTGAAGTAGGCCAATAAAGCTAAAAAGAACCTCTAGCTTTTTATAAGTTATGGATTAGAACTAGCTGTTTTTCCTAATGGGAAAGACAGCTAGTTTTTTTTCTCTATAATTAAAGTAATTTATTTTGTTTTTCTAGTGTTTTATTTATAAATTATAAATCAAACAACATGTTCTAAAAAACAAATAATCAGTATGACAATTATTGTATTCCTAAGTCTCTTGCTAGCAGGTACATTGGCCTATCTTCTAAAGCAAACTAAACAGCAACTACAAGAATCAAATGATAACAAAAAAATATTGGATAGTCGCTTAGCAAACTATGAGAAAAAATACAAACCAATCATTGATATTGATACTTTGGTAAAACAGAGAAGAGCAGAGCTACTAACAGAAGAAAAGACCATTCAGCAGAAACTAGATGGTTTGCAGAACTCTTTTGGCCGTTTAAAAGAGCGGTATGAAAAAGCTACAGAAGCTTATAATAAATTAAATCATCAAAACAACCTTCTAAAGGAAGATCTAGATATAGCAGAATTTGGTGTTTATGAACCTCAATTTGATTATGAAACCTCTGATCTATTCAAACAAAAAATCAAACAAGTCAGAGAAACCCAGAAACAATTAATCAAAGATAATAAAGCAGTATTAGGCGGTAGAAACTGGACCGTTAATGGAAGTGAACGAGAAGGTCAGAAAATGATTAACAAACAAAAAAAACTCATGCTTAGAGCATTCAACGGGGAGGCCAATAATTTCATCAAAGGAGTTACTTGGAACAATGAAAAACGCATGGAAGAACGTCTTGAAAAAGCTGCTGCGGCTATTACCAAAATGGGAGAAACACAAGATTTAAGCATCTCTCCAATTTATGCAGCTCTTAAATTAAAAGAATTGCAACTAACCTATGAATATCAATTAAAAAAACAAGAAGAAAAAGAACAGCAACGACAAATAAAAGAACAAATGCGAGAAGAAGAAAAGGCTAGAAAGGATTTTGAAAAAGCACAAAAAGAAGCCGCTAAGGAAGAAAAACTCTTGCAAAAAGCCATGAAAAAAGCCCTAGAAGATGTTGCCAAAGCTTCAGAAACAGAACGTGCTACTTTTGAAGCTCAATTACAAGAACTACAAGAGCTCTTACAAATCTCCGAAGAAAAAAACCAACGCGCTATTTCTATGGCACAAAAAACAAAAGCTGGACATGTCTATGTCATTTCCAACATTGGTTCCTTTGGAGAAAATATTTATAAGATAGGTATGACTAGACGCTTAGAACCACTAGATCGAGTAAAAGAACTTGGAGATGCTTCTGTTCCATTCAAATTTGATGTTCATGCTATGATTTATTCTGACAATGCTCCTGAATTAGAAAATCAACTACACAAAATTTTTGACCAGTATCGATTAAATCATATCAATCGTAGAAGAGAGTATTTTAATATCTCATTAGAAGAAATTGAAAGAGTCGTCCATGCCAACCATGGTGAAATTGAATTCGTAAAAGAGGCAGAAGCTAAAGAGTATAGAGAAAGCTTATCTATTCTAGAAAGACAAAATAAAGCATTTCAAAAAGAAGAGGAACAACCATTTCCAACAATCACTGAAATTTTTGACTAAAAGAATCGCTATTATAAAAATGTCTTCGTCAACATTTCCAATTCCTTTAGATGCGTCAAGACATCTCTATTGGTATTCTTCTTTCTATAAACACGTATTTTCTTAATTAAAGACATCAGCGCCTCATAACTATTTTCTTCTACCGCATCCAATAGTTCTATTGGATCAATGTTATAGTCTACTTGTTGATACTCTTTCACTAATGGTGGATACTCCAATAAGCGCCTGCTCCGTTCATATTCTCCATAAAGCAAGGTAAAGGTTCCTAATGCTCCATAAATCCAAGTAGAGTTCTCATCCGCTGTGGCTAGAAATTTTTCCGTCATCGTAATGAGTCGTATTGGATTAGGATGTTTCTCTTTGGGATATAAGCCTGTGTAGGCTAACAATTCATAAATAAAATAAGGCACCTCTGCTTTTACGGAAGTATTATTTATTTGAAATACTTTGAATTCTTCGGTGTATTTCAACATCGCTTTATATTCTTTTGCGCCCCAACAACACAATAAAATATTGGCAAAACCAACACCAGATCTAGGAAGGTAAATGGTAGGGTTTTCAATTCTTAATTGCTCATCATCTAAGATACATTGATAGCTCTTTTTTGATTTTCCTTTTTGGTACCAATAAATTGCCTTGTATAAAAAAAGCTTATTCAGAAAATACAGCCTATGATTAATCACGTAATCGGTAACAGGCATATCAGGGTGTTCCGAGAGCATTTTTTCAATTTGATTAACATGCCTTGTTAATACATTACCCGATTTATGCACAATGTCTTGAAGATGCGCTCCAATCGTAAAACTGGTGTGGTGATAAATCAAACGAAATCTAGGATAAGCTTTTAAAGCATTTGATTTTCGTTGCATTTTGGTAGTCGTCTCAGTATAATGGTCAATAATCTCTGACATATTGTATACATCCAGAACCTGTGTTCTAAAGGAATTTACATAGTTTTTAAACTGATAGAGATTGTATTGCAATTTACTTGCAAGTTCTAATTTTTCTATATACTCTGCGACTTCATTCGTCCCATGTGCTTTATGAAAATGCAAGGCGCATATAATCAAATGAATTAAGTCTGGTAATAATTCAAACAAATTGGCTTCCCAGTATTTTTTTTCTAGTTTCTGTGCTTTAGTTAACACATAAGCATGTTCATTTTTTAATAACAACAACTGCAAAAATTTCAATTCTATTTCTTCTTCTGTATGACTACTGAGGACATTCTTAAGCTTGTCCAACAACTTTATCCGCAATACCTTTCGCAACTTATAAAAGCGATTGGTTAACACTTGCGATGTCTCTTCTTTTTCTTCTTCATAAATAACCTGTATCGCCTTTGGTGTATGCACCAATTCGCTGCCTTCTAATAAATGTAGATAACGCAACATCTTAGGTGACGCCTCATAATCTTTCCATAGTTCTTCTTTATTCTTAGCCGATAGTTCTGCGTATAAATGCTGTATTTCTTTATTCATAATCAAGTAAAAATTCTTCTTAAAGAGCGCTTTTAAAGTTTTTTTGAATAGTGGAAGATCGTATGTAGCTATTCTTATTTTTTTTCATATCCGTTATTGAATGGAAAAACTGTGAGTTGAGCAGTTCAATCAATAACACTCTCCTTATCAAAACATTAAAACAATCCCTCCTTTCACTTAAAACTATTCCTTGTACAATATAATTACATCTATAACTATTCAAAAATTTGATTGGAATCCTTTTCGTTTACCTTCATTCATTATCAAATTAAAAATTAAAAACAATATGAAGGTCATCTTAATTATCATGTTCTGCTGGGGGATGATTATCTCTTCTTATGCACAAAATATCGCTGCTTACAATCGAAGTATTAATATCAGAAATGCGGGAATGGATATCATTGGAAAATCTACTTTTTTTGATACAGGAGCTGGCGGTGGCGGCAGGTATGGCAACAACGAAAATCTAACCCATTCTTTTTTTCCTATAGATACAGCCAATCAGCTCCGAGTTAAATTTTATAGTTTTAGTACCGAAGCTAGTTATGATTATTTGACCATGTATAGCGGAAGTGGCAACAATACCTCTTTTATTACCTCCGTCTCTGGTGCAGGTAGTTTTACCATAGGAACAACCTATCTGTCTACGGCCGCTGATGGTAGCCTTACTTTTAATTTTTCTTCTGATGGATCGGTTAATGAATCAGGTTGGTATGCCGTTATTTCTTCTTGTAATTATAATAGATCTGCTTTAATTTTTAGTGACAAAAATGCTCTTTGCAAGGATGATTATGCAACCCTCTACGCTGTTCCTAATTGTAATGCCTACGATTTTCAATGGCAAATTTCACAAGACAGCACCACTTGGGTAAATCTCCCCAATGCCTCTAATGAGGCATACTATACCCAACCATCAACCGCAAGTTATTATCGATTTAGGTCCAGATTAAGTCAGTATGATACTTTATACTCCAATGCTATTTACCTTACAATAGACACCACTTGTTATTCACAGGCAGGAACACAAAGTTCTGTGAATACCTGTAGTGGAACCTATTATGACAGCGGAAAAGGGAATGGAAATTACAGCAATAATGAATTTAGAACTAAAACGTTTTACCCTGATAATCCAACAGGAAAGCTCCTAGCTGATTTTGTTAACTTTGAAGTAGATAGCTTAGATTCTTTAAGTATTTATAATGGTAATAGTATCAATGCACCTCTCATTGGCACCTATACAGGCACGGTTAATATTGGCTCTATTGCCTCTACTGCTCTAGACGGCAGCCTTACTTTTCAATTCGTGACCGACAGTGCCAATACCTTAGCAGGATGGGAAGCGAATCTCTCTTGTTATTGCAATACATCTTCTATCGTTACCCATGCTCCAATAGCTGATATTTGCCCTTCACAAGGAACTACCCCCTTAACTGGTGGAAGTCCAATAGGAGGTTTTTACTCAGGCAATGGGGTGATTAATAGTACTGGTTCTTTTAGTCCAAATTTGGCAGGGACAGGAACCCATGCCCTCACTTATACTTATATTGATACCAGTGGATGTATTGGAGATACGCTGCTCTATATTCAGGTTTTAGCCGCGGCTGAAAGCATTGATACCATTGCAGCTTGTAGCACTTATACTTGGCTAGATGGTAATACCTACACTAGTAATAATGATACAGCTATCTTTATCCTCTCTGGTCGCGCGGCGAGTGGTTGTGATTCCATCATCACCTTAAACCTAACCATCAATCAATCCACAACAGGCCTCACTGTACAAAATGCTTGTAATGCCTATACTTGGATCAATGGAATAACATATACCAACAGTACTATAGCAACGGATACGTTGACCAGTTCAACTGGTTGCGATTCCATTGTTACCTTAAACTTAACCATTACCCCTAACAATGCACAGATTAGCCTCTTGGGCACCATCCTTTCTACCAATACTATCGGAACCAATTACCAATGGTTCGATTGCACTAACAATACAATAATAATCGGTGCCAATGGCCCAACTTATATGCCTATAGTTAATGGAGATTATGCCGTCATTGTTACCAATAACAACTGTACAGATACCTCTAATTGTATTGATGTGACTCGATTAGGAGTAGAAAACAAAGCGAGTCTAAGTCTCCAAAACGTTTATCCTATTCCAACAAAAGATTTTCTAACCATTGAGTTGGCTGAATACAGCGATTTAATTGCTGTTCAAGTCGTAGACATCAGTAGTAAAGTCCGCTTAGAAAACAACTACTATTCCACTGACAAAATCATACTGTCAGTACAACACTTGCCTAAAGGCGTTTATTTTGTTCAGTTAACTTCTAATAACAAACAACAAACCATTAAGATGATAAAAGAGTAAGTTTCTTTATTTCTCTAAATGAAGTGGAAACAATTCCAGAACATCTATCAAGAGATCAAAAAAACAGTCAACGCTTTGTTGTACTAGATTTTTGGTCTCTTTTCTTTTTAATACCTTATTAATTTGTTTTATTAGAATCCTTATTAGATTTCAACGGAAACTCATGAACAAATTATTGCTCCTTTTATTATTCCTTCAAATACAGCAACATTTAGTTGCCCAAGATTCCCTATCTCAGGAAATCCGCACCTACATAGATATGCAAATGCACCCCACCATGCATGTCCCCTATTTTTTCTTTGGGGAGGGGTTTACCTTTTTTGATGAAAACAAACCACCACATCTCAGTTATCGGCATCAATTCAAGAATGTGAATTATGCAAACTATTGGAGAAAAAACGCAGGAGCAAGGATTATTGTAGTTGGCGCCTTAACCACAGAATGGGTCAAACGTCCTAAAAAAGCGCGTAAAACCATTCTAAAGCAACTGAGCTATATCAATGATTTTGCCCAAGCTCATTCTGATGATTTTGTAGTCGCCAAAACACCTGCTGCTATCCGCGATTATTACCACAATACCAATAAAACAATCATCGTCTTCTCCATAGAGGGCGGCAAACGCTTAATTAACAATTTAGAAGATGCCCAATTTTGGGCAGCGCAAGGAGTAGCCTTTGTCACGCTCATGCATCTAGTGGACTCCGAATATGGCAGTGCAGGGATTCGTCCAGGCATTTTCACCACCTTAATCAATCTAAAAGGCGCTTTAAAACCTCAAAAAAAACGTGGTCTAAAAGAAAAAGGCAAGCAAGCGATAAAATGGTTGGCACAAGCAGGGATTATGACCGACCTTACGCACATGGAGACCCAAACTAGAAAAGATGCCTTGGCATTTATGAAAGAAGAAGGCATTCCTCCACTTTCTACCCACGATTGTTTTAAGGATATTCGAAACAATCCACGCTCCATTAGTCGAGAAGATATTTTAGCCCTTTATAAACTACAAGGATTCATGGCACTGCCCATCAGTGGAGTAGAAATGGGTTTAATGGATCCCACTGATTATTATAAAAACAAGGAAGACAGTTTGGTCAAAGCAGGTGTTCTTTGTCGAGGGTCTTTGGATTCTTATCAATTCATGTATGAAGAAGTCAAGGAATACATTGAATCCAATGTGGGCGTTATCATAGGCGATACGTCTATTGCTTTTGCTGATTTGACTGAAGCAGAAAAAGTAAAATATGCCCTTGGTTTTCAAAGCGATTTTAATGGCTGGCTCAATCACAGTCGTCCTAAAGTTGGCAAAAAAGGCTGTTCCCCCATTGATCCAACCAAGACCTATCCTCCAATTGATTCCCAAGGATTGGCACATCCTGGTTTATTGGCTTCTCAATGGCAGGTTTTAGAAGAGAAAGGCGTCGATCTAGCACCTATTAAGCGATCTGCTGAGCGCTTTGTACAACTCTGGGAATATTTTCAAACCAATAAAGAGCATTGGAAAACGCAAGGAGCCTTTCCAATTATGGAGCGTAAATAGATCAGCATAATTTTTGCACTAGTCCCTTACAGAAACGCATAGATAGACGCAATACTGACAAAAAAGCGGATATTGAGTTAAATTCATTTGATTGACCACAATTTATAAACATGTCCTTCCCTTCCCGTTTTTTGCTTTTTGTTGCTTTATTATATAGTTATTCTAGCAGTGCCCAAGACTATAGATTTACCAATACAGCACCGCTAACGTATGTAGAAGGATTGGCTAAAGACAAAAGAAAAGGCCTCTATGGCATCGTCAACCAAAAAGGGAAAGTAGTTGTCCCTTTTATTTATGACCATATTTGGGATTTTTCTGATGGATTAGCAGCGGTGCAGAAAGGTGACCAATTTGGCTTTGTGAATCAGAAAGGAAAAGAAATTGTGTCTTGTGTTTACAATGCATTGGATTGGGTGGAAGAAGATTTGTATCCGAATGGCTTAGATGAAAACTACAAAATGGCGCCACGTTATTTAATAGAGCGTATACAATTAGAGCTATTAACCTCCACCAGAAGACATGATTCCCATTTTTTTCAAGAAGGCGTTGTTCGAGTCGGACGACAAGGGAAATTTGGTTTGGTCAACACCAAAGGGAAAGAAGTTCTAAAAACAACCTATGACCACATTTGGAGTAGTTCAGAAGGCTTGATTGGCATCCAAAAAGAAGGCGCAGCAGGCTTTGTAGATCGTAAGGGAAAAATTAAAATTGCCTTGACTTATACCCGCGTTTGGCCCTTCAAACAAGGTTTGGCCTTGGTACAGAAAGGAGAAAAAATGGGGCTTATTGATAAAAAGGGACAAGTGGTCCTTCCTTTCCAATACGATTTCATTTGGCGTTTAGAAAGTGGGGAATTAGTTGTAAAAAAAGATCAAAAAGTAGGACTCATTACACCAAAAGGAGCCACTATTGTTCCCTTGGAATATGATTTTGCTCAACCCATGCAATATGGTTTTGTAGCCTTTCACAAAAATCAACAACAAGGCTTATGGAACACCAAACAGCCCACCAAACAACCTGTCTTAAACTATAGAAAAATCAATCGCTTTGACAATGGCTATGCTTTGTTCCGCCAACCAACAGGCGTCGGATTGATGGACAGCACAGGAACAGTTGTTCTTCCTCCTATCTATGAAGAAATATTCTCTTACATCAAGGGCATTTTTCAGGCAAAAAAAGAAGGCAAATATGGTTTGCTCAATCTAGCTGGACAAACCATTGTTCCTTTCACACATCAATCCATGGTTTCTTACAAGGGTGGTTTTATTTTTATGCAAAAGAACAACCTTTATGGCTTTCTCAATTATCAAGGAGAAACCATTACCCCTTATAATTATTACAATGCAGGCCAACCCTTAGATGGCCTAATGGCCGTTCAAGGCAAAGAGCAAAAGAAATGGGGGGTCATCAACACCAATGGTACCCTTGTGATCCCTTGTCAATATGATCAAGAAATAGTTTTTCACCAAGAGGTTGCAATTGCCATCAAGAATAGAAAATATGGGCTGCTTGATAAAACAGGGCAAACTTTAACACCATTTAAGTACGATAAGATAACTAGCTTATCCGAAACACTTTTATTGACCTTAAAAGATGGAAGATATGGCATTTTAACCACTCTTGGAAAAGAGCTTTTACCCGCTAACTATTTTATTCTTGGGCGCGTTACCAGTGGACTCCTAATTGTACGCAATACCCAACGAAAATATGGCTTGATGGATTTACAAGGAACAATGATTGTTCCGTATCAATACGATTATATGAGAGTTCATCACGAATCGTTAATAGCTGCTGCAAAAGATGGAAAATATGGTTTACTGAATGTGCGTGGACAAGAGGTCAGCCCTTTCATTTATAACAATACACAACCTATCGAATATGGTCTAACCAGAATCACAAAAGATAATAAGTGGGGCTTAGTCAACACAGCAGGAACAATTATTCTGCCCTGTGAGTATGAAGAGATACGTTATTTTATTAAGGGAATAGCCTTGATAAAACAAGGAAAGAAACGAGGGGGCATCAATAAGTATGGTCAAGTGGTCGTTCCTTGTATTTATGATAAAATTAACTCATTTGAACAAGCCGTAACATCTGCCGAAAAAGATGGAAAAGTAGGTTTGATTGATCGGCAAGGAAATACCTTGCTTCCTTTTGAATACCGTTCTATTACTCGATTTACAGAGGGCTTTGCCACTATTAAAAACCAAGGAGCAACAGGCCTTATTAATAGTAAAGGGGAAATCATTCTGCCTTGTCAATATGGTTATATTGGGCCTTTTTTCAATGGCCTAGCTGCTGTTTATCAGAAAGACCAACAAAACCCTTCTATCAAAAAAGCAGGCTACATTAACAAAAAAGGACAAGTAGTCATTCCTTACATCTATGATGCAGGACAACGATTCATCGATGGCTTTGCCATTGTCATCAAAGACAACAAACAGGGCGTACTCAACCTAAACAATCAACTCGTAGTTCCCTTTGAGTACGATCGATTAGAACGTGTTTATAAAAACATTTTTAAGACGCGTAACAAGGAGAAAAAATATGGTCTTATTAACACCAATAATGAGGAGTTGATTCCTTTGATCTATGATGAAATAAAATACATAAAGACGCAGTCCCTTTTCATTGCTATTAAAGATGGAAAAAGAGGCCTATTAAGTAATAAGGGGGAAACATTAACACCTGCTATTTATGACAACATCAGCTTGTATGGCACTTCTATTTTTGTGACTACAAAAGGTCAGAAGAAAGGCTGCCTAAATGATAAGGGACAAGTAGTTGTTCCTTTTGAGTATGACGAAATACAATACCTACAATTAGATCCTCCTAACCTATTTGTTGTAACAAAAGGCACTAAGTCAGGTTTAGCAACCGCAACTGGCGAATTATTGACGCCACTGCTCTATGATGAAATTTATTTCTTTAGAGACGATTGGACCATTGTTACAAAAGACGGCAAACAAAGCTTTATATCCAAGAGTGGAGAAGTCTTAACGCCCTTTATTTATAATGGGGTAGAATTGTTTCAAGGAGATTTTGCAAGGGTGAGAATCTACAAAGAGTTTGGTTTTATTAATAAACAAGGCCAACAAATTATTCCTTGTAGTTATGACTATGCCAGTGATTTTTATAAAGGTTTCACCAAGGTCATTAAGAACAAGCGTTGTGGCGTCCTCGATAGTCAAGGAAAGGTTGTTGTTCCTTTATTGTATGATGATGTTCAGCAATATTCCATCGCCAATAGAATTGTTCAAAAAGATAATAAATATGGCGTTGTTAATACACAAGGAGTAGAAATTATTCCTTGTCAATACGATGGAATTAAAGGAGCCAGTGCCCCTTTAATCGCCGCTGGAAAAGAGGGTAAATATGGGTTTATCAATGCTCAAAATAAAGTCATTATTCCATTTATTTATGACGCCATTACACTCTTTGAAAACAACAAAGCTTATGTGGAAAAAGATGGAAAAGGCTTTTATATTGATTCAACAGGCGCTTGTGTAGAAGATTGCAACTAATCTTGTAATCTTTGGCTAAGGTCCTCCTTTGCATTTCACCTTCCAGAACACTATAAACACTTCCAAATGAAAATTATAGATTTATCCAAGCCCATTCAATACAACAAAGAAGATCCTTGGTTTATGCGAGTAAAAATCAAGCACAAAGCCCACAAAAAAGCCAAATGGTTATTAAGAGCTCTAGGCTTGCCCTTCAAACTCTTTCCAAAAGGCTTTCAAGGTTGGGCCGATGATACCATTAAACATATGGGCGTGCACTCCACTACCCACATTGACGCGCCTTGGCACTACGCTCCCACTACAGCTGGTAAACGCTCAAAAACCATTGATGAAATTCCTTTGGATTGGTGTTATGGGGAAGGCATCGTCATTGACATGAAACACAAAGTGGATTTTGATGCCATTACTGTAGCGGATATTCAAGGCTTTCTCCAAACCCAAAACTTGGCCTTAAAAGCAGGTATGATTGTTCTTATCAAAACAGGGCGCGACCAATTTAATGGCACTAAGGATTTTCACAAAAAAGGAACAGGCATGAGCGCAGCCGCGACAACTTGGCTAATTGATCAAGGCATCAAAGTTATGGGCATTGACTCTTGGGGCTGGGATCTCCCCTTACCTTACATGATTGAGCAAGCCAAAAAAACAGGCAATGCGGAGTTTTTCTGGGAAGCACATTTGGTTGGTCAGAAAAAAGAATACTGCCACATGGAACAATTGGTTAACTTAGATGCACTGCCCTATTCTGGCTTCAAAGTAGCCGTTTTCCCACTCAAGATTGTAGGTGCCTCTGCTGCCCCTGCACGAGTTGTTGCGCTCTTAGAATAAACCTACCAAAGAAAGGGCAATACCGCCTTGCGTGTTTTAGGATAGTCATCAAATTTTTGATGATACCACTGATGATGCGCCAAGGCTCTTGGGGCTAAATTAGCAAAGGTCCACAAGGCAAACGATACAGCTGGAAGAGAAGAAAGTAAAAGCGCATAGCCTATCCATTCTAGAATTTCACCAAATAGATTGGGGCAAGAAATCCATTTAAAAAGGCCGCCTTGGGGAATTTTATAGCCCTTCTCCCCTGGTTTTCTTAGTTGCAAGAGGAGGTTATCCGATTGTATATTAATCCCCATGCCCAACATAAAGAGACTAATCCCTATTATAAAAGCAGGAGAAGACAAGTAACTCAGGGGATATAGATCACCATAGTTGCCTAAAAAATAGCCATTCAAAAACCCATTAACGATGTTAAAAAAGATGGCAGAGCCCATAATCATAACAGGCATTTTCTTCTCATGATCGCGTTGTCGCAAGGGGTAGACTACACTTCTGTTAAAATAATGGCTCATCCATAGTCCCCAAAAAATCCAAGTCACCGTATTAGGCGCGGTCGTTCCTGTGAAAAAGAAATACGTCAATACCAATGGAGAGGGCAATTCCATCAAAACCCAACCTAAACGGGCATTAATAGTTGGCCCCCAATCACTGGAAGTATGCCGCCCAAAAGGTGCCGTTACAAAAAATAAAGAGACAAAGGTAATGATTGCTAAAGCGATCCAACCATAAACCACATAAGTAAAGATGGTAGAAGATAAGAGCATGGCTATTGTTCAAAAAAAGAAAACACAAAGAACGCAATAAGATGGCTCAAAACAACACATTTTTTATTAATTTGAAGGGACTTCCAATATTTTTTCTTGGGTCGCTTTTCATCAACCACAAGACTATGGGGCTTTTCCCCTTCTTGGTTCTATTCTTAGTATCCTACTAGTCATCTACTGTTGAAATAGAGTTGTCATTGCCAATCTTATTGCATGGATCAGCCAACTCAATAAGAAGTTCGCTCCCCAACTCGCCCAAAAACAAATTTTCAAAGCCTTCTAAAACAAGAGCAAAGGGTAGTAAAAGGCATACAATTGATTTACTGGCTTGTAGGTATTCTTATTATAGCCATTATTATAAAAAAACGTCACGAAATATGAGCGTCCACCAACAAATTCTAGCTTGTCATCAACAAATCAAGCCCTACATCCATCAAACCCCTGTTTTGAGATCCCAACTCTTAGACGAAATAGTAGGGTCCTCTCTCTTCTTCAAGTGTGAGAATTTCCAAAAGACAGGCTCCTTCAAAATGAGAGGGGCAGCACACGCCATTTTACAGCTTTCCCCCGAACAACGTGCTAAGGGAGTCGTGACCCATTCCTCAGGCAATTTTGCACAAGCAGTCGCTTTTGCCGCTCAAAAATTAGGCGTAAAGGCCTATATTGTCATGCCGTCTAATGCCCCAGCCGTCAAAAAAACAGCCGTCAAAGGCTATGGTGGAGAGGTCCTCGAATGTATTCCCACCATAGAACAAAGAATCTTTCAAGCCCACAAAATTGTCCAAGAGAAAGGAGCTACTTTGCTTCATCCTTCCAACGATTGGCCAGTTATAATAGGACAAGCAACAGCGGCTTATGAATTGCTACAAGAACAATCTGATTTGAAGGTTTTAGTAGCACCTGTTGGCGGCGGTGGGCTCTTGGCTGGAACGGCCTTGTCAGGGCATTGTTTTGGTAAGAATTGTTCGACCATTGCAGGAGAACCTTTAGCCGTTGATGATGCTTTTCGCTCTTTGCAAAGTGGAAAAATTGAAACCAATGCTCAGGCGACTACAGTGGCCGATGGTTTACGTACACAACTGGGCGACCAAAATTTTCCGATTATCCAACAACACGTTCAACAAATCGTCCGAGTAACAGAAGAAGAAATCTTGTACGCTTTACGCCTCCTATGGGAACGCCTCAAAATCGTTTGTGAACCTTCCTCCGCCGTAGCTTTTGCAGCCGTTCTGAAGGAAAAAGAAGCCTTTAAAGGCAAAAAAATAGGCCTTATTATTTCTGGTGGTAATGTAGATATTCCCCAAATAGCGGCATTGTTAAACTAATTCATAAATCTCTTCCTAAAAACACGCCATTCGACGCTCCTTCCCCTGATCATTGAATCAATTATTGATTAACATTACGCTGCCAAAAAGGCTTTCACTTCTTTAATGTATTCCTCGAATACTTCTTGATGTAAAAAATGCCCTGCCTTCTTAAAAACGATCGTTTTGGTAGTAGTAGGCATCGTGTCTTTGATTTTTTGTAGCATTTCTGGTGTAACAATTGCATCATTCTCTCCTCCTAAAAATAGAAAAGGCATTGTTGGTAATTGTTTATAAAATGCGACCATTTCTTGATCTTTTTGATCTTTTGATAAACTCCAATAATAACCTAAGGCTGCTTCTAAGCGTCCCTTACATTTAAAAGTTTCCTTGATCGCGTTACTGGATTCTTTATAGTTTTTAAAATCAGGAGACCATCGTTTATACAATCTATCAATGTATTCAAAATTGTTCTTTCGAGTGTATCTCACGGACCAGTCTGGGAAATCAAAAACAATAAAATGACGCCCATAGTATAACAACTCTGGGCTTATTTCTACACAAGATGGATGGGGAATGGCAAGAGTAATGACTTTTAACACTTTATCTGGTGCTATATTAGCTACAGCACTACTAATTGAAGCGCCCCAATCTTGTCCCATGATATTAAACTCTTCAATACCTAATTGATTGGCCAATTCTATAATATCTTCTGCAATAGTTTTCACAGAATAATCACCATCTGGAGCAATACTAGTTGGATAATAGCCCCGTAAAAAAGGAGCAATTACGCGATGTTTTTTTGATAACGCTGTAATCGTTTCATCCCATGTATTCGCCATATCAGGAAACCCGTGCAACAAAAAAACGGCTGGTCCACTTCCCTTTTCAATAAAAAAATAATCTAATTCACCTATCTTTTTTTGCTTTATTGGATGAATACTTAGTTTACTAATAGCCATAGGAGATAGATCTTCTTTTACCTCATATTCGGTCCTTCCTTGCAACCATAAACCACCTATAATAAGTCCCCCTAATCCTAAGATCAACCCCATTCGTATATTTGGTCGAAAAACTTGTTCCAACTGCTTAGATAAAAGATTAAAACTAGGATTAAAAATTAAAAACCCTAGAGCAAAAATTCCAACTCCATACAGAGGTTCTTCAAAGAAAATAGCCAGTAACCCAACAAGGAAACATCCAATACCTATACTATTACCTATCTTTTTCATTATATTTTTTTAAGGCCTTCTATTGATCAATAAAGAGATTATGTGAACTACTTTTAAAACTTGTTTCTTTAACTTACTTACAGTTGATTTTTCAACAAAAACTCCTGCCTATTTGCTACTCTTTTCCTTCTAATTCTTTTTTTAGATACTCCAACCCATTCACTTGAACTTTTTTAAAATCTTTTGCGAATTTATTAACAAAAAGGCTAAAGAAGTGGAATTTCTTAAACGTCATGGAGACTTTCCAGCTAACAGTAGTTTCATTATTGGATGTCTCAACAACCTCGAATATTCCTAAATGATCAATAAGGCCAGGCATCTGAAGTACTTTATATTGAAACCCTTTATTCTCTTCATAGGCTACAATCTCTTCTTGCACGGTTGCCCATAACTTAGGTCTAAAATTTACTTCCCGAATTGCTCCTACTCCATTTTTGGGAGTCCCTTCTTTTAATAATTTCACTTCCTCTACCTCCATCACCCATGTTGGAGTACCCACATGATTAGAAATAACCTTAAAGACATCTTCCTTGGTCGCTTGGATTGTGATGCTTGAATTAATCTCTTTACTAATACTTTTCATAATTGATTTTTTTTCATTTTGTGCGGATAAGTAAACCGAGTTAAAAAGGAAATACCAAAGGAGGGGCAAAATAAAATAGGATAATCTCATCTTTTAAAAGTAGTTCTTTTATTTTTGATTAAGAGTGCAATAACATTCACTTGCTAAAAACAAGTTTAACAAAAGTAGACATTTACTTGCTAAAAACAAGCAATTATGCGAAAAATTAAAAAAAGATCCAATTGCCCCATGAGTTATTGTCTAGATTTTGTTGGAGACAAATGGGTACTATTAATTCTTAGAGATATGATTCTTCACAAAAAACTCTATTTCAAAGACTTTTTAAAATCCGATGAAGGCATAGCAACCAATGTATTGTCTGATCGTTTAAAAATGCTAGAGCAAAGAGGATTCATTACTAGTAAAAAAGATGCCCTCCAAAAAACAATGAAAATCTACAGCTTAACTCAACAAGGGAAAGATGTCTTGCCCTTGTTGATTGAAATGCTACTATGGTCTAGCAAATATGGCGACTTTGGACCAGAACAAGAACAGTTAGACGATTCTGCTGAATTGATTAGAGCAGACAAGGAGACCTTTATTCAAAACATCTTAAACGCCATTCCATAAAATACCCAACTTATGTGGTCCATAGAAAAATTACAAGAAGTCTGGCAATTAGCCAGTGAATTACACAATGGTCAAAAATACGCTAGTCCTAAAAAAGGGCAAAAGGTAGAATACCTCAACCACATTGGTTCTGTTACCTTTGAGGTCTTAGCCGCCACTCAATTAGATGCTAGCCTAGACGCCGATTTAGCCTTGCATTGTGCGGTATTGCACGATACTATCGAGGATACGTCCCAATCTTATGAAGGTTTAGAAGAGCGCTTTGGCAAAGCCATTGCACAAGGCGTTTTGGCCTTGACCAAAAACGAAAGTTTGCCTACCAAAACAGCCCAAATGCAAGACAGCTTAACACGCATTCGGCAACAGCCCAAAGAAGTTTGGGCAGTAAAAATGGCAGATAGAATTTGCAATTTACAAGAGCCGCCACATTATTGGTCTAGAGAAAAAAGAGTCGCCTACCAACAAGAAGCACAGCTCATTTATACACAGCTTCATCTAGGTAACTTGTACCTTGCTCAACGCCTACAAGAGAAAATAGCAGCTTATGAGCAGTATTTTGATAAGAGTAGCTAATATTCCATCTATAAAGTAGTTATAGGTCGTGCTCTCCAATTTTAAAAAAGCTTTAACCTGACAGATATGGTCCTCGCACTAAGGAACTATTTCCGGCAAATCGTCCTTATATTTTAAAAGCATTATCCAACAAAATAGTCGTGTTTAGTCACCACGTTTTTTCCCCCACTGTTATTTAATGTTGCTCTTCCATTTCCTTAAAACAGTACCTATGGATCAACAGAAAAAAATAAAATACCAGTCTATTTATCTTCCGTTTTTACTTCTTATGGTAGGAGTCTTTTTTGGATATGGTTTGCTTCGTTGGCTCTTCGATATTCAATTAGGTTTTCTACCTTTTTCAGAAGACATGTTAGATTATTGGATTCCAATCGCTTTGCCGTGGTTGCCTCTCTCCATTTGGATACACCCTAGAATACAGCTTTTACAATTGAGTTGGGATAAAGAGAACGCTTACTCGTTCTATCTGTACCTGATGGCCATTGTAATTATTCTACCGACTTGCATCAGTCAACAGTATCTCAAGACGAGTTCTTTTGCCTTAATAGAGGTGGATACTGCAGAGCAAATTCAAGCCACACCAAACGAAAAGTATTTCAAGATACAAGCCTTTGAATTGGACACCAGCGAGATGGTTTCTTATACTAGTGCTAAGGTTATTGGAAAAAACGAAGATCAGGTTCAATATCAAGCGTCTTTTTTGTGCCCCTTTCCAGGGACTGCTTCCTTGTGGTATGGTTTTTCTTATAAAGAAGTCTGTAGCCATTCCCTTAACGAACAAGAAGAAGCGGATTATCATCAACGCTTTTTAAGGACTAGTAAAAAAGCGCTTTCAAAAGCATTGTTCCCCAAAAACACCCCTTACTTTGAACGCATTGTTCCCTCTAATACCCCAACTTATTTCCATACTGTTTTTAACGAGTATTACCCTAACCTAGATCCCAGTACTGTGACGATCTTGCTCCCGCAAGACCATGAATTTGAGACACGGACAGGAAATTCTTTTTTCTGGACTTGGGCTAGTTTTTTCTTAGGGCTCTTACTTATTTGGATAATGGTTACGTCCCCTCCTTTGGAGGATACCGCTTCCGTTACATTTGAACAAGAATTAAATCACCGCAAGCCCCTTCTAAAACAACTCCTCCAAGCTATTAATCCAAGAGGAACGTATAAGGCCACTGCTTTTTTGTTTTGGATGCCCATTATTATCTTTATGGGATCTCTATTTTTAGGCGTAGGCAATTATGTCCCCAACAGCAAACAGTGGCTTTCTTGGGGTTTTCTTTCAGGAGAAGCCGTCCTAAAACAAGGCGAATATTGGCGCATTTTCACCGCACTTTTAGTCCCGGGAAGCTTTAGTCTCTTGCTGATTAATTCCTTTGCCCTGCTTTTTGCAGGTTTTTTCTTAGAACCCTTATTAGGCAGTTTCAAAAGCCTTTGGAGTTATTTCATCTTGGGCATAATCGCCAATTTTGCCAGTGTTTATTGGTATAGACTCGATTTATGGGCACCTGCGGGTTCTGTAGGCATTGTAGGTTGGTGTGGCTTATTGTTGTTTTTTGGCTTAATAAGAACCTATGTCCCCCCCCATAGAAAAGCATTTTGTTTTTTCCTAGTAGTCTATGGGCTACTCTTGTGGGGCCTCAGCATATTGGGGAGTTTTAATACAGCAGCTCATCATTTTAGCTTTTGGGGAGGCATTGAATTCGGCCTTGTCCTACATTTTATGCAAGGCAAAACCTTAGCACAACGCGCCAATATCTTGTAATTTCTTCCTTGATCCTAATAGTTACCAATTCTTATGCTACAATTCACCCATCAACAACAGCTTTACCAATTGCCTCTTTTAGCCAACACCACAGAAAATAAACTGATGTTAGACCAAGGCAGCTTACAGTTAGGTTTGTTTTTTAGTGTTCCTGAAAGTGCTATTCCTGTTCTCTATGAAAGTACACCTCTACTCCAAACCAATGAAAGTCCACTCCTTGATTTAGAGTTAGCAATTAATTATTGCCGCTATGATTTTTCTAAGAAATTGTTGGTGCCTATTGGTAATTTAGAAGAACCGCTCCAAGTTAAAAATTTGCAAAACAAGACGCTTTCTTCAACAATTTTGGCCAATTCTACCTTGTACTTACTAGGCTATGCCCAGCCCTGTATCTTGCAGCGCATACAATTTGGCGCTCTTCAAGAAAATCGTCTAACCATTGCTTATGAAGCCCGTGCCTTGGATGTTAATGGCCCCTTTTCCTTTATGGTGGAGGTGGAAGGCATTTCTTTACAACACGTTTCTTAATACAACTATACATGTCTGGTACCACTCCAAATGAACTGGCTCAACAATTGTTACTAGCGGTCAAAATGCAGCAAGACAGCAAGCCTTTACAAACACAATTGGCAGCGCTCTCTTTTACTGACCTACGCCATGCCTTGCAGGATGCCAAGCAACAAAAAGCCTTTTGGATCAATTGCTACAATGCTTATTTTTTGATTCTCAAACGAGAAAAAAAGATAGACAAGCCTGCCATTTATACCCAAGCCCTGTTGACTATTGCGCAGCAAAAATTCAGTTTGGATGATATAGAACATGGCATTCTAAGGCGTTTTCGCTACAAGTACTCCTTGGGTTATTTCCCCAACTTCTTCACCCCTGCCCCTATTCGCACCTTAGCGGTTCCCAAAATAGATTATCGCTTGCATTTTGCTCTTAATTGTGGCGCCAAAAGCTGCCCGCCCATTGCCTTCTATACCCCTGAAAAAATTGATCAACAACTAGACTTCGCGACTCAGGCTTTTCTAGAAAGTGAGAGTGATTTTGATGAACAACACCAAGTAGTCTATACTACACGCTTGTTTTTGTGGTTTCTAGGCGATTTTGGCGGCATCAAGGGTATTAAAAGTATCTTTCAACAACAATTGGGTAAGGATTTGACGGGTTATCGCATTCGGTATAAGGCGTATTCTTGGGAGGAAGATTTGGGGAACTTTGTAGAATAATACCATCTGCTGTTTTTTAGTTATATTAGTTGCTTTAAAACAGGAATTAAATCTATTACTTTCCTCCCAACCTTTAAGTGGTTTTAAATATGGCTAAGAAAAAACAAAGCTTTGGACTAAAACTCCAAGCATCTTCCCCCTATACCTCCGATTTTGTTGGACGAGAAGAGCACTTAGAATCCTATAAAAAGGCTTTGGCAGAAATCTCTGGAAAGTTAATTTTTAGTGTATATGGACAAGGGGGCGTAGGAAAAACCACCTTACTTCAAGAATTTCTAGCACTAAGCCAAGAGAAAAAGCATTTTACCGCTTTTGTTGACGCAGAAGACAAAAATCTATTCGACCTATTGGCGTTGATGGCTTATCTAGCCAAAGAATTAAGTGCACACAACAAAAAGTCTCCTTTTAAGGATTTTCAGAAGCGTTATGAGGATTACTTACAAGAAAAAGGACAACTAGATGCTGATCCTGAGGCCCCCAAAGGAAATATAGGTTCTTTTTTAACTAAAAGTATACAAACAGGCGTTGCTATAGGTAAAGAAGCGATCCCAGGAGGAAATATTATACCAACCGCTCCAACAGACATTCTAGCCAATGCAGCAGGACAATGGACAGATTTTGTGATCAAAAAGGTGAGTCATAAAAATAATTTGGAACTAGTTCTCCACCCTATCCAAGTCCTCACTCCCTTATGGATTACAGGTTTTAATAAAATTGAAGAAGACGTAACTATTTTTATAGATACCTATGAAGCGGCCAACCCAGTTTTAGATAAATGGCTTATCCAATTGCGCTGTTACCACTATGGAAAAATAGATGACTTTTTTCTAATCATTGGAGGAAGAGACCCCTTACATTCCGAACGTTGGAAACTATTGAAGGATTGGAGTTGTAAGATTTCTTTAGCAGCCTTTACCACAGCAGAAGCCACTGCTTATCTCCACAAAAAGGGCATTACCGATCCCACAACTATTGATTCTATTTTGGCCATTTCCAAATGCTTGCCCGTTTATCTAGCACTCTTAGCAGAAACAGGAAATGACCACAGCAATGATCCCAACGAGCAAGTAGTAGAACGGTTCTTAAAACACCTCCAAAACCCTATACAAAAAAACTTAGCCCTACAAGCTGCTTTGTCCAATCAACTCAACCAAGATATTATAAAATGTCTCTTACCTACCGATAAAAAGGCCAACGCCAAGGATTATTTTAATTGGTTAAAAAAACGCCCTTTTGTACAAAAAAGAGGCGGCTATTGGGGGTATCATCCTATTGTGAAGGAATTGATGCGACGCTACCAACGGGATGTTTCGTTGGAGGAATGGGAGACATTACACCAACAATTAAGGGGCTATTATCAACAACGGGTAGAGAAAGAGCAAGTGGAGGGAGAGTTAGAAGACTGGGTGCAAGATCACCAGTGGCGGAAGTATAAATTTGAGTATCATTTTCATGGCTTGTGTTCTCATTATAAGAAGTATTTGCCCGAAGTGGTACGGGATTTTGCTAGTGTGTTGGTTCATTCTAAGTGGGAAGATACTTTCCCTTTATTAGAATTGATCGCAGAAGTAGAAGAACAGGGGGCTATAGAACAACCTTGGGGATTGTTATTGAAGGATGGTGTAGAAGGTTTATTGGCAGAGGTTCAAGAGGAGCACCAAACAGCTATTTTATTAATATTTCAAAGAGTTAATAATACTAATTGGTTGGAAAGAGTATTAGAAAAGAGTACTTTTTTCTTTGTACAAGGGATACATGAAAATAATTTAGAAGTTAAAATTCAAGCCTATCAAAAGGCAATTGCAATTCATCCTGATTTCCACGATGCACTAAACAACTTGGGGAGCGCTTATGACGACAAAGGAGAGCTCGATAACGCCATCAAGGCTTACAACAAAGCTTTACATATCAAACCTGATGACCACCAAGCACTATACAACTTGGGGAGCGCTTATTATAACAAAGGAGA
>JBOEFW010000090.1:0-33472 GCA_050633105.1 Aureispira sp. | reverse complement strand
GCATTTTTAATGTTTTTGTAGGTAGAAAAAAACCTTGTAACCTTAGCAAAAACGGCGATTGTCCAACAATTAAAGGGGTAAAATGACGCGTTTTAAAATTGACAAAAACTCTACAAACATCAATGATTAGATTTATGGTTAATTCTAAAACCGCTCTTTGGGAGGAGAAATCGCAAACTCAAATCCTTTCTTGGTCAACTCTTCATATTTCTTTGCATTGAATTGATAGAGATATGCAGGGCGATGAGGCACATCTTTTTGCCGTTCTAATTGTTCCAAGATATCCATTTTTAGAATTTTAGAACGAAAGTTTCGACGATTCAATGGACGACCTAGAATTGTTTCATAGAGTTGTTGGAGTTCGCTCAAGGTGAACTTTGCAGGCAAGAGCTCAAAACCAATCGGTTGATAGCGTACTTTGGAGTCCAAGCGTTGACGCGCGATGGTGAGAATGTCCGCATGATCAAAAGCTAAAGTGGGCAATTCTGAAAGCTGAAACCACTGGGCGTCTTCCGCGTCAGTCGCCGCTTCTAGCGCATGATCTCTTAAATTAATTAAGGCAAAATAGGCGACACTAATAACACGCCCTCTAGGATCTCGTTTTGGCGCTCCAAAGGTATACAATTGTTCCATGAAAATATTAGAAACCCCTGTTTCCTCTTCCAACTCTCGTCGAGCTGCGGCATCCAATGTTTCTTCTTCTTTTACAAAACCACCTGGTAAAGCCCAAGCCCCCTTGTGTGGATCATAAGCGCGTTGAATGAGCAGTACCCGAAGTTCTGCACTCTCATCTAAACCAAAAACAGCACAGTCTACGGTAACAAAAGGACGGTGAGGGTTCTCAAAATCATTATTAGAGGTACTTCGTTTCATAGTTAGGTCTTAAAATATTGTTGTAACAAGTCTAATTTTAATTGGTTAAGATGCTCCTCTAAGCCAATGGGATACCATTTAAAATTCACGCTTTCAAATAGCGCTAATTGTTCTTGCGCTCGTTGGCGAATGCTCTCTAAACTAGGCAAAGGATAGAGGAGTTGTTGTTGTTTTAGAATGGGCTGTAGTAGGTCTTCATAAGAACGTCCTTGAACGACCACAGAACGGCCATCAAAACTCTGGAGTTGCCCTAAAGGAGCGATTGGGTCACTGTTCCAAATCATATCTCCAAAAGGTTGTCCATCACTTAAAAAATAACGCCGCACTTGTAAAATACCAGGCGTAGAAATCTTATTGGCTGCATCAGAAACCTTCATTTTGTATTGCCAAGGAGTATTAGGCGCCTTGATTGCGGCTAATTTATACACGCCTCCTAAACTCGGTTGTTCTTGGGCAGTGACTAAGTTAGTACCAACACCCCAAACGGCAATGGGCGCGCCCGCCTTTTTTAGTGCTTGGATTTTGTATTCGTCTAAACCATCACTAGCCACAATAATGGCCTTTTCGAGGCCGGCAGCATCTAAGGCTTGGCGTGCTTGTTGGCTCAGGCTAGCTAAGTCGCCACTATCCAATCGAATACCTAAGAAATCATGCCCTTTCGCTTCTATTTGTAAACCAATATTGATGGCCGCTTGGATGCCTATCTTTGTAGCATACGTGTCTACCAAAAATAGACAATTGTCAGGCATGGCTTGCGCATAAGCTTCAAAGGCTTGTTGCTCTTCCGCAAAACTCATTACCCAACTATGGCTATGGGTACCCTTGACAGGAATACCATATATTTTGCCCGCCAAGAGATTGCTTGTAGCAGCACAACCACCAATATAAGCGGATCGACTAGCAGTTAAGCCTCCATCAATGCCTTGTGCGCGTCGCAAGCCAAATTCTAAGACAGCATCTCCTTGTGCCGCTTGTACAATACGAGCAGCTTTGGTGGCAATTAAAGTAGGAAAGTTAACCAACGTCAGCAGCGCAGTTTCTATCAATTGTGCTTCAAGGAGTGGGGCTGTGATTCTTAATAAAGGCTGATTGGCAAAGACAATCGTCCCTTCTGGGATGGCATGCAATTCGCCTGTAAAGCGCAGTTGCCCCAAATAATCTAAGAAATCTTGTTCAAATAAGATTTGCCCTTTATTATCTGTCAAGGAGGCCAAATAGCTAATGTCTGAAGCATCAAATTGTAATTGTTGCAACCAATGGACAACATCTTCTAAACCCGCCGCTAAGGCAAAACTACCCCCAAAAGGATTTTTTCTATAGTATAAATGAAAAACAGCTTGCTCTTCTACACGGCCTGTTTTCCAATAGCCATAAGCCATCGTGAGCTGGTATAAGTCTGTTAGTAGACTCAAACTACTCTGGTAGCGCTGTTGCAAGGAGTTGTTCATAAGGATTGTTGGAGTACATTTTTCTAGCAAGTGTGAAATGAATAGGAGGCCGTCGAAAAGTACAAAATGGAATAAAAAAACTAATTTTAGTGCTTCTTAGCTTGTTCGCTTTTTTTTTGTTTCTATCTTGTAGGTTAAGGCTAATTTTTGAAAATAGCGAACTTTGTTTAAAAAATAAACAAAGAAGCTTCTTTTTTTATTGAAAATCTAAAACGCTAGCGTTACTATTCATACATTATGACAAAAAATAAGTACCAAATCTTGTGGGAGGATGAACATTTTCTATTAGCCAATAAACCTAGTGGTTTGTTGACTATCCCTGATCGTTATCGCGCAGATTTGCCTAATCTATATCAATTATTACAAACAAAATATGGCGAGATCTATATTGTACATCGTTTGGATAAAGGAACAAGTGGTGTGGTTTGTTTTGCCAAAACAAAAGAAGCCCATCGTTTATTGAGCCAACAATTTGAGGCAAGAACACCTGTAAAGCAATACTACGCCTTGGTTAAAGGAGTGCCTTATGAAGCAGAAGGAAGAATAGAAGTTGGTTTGTCTTCTAAGAAGGAAGGAGGGATGCGTGTTGATATCAAGCGTGGAAAACCTTCGGTTACTGTTTATAAAACAGTGGAGACCTTTGATCATTATGCTTTGTTAGAAGCGATTATTCTTACAGGAAGAACCCATCAAATACGGGTACATTGTAAGCATTTAGGGCATCCTTTGGTGGTTGATCCGTTGTATGGCAGTGCAGAAGCCTTGTATTTGTCAGAAATCAAGCGCAAGCGTTTCAAATTAAAGAAGATGAGTGACGAGCGTCCTCTGCTGAATCGAGTACCTCTACATGCTTATCGTTTAGAGTTGTCGCATCCTATTTCAGGGGAAACGATTATTCAAGAATGCCCCTTGCCAAAGGATTTTCGCGCAGTACTGAATCAATTGAGAAAATGGGATCAGAAAAAAGTGAATAGTTAAAGAAGGGGCGCAACCCTAAAAAAACTATTACCTAAAAACGCTCTATATGCTGCCTACTAGCTTGAAACGAAATACAACGCGCCTGCATCAATTCGAGCGGGTGAATAAGTATATTCGAAAAATTCTTTTGGGGGTATTTTTATTAGTGGCAACCACCGTGACAGGAATTTTTGGATTTATTCTTATTGATGATTACACCTTCTGGGAGGCATTTTATATGACGATCATTACCCTATCAACAGTAGGGTACGGCGAGGTGAATACTTTGTCAGAGGCAGGGCGAATCTTTACTTCTTTTTTGATCTTATTTAATTTAGGAGTTTTTGCGTATGCCATTACTATTATTTCCAACTTTGTGGTAGAAGGCGATTTACGAGCATTTTTAAAAGAGTATAAAATGTACAAAAAGGTGCACAATATGGAGAACCACACTATTGTTTGTGGATATGGACAACACGGTCGACAGGTTTGCCAAGAGTTGAGACAAAGTAATTTGCCTTTTGTGGTGGTAGAGGTTAACCAGGAACAATTACAAGAGTTAGACAACAAAAAAGATCATTGGCTACATGGAGATGCGACCTCTGATGAGGTTTTGTTGGAAGCGCGGATTGATCGCGCGAAGGCGGTTGTTGTTACGTATAGTGAAGATGCCCTCAATGTGTACACTGTTTTGACGGCTAGACAGTTAAATCCTAATTTGCGGATTATCACAAGAGCGACCGATCGAAACGCAGAAAAAAAGCTTTTGCGTGCAGGGGCTAATCATGTTGTTTTAACAGAAATTATTGGTGGCTTTTATATGGCAACGTTGATTCATCAACCCAACGTAGTGGAATTTTTTAGCATCATTTCTAATATGGGAGATGTGTCTATTCATTTCAAGGAAGTTTTTTATCAAGAGCTTAAAGAGGACTATCGAAATAAAAGTATTCGCGATTTGAGTTTGCGTTCAGAAACTGGTGTCAATATTATTGGCGCTCGTCAACCTAATGGAGAATATGTTGTGAATCCAAAACCCGATTTGTTTATTAAGAAGGGGATGAGCTTAGTTATTTTAGGTGATCTGAATCAGATTCAAGCTTTTCAATCGCTTATTTTAGTAAAACTTCCGCCTTCAAGTGAAACAGAAACTTTAACCCGTTCCTAAAGCAATAACCATGAGCAATTTCATGAAAGCCCCTGTAGAAGATGATTTATTAGACAGTCAACCATTTGATGACAATCCTAATAGTCTGAATAGAGAACGTCAAAAATTGGGTTATTGGGTGCGTTTTGTCTGTTCTATTGCTCTCTTAATTGCTGGTTTTGGGATCATGTTGTTTAGTTACCTTTTTATAGAAGAGCTGTTTGGTTATCGACATAGTTCTAATAAAGGAATATGGTTGTTAGGTGGAGGGTTTTGGTTGATGGCTATTGTTACCAGTATGATTTATGTGAAGAAGGGGAGTATTTATGGTAAGCTTAGTCTATTTTTTCTTACCATGTTAGGGGGAGGTGTTGTTTGGATGTATTGGGATATAGACAAGGTAGATCTAGATCGGTTTCGATATGTACGTACCAATGAATTTGTTCTTTTGGTAGGACTCTATGTGACAGGTTTGTTGGCGTTTCCAGCTGCTTTTTTTGGTTGGCGTTATGCACAAGCATTAAGGATTCCACAAGTGGGGGAAGAAGATTGGGAATGGAAAACAACAACGGCTCAAACGGGACTTAAAGCTTGGCGTTTAGGGGCACTGGCTTTTATAACGTTAGGTTTTGCTTGGACGCCCCTAATTTGGGATGAATTGGAGTATTACAAGAGAAAATATGACTACACACCAATTTACGAACCGTGGGATGCTGAAGTGATAGAAGAAGCGGTTGAATTTCCTATGGAAGAAACGTTTGTTCCTGATGAAGAGGACCTCTCTAATGAGAACCTTGAAATAGAAGATAATGCCCCAGAAGTAGAATAATAACTAAGAACCCTCGACGGAAACTATTCCAATTAGTAAGAAGAGAAAGAAGTTGATGATGGTTAGAACACCTAAAATAAGCCAAATGTTTTTGTTGTTTTCAATGGCTTCTTCTAAAAATTGAATCTCGCGTTGAAGGACATATTTTTTTAGGTTATTACCATAACGAAAAACCAATAAGCTCAAGAAACCAGCTCCAACGCAGAAGATCATGATGAATAGAATGGAGAGGTAAAATACATTATCAGGATAAACGCCTCTATCATTAATTCCCGACATCACAAAAAGTCCAATAAACATCGCTAAAGCCAATAGTCCGCAAACTAACATACCTACAATTCCTAAGTAGCGTAGCCATTTGGACGTTCTATGGAGGTCATTGACCATTTCACCAGTTATAAGAGCGTTCTCTTGATCTTGATTGTCATCTAATAAATTCATTGTTTCCATAAGAGGGCGTACGATAAGGGGGAAGATAGCGTTAGTTTTACCAACTAAAGTCTAGCTGTTAAAGCAAGAGTAAATACAAAAGAGAGTAAATAAAAGGCAAAGATAACGGTTACTAAAATACCAATCCACCGCCAATAGGTTAATTGACGTTTAAAGGCTTTACCTAAATGGTTGTAGTCTGTTGTTTTAGCGAAGCGACTGGTTGTAGCTCCATAGTCAAACAATACAAAACTAATGTATAAACTAGCAGCGACTATAACAAGGAGTAATACAATTGCTAAGAGGGCATATAAAACAGAGGCATCTTCGCTCTCCTTAATAATAGTAGTGATAGCACCAGAAATGCCAATAATTGAAAATAAGGAAGAAATAAAGCTTAATACTCCAAAAAAACGAACCCATCGAGAGGTGGTGCGGAGGCTTTTGATGGCCTTAGGAGAAAGTTCTTCTCTTTGTGAAAAGGGATCAGTTGTAAGCATGGTGTAAGGTTAACAATTAGGATGAAGTAGCGTCATTTAGTGGATTACAATCGCAACTAAAGTAGTTTTTTTTTATGAAAAAAAGATCTTTTTTATAAAAATGCAGGTTAAAATCACGAAAGGTCAACTTATATATAGTTACTCCTTTGTGTATTAAAAAGAGCTTAGAGCCTGTTTAAATTTTTTATCAANNCTAAATTTCTCCACTAACTTTTTGTCAGAACCACAAATTATTGATTTTCAACCTTAATGAATTTTAAACAAACTCTAACAACGTAAAAAATGGCAACAAAATGTACGCTCTTTTTAGTTTCTTACAGAACAGATTGTTGCTATATATGTAACTACGCTTTTCGTGATTTTAACTTAGTAAGAATTAATAAATTATTATTTATGGATATGTGAGTTTATGGAGTGAGTTTATTGCTAACGGAAGCGTTTATTATTGAGAAAACAGTAAGCTTAAAAAAATAATATGAGTAATGGATTAATAGCCTTTTGGCTAGTCGGGATCAATTGTTTGACTTTTTTAGGAATAATGCCTGCTGCCCAAGCATCGGCTAATAGCCACCTTTATTCAGGGCGATTGATTGGCATGGTCTATTATTTAATAGCTGTTTTAGTACTTATATTTCTGGTTTTACCTTCTTGGAGGGGAAAGCGATCTTACAACGTATGGTTGCCGCTATTAATGCTGGTAACTTTTGTTTTTTGGGGCTATCAATTGCGCTCTTTATACTGCTTTCATTGTGCCAATGGAGGTTAAATATTGGTCTTAGGTAGAAGGGTGTCCTTTAAGAAGAAGAGGACGAATGAATATAACGTAAATAGTAATTAGTCCATGAATAAGATATTGTATTTTTGTTTAGTAGTTTTTTTGCTTGCTTGTGAAACGCTTCCTTCTACTTCAGATAAGGAAATTGTTGTTGTAAAAGAAAATATCCCTTTACAAGAAGAAACGCTAGAAACGCGTGTCATCCTTGATACTAGTATTGCGATAAAAGATAAGATAGTCCCCTTGGATTGGGAGAGCTACCCTATAGGTCTGTGGATTGGAAAGAGTTATTATGATTCTCTTGTAAATGGAACCTTAACAACTCTTTTTATTAATAATTACCTTGTAACAGAATGGGGGGAAGAAGAAGATGCTGCTATTTTGCATTTTGGAAATGCTAGGAGTGGTTTTAATGGAAGGGTTTTTATCAAGAAAGAAAAAATCCATTATCATTCTCCTGTAGAAAGATATGATTTAGAAGGAGACTTTACTATAACACAAAAAGGCACGCAACAGCTACTCTCTTTGAGCAAATATGAAGGTCTTTCAGAACAGGAGGAATTCATAAAAGATAGTGTTTATATTAAAGTAGGGGAAGACAAAGGAATCTATAGATACAATGGGTTTAATTGTGTTCGGCATCCTGTAGAGAACTTGTACTTTAATGGTTCTTATGAAGCGATGGATAAAAAAACATCAAAGGTCTATGGAACAGTAATTATAGAGGAGGGGAAAATCAAAAACTTTGTAGGAGAAGTGGACCTGCTTTATCAATATGAATCGATATTTAGTGGGGAAGATGTGCTTTGCTTGGCGATGCAAAATTCTTGGACTAAACCAGATTTGGATGCGACTAAACGGCGATATTATCGGCCATCAGAGCGTCAGTATTTTATAATAGAGGATACTACCGATGGATTTTTACTGTATGAATTATTACAACCAGATCTTGAGCATCCTAAAGGCTGTGTAGAAGCGGATGATATAGAATCAGAAGCTGTTAAGGGAGAATTATGTTATGTTTTTACAAGAAAGAAGCGAAAAGAACACAAGCCATCCTACAAGCAATATAAGAATTTTGTAGAGCAGCCTTCAATAGAAGCCCTTACGTTTGAAGAACTGTCTACACATAACCGTGTGATAACAACTCCCTTTTATTTTCGAAGAAACGAACATAAAAAAGAAACTCTATTGATGCCAACAATGGCGTTGGATAATGGAAGAATAGCTCCTGTAAAATTATCGACTCCAATCATGGAAAAGATAGCGACTAAAGCCGCTTTTTATGAGAATAAAGTAATCGAACTCTACTTCCAAGTTGATCTAAAAAATGGGTATAAAAATTACTATGCTCTTATTAATACATGGAAGGAGGACAAAATAACGTTTCAATCACGGGCTATTTTATCTTTCTCAGCGGACGGAGAACTTATTTCATCTTTGGAACCTTGTGAAGATTTTTTGGTGATGGATAATCAAATTATTTCGACTTGGTATTATGCGAGTGATCCAGACCCAACTTATGAAGTATGGATACAAGACGATTTAGGGCGTTTTGAAAAAATAAAATCATCCTCCAAACTTCCTGAAAAGTTAAGGAAGTTTGGAGAACAAATAAAATAGATTATCCTGATTGTTAGTGAGGAAGTTTGTGTCGAAGCCGCCCATAAGCATAAGTACCCAATAGCGCACTAAAGACAACAACACTAAACACTAGAAAACCATTGCCAAGCAAGGTATACATAGGTCCAGGGCAAGCCCCTGACAACGCCCAGCCTAATCCAAAGATAGTTCCTCCAAAAAGATAACGAGGAATACTTTTGTCCTTATCTTTAAAGGAAATCAATTGCCCATCCAGTGTCCGCAATTGAAAGCGTTTAATTAATTGTACGCCAACAATAGCAATTGCTAAGGCAGAGCCAATGATACCATACATATGAAAGGATTGGAAACGAAACATTTCTTGAATTCTATACCAAGAAATGGCTTCGGATTTTGTCATAACAATACCAAATAAAATTCCAATCAAGAAAAAACGAAGAAGACGCATAGTTGTTGTTTTATAATAAAAAGCAAGCTTAAAAAATAATTGGAAAAATAAAATGGGTCATCAAAAGACCTCCTGCGAAAAAGCCAATGACGGCGATCAAAGAAGGTACTTGTAAGTTGGCAAGGCCACTAATAGCGTGTCCAGAGGTACAACCACCTGCCCAACGGGCTCCAAAACCCACCAAGAAACCGCCAATAACCAAGACTAAAAGTCCTTGTATTGTTGCTAAACTGGACCAATTAAATAAACTTTGGGGCGCTAAACCACCATCAAAAGGAATACCTAGCGTTTGCAAATCCTGCACCGTTGCAGCAGACAATTCTAAGGCCTGAGGATTGGGCCAAGCAACGCCTGCTAAATAACCGCCAAGAATGGCTCCCAAGACAAAAACGAGATTCCATTGTTGTGTTTTCCAATCAAACTTGAAAAATTCGACGTGTTTACCAGCACCGCCAATGGTACAAAGGCTGCGTAGCGTGCTACTCACCCCAAAACTACCGCCTACCCAAAGTAAGAGCAACATTACTAAGGCAATCATAGGCCCTGAAAAATACCAAGGCCAAGCGCCTTGTAAGAATTCTAACATGATATAGATTTAAAATTTTAGACAATAGCGTAGCTACTCCCGACTTTTTAGTCGGGAGAATTGCTACTATAAAATAAGTTAATAAAGGGAAGAGGTTACTTAGTAGGAATAGTGGTTTCTTTGATTTTCTTGAAACCTCCTTCTACATTGATAGGGTTTTCTATACCTCTAGAAAGTAGGATAGAAGCAGCGATGACAGAACGATAACCACCAGCACAATGGATGTAGAAAGGAGCTTCTTTAGGAAAGGCCTCTAAATATTCATTGAGCGTAGAAAGCGGCGTATTGTGTGCCGTTGTTATATGTTGGCTGTTAAACTCACTAGGTTTGCGCACATCAAAAACCTGTTCCTTAAAGGCAGGGTAATCGGCTTCAAATACTTCAGGAGCGACCGATTGAAGCGTACTTACACTCTTGCCTGCGGTTTTCCAAGCAGCAAGGCCGCCTTGTAGAAAGCCCAATGTATTATCAAAACCTACTCTAGAGAGGCGAGTGATGGCTTCTTTTTCTTTGCCTTCTTCAACGACTAAGACCAAGGGTTGTTGCACATCAACAATTAATTCACCAACCCAAGGAGCAAAGCTACCACTAAGCCCAATAAAAATACTATTTGGAATATGGCCGGCGGCAAAATCACCAGCAGTCCGTACATCAAGAACTAAGGCGCCTTGTTCATTAGCAGCTTCTTCTAGTGCATCTGCGCTGAGAGGGGTTGTTCCTTGCGCTAACACGTTGTCAATGCTAGCATAACCTGTTTTGTTCAGAGCTACATTTAGTGGAAAGTACTTTGGAGGAGCAGTTAAGCCATCGGTGACCTCTTTGATGAATTGTTCTTTGGTCAAGTCAACTTGCAAGGCATAATTCATTTCTTTTTGATTCCCTAAAGTATCAACCGTTTGTTTCATCATGTTCTTGCCACAAGCAGAACCCGCACCATGAGCAGGATAAACGGTCACCTCATCTGGCAAAGGCATGATTTTATTTCTCAAACTATCATAAAGCATTCCTGCTAAATCATCTTGAGTAAGACTGCCTATCTTTTGAGCCAAATCAGGACGCCCTACATCTCCTAAAAAAAGGGTATCGCCTGTGAAAATTGCTTTTTCCTTGCCCTCCTGATCCAATAAAAGGTAAGTAGTACTTTCTAAGGTATGCCCAGGAGTATGCAATACTCTTAAAGTCAAAGCACCTACTTGGAACTCTTCGCCATCTTTGGCAATGTGTGCCTCAAAACTAGGATTGGCATTCGGACCATAAATAATAGGTGCGCCTGTCTTTTCTGCGAGGGTAACATGACCACTTACAAAGTCAGCATGGAAATGTGTTTCTAAAATATACTTGATGGTTACGCCATCTCTTTCAGCACGTTCCAAGTAAGGGGCGACCTCCCTCAAAGGGTCAATGATCACTGCCTCTTTGCCATCTTTGATATAATAAGCGCCTTGTGCTAGGCATCCCGTATAAATTTGTTCAATGTTCATTGTTGTTATTTTAAAATCTCCTTGTTTAGAGAATGTTCTATGTATAATAGAAGTTGTCTATTGTACCAAAAATTCCATGGTAAAAATAAAAACTGCCATAATCAAAATAAAGTAACCAAAACCTTTTTTTAGGCGTTGTCCATCAATGTGTTGCCCCAAATATACCCCTAAGAAAATACCGATAAGTGCTAAACTAGTAAAACTCCCCAAAAAGACCCAATCAATGCTCAATTGTAAGGCATCACCCAATAGAAAACCAGTTAGCGATTTGGTTGCAATAATGACCAAGGAAGTTCCAATAGCTTTCTTGATGTCCAAATTCGCAAACATAACTAAAGCAGGGATAATCAAGAAACCGCCACCAGCCCCCACAAAACCCGTCAGAGCGCCTACAATAAAGCCTTCTGTTAGAATTAAAGGATAATTATAATGCACTGCTCCTGAACCACTTTTTCGCTCTTTTCCAGAGAGCATAGAAGCCGCAGCAAGCAACATTAATAAAGCAAAAACGCCAAACATTGCCATGCGTCTTGTTAATTCAAAATCGCCTGTTTGCCACAAAACATTGGGCAAGGTAGGAATCAGATAATTTCGAACCAACCACACACCAATTAGTGCTGGACCACCAAAAACAGCAGCCGTACGCCAGTCTACTTTTCCTTGTAAATGTTGCCGCCAACCGCCAACTAAAGCAGCCGTACCAACAACAAAAAGAGAATAAGCAGTAGACAAGTGTTCATCTAAACCAAATAAATAAGCCAAAATAGGAACGGCCAAAATAGAACCACCACCTCCAATTAATCCCAAGGAAAGGCCAACTAATAAAGCCATTCCGTAACCCAAAATCTCTAACATGACGTGTAGTTAATTATCACTTTTTTATAAAAAATCACATTTTTCCATACAGTCAAAGATACGTAATAGTTGTCGATCTGCTAATTGATAATGCACTTGCTTGCCCTTTTTTTGAGAACGGAGTACACCATTGTCTTTCATTTTGGCTAAATGATGAGAAAGCATAGAGAGTTCACAATCGGCTTCTAAGCGTTGGTGAATCGTAGAAACATTCAAAGGCTCTTCTGCCTCTAATAGCTCCATGATTTCTAATTTCACAGGATGAGCAATAGTTTTTAAAATTTTGGCAACAACCGCTAGTTTATCGGCTGAAAATTGACGTTTACTTGTTTTCATGTTTCAAATGTATGAACATTTTAACTTTTATTCAAGTATTGGAATGATAAAAGACAGAAAAAAGACAATTTTACCGTCTTGTTGTAACTTTTTTCTACCTTAATCGTCGATGGAAAGTAATCACTTTCCATACACCCCTCAAAATATTAATAAATGAGAACGGTTTTCTTTTTACTCTTTAGTCTTTACTTCTTATTACAAACGACCAACAGTGCTGCCCAAGAACAAACAATAGTAGGAACGATTGAAGACGAATCTACCAAACAAGGCTTAGGTTATGTAAACATAGGATGGTTAGATCGACCAATAGGGACGGTTTCTAGTGAGAATGGCCAATTTAGCTTAGTGGTGCCAGAAGATATGCCTGATAGCGCTATTTTACGGTTCTCAATGATTGGTTATCAAGCCAAAGAATTTTTTTGGAGAGAACTTCAAGGACAAGGAACATTATCTGTAAGCTTAAGAGCTACGGTGGCAGAAATAGAAGAAATCACAGTGGTAGATTGCCCCATCAATGGCCGTCAACAAAAAGGTAATTATATAAAACGACTTCCAAGTGCTTGGATGGGGTTTGCTTCAGAGGAATTAGGAACAGAAGTAGCGACTCGCATTCGTTTGAAAAAACGTCGAAAAAGTCATATTAAGGAGCTCCAATTTTGGATAGATAATAGGAGTGGAGATAGTTTGTTTTTTCGTTTGAATATCTATGCGGTAGAAGAGGGCCGACCGGGCAAAAATCTCTTGGAAGAAAACATCTTCCTTGAATTTTCTACCCAAGAAGATTTGGTGGTTATTGATTTAGAACCCTATCGCCTAGTCTATGATCAGGATGTTTTTGTTGCCTTAGAATATGTTCGCCCATCAGGCCTTGAAAAGGACAAAGGCATTTATTTTGGGAGTAATCTCTTTGGTAAGAACAGCTACGTGCGTTATGTTAGTCAAGCCAAATGGGTGAAAACCCCTATTCTAAATTTAGGTTTTTGGTTGGAAGTCTGTGAGCATAAATAACAATTGATTAGAGGATCGACGGCCTTCAGGGAATCTACTGTTGATAACAAGGAGGGAAGGTATCTCTAGCTTCCTCTTTGTAGTTTCGATCAAAATGAACACCACAATTACTTAAAGAATCATAAGCAAAGCGGCCAGTAAAACCCTGTTTGTGTGTTTCTACGTGCAGTTTTTGATTTTGATAGCTTTTGTAGGTACGAATCTGCCAAATTTCTTCTCCCTTTTTCCTATTTGGGAAAAATTGGATACGGTGTTCTATGCTTTTACTACCATCCTTGTTATAATAAATGTCATAAACACGATAACTAACGCCATTAATTTGTTTGATTTGATAACTGTTTTTGAGGACTCCAAGAGGAGTATATTTTTTGCACACTCCATCAGGCATTCTAATCGTTGTATCCAATCGAATAGGGCGTGGCAATTCAAAACGAGGGACATTTTCTCCAATATAATAAGCCTCTTGTTTTAGCCACTGAACATCATTGCCGTAAGAGACCATATCTATGGATTGAGAACTAAGAACCTTTTTTTCTATTTCATCATAGAGAAACACTTTACCAGAGGCACTTCCACCATCACCTGGCGGTTTAAAAAGAAACATTTCATAATTATAGGCTGCTGAATAGACACTAAATTGACGATCAGGGCTATAGGATTTTCTAGAAGCGCTACCAGTAGAAAATAATCCAAAAAGCAATATAATAAGGCTAAGAAGGAGGAGATATCGTTTTTTCATGGGATTGTTTTTGGGATCTATGAGAGCATTTTTAGAAGAAAGAAAGATACCATTTTTAGTGATTTCTATCCTAGGAAAGGTTATAGTATCGTGTACTTAGGGCGATTATTTTTGGATCGCATAAAAGTAGAGAAATAAAGGGAACCTAAGTGTTGAATTTGTGTTGAGTAAAGATATTCTGTTTCAAAAATGAAGCAGGCAGCCATTGTTTGCTTATATTTTTAAGTACTTTTATCCCTGCACTATTCTTCCATAGAAAAACAACTTTATTCTAACAAGATTATAGTCCAATTTAGGGAGATAAATCGAATTCTCAAATGATAGCAGAAGACCAAAAAGAAATTTGGAGTTTATTAGAACAAGTATTTGATCCAGAAATTCCTGTTCTAACAGTAATAGACATGGGCGTCGTTCGTGATGTACGCCAAGAAAAAGGGGAATGGCACATTGACATTACCCCAACTTACTCTGGCTGTCCAGCTATGGATATGATTGCTGTGGAGATAAAAGCAGTACTACAACAGCAGGGGTATGAACCCGTACAGGTACATACTATTTTGTCTCCTGCATGGACGACAGAATGGATGTCAGAAAATGGCAAACGCAAACTCAAAGCGTATGGTATTGCTCCACCAGAAGGACAAGTTATTGACAAAAGCGTTTTGTTTGGTGATGCCAAAAAAATTGAATGCCCTCGTTGTGGTTCCCGCGAGACGGATTTGCTAAGTCAATTTGGCTCAACTGCTTGCAAAGCCCTATATCAATGTAGCAGCTGCAAAGAACCCTTTGACTATTTTAAATGCCATTAAGAAGATCTAACTATAAATTTCAATAAAAACACAAAAAGTATGTCCACAACGATCCAAAGTAATTTAGAGAACGGCATTCTGCGCTTGACGCTCCATCGTCCCAAGAGTTATAACAGTTTCAATAGAGAAATGGCGTTGGCCTTGATCGAAGCCTTGGAACAAGCTGGGCAAACAGAAGCGGTTCGTGTGGTGGTTCTGACAGGTGAAGGCAAAGCCTTTTGTGCTGGTCAAGATTTGAAAGAAGTCACCGAAGATAATGGAATTGGATTTGAGCAAATTCTCAAGGAACATTATAATCCTATTGTAAAAGCGATTCGCAACTTGTCAAAACCTGTGGTAGCGGCCGTGAATGGTGTAGCAGCAGGGGCAGGCGCTAATATTGCTTTCTCTTGTGATTTAACAATCGCTAAAGCTTCTGCTAGTTTTACACAAGCGTTTAGCAAAATTGGCCTAGTGCCTGATAGTGGTGGAAGCTTCTTTTTGCCACGCTTGGTTGGGATGCAACGGGCAACGGCACTCACTTTTTTGAGCGATAAAGTCACGGCGCAAGACGCTGCTGATATGGGCTTGATTTACCAATGTGTTGCGGATGAAGTGTACGAAGAAGCGGTTCAAAAATTGGCAGGACGTTTAGCAAAAATGCCTACACTTGCGCTAGGAATGACCAAAGAACTCCTTAATAAAAGCGCTACGAATTCGTTAGACGAGCAGTTAGCTTTAGAAGGCAAAATGCAATTGGATGCCAGTAGTCGCTACGATTATGAGGAAGGAGTAAATGCCTTTTTGGAGAAGCGTCGCCCTGAATTTAAAGGAAAATAATTGACAGGTCATGCAATGGATAAGAAGCAAGAACAAATAAGAGCTGTTTATGAAGAAATGGCTACGGCTTATGATGCGCGGATCGATACCAAACCATATAATGCTTATTATGACCGCCCCAATACATTGGCGTTGTTAGGAGAAGTAACGGGCTTGGCAGTATTGGATGCAGGTTGTGGCCCTGGGAAATATGCAGAGGTGTTACTAGCGAAAGGCGCAACGGTAACAGCTTTTGATTATAGCCCTAAAATGGTAGATTTAGCAAAAGCAAGAAATGGCGCTAAAGGTACTTTTTTTGTGCATAATTTGGCGGAACCATTAGAACAGTTAGAAGCAGCTAGTTTTGATAAGATTGTTTGTGCTTTGGCTTTGCATTATCTAGAAGATTGGACCGTCCCGTTGCAAGAATTTGCGCGGTTATTAAAACCACAAGGAGAGTTGGTGCTGTCTCTTGGACATCCTTTTAGTGATTACAAATGGACAACTTCTGACAACTATTTTGAAGTGGAAGCCATTAGTAATTATTGGAAATCATTTGACCTAACCGTACACAGTTATAGGCGCTCCTTGCAAGATTCTCTACAACCATTATTAGCTAATGGATTTTATATAGATGCCTTGTTGGAATACCAACCTATACCTACTTTTGAAGCCATTGATCCGATTAATTACAAACGACTACAGCAATTTCCTGATTTTATGGGAATTCGTGCTATTTTGAGATAATTGAGTAGAAGAAATAAGAACATTACAATAAAAGTATACAAACACCACAAGAAACAATGAAAGTAGGAGTATTGGGAGCTGGTTCCATGGGAATCGGTATTGCACAAATTGCGGCTACAGAAGGCCATGAAGTTATTTTATGTGATAATAATGGTGCTGCGATGGAGCGCTCTTTGGCAGGCATGAAAAAGATCCTAAACCGCCAAGTGGAAAAGGGTAGAATGCAACAAGACGAAGTAGAAGCGATCGTTGGACGTATTCAACCAACAGGCATTATGAATGAATTTAATGACTGCCATATTGTTATTGAAGCGATTGTGGAGAACTTGAACGTCAAACGAGAAGTCTTTCAAAAGATGGAAGCAGTTGTGAGCGAGGACTGTATTTTGGCAACGAACACCTCTTCGCTCTCTGTGGCAGCAATTGCAGCGGCTTGCAAGTATCCTTCTAGAGTATTGGGAGTACATTTCTTTAATCCTGCTCCTTTGATGAAATTAGTGGAGCTTATTCCTGCGGTACAAACGAACCCAAGGGTTTTAGAATGTACTAGAGCCTTGATTGATGGCTGGAAGAAAGTAACGGTAGTGACCAAAGATACACCTGGTTTTATTGTCAATAGAGTAGCCCGTCCTTTTTATGGGGAAGCGTTGAGAATCTTGGAAGAAGGTATTGCTGACATTGCTACAATTGATTGGGCGATGACTGAACTAGGAGGCTTCCGAATGGGACCTTTTGTATTGATGGATTATATTGGTAATGATGTCAATTATATTGTTACAGAGACTGTTTTTGCAGCCTTTTATTACGATCCAAGATACAAACCTTCTTTTACTCAAAAGCGCTTAGCAGAAGCAGGATATTGGGGCCGTAAACGAGGGCGTGGTTATTATAACTATACCGAAGGGGCTGAAAATCCTGCTCCAAAGCAAGATCAAGCCTTGGGACAAAAGATTGTTGATAGAATTGTTGTCATGTTAATCAATGAAGCCGTGGATGCGTTATTTTGGCAAACCGCTTCCGCTAAAGATATTGATTTAGCAATGACCAAAGGAGTGAATTACCCCAAAGGCTTATTGGCTTGGGCCAAAGAAATTGGTTATGCTACTTGTGTAGAACGTCTAGATGCTTTGTATGCTGAATACCATGAAGACCGCTATCGTTGTAGTCCATTGCTGCGCCGTCTCGCTAACGGTACTGCCACGCTATAAATAATTGATCTTAAAAAGTTCGTTGAATCATTGCTCAACGAACTTTTTAAGTAGTAATGATTTACTTTTTCTTCCAACTTTTCTAACGTTCCTTATGTCTGAATCACCCGCTTATCAATTGGTTAAGAAGAACCTGTACGATCAAGATGCTTTTAGTCAATGGCTGGGAATAGAATTGCATGAAATTGAAGCAGGCAAAGCTATTTTATCGCTGACGGTTCGGGCAGAAATGACCAATGGTTTTGGCTTAGCGCATGGTGGAATTACCTATTCTTTAGCGGATAGTGCCTTGGCATTTGCAGCAAATGCTCATGGAAGGCACAGTTTGTCCATTGAAACAAGTATTGCGCATACGAGTGCCGCCCATACAGGAGATGTCTTAACGGCCACGGCTACAGAAGAACATCTAAGCTATAAAATTGGTCTATATAGAATTGTCATTCACAACCAAAAACAAGAATTAGTAGCCCTTTTTAAGGGAACTGTTTACCGAAGTAGTAAAGAATGGGCGTTAGAATCTTAACGTATTTTCCCTCTGTTTATTAATCGGATAGAAGTTGCTTTAGGTCGAAAAAGCAGGCAGGAGGCATAGATATTTTGTTATGTTTGTGTGAAATGAAAAACAACCTCTAACATCCATATACGAATCTATATTCTAATAGAATACTAAAAGGCCCTTTATAAAAGGGAACATATGCTTGTCAGTAGTCTGCCTTTGGGCTTTCTTTTTTCAAAAAAAAACTTATTTTTACCCCACTTTTGATAATTGAGAAATTGTTCACTGAACAATTTCTAGGCTAAAAGGCTACTTATGACACAAATAAGAACTAAAATAGCAGGATTAGGATACTTTGTTCCTAAAAATGTAGTTACCAATGATGATTTAGCGAAGGTAATGGACACCAATGACGAATGGATCCGTGCCAGAACAGGTATTGAGGAGCGTCGCTATGTTACTCGATTTGAAGATACCCCCGCCACAATGGGCGCAGCAGCTGCTCGTATTGCTATGGAACGTGCTGGCGTAACAGCAGAAGATATTGATTTTGTTGTATTTGCAACACTAAGCCCTGATTATTATTTTCCAGGTGGTGGAGTCTTGGTACAACGGGAATTAGGATTGGGCCATTGTGGCTGTTTGGATGTTCGTAACCAATGTTCTGGCTTCATTTATGGATTGTCAGTTGCCGATCAATACATTCGTACAGGGACCTATAAAAACATCTTGTTGATTGGTTCTGAAGTACATTCCGCAGGAATTGATTTTAGTACAAGAGGTCGTGATGTAACTGTTATTTTTGGCGATGGGGCTGGAGCTGCTATCTTACAACCGACACAGGAAGAAGGTAAAGGTATCTTGACAACACATTTGCATGCGGATGGAACCTACGCGGAAAAATTGGCTTTTATGAATCCAGGTTCTCATGCAGGAGTACACACAAAAGATGTAGATGTTTTCCCTACGGTGGAAGAAGATCCTTACGCTTCTTTGATGATTACTCCCAAAATGGTAGAAGACGGCAAACAATATCCTAACATGGATGGACAGTTTGTTTTCAAACATGCGGTAAGACGTTTTCCTGAAGTGATTGGAGAAGCGTTAAAAGCAACACAATTAACGGTTCCAGATATTGACTTATTAGTCCCGCACCAAGCGAACCTACGTATCGCTCAATTTGTACAAAAAACGTTGCAATTGCCTGATGAGAAGGTGTACAACAACATTCAAAAATATGGAAACACCACTGCTGCTTCTATTCCAATCGCTTTAACAGAAGCTTGGGAAAAAGGAAGAGTAAAAGAAGGTGATCTTATTTGTTTAGCTGCTTTTGGAAGTGGATTTACTTGGGCAAGTGCACTTATTCGTTGGTAGTACTTTCCTTTAAATTCTTGTTAAAAGAAGCGCATATGTATCTTTTCGGCATCAGCCTTGAAAAGGAACGATAATAGAACATTGACTTTTACAAGAGCATGCTTTCTTTTATAAGGTCATTATCATAATCACAAACACTATTTAAATAACAGTATGAAGTTAAAGAATATTCTGTTTACTGCCTGTTTAGTACTCCCTACTTTGGCGTTAACAGCACAGGAAGAAGCACAAGATAAAGCACCAGAAAATTGGTACAACTTGGATATGGGCGATGATAACGTTCATGGGGTAAGTTCAGAAAAAGCTTATAAAGAATTACTCAAAGACAAAAAATCAAAAACAGTAATAGTGGCTATTATCGACTCTGGTGTGGATGAAGAGCACGAGGATTTGAAAGAGGTCATGTGGGTGAATAAAGGCGAAATCGCTGGCAATGGCATCGACGATGACAAGAATGGTTACATTGATGACATTAATGGCTGGAACTTCATTGGAGGAGCTGATGGCGATAATGTAAACAAAGATAGCTATGAATTGACGCGCGTTTATGGTTATTTAAAAGGCAAAAAACGCAACAAAAAAGAAGAAGCGCGCTACAAAAAGATCAAAGAAGAATTTGAATCTAAAGTAGAAGGTATGCAAGGTAACTTGCAGCAAATGACCATGATTGCTGGTGTTTTGACTAGTATCAAGGACGGCCTTGCTGGTAAGCCTGCTACTGCTGAGAACATCAAAGCGATGAAGGCAGAAGACGAAAAGACGAAAATGGCTAAGAAATTGTTTGAAACGGTTTTCTTACCTCAAATTCTTGCTGAAAAAACAGAACAAGATGTCATCGATATCGATGAGTTGATGGAGAGCATCAATGGTGCTAAAGACTATTACCAAAGTAGTTTAGAGTATGGTTATAACGAGGAGTTTAACCCTAGAACTATTGTAGGCGATGATTACACGAAGTCTAGCGAAAAGTACTACGGAAACAACGATGTTACTGGTCCTGATGCTTCTCATGGTACCCACGTAGCGGGTATTGTAGGAGCGGTACGCACCAATACTTTAGGAAACAAAGGAGTGGCAGACAATGTACTTTTAATGTCTGTTCGTGCAGTGCCAGATGGTGATGAACGGGACAAAGATGTAGCGAACTCTATTCGCTATGCAGTTGATAATGGTGCAAAGATCATCAATATGAGCTTTGGTAAAGGCTTTTCTTATGATAAAAAATGCGTAGATAAAGCCGTTCGTTATGCTGAGAGAAAAGGGGTATTGTTGGTTCATGCTGCTGGTAACAGCTCTTTGAATACAGACATCGAAGATAACTACCCTAACCGTTACAAAGGGGACAAGGAAACCAAAAGCTATAGCAACTGGATTGAAGTAGGGGCATTGTCTTGGAAATCAGGTGCAGAAGCTCCTGCTGTTTTCTCTAACTACGGTAAGAAGAACGTAGATTTATTTGCTCCAGGAGTAGATATCTATTCTACCGTTCCAGGTTCTGAGTACGATGCTTTCAGTGGTACTTCTATGGCTTCTCCTGTAACAGCAGGTGTTGCCGCCCTAGTTTGGTCTTACTACCCAGAATTGACAGTTAAAGAATTGAGAAAGGTATTGATTGAGTCTACTATCAAAAAATCAGACTATGTTAACTTGCCAGGTTCTGGTGGAGAGAAACAAGTAGAATTTGGTGACTTGTCTAACACCAGTGGTGTTGTTAATGCCTATGCTGCTTTGAAAATGGCAGAGGAAATGACAAAAGGTAAATAAGAAAACGACTAGTTTCGTTTTTTTGGAACAATGCTTCAAGAATTGTTCTTATAGAAAAATCGGCAGAGAACGCTCTCTGTCGATTTTTTTTATTTTTTAGATCAAAAAGGACGACTTATCAACTATTTGCAAGATTACTTAATCTCTATTGGTTTTATCAAGGATAGCCTGCCCAAACGTATGCATTTGATCAATAATCGGCAATACTTTCTTGCCAAATTCTGTTAAAGAATATTCTACACGAGGTGGAATTTCTTTATAAGCTTTTCTATTCAAAATTTCATGATGGGTGAGGTGTTTCAACTCCTGAATGAGCATTTTTTCACTAATGGTTGGGAGAAGTTTTTTTAAGGCTCCAAACCGTCTTTTTTCATGCCCAATGACATGGATAATTTGAAGTCGCCATTTGCCTCCTATTACTTTTGTGGCTTCGGAAACAGGACAGTGTTCTTTTTTATTTTCCTTTTTCATCTTGTATTGAGTTGATTGTCAGTGTTACTTGCTAAAAGGTAGGTACCTTACTTTTTAGTAGGTACTTGTCTACTTGAAGGTAAAGATATAATTTTGTGAGCGTTAATTGTTAACCATAAACAATATAGAACATTGAATAGGAGCACTACACCAAAAAATAGATTTTTACAGCCTTGCCTAAATTGGTCTGTAATGTTAAGTATGTTACTGCTTTTATCCTGTAATGTCTCTAAAAAAACAGATGTTAGTATGCAAAATAAGGAAACTATTAATTGCGATATAGAAGAAGGTGTTTGTTCCCCTTCCAAAACAGCAGCAACGAATGTATTATCCGTTACCAACACGAATAACTCTTCTAAAGTAAAACTTCTTTATTACTACGATGCGTTGTGTGGTTGGTGCTATGGTTTTAGTCCTGTTGTCCAAAAAATAAAGGAAACCTATCAAGACGAAATAGAGATAGAAGTGATTAGTGGAGGCTTGTTTTTAGGCCATCGAGCAGGTGCTGTTAATGAGGTGGCCCCCCACATTAAGGCAGGTGCTTTTAGAAGTGTAGAAGGACGAACAGGAGTGAAATTTGGTCAACCCTTTTTGGAGGATGTATTTGGAGAAGGGAAAATGATTTTAAATTCCTTGTCTCCAACGATTGCCTTGTGTATTATCAAGGAAAAACTCCCTGAACAACAAGTAACTTTTGCGGGAATGTTGTTGAGTGCGGTCTATTCCGATGGAGTGGACCCAACAGATATTAATGCTTTAGCCGATTATGCGGTAAAAATAGGGTTTGATAAACAGGGATTTTTGACCAAAATGAAGGACCCAAAATTCGAAACTGCGGCTGAAAAAGAATTTGAACGGTTTAGACAAAGCCCCTATAGTGGAATGCCTGCTTTGGTGGCAGAGAAAGATGGTCAACAATATCCTTTGTCTCGGGGATATGCTGATTTTGAGGAATTGAATTGTCGATTAAAAGCTGTTTTGGCGAATTAAGCTCCTAATGTTTGGTTAGATTATCTTTTAAAAAGCCTGTTGTAGATCGACTTTATCTATAAGTTTTTAGCAGAATTCTATTGTCAAACAACTTCATAGCTGTAGAAGAGAATTAAGTGAATAAGGGCTCCAATTTTACCAATTAATTGTAGTATTAGGGAGCATTTTTTCTATCGATAGAAGAGAGAGGAATTAATCGGCAGAATATTTATAACCATCAGCGTCGTAAAAAGGCTCTGGTTCATCGATTATATTATTACTTGGATGAACGAATTGACCATAGTAGAAAATATCGACATAGTTGCAAGGAGCAATTTCTTGTCCATGCATATTTAGAACACCATACCTGTTTCTGCGTTTTCCTTTCTCTACTCCAATGAAATGTTGATTGCATTTTGACATATAGTTGTATGTTTTTTTTGTCAAAACTTCTCCTTTTTTATTGATTAGAGAATAGCGATATGGTTTTTTTATTGCAACAACAGCCGTTTCATTTTCATTGAATACAGAAGCTGCAAAATAATCTCCTTCAATGGATGTTTTCCCTTTTGTATTAATATATTCCCATTTGTGATTGGCTTTTTGTACTGGAATATATCCAGCGACACCTCTAGAGGCCTCTAAAATGTCAGAGGAGAGTGGAAAAATGGTTAGATCTTCTGTTATTAGAAAAAATTGGGCATCTACTCTAGCAACTAATGGCCATTCGTTTTCTACTTGCAAGGCATCATATTGAAAAGGAAGGAGTATTTGTCCTAAAAGATTAAGTAGTCCCCATTTTTCTTGTTCATTTTGAGCGAAAACATACTCTTTGAAAAGCCACAAATTGACATACTGAGGAGCAATGAGCTCTTGCCCATTTTCATCTAGTAACCCTACTTTGTTGTCCTGAGTGATAATAAATTTCCCATTTTCATGGTTTAGATAATCAGTTACCACAGAAAATATAGTTTCCCCTTTATCGTCCACTATTTGATAATCCCTTTCCTTTTTTTGAAGTAAAATTTGTTGCTCTCCAAGGACTAGAGCTTGTTGGTATTCTGGTTGAAAAAGGATCTCTCCTTCTTTTGTTATAATGCCATAGTTATTATTATATTCAAAAGTAGATTGCCTAAAGGTGAAATCAAAATAATGATTGTCTGTTTTTAAACTACAAATTTTATGACCATCTAAATCGGTTAAAACAGAATGATCTTTCTCCCCTAAAGAGGTTATTAGTTGAGTGGTCTCAAATATTTGGACACGATGATTGAGTAAAGGAAGGACAACATTATTATCCGTATCAACGACTCCTTTCTCTCCATCTTCTGATTTAGCAACAACTAATCTAGAACAGATTTCAGGTTCTGCTTTTTTATAAATAGGATTGATTAAGACGTTGGAAGTTCCTTTTTCTACAAATCCATACTGATTATTCACTAAGTAAGGTACTAAAGGCATGGTTGATGATTTTGACTGGAATACAGTTGTTAACAATGGCAAACTTTTCTTTTGAAAATGAAATGGTTCCACTTCTTGATAAGTTAACAACAAAAGGAACGAAATTTTTGCAGAATGAATAATTGTTCTATCTTATTAGATAAGCGTGGTGTCTTTCTACAGATTTGTTTTTAAAGTGGATTAGAAGGTACATCAAGTTAAGGTTATTATTTGATTTTTATCACGACTATTGGAAGCTATTTTAATCCGCATCTATTTTTTATTTCATTGTAACTCCATTCCAAATGAACATCAATTACCACAACAAAAAATTTCGTCCAGTCAGCAATACACCTAACAGCGAAACCTCCAACCAAACGATCTTCCATTATCAGCAAGAAGGCAATATCTTAACTGCTGAATACGCAGGCGGAGCCATTGTAAAAGGGCATTTGATTGGCTTAGTAGACAAAGACGGCAACATTGACATGCGGTATCATCAAGTGAATGCACAAGGCGAGTTGATGACAGGACATTGTTGGTCTAAACCAGAGGTATTAGCCAATGGCAAAATACGCTTGCACGAATCTTGGCAATGGACTTCTGGGGATGCATCCAAAGGAGAATCAATCATAGAGGAATGCTAGTTTTTTTTGAGAACAAGCGATTGTTGGAGAATATGGGTCGCTTCTTCTAATTCTGCTAGATTTAGAGAGGCAAAGCCTAGCCGAGTAGCTTGCAATGGAGGAAAATTAGGGGTATAATAATTATCTGCTCGGAATAAGAGGCCTTTTTTTAGGGCCTGTTGTCCCGTTTTGTACAAATCAATAGATGGATCAAATTTCGCCCAAATAGCCATGCCTCCTTTAGGAATGTCAAAACTCAGCGCGCCTTCTAATTGCTGCTCTAACAACTGCACCAAACCATCCCTCCGTTCTTTATAAATGCGTAATGCTTTGCGCAAATGCCGTTGAATATCTCCTGCCTGAAATAAGCTAGCAATGGCTTTTTCTAAAGGAAAATCTCCTTGGCGATCGATGATTCTTCTCAAGGTGCCCATTTGTTGGATTAATTGAGGATGAGCAGCGACAAAGCCTACTCTAAAGGCAGGGGCCAAGGCTTTGCTCATCGAGCCAATATAAATGACCTGTTGTAAGGAATCAATACTAGCTAAAGGCAAGATAGGGTTTCTTTGATAATGATAATCGTAGTCATAGTCATCTTCTATAAGGGCAAATTGGTATTGTTGTGCTAAGGCCAAGAGTTGAAGCCGACGATCTGCGCTGAGAGTAACCGTGGTTGGATGATGATGGTGAGAGGCCACATAAATAGCACTAATACGCTGTTGTTGGCAGATGGATTCTAGAGCCCCAACAACAATGCCTTTTTCATCTACGGGGATGGTTAAAAGCTGGGCACCTGCTTGCTGGAAAATACTGTTTGCTGTTTGGTAATTTAACGCTCCAACTACTACAGTATCTCCTTTTTTCAAGAGTAATTGCGCGACTAAATATAAACCCATAATAGAGCCTCTAGTAATCATTAGTTGGTCTTGTTCTATCTGTATTCCTCTAGTAGCTTGCAAATGTTGTTGTAAGACTTGGCGTAGTGCCATACTTCCTAACGTACTTCCATATTCTAGTTCCTTGCGAAAACTAGGACGCTGAATAGCGACCCTATAAGCACGCCCCAAGGCGGCTAAAGGAGCCAAACGTACATCAGGAACACCATCATCAAAGGCTAGATGATGCTTAGGTTCAGAAACAATGGGTTGGATAAAGGAAACAGGATGAATGGTGTAACCTAACTGTTTGGTTGACGTTGGATTTTGACCTAAATTTCTGCTTTGTAGCAAGGGGATCTGCTGGTGGACAAAAACACCGCGTTTGGGTTGAATTTCTACCCAACCTTGCGCCTCCAATTCTTCATAAGCCATGCTTATGGTATTTCTATGCACTTCTAATAGCTTACTTAAGACCCTAGAACTTGGCAGTTGATTGCCTGCTACTAATTGACCTTGTTGAATAAATTGACTAAAGGCATCTACAATTTGTAAATAGAGCGCTTGAGGACGCTGGTGTTCTAAAACAATTAAATTTTTATAGGGCAACATAACTGGACTATTGACTTTGTTAAAACTGGACGAGTAAACTAGTCCTCTTAAAATCTACCTTTAGCCGTGTAATTCCTAATTATTTGAACTAAAAAAAGAATATCATGGCTAAAGAAACGCTAAAAAGTGCTTCAACAACCGTTAAACGTGCTCCTAAACGCGGAACATATGATGCAACAACTATTCATCAAATCTTGGATAATGCTTACTTGGGACACATTGGTTTTGTAGCCAATGGGCAACCTTTTGTAATCCCAACGCTGTATGGGCGATTGGAAGATTCTTTATACCTTCATGGGGCGACAACAAGTCGTTTGATACAGGAAATGATAAAGGCTCCTATTTGTTTGACAGTCAGTTTGATTGATGGTTTAGTATTGGCACGTTCTGCTTTTCATCATTCTATGAATTATCGTTCGGTTGTATTGTTGGGACAACCAACTTTGGTAGAAACTGTAGAAGAAAAAGAACTGGGTTTAAAAGTAATTTCCGATCACCTTATTCCCAATCGCTGGGAGGAAGTGCGCGCGCCTAATGCTAAGGAACTGAAAGCGACTTCTGTTCTAAAACTACTACTAACCGAAGGCTCTGCTAAAATTCGTACAGGAGATCCTGTTGATGATAAGGTAGATTATGACTTGGATATTTGGGCAGGACAAATTCCTTTACAAAGAATAGCGACAGCGCCTGTCGCCGATGCTTTATTGAAGCCCAATATAGCATTGAGCCCAAGTGTGCAGGCTTATGTCGAGCGCCATTCCATCAGAAAAGAAAAAAAATAGGAATAGGATGCAACCCTTGATTTTTTGCCCCTGTCTTTGAAGATAGAACCATAAATAGATGATGACCAGCCTTTATAACGAACCAAATGCTTTATTGATTGACCGTGTGAAAACAGGTGATAGAAAAGCACAGTACCAATTATACCAACAATATGCCCGTGCTATGTATGGAGTATGTGGGCGATTAGTAGGGGCTGGTCCTTTAGCAGAAGAATTACTACAAGATGCTTTTGTAAGAGCGTTTAAAAACATTCACCAATATCAACAAAAAGCTGCTTTTGGGGCTTGGCTCAAGCAAATTGTCATTCGTACCGTCTTGAATCATTTGCAAAAAAAATCAACGACTTGGCTTCCGTTGGATGCCTTGCCGCAAGAACCACAAGCCGCCCCTAGTTATGAAGAGCAATTTTCTTTTCCATCAACAATTGGGCGAAAAGAAATACAAGCAGGCATGCAGCAACTAGCAGATGGCTATCGAATTATTCTTAATCTATACCTATTTGAGGGGTATGACCATGAGGAAATTGCAGCGATTTTGAATATTTCAGCATCAACTTCTAAATCACAATACAGTCGTGCTAAGAAACGTTTGAGAGGGCTTTTAGAGCAATAAAATATATGAAAGAGCAAAAGAAATTGACCGCCTTTGAGCATACGCTATTGCGCCAGCAACAAGCAGAACAAGAGGAATTAGAACAGGATTTGACCATGGATCGTCTTGCCCAACACTGGGAAGGAATTAGTAACCAGTTAGAAGAGGGAATCGAAGTATTGCAGCCTACAACAGAAAAAGTAGTGCCTGTTCGTTATTTATGGCGCGCTATTGCAGCAGCAGCAGGCTTATTATTACTGACTTGGGGCTATCATTTTTATGCGTTACAACAACGGCCGTCTTCTGATATAGTGGTTGTAAAAACGCCTGAATTACCATTAGAAATAAAACAAGCAGAAGAAGCGAGTTTTGCAACACTGCGTGAAGATATTCAACAATTACAAAAGCGGGATACGGCCCAATGGATTGCTCCAAAAACCCTAGAAGCACTAGAAGAATTGGAAGAGGCGTATCAACAAATGAAAAATGAATTATTAGAAGATCAAAATGGAAAAGTGCTCATTAATGCGATGCTCGAGAATCTGCGTTTGCGCCATCATATTTTGGAAAAGAGTGTGCTCCAATTAGAACGCATCCAACAACATTCGGAAGAACAATTAAATTATAAGGAATTATGAGAAGCAATTATATAAAAACGCTATGGAGTCTATGCCTCTTGTTTTGTTGCATCACAACAAGCCAAGCGATAGGCCCAAAACAAACCAAGGAAAAAACAATTAAGGCGTCCTATCAAGTAAAGGCCAATGATTTGTTAGAATTGAGTAATAAGTATGGTAACATCATGATAGAGAACCATCAAGGCAATAGCATTGAATTAGAAGTGAAAATCAAGGCTTGGGATGGTACGGCTAAAAAAGCGCAAGCTACTTTGGATCGAATTAGCATCCAACGAGAACAGCATGGCCGTAAAGTTAGCTTAAAAACAATGATTGATCACCAAGACCCCAATAAGGTGTCCTTGAATTCTTCGAAAGGCTTTCATATCAATTATGTGATTAAGATGCCAGAAGATATGAGTCTAGAATTGGAAAACAAGTTTGGTAATGTCCAGATAGCGAATGTACTTGGAGAAGTAGAATTGGAAGTAAAACATGGGCATTTACAAGCAGGTATACTGGGCAAAGGTGACTTAGAAATAAAGTTTGGCAATGCTGATATTGAGCGTCTTAACAAAAGCTCCTCTATCGAAATTAAACACGGCAATTTGCAAGTTAAAAAAGCAACAAAATTAGAGATCAAACAAGCCCATGGTAATTTACAACTTGGAGAAATAGAAGAATTGGAAGGAATGGTAGAACATGGAAACATAAGCATAGAACAAGTGTCTAAATCCATTAAATGGGAGAGCGAATTTGGCAATTTTTCCTTAGGCAAAGTAAAGACTACTTTTAGACATGTAAAAATAGAAGTAGAGCATGGTAATGTTCGTATGAATATAGATAAAGCCGCTAACTTTGACTTTACGGCAACCACCACACATGGAAAAATTAATCATAATATACCCAATTTAAAAATTGATAAAGGCCATATTGAAGAATCCGCCAAAGGGCCAGTGAATGGAGGAGGCAACGCTGCTGTTGATATTGCTGTTGATTTTGGTAATATAAGTTTAGACTAAAGAATATAAACCCTAATTATTCATAAATAAATTTACTTTACAAGAGCACGAACACCTTTTTAGTCCATATAGGATTAGAAAGGTGTTCTTAGTCTCTATTTCTAGCTTCTCCCTAGAAAAAAATAAAATAATAAGTTACTAGTACGTTTTTGGAATAATTCTTATTATAAGAAAGGAGCAGATACAAGAGAAATATTGTTGAAGCAGCTTTATACGTGTCTCTAACATAAAAATAATGTTCATTTCCCATCATTTAGGCACTATTTTACGTTATTATCTTGAGGAGTTTTAAAAATAGATACTTGTGTGAAAAATGAAGCCGTAAAAATACCTTGTATTTGAAATGCTGACTTATCTTTGACATGTGTTTCAAAACATAACAGGATTATTTTAGCAAAGGGACTCCTAACTTCATCCTTGTTTTTTATCCATAAAATGCCATTTATTATGATTTTAGTTCGTTACACCCTCTCTATTTTTTTTACTCTAGCTATTTTCTTAACAACTGCGCAGGCCTCCCCTGATAAGTATGTTGACTTTATGCCTAAATATCGAAGCGAGCATGAGAATTTGCTTCTAACTAAAATTTCTTACACAGAACGAGAAATGTTGGTGTATTTTACTTATGTAAGTAAAAGTGATAATACGGTTCTTCAATTTTCAGGAGCAGGAACCGATACGCCTTGGAGATTGTATAGTTCTTTTAGAAGCAGTAACTCTAGTAGCTTAGAAAAATTTGCTACCCTCAAAGAAATTATCATGAATGGGGAGGTAGAAACTGCAGAGGTAGCTTCTGATCAATCTTTTGCACTCAATCCTAAGAAAGGAGCGATTGTTACAGGAGTAGCTTATTTTGATCGTCTTCCTGGCAATGTTAAATCTATCAATTTTGCAGCAGGAGAGTTGTTTATCTGCAATGATATTCTGATCAAGGATGACAGAAATCCTATGCTAGGAACGAAGGAACAAATGAAAACAAACATTGACTATTTTTATGATAAAATGGGGGTAGAGGCCAAACGTGAAACTCTAACGATTGCCCACAACAAACCAGAGAAAGATCCTGTTTTAGAAAAAGCGTCTAATCCTATTACATACACTCCTGAACAATTACGTTCTTCTGCGGATCTTGGTTGTAATACTCGAGTCAATCTTAAGAATGTTTACTTTGATGACAATTCTGCCAGTTATGCAGGGCGTGTAGAAGCCTTAAAAACAATTCAGGTTGTTATTGATTATATGCATTATTACCCAAAATCGACCATCATTCTACATGGGCATTCTGATGTAATGGGAAGCCCTATTAATAATTTTGAATTGACTAAAAAACGAGTTCTAGCCGTGCGAAATACATTGGTGACAAGAGGTATTGATAGTGATCGTATTCGTTATGTTGCTCATGGAAGTAGCCAGCCCTTGCCTGGAAAAGAAAAAGGCAGTAAGAAAAATCGTCGAGTAGAAGTAGAGGTTGTTTGTACCAACTAATTCTTCTAAACAAGACTACTTGTAATAAACTGGTTCATAGATTGTGAATGCTCTAGTAGCAGGAAGAATTTATGAATCAGTTTTTTTGTTGCTAACAAATTGTTAAAAAAGTAGTATCATTGTGCCAATGAGTTTGCCAATAGTTTTTAGGCGCTGCTTCCCAATAGACCCCAATGATCATAGAATATGCCACTATCTTCTAAACAACTACGTTTAGGCCTTGTCCTTTCTACTTTGTTTTTATGCTTACCAGCATTCTATAACGCAGTCCCTCTGATCTTTCCAGATACGACCGCGTATGTTTTTGCAGGCTTTACCAATACAAGCTTAGGACCACGTATATGGACGTATGGCGGTTTTGCTCGCCACATAAGTTTATCCGAAACCCCTTGGCTAGTTATTCTCTTGCAAAGCTTTTTTGTAGCGGCTTCCATTTATTTATTATTCAAGTATATTTTTAAGACCAAAGAACCTTGGCATTTTCTCTTTTATATCTTATTCATTAGTCTAACAACAGCGGCTTCTTTTCACGCCAGCCGTTTGATGCCTGATATTTTTACACCTTTAGTGTTAATACACTTAGGGATGTTACTTTTTGCTCCAAGAATGAATCGAGCCGATCAATTTTTATCAGGCTTTTTATTTTTTATAGCCTTATCCATGCACAATTCCCATACGATTCTGGTGGTGTTAATGTTGGCTGCTTTAGGGTTTGGAGCCTTGTTTCCTGTGGTTCGAACATTCTATAAAGAAACCTTTTTGACTTGGAAAAGGATGGCTGGTATTGGGGCGTTGATGCTGGCTTGTTACTTTTTTGTTTGTAGTATACATTGGAGCTTGGGAGGTGGTTTTCGTGCGACACAAGGTGGAAGTATTTTCTTATTTGCACGTCTTATAGATTTTAACATCGTTCAAGATTATTTAGAAGAGCATTGTGATGAAATGGATGCGCATATTTGTACCCATCGACATACCATCAAATGGAGTGCTAATTTTTTGTGGGGCGTAGAGCCTTCGTCCTTGCCTCAACATGGGCATTGGAGCGATGAGAATAAATTGTTTTACCAAGGCTTGGTTCAAGACATTCTCACTACTCCTAAATATCTAAAACGCTATATTTTCCGTAGCCTAGAAACAACTGCTGCTCAGTTGTTTTATGTCGATTATGATCCTATTTCAGAAAAGTGGCACCAGTGGATGTTTGGAGCAACGTCAAAACATTACCCACAATATCGCTTGGCGATTGAAGAAGGGCGACAAGCCAAAATGGACTACAGAGACGCTGACGTAGGCTGGATGAATCATGTACAACACCTCGTTTTTTTACTGTCTATTTTAATTGTGTTTTGGAGCTTGATTTATTACGATTTACCAACTTCTATTCGGGCCATCACACTCTTGTTAATTTTAGGCTTATTAGTGAATGCTTTTATTGCAGCGGCTACTTCAGGGGTGTATGATCGTTACCAAAGCCGAGTGGCTTGGTTAATTACCTTGCCTGCTTTTTGGATTGTTTGTCACTATATTGAAAACTGGAAAAAAGGACCAGCAATAGAAACTGATGTTACTACTTTGATGGAAGAATAATTCCATTATTATCTTATAAAACGCTACAAAAAGCTCTGTCAAAACGAGCTGCTTTTATTCTAAACTATGGGCTTATCTAAGATACAATTGTTGGGTGGTTTGTTATTGGGCGCTGTATTCTTGTGTGCTCCTGCTTATTACAACTTACTTCCGCTGTGGTTTAGAGAGACGCCTGCTTACATGGAAGCAGGTTTTAATAATACAGTAGGTAATGGCGTTGTCTGGACATATGGTGCTTTTTTACGCCATGTTAGTTTAGCCGAAAGTCTATGGCTGGTGATTTTTGTACAAGGTATCTTATTAAGCGGGATCATCTACTATAGTTTTAAGTATGTTTTTAAGACGCGTCGTGCTTGGCATTATCTGCTCTACGTGATTTTTATTAGTATGACAACAGCCGCTTCTTTTCATAGCAGCCATTTAATGCCTGATGTTTTTACCTCGATTATGATTTTGGCAACAGGGCTGCTGTTATTGGCACCAGCAATAACCAAATGGGATCGTGGAATGCTCTCTTTATTACTTTTAGTAGCAACCTCTATGCACAATTCTCATTGGGGAATTCTACTAACACTCTTACTTTTTATGGGAATTGCTGCGTCCTCAAAAAAGGTTAGAGCGCATTATAGAGCAATCGCATTATCATGGAAAAGAGTTGTTTTAGTACTTGGAATTGCAGGGAGTAGTTATGTAATGGTTAGTGCGATGCATTATACTTTAGGAGGCAATTTTGAAGCAACACAAGGAAAAAGTTTTTATTTATTTTCACGACTGTGGGATTATAATTTAGCCCAAGATTATTTAAAAAAGCTTTGTCCAGATAGACCTCATGCAATTTGTGGAAGCTTAGATGACTTGATGAAAGGCGAAGATTACCTCTGGGGAAAAGAGCTCAATTCGTTGAAAAACCATGGAGGTTGGAGCGCTAAAAATGAACACTTTTTTAAAGAACTTAATGGAAATGTTTTAGCAAGGCCAAATTCTTTCAAAAGATATCTAATCAGGAATTTAGAAAATACTTTTTCTCAGTTGATGTATGCTCAAATGGAGCCTGATCGGTTAGAAGAACGGGAGGAAATGTTAGCTAGTATTCATCGGTTTTATCCTAGTTATGGTGTTGCCGCAAGATACTCTCGGCAGTATGTAGGATTGTATCGAGCAGTGACGGTTGATGCTAAAAGT
>JBOEFW010000089.1:0-30921 GCA_050633105.1 Aureispira sp. | reverse complement strand
CGATAGGCATTCTCTTGAACGGGGCGGTCTAAGAGATCGTTTCAATGTCTTTTAGACATTGTTCGGATGAGTGCTTTTCGGCAATCATGCGAGATCTTAGACCGCCCCGTTCAGAAGGATGCCGATAGGCATTCTTCTGAACTACCAAATAAACCCTATTAACCTCAAACCCACTAATACCAACGCACCCAAATGAAAAACTTAGGAATTTTAAGAAAAAACCTAACTTAATAATATAAAATATGTCTGATCAGATAGTAATAAAACACGCGCCAGTAATAGCTAGTGCGCTACGCGCGGAGTTTAGGAAAAGCACCAGAAAAAGAACAGGAAAACTCTCCCGTGGGTTCAAACCTACTTTTACTAGGCAGTTTGGAGAGATCTCTGCGCTGAATTTCAATACCAAAAGAGCCGCTTTTATTTTAAATGCGGGGTTGAAAGCTGGAAAAGTAACACCACGTGGCACCGCCAGAAAACCATATAACCGTAAAAAAGCATTTTTAAGAGCTGAAGGATTTATAGGGAAAGCCATAGCCGCTCCAGTAGAAAAACTAGCTACTGAATTAGCCAACTATAAAGCAGACACCGCAGTAAACGTACCTTTATTAAACGGAAAGTAAATGACCAAACAGAACCAATTATCTTTAGAGACTTACGTAATTTCTCTCTCACTAATAGAACGGCTAGATGAGCTAGAAGACTCTTCTAAAAAAGGAGTGAAATACCTCTGTAAGAAACTCATAAAAGAACTAGAAGCCCAGGACAAAACACTCTCTGAAATGTCTGCTAATGCCGCTGAAGTGCTTTCAGGTGGTTTTAATCAACTAATCACCGAAGTAATAAAAGGAGCCGAACGGTTAAACGAAAAAATTGAATAATGAATAAGGAAATAGTAAAATACTACTGTGATGCATGGTTTAAGGTAGTTTATACTGAAGGTGAGGTGTACTTAAACTTTAAAGCTTATAAAATAGAGGGGTTAGATGAAGAAAACCTTGAAAATTCGGATGTAGAGGAAGAGCATGAGGTAGAGGGTGAAGTTAGATATGATGGATTAATGAACATCAAAGCTAATCAGCAGTATGTTAACTTAGATTACGCACATCAAACATACCTAATGATAAAGCACGTAGAAAAGTTCAACGAGAAGTACAGAAATGACAAGTGGGAAAGCAAAAGATCACCTGAAAAATCATAAACGCAACCAAACGGTTTATGAAGGGTGAATTAACCGCTATTACGTGATGAACGTAACGCATTTTATACGATTCATAAACCACCTAACACGAAGTTTTAACGCATGTTTGTAACGCTAATTCACTCAGGAGAAATTCTGAACAAACATTTTTATAAATAAGAGTTACTATGGTGAGCCATAGGAAACCATTGGCCAATCCACTTCCGAGTGTTTTAGCACACCTAAGGTAACTCGCGTTAAAATTTTCGATATGCTAGAAGAAAATTCAGCACAAAACCAGCTTCCAGGAGAAGCACATTCATTTTTAAACACCTTTACTAATGCTAACACGGCAGATATGGTAATGGAAATTCACACTCATATGGTAGGCTCACCGGGTTACGGTCAGCTAGATGCTATAGACCGTGTAAACCTCTCCTACTTCCTGCAGGAACTTTACCGCTTCCAGGAAGTATTCAGAAGTATACAAGAGCACCTACCAGAAGTACCATGGCCCTCAAATGAGGAATAATTCATAAAGCAAAAGAGGCCCTTTCAACACTGGAAGGGCTTTTTTTTTGGTAATTCAGAAATAATGTTACATTTGCTAAAAACATCATTATGAAAAAACTACTTATTATTTTATTAGCATTATCACCATTTTTCGCCACTGCACAAACCGTAAATGACATTCCTATTTCTGAGTTAGAAACTAACTTTATCCAAATAGTAGGAACACAAAAACTACTGAGCAAAAAAGTAATGGTCACCATAGACTTCGGGCAGGAGCAGAAACTACTATCTGCTAAAGTTCCAGTTATAAAAAACCAAGCAGGAAAAACCATGACATTCATGTCCATGATAGACGCGCTGAATTTCTTTAGTGATCTTGGATATAAATTCGAACAAGCCTACACCTTAACCGTAGGAAACCAAAACGTATACCATTACCTGCTGAGTAAGAAGTAAAATTTACGCGTTGCAACGCATAATTAAAAAAAGGTTAAGTTATTATCCCCTCCAATATGAGATATGATTGGGTTCGAGCCGCACATGTTGCGGCTTTTTTTATGCGGTGCATTATTAAAAACCACCATTCATAATTAACTATTAATGAAATATGTCCTTTGGTTAGGCTATAAATAACAGCACCTTGCTACCATGGCAAGTGCAGATGTTACCCGTAGAATACGGGTGTTTTTTAATGGAAAAGAAATAAACAACACTATAAAAGAGGTTCGGGGTGAATTTATTAGGTTAAATAATCATATTCAAAAAAATCTCATTCCTGGTACTAAAGAGTACAACAAAGAAATGAAACGGCTAAGTGCTTTAGATGCTATTCTAGTAAAGCACAGAAAGAAAGTTAAAGGAATATCGGGGGGGTGGTCTAGAATTAAAAACTTAGCATTAGGGTATGTTTCAGGAACGGCTATTATCGGAGGGTTAAGAAAACTGGGGCAGGCTTTATCCAGAAATTTGGAAACTGTAAAAGAATTTAATCAGGCACAAGCTGACACTGCTGCTGTACTTGGTAAAACTATTAAGGAAACTAAAGCCTTGACTATAGACGCTCAGAGGTTAGGAGCATCCACAAAATTTACAGCTGTAGAGGTAAGTAAGCTTCAAAAAGAGTACGCTAAACTGGGTTTTACAGAAAGTGAAATTCTAAAAACTACTGAGGCCACTCTAAATCTAGCCGCTGCCACTAACACAGACTTATCAGAAGCAGCAGCTGTAGCCGGAGCCACTGTTAGAGGGTTCGGTTTAGACGCTTCTGAAACAGGAAGAGTTACAGATGTAATGGCACTTTCTTTTTCTAGTTCTGCTTTAGATTTAGAGAAGTTTAAAGAGTCTATGAAAACCGCTGCGCCTATAGCCAAAGCAGCAGGACTACCCATAGAAAAAACCACGGCAGTACTAGGTAAAATGGCTGACGCTGGTATTTCAGGAAGTATAGCGGGTACTTCACTAAAAAAGATTTTTAATGAGTTAGCCAAAGACGGAAAACCACTAAACGAAAGCCTAGAAGATGTACGAAGCGCGCTAGAAAAAGCAGCTACGCCAGCCGAAAGACTAGCAGTAGCTGAAGGATTAGTAGGAGAAAGAGCGCAAGCGGCTTTATTAGTATTAGCAGATCAAACTGATGGTATAGGAGAACTAGAAACAGCATTAAACGGGGCTAGTGGAGCTGCTGCTGAAATGGCAGCCGTACAGTTAGATACTTTAGCAGGTGATGTCACCAAACTTTCATCTGCGTGGGATGGGTTTATATTAGGTGTAGAAAATGGTGAAGGAGCCATAGGCGGGGCTGTTAGAAGTGTTTTACAATTTAGCACAAATACCTTAGGGTTATTTACCAACACCAACAAACTAAGTGATGCCATTTCTGATGAGCAAAACGAACTGAATGTATTAGTTACTCAATTAAAAAATGCTGGAGACGGTACTGACAGAAGAAGAAAAATCATTACTGAGTTAAATGATAAATATCCGGATTTTCTGAAAAACATGGATCAAGAAAAGTTAACAAATGAGCAACTAACAGCAAGGCTTCAGGAAGTTAACAAACAGTATATAGCTAAAATTTTAATACAAGAAAAACAGGAAGAAATAGAAGCGGCAGCCCAAAAACAAGCGGAAAAAGGCGGTGCGCTACTTAGAAGAGAGAAAGAAGAGCTTACAAGATTAGTAAGTTTAGAAAAAGAACTGCTAGGAGCCACACAAGAAAGCTTAACAATTAAAGAAAGAACAAGACAAATAAATAAAGCGATAAACGATCAAGGGAAAGGTGGTTTTTTCGGAGAAAGACTTTTTAATACTAGACTTTTAGAAGGAAAAGATTTTAATAATTCACTAGAGGAATCTGAAAAATTGTTAGGACAACAATCTTCAGAACTAGAGGAATTACAAAAACGTTTTGAAGATATACTTCCACCAATAAAAGAATTTCAAGATGAAGTAACAGGAGGTAATTCTGAGAACAATAATACAGGAGCAGATACTAGTGATAGCGACAAGACCATTAAAGCAGCGGAAAAAACAGTAGACGATCTTACTAATTTAATTTCAGAACTAGATGACATAGCTGCTCAACAGGCTTTTGAGAGAAGTATAGCGGGTTTTGATAAGATAAACGAACAGGAGGCTAGGGCTATTAGAGCTGTAGATAAAAAATATGCCGCGCTAGAAGAAAAAGCTAAAGGAAACTCCGTACAAGAGCAAGAAATAGCACGCCTAAAAAACGAAGCACTAAACGCCATAGAGCTAGAGTACGAAGGGCAGCGTATAGCTAAAGCCGAAGAAGCTGAAGCAGCGCTACTGGAAAAGAAAAACGAACTGTTAGCAGAGTTAGAAGCTATAAAATCAGGTGCTTCTGATGATCTTACTGGTGTAGATAAAATAGAAAACGATAAAAACTCAGCACTATCTACATTAGATACAGAGTTAGGAGATAAAGAAGCTAGAGCCAAAGCACTACTCACTAATGAGGAGGAACTGCAGGATGCTTTAACTGTACTAAAAGAAGAAGGCGAGAGAAAAAGAAAACAAATAACTGAAGATTCCAATGATGCTGAAAGAATTTTAATCGATGAAAACAATAGAAAAAGAGAAGAAATAGCGCGAATAGCCATACAGTCTGTTTCTGGAGTGTTAAATTTCATAGGAGAAATAACAGGGAAACAAGCCAAAACGGCTAAGGCATCAGCGTTATTCGAAATAGGAGTTTCTAGCGCAGTGGCTATAGCTAATGCTATAAAATCTGCATCGGTAGTGCCGTTTCCTGGTAACATAGCTGCTATAGCTACTTCATTAGGTGTGGTAGGAAGCAATATAGCTAGAGCTAGAAAAATAGTAAATGAATCTAAAGAACCTGAAATTCCAGAGTATGGGCAGGGAGATCTATTTAATAATCCACTAGAGGGGCCGTCTCATAATAGCCCTAGCCGTGGGTTGAGCTTCCGTGATAGGTTAGGTAAAGTGCGCGCCCGATTAGAGGGTGGAGAGTTTATCATGCGTAAGTCTGCAGTAAACGCAGAAACTATTCCTTACCTGAGGCAGATAAATAATACTGGCAGCATTCCTAATTTAGACACCGCAGGATATGCGGAAAATCTAGCGCTGGAGCGTGCGGGTGTATTTAACAGAAGTGTAGCTAGTAGAGTTATAGCTAACACAGGTGCTGACCCCGCGCTATTGGATAATGGATTAGCGCAGGGCAGTGTAAATCAGTTGGCAGGTGCCATGGGCAGTCAGAGAGTAATACTGGTGGATAAGGATAGAAAAGATTTTGCAACGCGTAAAGCTAAAATTCAAACTCTCACCACGCTAAAGGCTAAGTAAATGCGGGTGCGCGGTGGTGGTCAGGTGGTTACTATATATAGAGGTGAATTTCAGATCAGAGTGACCAAACTGGCGCTGCACCACATGCGGAGGCACACCTTTATTTAACATGTATACGATACCAGTATCACGGCAGCTATAGAGTTTATACTCCATGGGTAGGTGTAGTTTTTTTCTCATTGTGGTCCAGAACTTATCTGCGTAACGGGTGTCTTTCTGTTGGGTTCCTGGTTTCATTCGTGTGCTGAACAGAAAATCATTAGTTCCACACTGATTTAACCACGCCACTACATCATTCATCAGTCTATCAGGAATGGTTCGCGCACTTCCTCGGTGGCTTTTGCTGGCTTCTATAGGGAGAAACACGGTCTTTTCAGATATTCTAAAGTAAGAGGGTTTCAGTTGTAATATTTCATGAGGTCGCAAGCCTATGTATAATACCATGTTTACGAATAGGGCCATGCCTGGGTGGTGATTTTGGTAATGATTCAGGATTTTAGCCAGCACAGGATCAGGAATAAGTTTACGGCTTTTGGGTTGTAGTCGCTTCGGTTTAACTTCATTAAAAGGATTAGCATTCATGTAGCCTTCAGAAATACACCAGTTACAGAAGGTAGAGAACCACCGCCTGTAATTATTATAGGTTTTAGGACCTATATTTTTACGCTCGGTCAAATAGCGCATTAGCGCTTTAGCGTAATTAGCGTCTACCTGAAGACACATAAATAGTGGATTATTATGTTCCACATGCTTCTGCCAGTAACCTAATATAGAGTAAATACTACGCATAGAGTCTTTACGGCAGTAAGATTCTTTATCCTTAATAAATCTAGCCAGCGCCACAGACAGCAGCGTGGTGGAAGCAGATGCTTCCTGCTCCATAAATGGCGACCAGCCTGTGGCTAGTTTTTCGTTTATGGTTTTTTTGATGTGATTGATAGCGGTTCTTTTAAAGTTTCCTTTGAACCGTTTCACATACTTGCGCTTTCTCCGGAGTCCCCCTTCCGGATGAAGCGCATAGTAATAAATGTTTGTTTTATCCTTACTCAATACGCAAGGACGATAGGGAATTAAATTCTCAGCCATAGCCATTTTATGTTTTTTGATTAAAAAAAACCGCCATTCAGTCCACTGACTGCATTCAGGCGGGCTATTTAAAGCATAAACGCTGAACCCCTAGTATACATGGGCTATTCACCCAAACCGTGCGGAGAGTGAGGGATTCTTTAAAACAAAAAACATCAGTAACTCTCACTAATTATCAGTGTGTTATATTTCGTTTATGGCTGTAAATAACACCTTTCAGGCGGTGTTTAGACTGGGTTACTTTGAGCTGAACTGCGCTTTTATAAAGGACTTTAACTCATTTAGCTGAGCGCTTAGCTCTGCTATTTGCTCCTCTTCTGGTGAAGGTTTATCCTTAAAGCCGCGCTTAATGTTTACTATAGTAGATCCTTTAAAATCTATAATAACACGCTCTATTTCTTCAGAGGTAGATGGAGAAGAATAAACAGCTGATGGTTCTGCTATCATAGAACTAACCGTTCCTATTAAGCCTAACTCATGTACTAAATTTACCTCCAAGGCTTCATTTAACACCTGAATAGTTTCCCTATCTAAGATAGGCTTTCGGTACTGCGCCTGTAGGTAGTTAGTGCTGCGCCCTATGTCTTTGCATAGCTGAGCGCCTACTATTCTTTTCTTAGATAAATACTTCTTTAGAAGATTCCCTTCGTGCGGTTTTTCTTTTTCTACCATAATTTTTTTCCATAAACATAGAACTACCTAAGGTTTTAAGCGGTTTATGAATCGTACATATTAAGTGATAATCATAACTTATTTCACTTTCTAGTTGACGATATCACCTTTTGTGTTACATTTGTAACATGATGAGAGACGCAAACGATATGCCAAAAGAAATAACAGTCCAAAAATTGGACAATTACGCGGTGGCAGATTTAGACAGAAGACTACCTAGAGGCTATGCTAAAAAAGCAGTAGAACTACTTAATGAAAAAGGAATACACCAGCATGATGAAGCGTATGTAAGGCACGTTAAATCGGGTAGATTTTTCTCGCCAGAAGTACTTAAGGTGCTTTATCACATAGCCACTCTTGAAGATCAGAAGATCATACAGTTAAAAGAAGATAGAGATAAGCTAGATCATATGCCATTCACACCACAGTCATAACTTAATCATGGAAAAACAGCTACTCTTAAAAATAGTGCGAATCCGTAGGAAACTAATGGCCGAAGGGCTCAGCAAAAAAGACCATATGCTTATGGAAATATGCTTAGAACCTTTCGAAAGGTGGATAAAACACTTCGGAGTAGCTAAAATCACCGATAAAGGATGCAGAGTGATGATCATCAATCATTACGCTAAAATCAGAAAAATAATACCAGGAGCAGGATCTAATGCTCACCAGTCTATCATAAACCAATTAAACCTTATAGTAAATGAAGAAAGTATACATTATCTGCGGGCATAACGCTCCCGGATACATAGCGCTAAAAAACCAACTTAGTGAAATGGGATACTCCACTAAAAGACTATCCAGCGTAATAGCAGAGCCGCTAAAGGCCGACCTAGCTATAGTAGTAGCAGACAGAAACGGAGAGTGCAAATGGCATTCAGCTATTAAAGACCTACTCACAGAACAGAACATCACTATCATTTCAGATACTCAGTTCTGGACGCAGGCGGCACAGTTCGAGTTTAAAAAAACAGTATCACTGAAGCACAGGCTGCAGGCATTTATGTACAGAGCATTTACATCACCATTAAAAAAAGGAACTTATGGCGAAATTACATAGCTCAGGACTATCACTATGCGCGGTAATCACACTAGCGCTCTTCATGTATCATATCATAGACCATGTAACATGGCACTGGTTATGGTGCTTCACTCCATTCTTAGTACTCATATTCCTTTACGGAATAGCCACATTATATCACATTCTAAAACCTTAAATCATGAAAATAGGAGAAGTAAAAGAAATAGACGTAAACGGACAGCTGGTAAGGTTCGTGCTTAGGGGTGATAAACCTGTGGTAAGTGTAGCGGCCAGAACAGAAGAGAGATTTATGGAAGAGAAAATTCCTTTCCCTAGTGTTAGCGTTGCAAAGGAGTGGATACAGAAAGTAAACCTAAGCTACGCCAGCGTGTGGCTGCACAATGCCGCTAATAAAATCAATATGAATAATTATCAGTTGAATTGAAATAAAATGAACGTTAAAAAATTCTTATCTATATTTGCTTTGCCAAATAGATTAGTTGATGGAGAAATCCGATCAATAGATACATATTTTTATAACGCTATAGGCGTAGTTCTTCTCGATTCCTTTTGCTCCGCAACTGGTCTGTTTGGCGACACAGAGGAGGGCTATGCCCTTATTTTATTCACTATAATTTATTTTCTAATGCCAAACAGAGAAAATGACGTAGCTGAAACAGCTATATCCACACCTAACAAGAAAGCACTTCGCTTGATCAAGCAGGAGCTTCAATCCCTAAACCCTAATCTAAAAAGGTTAAAAGTAAAACGCTTTTATAATCAAGGCCGAGTCACCGCACACGCAGACCTAGGTTCCAGACGTATACACGTCAGAGGAAACCTGAAAAATATTTCAGAACGATTTATTACTCAGTATAACGAACGCTTTCCATCTGCATTTACACACCTTAATACTATTTAAATCATGAACACACATCAAAAATTTTTAGAATTTAACGGGAAAAACATTGTATTTCTTAATAAAGAAGGAACTTACTGGATAGCATTAAAACCTATTCTAGATTCTTTAAATCTTGTGGCGGACAGCTACCTAAAAAGGACTAAAAGAGATGCATTTTTTAGTACCTGTTTGGACACTATGTCCATTCAGGTAGGTGAAAACACCTTAAAACAGGGTAGAAAAATGACCTGTTTGCCAGAAAAATATATCTACGGATGGATATGTTCTTTAAATGGAGATCAGCCAGAACTGTTAAACTATAAAAAAACCTGTTATGAGCTCCTATACAACCACTTCCACGGAACAATTACGAATAGAAAAGAATTGCTACTCCAAAGAACAGAGTTAGACAAAGAAATAGGAGAACTTAAGCAACACCTAAAAGAAGAAGATGAGAAATACCAACATCTTCAGGAGCTGCAGAACAAAAGAAAAACTGTAAGCACTCAGCTAAACAGTATAGATAAAGAACTTATAAAACAGCCCGAGTTGTTTGAAAGTAACTAATCAGTTTTTATTGAACGAGCTCCATTTGGAGCTCGTTCACCCCCTAAAGTCTAACCCTCTAACCAGCGCCTAGCACGCACCTTACATTTTGATTAACAAAAACTTTATAGATCGTCTGCTTTCTAAAGCAGACATAGAATACCTAGCCCCTAAATTAGTGCCGGATCTTAAAAAGTCTGGTGCTAATCTGGTGGCTAAGTCACCATTTACTGATGAAAAAACTGGTTCGTTTTACGTATCACCAGCTAAACAGATATTCAAATGCTTCTCTAGCGGTAATGGTGGTAACATAGTTACCCTATCCATGCAGGTAAAAACACTCTCCTACCCGCAGGCCATAGAGTGGATAGCCGAGCAGATGAACGAAGAGGTGCAGTATGATCACCAGTCTAAAGAAGAACGAGAAGAGTACCTTACTCAGCAGGAGCGTTACTCTAAGCTGCTCAGAAGCGTAAGCAAACGGTTATACTTAGGACTGGATGAAAACGTAAAACAGCACCTAGCAGCGCGGAAGGTTACTGAAGAAGAAATAAGCCTATGGGGTTTAGGCTACGGCACCGCAGACTGGGAGTATCTTTCTAAAAGCATTATAGAAACAGGATACTTCACAGAAGCTAAAGACCTGTTCATTATAAATAATAAAGCCGAAAAAACCTACGACCGCAGCCGTGGTAAAATCACCATTACCCTACACTCTGACACAGGGCGGGTAGTGGGTTTCGCATACCGACAGTTTTTAGAAGAAGGGGGAGCCAAGTACATTAACCCTACAGATGGACCATTATTCAAGAAAAATGAATACTGGTACGGAATGCATTTGGCTAAAAAAGAAATACGCAACCGTAAACATGCCTTTATAGTAGAAGGTTACTTTGATGTGCAGGCCATGCACCGCGTAGGCATTACTAACACCATAGCAGGCTGCGGCACTAGTATTACAGATGGGCAAATAAAAATATTGCTACGCTGTAATATAAAACACTTCGTGCTGCTGCTGGATGGAGATGACGCTGGGACCAAAAGCGCACTGCGGCACATACCCCTATTTATAGAGAGAGGAGCTAAAGTGAGCGTGATATCACTACCTAATGGTCAGGATCCTGATGATTTTTTAAGAGACAAAACCGCAGACCAAACCCGTGAAGTTAGAGAGCAGCTAAAAAAACTCCAGAAAGATGGATTAGAATGGTGGCTACGCTATAAGCTAGAAACCCTAGAAGAAGATGGAGACACTGTGGCAGAAGAAGCCATGCTCCTGCTGGCTAAAATGGAAGGGCAGCATCTGCTAAAAGGAAGGTGGGAAGAGATGGTAGCCAAGCTGTGCCGAACTAAACTGAAAGATTTGCGCGTGCTCATGAAGAGCCTACAAGCAGACGTAAAAGAAGAGGTACAGGAACTGAAAGAAGGAGATGTACGACTCCCGAAAGGGGCCGACCGAGCCTTCTACGATAAACATCAGTTCTGCTTTAACGAGCACGGCTACCATTTTTATCATCCTAACGCAGGGCATGTAAAACAAGGAACCAACTTCACTATTATACCTCACTTTCATATTCAGAGCCGCATACCAGGAGAGAATAAAAGGCTGATGACCATAAAAAATCACAGAGAAGAAATACTGGTGGAGCTAGAAAGTAGCGCGCTGGTAAGTTTCCCGAAGTTTAAACAGGAGGTGTGGGATTATGGAAATTTCGGTTTCAAAGCTGGAACCAATACTAACCACTTCGATATGCTTCGTGATTATCTAGGAGATGCTTTCGTGGGGTGTAAACCACTAAATGTATTAGGTCAGCAGCCAGAAGGGTTTTTCGCGTTCAGTAACGGAATAGTAAATGAAACAGGTGAGTTTCATGCTATAAACGACTTCGGAATAGTGAAGCACACTGATCAGTATACAGATGTAATGGGTGAAGATGTAGATCATGAGCAGCACTACTATCTGCCAGCATTCAGTAAACTGAATAAAGGAGTAAGATCAGATGAAGATGATTTCGAAACGGAACGTAAGCTAGTGTATAAAGAGTCTAGCGTCAGCTTTAGCCAGTGGATGAAACTCTTTATGGACGCGTTCGGGAAGGAAAAAGGAATGATAGGTCTTAGCTGGCTTATAGCGAGCTGCTTCAGAAGCATGTTTATTAAAGATCTTCTTTTTTTTCCGCTACTGTTCGGTTACGGAGAAACAGGATCAGGTAAATCCATGTTCGGAAAAGTGTTACAAAATTTCTTTTTTTATAAGCAGCAGGAGTTTTCCTTAAAATCAGGAACAGACTCAGGAATGAGTAGAAGATTAGGACAGGTAAATGATGCTGTGGTGTTTCTAGATGAGTTTAACGAGTTCATTACAGAAGATAGATTCAACCATCTGAAAAACGGATGGGGAGGAATAGGACGTGAAATAGGCCGCGCCACGCATAATAATAAAACCAGAACCATAAAAGTAACTCTAGCTATGTACTTAGCCGGTCAGTACATGAGTTCATTAGATGATCATGCGCTTACTAACAGATCTGTGCTTTTAGAGTTTTTAACCACCAGCACCAGGCCTCAGAAACAGGTAGAAGCCTTTAATAAAATAAAGGATCTCATGAATGAGGGAGTGAGTTCACTGGTGGCTGAAATTATAAAGTTCAGGCCACAGATGCAGGAGGTTTCTAAAAAAGGATTTAACCAACTGAAAAACGAGCTCAGAGAAGAAATGAAAGGAATGCCATACGTAGAGCGTGTAATGGATAACTTCTGCGTGCTTATGTCTACTGTAAAAGCATTAGAGAGCTATGTACAGTTTCCGTTTACATACGCAGAGTTTAAAGAATTATGTCAGGAAAAGATACTACACACCAGTGATCTTATAGGAGACACAGAAGGAGTAGCACAGTTCTGGAGGGTGATAGAAAGGCTGAATCAGAATCACGAAATCATTAGAGATAGAGATTATAGTTTCGAATGTCCTGAGACAGTAGGTATACGTGAAGACAAACGTAAATCTACCGAGCGTTGGAAAAACCTAAATGATAAAAACGAACCAGAAACGCTTCTATACCTGAACTGGAATAATGTGTACGAGCGGTATAAGAATGATGATAAAAAAGCGGCCATAGACAGAAGCACTCTAAAAGGAATGCTAGCTAACCGTAAGGAGGTGTACGTAGGCCGTACAGAAAATCATGAGTTCAGTAAATACGGAAAAACCACTGCCCTGGTATTTAAGTATTCAGCGTTGCAAAAGAAGGGAATCAACCTCAAAAACAGCAACCCTATAGAACCAGACGAATTAGAGAATATTAAAGAACAAGTAAAAGCTCCATTTTAAAGATGTATACAAACCTCATAGAAGAACACCTTCAGACGATAGAAAATTTACGCAGCTTATATAATAAGTACTCTTACTGTTACTATCCTGCTAATGGAGATATTTATTCCAAAAGAAAGTACAGCTCAGTAATGACTCCAGAAAAGAGAATACGCCTAAGAGTAGAAATTAAACGCCTTCATGACTTAGTAGAAGAGTTACAATGGTAAATAATGGTTAAATGATCCAAACCCGCTTCATATGAAGCGGGTTTTTTTATGTCTAATAGTTTTTAGGACATAAAATCACATTTAGAATCCAATAATAAGTTTAGGATTACAATAATGAACGTTTCGTGTCGGAGTTCGAAAAAGTGAAAAATGGAAGATTTGACAATTTTTCAGACTTGGAGCTAAAATCAGTGAGTAAAGTGCGCTAATGCGCTATTGGGCTAAAACCGCTCTGGCTGCGGGTTTCAGGTTTTAGAGTAAATATATAATAAAAGAAGTAAATAATAATAAAACATAGATATACTTTGCTCTGTAGCCCATTTCTTCTATAAATAGCCCAATAGCGCATTAGCCATCGAAAATAGCGCACAAAAAACGCTTAAAAATGCTTTTCAATTATAAGTGGCTGAGAATCAGTTATAGCCGAATAGCGCGATTTTGGCGTTTTTTCAGTGATGAAAACCCCAAAATTTTTTTTTCTTGCTTTTCGCATTTTTTTTGAACTCCAATAATAAAACCACCAGATTTCTATCTTCCATAACGCGTTATGTTATAATAATCACTATCTTTATGCTATAGTTTTTTTTCAATATAACTTAAGGTAAGAGTTGGTATTCATAAAGAGAGCTTCTTCAGGAATGAAGAAGCTTTTTTTATGCAGTGTGATTTAGAAAGGTGTCCTTTAGAAAAAGCTAACCTATCACGTACTTAGTTTCATAATAAATCACACATGGACACAAGTTTATTTATGGAATGCCGCCAGGAAGGAGAGTACACTGCTTACTGGAGAGGAACAGAACACAGAAATCAGTTTTTAATAGTTCATAAGAATGCCTCTACCGGTGTTACTTTATACTATTTCGGATCTGGTTCTACTAATACAGATGCTGTAAATAACCTAAATACAGCGTGGACAGGTAAAGCAGGATTAACATATGAAGAGTTCTGCGCATTAGATATTTCATTTTAATCAGATGCGTAGAAAACACATAGGCTTTTTCCCGCCATCAGATACTGGTGATGTGGTGGCTCCTACTACTCAGTTTTACCTTAAACCTCCAGTATTTGAAAGCACTGGTGACATTAATTCACTTCAGGTAGATGATGTTATTATGCCAAATATTCCAGAGTGGCGAAACGATTACAGTAAGATGATTCAGTTTAGTACTATGGAGTATAGGTGGTATAGAGATGGAGTCTTAATATCTACAGATAGGTATTTACACATTAACAACGCTGATGCTAACGCGGTTATCTCTTACACGGTATTCGCTGAAGATGTAGCTAATAATCAATTAACGAATATCACTCCCGTAGTAGTGGGAACTGTAGGGAACGCTAAAGACTTAATACTAGAGCCGACATTTGCTGATAGTAGAGGGTTTGCTAATGTATTTAGTGGCGCACAAACACATAATAAGCTGAATAAATCGTTTGATGAAACTACCGTTAACGAACATATATATCAAACATGGTCGTTAAACGGAAATCACACGAAACAAGCTGAAAGTGACGGTCTAAGCTTTACAAGGCACGCTGATAATTATTTAGCAGGGAAATTTGCAACGCGATTAAGACAAATTAAACCACAGCACGATCAGCAATCCATGAGCTATTACGGTCTTATAGCTATAAGGTACAAAAACACAGGATCAGCGCAAAGCTTCTACAGGAATAGAAACGACAATTTAGGGGATAGGTTTTGGATAAACGCTACTTCAGAGCATGTATTTATCCCTATCGGTTACGGTATCAAAGCAAAGAGAGATTACTGGTCTGTAGTGGAGTATAACATAGAAACTACTAACAACGGAGGGAATAACGCACTGGTGAATTACCGATTTAGATACTGGTCTGAAGATCAGTCATTAAATCATTATGATGTGGATTCGGTTATAGCTGGTGGAACTGTAGTCAGAGATAGACCTAGATCAGAATACTGGGATGACAGTGTTCTGGATTTATTAAGATTTGGGTTACACGAAGGGCTTTCAGGTGCATTTCCTGTAGATGTTTACAATAACACAGATTTTATAGCAGAAGTGGTTTCAAGTGATCCTACTAATGGTTATAGAGCTGTAGAAACGGCTGTAGGATCAGGCGTATTCATAGACCCTCACCAAGCTCAGAAAGACGCTAACATGAGAGCGGCAGTTAAAGATGTATTAAACGTGATAAACGCATGAGAGATAAGAATTACATAGTAGTATGCGCAGGAGATAGTAATGGTGTAGGAACAGCTTTAACGGATCAGTCTGAACCTAACATACCAGCTTCCATGACTGAATATGCAGGCATGACGCAACACTCAGTGTTTTCAGGATTAAGCACAATTTTTAGGCTAGATAAGGTTCCAGCTACTAATCGTAATGTAAATGATGAATTTATAGCTGTTTCAGGAAGAAACGGTAACGGTTACGCTTTCGGGTTAGGTGAAATTACAGCGCATCAGTTGGCTTTAGCGAGACAAGCAGAGCATGGCAACAATGGTAAAGAGGTTCTTTATTTAGGATGCTCTTTAAGTGGAGACGCTATAACAGATACTTACGGAGAGAGTACTAGATATGATCTAATAACTAGAGCTATTCAGTTGTATCCAGATGATGACGTGGAACTGGTGTTTATTCATGTGATAGGAACTAATACAGAAGTAGATGGAACTGCTGGATATACAGGTGCGCAGTTTGGAGAGGCTTTAAAAGCTAGATGTGATATGTACGATGGTTGGTTTCCTATTAAGTCTATGCATTGTTTAGTACCTCCTTATCCGAGTGGCGCTGTTAGAATAGATAAGGGGCAAACGGGAATGAATAATCTAGCCGCAGATACTACTAGACCAAATATTACTTTTTTAGCGGGAGATAATTACGCGGATTTTTGGACTACGGTAGAAACTAGAGCTAACTCTTACGCTGGAGTAAGTATAGACCATAATAACCTAGCTACTATAGCCAGCCGTGGAGGAGGTTCCCATTATAATGCAGAAACTGTTATAGCTATGGGAGAAGTAGGTGCTGAAAAAATAAACGTATATCATAGTTAAGTATGAAAGATTTACAGAAGATATTAGAGGTAGATGAAGTTCGGTTAGAGGTTATTACCGACATGCTTTTTTCGGGAATCATAATTTCTGAATCAGAGTTATCTATAGAGGTATCTGATAAAGATATGAAAGCTATAGATAAACTGAAGAAGAAGAAGCGAAACGTTATCGAGAATGAAGAAGGTGTTTTGGAATTTGAGAAGCCTAGCGTAGAAGATGCGCGCTTATTGTCTCTTTACGCTGAAATTCAGGAGAAAGAGATATTAAAAGAGAATAACGAGGTCTTAAAGTCTAACGAGATCCAAAAGTTAGTGGATTTTATTAAAGCCGTGTTACTGCATGTTAAAGCCAGTAAGGAGTGGAAGGATAAAGCCTTTTTATTTGTTTATCATAGTTACTATTCTAACTATAAGTATCATAAAGGAGATACTGAGGAAGAGAAAATAAGGAGGTTCTGCGGATACCACTTTAAAGATATGAACTACAAAGTCCACGGAGTGGAGCTTATTAAATAAAAAAGATGAGAGAAATCACTAATACTATTTATAAACATGATATAGATCCTATTTTTTTAGATGAATTTAATCATGTGCTTACGCTTTCGTGTAAGAAGAGGCTTTTAAGACCTTTAAACGGTGGGTTAGTTCCTACCAGTAATCATCCGAACATTACAGATAACTTAGACGGATTAACTGCTGAAGTAGTAGGAGAAGATATACACCTTAAAAGAGGTAATGTGACTGCTTCTGTGCTTATAAAATCCAATCAAGGTGCGGAATATGTTTACTATAATAATCCTGATAAAGATAAAGCCACCATTATAGAGCTGTGGAGTAAGACGGATATTACTGTAGGACTTAGCACTATTAATTTAGGATTAAGTATTACCGAACTAACAGATGATAACGGAAATGTAGGTTACAAGTTTAGCCACGCTCCTACTCTACTTAACGGCATACCGTGGCTAGAGGCTCCTAAGAACAGAGAGTTCGTGTGGGCTAAGGCTAACTGGGCTATGACTAACGCTGATAATGGATCACAGAGAGACAATGTGGAGTGGTTAGCTTCTACAGGATTTAACGAAAGAGGTCATGATGTAGAAGAGGTGATTATTAGCCGCCACGCAGACTTTCCAGGTGTAGATTATGTGTTTACTGAAGCAGATGCTGAAGATGCAGATAAAGAGCATTTAATAGTGTGGTATATGCATGGAGCAGATCATAGCGGGAAAGGAAGTTTCGGAGTGATGGTCATAGATTTAAAAGAATACGCATTAAAATTATACGAATAAGATGAACGAACATATACAGTTATTAATAGACGCGTGGGGTGAAAACGCTGTTTACCTTAGAGCAAAGACAAGAAGAATGTTCTTCATGAACTCGCGACATGGAAAGTTTTCTTTAAGCACTAGCATGTGGAACAAGTTTACTCTTAGCTCACAGGTGAAAGGTGTAGAAAGTAGCGCTAAGATTTCTGATACTGAGTTCTCATTTAATGATGAGAATAAAAAGAACCGGAGAAACCTTAGAGAAATAGAAGGTGAAGGAACTAATAACACGGTACACTACGCTACGGATTACACAGTTACTTACGCTAACGGTGAAATTAAATGTGAAATATTTAGTGGGTTGAGTTACATGGTGGCTTTAGAGTATATGTATGAGTCTATGAATGAGCCTGTGTTAAGGCTTGCTAAAGAGGCTTTAGGCGATGACGCTCCTGACCACCTTTTAGCAAAGTATATGGCTACTAGCACGCTTACTTATGAGTACGACCTTCCAGAGTTTGATAAGCTTAGATTTAATGTGGATGTAGCAGTTACTCCTAGACCTGAAGGTGGCGTGACTATATCAGGAACATTATTAAAAGATGGGCAGCCACTAGAATCTGATGATCCTATACCTACGAGTTATTATGTAAGCATAGAGCCATCTGAAGGAATTATAGGTGTTCCTAACTCTGTGAAAGCAGCAGGAGAACAATTCGAAACCGCAGGAGGTACAGATTTAGAATTTATTCTGGATACTGACACTAATAATGATAAAGCGTGGCTTATTTACAATAGTAAAGGAGTTAAGTTAAGAATCTTTCCGAAGTGGGTAGAGCAGAAAGATAACGATGTAGTGCGAGGAATTACAGAGGTGGATTTACCTGAGTTAGAAGATATGCTACCTACATATGACTACTTCGGTTTAGGCGCTCCTATGGATTTAACGGTAGACTTATTCGTTTATCAGCAGTACTCAGGTAGTGGAGGTCAAAGACTTCAGACAAGTAGATTAAACGGTGAGTTAATGTACCCACCGCCATTCGATCAGCATTATGCTAACTTAGAATGGGAATGGTCTAAGAATGGAGTTAAAGTAAGCACGAAAGAGCATGTTAAGATGCGTGATTTCGCTTCTGGTTATAATGGTATTCAGTTAATAACAGGGAAATGTACAGACACTAACACTGGTGAGGTTTATACTTATGAGGAGTGGGGAATTATGGTACATCCTGATTTACCTATGATAAGTGAGGAAACGAGATGGAATCCTAAAGGGTTAGAAGTACCGAAAACTAATGAAATAGAATCATAAAAATGACAGAAATAATAACCAAAAAAGTAGGTGAAGTAGAGTTTACTATAGAGCTCAAAGTAACTAAAGATGATATAAGTGTAGATGTGGATGGAATCGATACAACGGATAACACTAAGATTTTGGGCGTGGGTGGCGGCCGTCCGAGGTGCAGACGCTAGTTACAGGATAGCTTTAGTAGGTCTTACTGTAGATTTAATAACGGGTATTCTGTATAATGTTTATGATGATGCGCAGTGGTCCTGTGATGGGTATTATATAGGAAATGCCGTGGCTGCTACGTGCTACACATGGGCTTTACTGAAGTATAAGCGCTGTGTACTTTTCGAGTTCGCTTTAGCGCTGTATACTAGTAAATTATTAATGGAACTGTTCGGTGATCCTACAGAGACAAATCTTTGTGATTTTTTATTAATAGCCGCGCTGTTCCTGCAAATTAAGTATAGAATTATACAGAAGTTTATAAATGGACGTAGTACAGTTGAATAAATTATGCTTAGGAATGAAGCCTTTATGGATGGCGCTTATCTACTCCATTTATTTAGTGTTACTAAAAAAAGAAACTATAGTGTTTATATTATCGATAATCCTGTTAGCATTTTATGATAAAGTAGTTCTTTTAGTAGGATTTAGCTTAGACTTTATTTGCCAAGTACCCACACATAAAGGTATGGATGCTATTTGGTTTTTTAATACAGGTACTACAGCTTTAGACGGTGTCTTAAGTGTGCTTACGACTCTAGGTGGAATTTATGGAATAGTAAAAACGTGGGGAGGGTTTAAAACGTGGCGAGAAAAGCAGAAAACCACTAGAGAAGAAGCTGAAGGTCTTTTAGATCACACTAAAAAGCTGACTAATGATTTACTAGAGATGCAGAGTGAAATGGTTACATTCTCCACTCGCGTGCATGCTGAAATTATGCGATTAAAAGCAGAAAATAACGCTAAAGATGAAACCATAATGGGGTTCGTTAACTCAGCTAAGCAGGTTAAAAGTAAATGTAATAATAACTGTCATGAGTAAATTTTTAGAGGCTAAAAATAAAAGTCAGGCTGCGCTAGATAACTTTAAAAAAACCTTAAAGGAGTGTAGTGAAGGTTATGATTTTAAGGGTTTAGTTACTTACCGTGAGATTAGCAACCTTCCTATAGCAGATGGTACTCCATTAAAAGGCCGTAATGGCGCTGAAATATTTAGTCCTAAACTGCACTCTGATGAGTATGGAGAGGTGTTTCTAACGGTTATTTCTCCCGGTGACGAATTTGAGGAGCAGTGGCATGACTGTATAGAAGGCGGTGTAGTTATCTACGGTGAGTTAGCAGATCACGAACAGAGTAAAGTTTATAAAAGGCATGATGTATTTACTTATTCTCCTTTAAAAAAGCATAGACCGTTTAACCCAAGTAAAACTACACCCACTAAGCTGTGTGTGTGGTTTCATAATCCGAAAAAAAAATGAAAGCAAAATACATAGTTATGCTAGCGTTAGCTGGCGGTATCATATTAGAAAGAGTTATAAATTTTCACTGGGCGGCTAACCTTATACTGGTTATACTGTCTGCGGTGGCTTATGTGTTTCAGGATGGGAGGACTAAAGATATACTGGAAGATGTTTTTGAAGATAGCACGGATCCAGAAAAAACAACACTCTAACGGCATGAGAAGAATTAATAGAATAGTGCTTCACTGCACTGCTACTTCTGCTTCTGCTACGGTAGAGTCTATACAGAATTACTGGAAAAATGTGCTCGGATGGAAGAGTCCAGGCTATCATTATTTAATAGATAGAAACGGCAAAGCCCATTATCTGCAGCCTATAGAAAAAGCTTCAAATGGTGTGCGTGGTTATAATGCTGATAGTATTCATATCAGTTATATAGGCGGAAAAAACCAAGATGATAGAACTGCGGCTCAGAAAGAGACTATGAAAGCTACTATTATCTCTCTTAAATCTATGCTAGGTGATATACCTGTGCTAGGCCATAGAGATCTAAGTAAGGACCTAAACGGAAATGGAGTTATAGAACCGCATGAATGGGTAAAATTATGCCCACGATTCGAAGTGAAAGAATGGTTAGAGTCTGTGGATTTATAATATCAGTACTACTGCTCAGTGGCTGCTCTGCTAACTGGCATATAGGTAAAGCCTTAAAAAAGGACCCTGATGCTCTGAAGAAGCGAATAAAGGCCGAGGTGCGTTATGTTCCTAAGACTATAATTAGAGATTCTATTACTCACCATACTGATACGCTGTGGCAGGAGATTACGCGGGTGGAGTTTTTGCCTGGCAAAACCAAGACTGAAATTAGATACATAAAGAAGTTTATGAAGGATAGCTTACGCAGAGAGCAGGCTATTACTGATATGTATGTAGATAGTATAAAGCTACTAAATGGTAGCGTGAAACTACTGACGCAGCAGCTGAAGCAAAGCCGTTATGAAACCAAACAAGCTAAGCAGGAAACGAAAAAAGCAAGAAAGGAAAACAGGCGCGAAAGCTGGTCTTTTCTTTTCGAGAATTGGTGGCGATTTTTACTACTATTAATCATAGCGGCACTACTGATTATAGTAGTATTTAAATATGTGTTAAAGAAATGAAGGTAACCTACAGAGGAGCTACAGATAAAATACTTTTTACGGTGCTCAGTAAGAGCGGTGTTCCGGTAGACTTAACGGGGAAGGCTGTTCATGTGGTTTATTGCTACGCAGGAACTTTAAAGCAATTAAGCGCTGGGTTTAGTACTGGAAGTAAATACTCTGGCACTGTAACTTTAGAAGATGCTGCGGCTGGTGAGTGCAGTGTGCAGTTAGCTGTGCGTGATACGTATACTAAAACACTAGGAATATTAGATATGCATGTAATGGTGGATGCTAGTGGTGCAGAAACGAGTTACATGAAGTATGTGGAGGAGAATTATCTGCAGATAAAAGAACACTTTATAAGCTAATGGAAGAACAGACGGCTATACATATAGTAGAGGGAGTAGATGAAACGGGTGTGTGCCAGGCAGAAGATTCTGTAATTACTGGTGCTAGCTCTTTAAGAATTTTTAGCGCTGAATTCAGCCAAATATTTGCATAAACATGAGCACAAGAGCAGACTTAATAACACGTAGCGCAGCCATTAATGATGAAACGGGAGCTGGAGGAATTACACCTGCAGAAGTGGGTAGTTTATTTACAGACTTAACACAGGCTGTGTTTCTGGAGTTGGAAGAGGTTACTTCTAGTGCCGGTGCTGTTACTGCTACCTGGAATAAGCATGTGATTATAGAAGCAGCAGCTGGTGCTACTGCTATAACGGTGGCTTCACTTTCTGGTGTAGATCTTCAGTCGTTTATAGTGCTGGAAAATTACGGTGCTCAGTGTACTATAGCTTTAACCGATGGTACTTTTAGAGGTACAGCACCTTCAGGTGGCTGGGTGGTGCCTGCTGATGGCAAGGTTCACCTTCAGATTACTGGTACTGGAAAGGTTAGTATAGTGGGTGTGTAAAGCTTTCTGATTTTTACGTTACACGGATAACCCTAAATGTTATATTTGTAACGTGACTATTGATTTAAAGTTAGATGGTTTAGCGGTGCAATACCTCAGGCATTACCTCACCGAAGTGGAAGAACTCCACTTTAAATTCAAGAGAAATAGTTTCCTATATATAACTCTGGTAAATATGCTGGAGGTGAAGCATCCTAGAGATAGTTTTCCGGAAGATTATGTAGGTGTAGATTTTAAACTGGATATTAATGAAAGAGATTACAGAAATAACCATGATTTGAGATCTGAGATGTTTTGGGTGTCTCCTAAATCTATGGATTGTTTAAATGCTATGATTCTAGCTAGAATTAATGCGGAGTGTTATGCATTTATCACAGGATTTTTAAACGGAAAGAAAATAAATGGTGGTAAGCTGATGCTAAAAGAGCCTATAGAGATTTTTAAGCGGAAATATGGATTAACTGAACAACTTTTTCCGTATGAAACCGCAAAAAAGAGGTACTACAGGAGCGTGAAAGCTGAAAAAGAGTCTAATAATGAGTTTAAAGGATTGGTTTTCAGGTTGGAAAAAAAATTTGGTGACAAGTGTCCCGCTAAAGTGGTTTAAAAGAGTAAAAAAATGGAGCTATTTCAGGAAGAATTTAAGAGTAAAGGAGCTATATGTAAGTCTAGTTTAGAATATGTCTTAATAAGTGATGTGATAGAATTTCCCGAGCACTCAGAAGGTCGGCTGCTTGGATCTATAGTTTTAGCAGAAAATAAAGAGTGGATTTCTATTCCGTTTGTAAAAAACACTTTAAATTCGGGGGAATCAAATGTGAATGGTGGGGGAAAATTTCTAAATCAGGTGCTTTCCGGCCAGATAAACCTCCCTAATGCCACACGTAGGACCGCAATCCTTAACCTAGAAGATACTGATCTTATATGCAGATATAAGGATCTGAATGGTGATACCTATATAGTAGGTTCTGTTCAGCATCCTGCTCTGCTAAATGTGATTTCCAGAAACCGAGGTGCTACCCCTGGTACTGGATTTAAATTAAATGTTACTATAACTACCGCTAGTAAGCATCCTTATTTGGCTGCTGATGCATAAGTAATTACTTAAATTATATATAAATGGAACTTGAAAAAATAGCCGCTACCGCCAGCGAGATTAATTCTCTTTACACTCCTAGAGAGGTGAACTTACAGTTAATAGATATAGCCTCGTGCTTAGAAGATAGTAAGTCTTTTAGTTATCTAACACCTGAAGAACGTAGTAGTAAAATAGCGTTACTTAAATCACTGGGTGAATTAAATGGACACTGTACTCCGCTAGAAAAAACCTCTTAATAATGTTAAGCGTGGTACAAAAGTTGATAAACGCACCCTGTTAGGTGATTTACTTGTCTGATCATCTTTTTACGTTATACATATAACGTAATTAGGATGATTTGTAAACCGCTTAAACGAAATTTCTAACGCATTTTTGTAAAGCAAACACATTTGGGAGAAATCCTGAATTTACATATTTACAAATAAGAGTTGTTGTTGGTGGCCAGTAGGGAACGATCGGCTATTCCACTTCCGAGTGTGTTTGCACACCTATGGCAACTCGCGTTAAAATTTTCGAAAAATGCAAACAGAAAATTCAACCCAAAGCCTTCTTCCAGGAGAAGCACATTCATTTTTACACACTTTTACTAATGCTAACACAGCAGATCTGGTAATGGAAATTCACACTCATATGGTAGGTTCACCGGGTTACGGTGAGCTAGATGCTATAGATAGAGTGAACCTCTCCTACTTCCTGCAGGAGCTTTACCGGTTTCAGGAGGTGTTCAGAAATATAGAGGAACATCTGTCAGAAATTCCCTTTGTTACACAGGAGTAATCACATTTCAGGTTATATTTGTAACCCCAGAAAGTGCTTAACATAGTTAAGCAACCTTTTATATTTTATCTTAAAAGCCTCTTCATCAGAAGGGGCTTTTCCATGTCCTTTAATGGCCTAAATGCTTAGCGCACCTTTACATTAAGAGAAGAAGCGCGAGCAGTGACAGGAGTAAAATTCATAAATACTATTATTAAGGGAGCATGGCTCATGGATGACGATATGGCCGCAAGGTTAATGCCGTTAGTGCCGAAGATATTAGCAGGGGAGCCTGTTTCTTTTTCTTTCGGAGATGATGAAATCACTCCAGAATCACACTATTATTTATATGAGAGTGATGGAAAAGTGTTACAAACACTAGACCGAGCTCCAGAAGGTAGCTTATCAGTAGCGCACTATTCAGGTGTGGTAATGAAAGAGACTTACTGTGGTATGCAGGGAACTGCAGACCTGATGCAGACTATGAAATCATCAGATTCAGACCCTAATGTTAGTGGTCATTTACTGGTATTAGATAGTGGTGGTGGTGCTGTAGATGGCACTTTTGAATTTGCGTCAGCTATGAATCAGCTTTCTAAGCCTGTAACGGTGTATGTGGATGGTACGTGCTGCAGTGGTGCTTATGCTATGGCTATGAATGGTCATAAGATTATAGCTTCTAGTAAGACCGCTACCATAGGTAGTATAGGTGTTATGACCACTTTTAGAGATACTGCTAAAAAGTTAGAAGCGCAGGGTGTAGAGCAGCGTGATATTTACTCAGAAACTAGTCCGGATAAAAATTCTGCTTATAGAGCGGCATTAGAAGGTGATGATGGTCCTATGCAGGAGCGATTAACTGAAATAGATGCCATTTTTATGAGTGAAGCTAAAGCGGCTAGGCCTGGTATTACTGAAAAGGCTCTGCTAGGAGGTACTTTCTTAGCTGAATCAGCTAAAGAGCACGGTCTTATAGATGAGATAGGAAGTTTTGAAGAAGCGGCAAATTATGCCTTAGATATAAGTAATCAATTAAAAGTGAAGTAGAATGTTCGGGAAGACAATTACGAAAGACGATCATGAAAATCAGATGAATGCCCTTAAAGAAGAGCATTCTGCTGCATTAGCCGCAGTTACATCTGATAAAGATGCGCTAGAGGAGAAATCATGGGCGCAGGAGACTAAAATTACTAACCTGGAAGCAGAGATAGTAACTCTAAAAGCAGAATTAGCAGAGGCTAAGAATGTACCGCCAGCACCAGCAGGAGCTCATGGAGGTAAAGATATTCATGGTGCCGCTGAGGAGGGTATAGATGATAACTCTCCGTGGAACCAAATGGCAAGTGAACTAGGATTATAAACGAGAAGAGAGCAAAGAGATGACGATAGATATTTCACAAATAATCACCGAGTACGGTGCTTACCAGAAGAACAGAGGCCAATCTACATCTGACATTTACAAGGTTAGAGAGGACAGAAACACGTTTAAAAACGCGTTTCAGAACAGAGTAACTAATGATACTAGAGTAGAGTTAGCTGAAGCAGAAATTACAGAGTTACTGCAGGCTTACCAGGATGATTTTACCACTAAAGGTACTTTCTCTGCTACTCCTAGAACTATACTGTTAGATCAGTATAAGGTAGATCTTAAGATGAACCCTAATACTGTAGTGCAGTCGTGGTTAGGATTCTTAAGTACTAATAGCTTAGATAGAGGTTCATGGCCTTTAGTAAAGTACATCATGGAGGTTTATGTGGCTTCTAGAGTAGAGGCTGACCTGAATAAAGCGCAGTGGGGTGGTGAGAAAGGAACTATTACAGCAGGAGCAGCTACCACAGCTTTAGCAGCTATGGATGGTCTGAAAAAGAAAATAAACGATGGTATTACAGCATCTGCTATTACGCCTATAGCTACCGGTGCTTTAAATACTGATCCAGAAACGTGTGCTGAGCAGTTAGAAGATTTCGTAGCGTCTGTACCAGAACTTTATAAGATGGATAATATGCAGCTGAATGTGGCTCCTAATATCTACCATAGATACAGAAAGGGAACAGACAGTAAGTATAACGCTAACTATGACAGGTTAACTGATACTTTATCAGTACAGCAATTCCCTAACATTAAAATAGTAGCTCAGACTGCTATGGCGGGATCTGATAAGATTTGGATGACTCCAGAAGGTAATGCTGTAAGATGGACTAAGGGAGTAGATGTTACTAAGGATTTCAGAATAAACGAGTTCGAGCCTAGAATGGTACATGTTTACACGGATGCTTTCGAAACGGTAGACTTTATTCAGCAGAGTCTAGTATTTACTAACGATGTAGAAACAGCATAATCATGAATAAACCAGAAATTATAGCCGCACTTAATGAATTAGATGGTATAGAAATCAGCGCAGAAACTACTGCGCTGAAATCTGACCTTCAGCAGGTGCTAGATGCTGAAAGCCCTTTAAGAGAGGCTTTAGCGCAGAACATAATGTTAGCCGATGAGAATGCATCAGCTAAAGATGCTTTAGAAGAAGCCGCAGAACAGATTAACACTTTAAGCTCTAATAATGAGAAATTAGAAGATAAGCTTAAGATTAACACTGTAGAGTGGAAAAAGAAGACTTATGAAGTGAACTACGGTACGCTTTACGAAGGAGTTAGATATACTGCAGAGGAGATAGCTAAGAACCCTAATGTGGGTACAGATGCTAAGGGTGAAGGTCTAACGTTAGTGGCGGCACTTCTTAAGAAGGAAGGAACAGGAGTATTAACTGAAATGAAGTAAAAGAAAGATGAGCATATTTACAGATCATATAGAGCCTGCGGAGAAGCAACAGGCAGGAGTAGCAGATACATTATGGGTAGGTTTAGTGGAAGACATGACTACTATAGGCGCAGTAGATCCAGCGGCTACTACTATAGCAGGGAAGCTTACTATTACCACCGCTCATGCTTTTACTACAGGAGAGGGATTTATTAAAGTAGGTTTACTACCTAATACAGGGTTAATGACCGATTCTGCTGAAGGAGAGCTAGGAAGTGAGGTAAACACACCTACTTTTACAGGAATAGCTAGAGAGAGTAAAGAGCTTAAATACATGATAGAATCAGGAAAGAAAATGATTCTTTTATGGAGGCCAGCTCAGTGTACAGATAGTGAGTACCGTCAGTTAGGAGATGAGTGTAACCCAGCATCTATGAGAGCTAATTTTAGCTCGGGTTCAGCGGGAGGTTCAGGAGATAGAAGAGGTTATTCTATAACTGCTACCGCTCCCAATGAAAGTAAGTATTATGACGCAGCCGTAGATTTAATAGGCGCATAAAACATATAACCATGGCAGAAGAGAAAAAGAAAGATTTATTTCAGTTTAAATTCAAGACGTTTGATGCTAATGCATTAACTCCTGCTGATAAAGCGTTTTTAAAAGAAAATGCTACAGCAGAACAGCTAGGAAGATTCGCAGAAGCAGCGGGAGTAAGTGCTAAATCAGCACCAGCTGCTAACGCAGGAGGTAAATCCTCAGGAAAGTCTTAAGTGTAGAATTATATTTAAGTAGTTTAATCATTTAAATCGCCTCAGAGTACGCTCTGGGGCTTTTTAATGTCCCTTTAATCATTTCTAATGATTATTTAATTAGTAGTATGATTAAATTGGCTGAAATAGCCATCTGGTTACAGGGTAAGCGTGACTATGATAAAGGCAAGGCGCTGTTTTTAAAACATCGTAAACAGTATAATGGCTCTATGCTATTAGAAAAACTGTTGAACTCCCCTCCTACAGCTTTTACTAAAACCCTTCTTCGAAAAGAACTGCAGAAAATTTATGATAAATCATCTGTTCAGTTTACTCCAGTTAAACGAGCTAAAAAAATAAAGTATAAGCCTTTAGACACTACCGGATGGCCTGATGATCTGCTCCGGCTAAAAACCCAGAACATAGAGCTTATAAGAAAAATAGAAGAGCACAGGGGTGTTATTAGATCTATAGTTTACGAACCTAAAGTAAAGCCTAATGATCATGATCATGAAAAAGTAAAAGGTTTAGCGTTGCAAATTCATCTGTGGACTCAAGAAAATGAAGCTAATTGGGAGAAGTTAAGGTATTATAATGAGCATGGTAAGCGAATGCCTGATAGTCATATTACAGATAATGAGTTTGTGAATAAAATGCTGAAAGCAGCAGATGAGTCGTCATTCACAAAAGAGATTATTCTGTTCGTTAGCAGGCTGGAAAGAGCCATTACATTAAAAAGAAACGGAAGCAGTAATAAAGATAAACTGCATGCCGCACAGATAGATGTAGCCACTTCTAGGCTACTCAGAAAAACAGTAGAAAGCAAGTATGGAAGTAGCACTTAAAGACCTTTTAAGACGGTATATACGCAGACAAGACGTAAGCCTTACAGATAATCAACGAGCAATCCTAGACAAGCTAGAGCAGGTCCATGATATCATTCAGGTATACGGGAGAGGTGATGAAGCTGAAAAGCAAGTAAAAAAGCAAGTAAAAGGACCAAAAGGAAAAGACCTTCAAAAGATTCAGATTCAAACTTATATCCGAAACGCTATAGTGGTTTATTCATTCGAAACCCGAGAAGAAAAGCTTTACATAAAAAACTGGGCAGGAAAATTCTGTATGGATGAGTTAGTAAAAGCGAGAGACGGTGACGAAAAAGATAAAGCCAGAATACCAGCTTTATTAAAAGAGCTTAGGCTAACCTACGGTTATCATCTTCCTGATATGGATTTACCTCAGGTAGAAGATTATGGAGAAATAGTGAATTTGTTTACGAAAGATTTAGACAAGGTGGCTGTTTTGCCAGAAAAAGAAGTGGAAGAGTTTGTGGAATATATAGATGCTGCTATAAAAGCTAAAGAAGATGCACAGTATATAAAACAGAATAATGAGTAGTGAAAATTATATTTACAAGAATGCTCCTCAGTTAACCGCTGCTTTAATTGACGCTCCTAATAGTGTGACTATAGCAGGGCGTGGAATGGGTAAGTCTTCTCACATACTAGCGCCAAAAGCTTTTAAAATGATTCAGAGCATGCCGTGCTCTACTATTGTAAATGTAGCAGCTAGTTATCAGCAGCATTTAGTTAGAACGTTGCCTGCTATTATTCAGGGGTGGGAGGAAATGGGTTTAAAAGAGGGAGTTCATTTTTTCGTAGGTCAATACGCTCCATCTAAATTAGGATGGAATAAACCTAAGCGTAGACCGAAAGAGCATAAATATACTATCCATTGGTATAATGGCGCTATTATGCAGTTGGTGGCTACTTCTGTGCGTGGCTCTGCTAATGGTATGGATATAGATGGTCTCATAGGTGATGAAATCAAGTTTGTGAATGAGCCACAGCTAAAAGAAGAAATATATCCTGCTATGAGGGGTAATACTGAAAAGTTTGGCTATAATCCTGCTGCGGGGCGCTATCACACGCAGCACCATAACGTGTGTTTTACTACAGATATGCCTACAGATCCGCAAAGTTTATGGCTTTTAGATTATGAGCAGCGTATGGATTCTAAAAGGTGTGATGTCATAAAAGCATTGTCTATAAAGCTGGAGCTTCTTAGAACTAAATATTATTATTCCGACAATAAACATACTAAAGGAAAGTATCTGACTAAGATTAACGCTCTGCACGAGAAGTTAGCTGTGCTAAGATTAGGAAGTGTAGAAGCTAATATTCCTAAAGCTGTGTTTTATCAGGAGGCTAGTTCTTTAGAGAATATACATATTCTAAAAAAGTCTTACTTCCTTACTCAAATGGAAGATCTTAATCTACATGAATTTAAGACTTCTATTCTAAACCATAAGGTTAAGAAGGTGGGCGCTAGCTTCTACCCTCTTCTGTCTGAATCACGTCATGCTTATGAAGACTTTAACCAAGACTTTTTAAACACGATAGATTATAAGACATATGTGCCAGATTGTAGGCAGGATGCTGACTGTATCTCTACGCTACCGCTTCATATGTCAGGTGATTATGGTGGAAGCTTTAATGGATTGAATGTAGGTCAAGAGCACGGACATATTTTCTCAATGATCAACACCTTCCATGGCTTATTCTCTGTGGAGCTAGATGCTCCGGTGATGGAGTTTAAGAAGTACTACCGCCATCATAAGAATAAGTATGTGTATTTATACTATGATCACACCCATATAGGTAAGGGTGGGTTAAGTAGTGATAGTTATAAAGACAGGATCATGAAGTTACTATCTAAGTCTGATGAGTATGGTAGCTGGAGGGTGAAGCCTATATACATTGGTATGACATCAAGCTACAGTCATAGGCATGAGTTGTGGAAGAAGGTGTGTTTAGCTGATCATAGCAGTGGTTATACATTCAGGTTCCATCGCATCCACTGTGAAGACTGGAAAGATTCATGTTTATTAGCCGGTACTAAGACCACTGTTAAAGGATTAGAGAAGGATAAATCTTCAGAGAAGAAGAAACCAGGAGAGCATAAGTGGCCGGTACCTCAAAATAAAGCGACTCACTACTCTGATGGTGGTGACTGTTTAATAGACGGGTTCTTAAATCATTACTTAATTAAAAAGAATAAAGGACCTGTGATGGTCTGACAGATACCGTGTTTTCTCTTCTGTTTATGCAGAATACTTCCTGTCTCTTATACACATCTGACGCTGCC
>JBOEFW010000088.1:0-4601 GCA_050633105.1 Aureispira sp. | reverse complement strand
AATAAACTTCTGTTACACGGTAGTAAGTTTAAGAGGGCGAGTGAATTTAGTTTCCAAATGTCAAGCTATTAAAAGAACTACTCTATAAATACTGATAAGTTCTCTGATTTACAGATTGAAGCTTTTAGGTATACTAATTAAGGTATTTTGCGGTAGATATTTACAAATGAGCCATCTCTAATTAAATAGAATGGCTCATTTGTGTTTAATGAATATTTTATGTTCTTTTTAATATCTATAACCCTAAGAATCTTGGTAAGTCACTATTAGGTGCTTTCCAAACTAATTCGTAAGCAACTTTTGTGCCTTTAGGTAGGTCTTTTTTGTGTGCCTTGATCTCTGCTTGATCTAAGTGTTGACCTATCCCTACCAAGTTGATATTTCCAGCAGCATCTCTCTCAAAAAATAAAGTACATCCTCCCTTAGCGCCTTTCTTTCCTGCAGAAGCATGTAAAACAGAATAGCCTGTAGTTGCCTTTCCGCGGCCTAATTCCAAATCATTAACGGCACCAGAGATATCTCCATGGCCATTAGAGGGGAGATGCTTTTTAATAAACGCTATAAAATCTTGAGGAGAGACCTCCTTATCTGCAATATTGTAAATGATTGCTCTTTCTTTTTTTTCTTCTTCTTTTTTTTCTTCTTCTGGATCCAATAATGTTTTCAAATTACTTAACAATTTTTGAAAATCAAGGGGAGGTATAGAATTGTGTACAAGAACAAAATTTCCTAATTGGTCGGCTACATTGGGATCTATTTCGCTGCGTTTATTCTCATACATTTGCTCTAGGCTTCGAGCTAATGAACGTGATAAGTGCAGATGCTTAATAACAATCAAGTTGTTATTAGCCTTCAAATAAGCTTTTTCTTGGTTATTAATTACTCCTTTCTTCAGTATGCGTTGCACATGTTTTAAAAGAGCTTCTTGCTCTTTGGTAAGTTGGTTTGTTGTATACTTAACGAAACATTCTAAGATATTTTTAGCACGACCTAATGCGTTTAATAAGGGGGTAAGAGTTTGTACAGAGCTATTTGATAGATGTACGTTTTCCACAGGATAAGAAGTATAGTGATTGCCATAATGATAAACACGTAGTATATTGCCTGCGTTAGGATTAAAGCGGTAAGTATTATTGCTTGTAACTACTTCAACGGTTCGGTCTAAGGTATAAGCCAATACAATGATGGATAAATCACCTGCATCATTATTCCAATCTCCAGAAGTGGAAACGGTTTGAATCATTGCATTAATTTCTCCATAATCAAAGACTTCGTGTTGAGGGTTGTTCTCCCAAGTGTTGAGCAACCAATCCGTGGCATGAGCACGTAACGCAGTTTCAGAACCAGGAAAACCAGCAGCAATAGAGATGGAGGTATAAGCACAGTCTCCCAATGGTCCTTCCAATTGAGAAGGTTTAGCTTCTGGAGTATTTCCCTTGTTTTCTTTGCTTTCTTTTACATCTGTTGGTTCGCTTTTTTGACTTGATTTCTCCTCCCTTTCTTCTGTTCCTGATTCCTGATTAGAATCAGGACTTAAGTCTGATTCATCGTCAGATACCAGATCGTAATCTGGTGTTACATACTCTAATAATCCTGTTAATAAGTTTTCAATTGCATCTCTGAAGCTACTTACTATTTTATCCATGGTGATCTATTTTTAGGGGCGTTTATATTTTATTGCGAATCACTTTTGCTAATTCTATAGCACGTTCTGTGTCCTTATCTTCAATAGCTTCAAAGAAATGCTCTAAGTTTTTCTTAATCTTATTAAAACTCTTCTGAGCTGTCTTGTAATCCTCTATTAACTGTTGAAGTGCATCTTTGTAAGTTGCTTGTTTGTTTTGTTTTGTGAATTTGTTCCACTCTCCCAATTGAGTTTTCATATCTTCCAATTGGTTCTCAATAACAGCTATATCTCTAATTTGACCTTTGGAAAGAGAATCATAAAACTCCTTGCGAAATTTGAGAGTTTTGGCATACATTTTTTCTTCACGAACAGCCAATGCTTCTGGATCATTACTTTGGCCTTCTTTAGCGGCTTTGCGCTTCGCAAAAAAAGCTTCAAATTTTTCGATATCCTTTTTAATACGGTTGTAGCGACTACTGGGCGGAACGCCTGTTTCATGTACATGTCGCCACTGTTGACAGAGACGTTTAAGGCGTTTGAGTACTCTATTTTTTTCTTCTATTTTGGAAGGATCTTTCTGATACTGGCCATAAGCAGCAATGTGTTCTTCTAAAGCGTCTTCAATCTTGTCGAGTGGAGTTTTTTTTGCCTCTGAAGAGGGAACAGCTTGTTCCTTTGGATTAGGCAATTCGCTGACAAATTCAATATAAAGATCTTCTTTTTTGAAGATCTTGTTGACTTCTTTGACCGTTTTATCTTTGGCTCCTTTTCCTATCTCTGCTAACATTTTGATAATAAAACCCTCTCCTAAGGGCTCTATAAAACAACGACCTGCAGCAAAAGTGTTCTTCGTTTTGTTCTTCTTCTTGAATTCTTTCCAATCATTGGTCAAGTCGCCTACATAAACAAAAGGCATGGGTTTGGCTTCGTCAAATTCAGCTTCTTTTTCTAGAATGAAGTTAGCTATCTGGCCTACATTTTTTTTCAGATAAGCCGTAAGTAATTGGCGGTATTTTTTATGGTTAAAGTTTTTGACATTGTCATAATTTTTAAACTTTTGTTTCATGGTGTGTTTTATTAATTCTGATAGAAAAGAACAATTTAATGACCTAAAAGCATTATATATAAATATATGAAAAATGATTGAAAGTATCCTGTTTTAAACAAAGAAAATTTACATTTAGTGTAATCTTTGAAAAGGAACTTGTGGTAACGTTTTATATTGACTTTGCTTCTTATGAATTGTAGCAAATAGGGTTGGATATACTAGAGGTTCTAACGAATGGGATTGTATAGGAACTAAAAGGGGGAATCCAAAGTAGCAGCACAGCTAAGCTATTATTTCATCTATCAAGCCCCAAGTTAAGGCAATAAAATCACCCCAGCTCTTTCTAATGCTTCTAAAGCCTGAGTGCCATCATTCTCACTATCTAAATTAGCTGCTGCACAGAGACTTTTAACAACCGTCACTTGATAACCTAGTTTCAAAGCATCTAAGGCTGTTTGTTGAACAGAAAATTCTGTCAGAAAGCCCCCTAAAACTAAGTGTGTAATTTGATGTTCCAATAAATAAGTATGTAAATCAAAACTACAAGCAGGAGAGAAGCAACTATAAGGCGAAATGTCGACATCTAAGCCTTTTTGAAGTACCGCGTCCAGTTGCGCAACAGGGAAGCCATCCATCCAATCAGCTCCAAAGCTTTCTTGCACCCCATAAATCGGCCAAAGGCGTTCTTCTTGCTCTCCTATGGTCACCAATTGTTTTGGATAGCGAAAGTAATGATTGGCTGCAAAAAAAGGATGATTGGCTTCGATCCAGTTTTGGCTCGCTATGCGGAGGGCAAAATTTTCTTGTAGGATAGTTTGTGCTTGTTGAAGTACCGTAGCCGCAACGGGCACGGCTAAGGTGCCAAAGCCACCAAAATCATTTTGAAAATCAAGTAACAATAAAGCTTTCATAAGTAAGAATTAGAATAAAGAACTAGAGCAAAGCATACAAAGTTGGTTGACTAGGTGTCGCATCATTCTCAAAAGCTGCAACTTGCAAGTTGAGGATATACAAGCCATCTTTTACATTATTAGGCGCATAAATCAACTCTGTGATGGTTGCATCCAAGCGAGGTGCCATAGGATAGTTCCAGAAAGCATGATGCGCAGCTAAAATGCCATCATCTTCTTCTCGATCCACAGAAGGTGTATCAATTAGAATATGGCGAATCCCTTGATCGTACAACCAAGCTGCTGCGGCGGCTTCCATATAGGTTGGATTGGTATTGCTATACTGGCGTTGTTTTTTTTGATTAGAATTCGGATTTGTCCGAATGACCAACGCTTCTAAATGCGCTTGTTTAGATAAGGCGGTTTGTATTTGTGCCAAGGTGATAATACGATCGTTCTCTTGGATCTCAGGCGTCACGGTCCATAGTTGGGCTAAGAAGAAAAAACGCTTTAAGACCTGATGAATGGAATAAAACTCCTTGGAAATGTGACCGACACATTCTGTATGGGTTCCATTGCCATGAGGATTAAACTGTACATCTCTAAAATTAACTGCACCACCCAATGCGACCGAACCCGTAAACTGTTCTGTCATAACAGGCGTGATTTGAGTAGGGCCACAATACCAAGCGCTAGCCGCTTCTGGAGTCGCTTGTATAGGAAGAGCCAAGCTAATGGGCTGTTCTAAATCTATTCGAAAGGTTGCTGTTTCTATTTCTATATTAGCCTTCATTAGTTGTTGTTTTAGGTTTGCCCATACGATCCAATTGCTTCCAACGTCGCTTGCCATAAGCCACGAGAATAAACCATCCAATAATAGGGATAAAGTAGGCCAAAGTAATTGGATTGCGCCAAATTAAGCGGAAGATCGCTCCCCAACCCATTGGTATATCAATACGCTCTTGGGTAATGTACTTGCGTTCAACAATCCATTGGCGCTCAAATTCGTGAAAAACAAAAGGCCAAAACAGCGGCA
>JBOEFW010000087.1:34493-63648 GCA_050633105.1 Aureispira sp. | reverse complement strand
GCTCCTTCCAATGCCCTTCCAAAACCGTGGCAGATGTTAAAGCTTTTGGTGATTATGCTCTTTTAAATAAACTTTCGTTACAATGTATTAGATCTAGCTAATTACCCCAAATTATAAAGCTAGGAACTTGGGCGCTACGACTACATGCTTCCTTTCACCTCTTTCCTAAAACAGCTCGCTCCTTTCTAGCAGTCATTTTTTATTCTTGTTAAAGAATGAGCCGTTTTATTGCATTCGTTAATGCAACACTGTTGCATTAACGAAAGTTTTGCTTACATTTGTATCATTATTACAGCTCAAGTATTCTCAAATAGCATTATCTGAGTCACCAGCTATTTTATGTACACTTAATAACTTCAAGCAGTTAATAGGCCATCAAAAACAAATAGAAGCTAAACTATGATCATTACCTCTTTTAAAAATGCAGCGGTGGGAAAAGGTGTTCATACCTTGAATGCAATTCATCTCCAAGACATCAATATAGCTATACAAGAGAGAACGCTTCAAAATCAAGGGGACGAGATCTTGGAATTCCTAAACAAAGACATTGCTCTAAAATTAGAAGGAGATGCCAACCACATCCTTAAAGAATTCACGACTCATTTGACAGAGCAAGGGCTTCCGCATGGTTTTCTATTAAACGATCTTTCTTCCTTACTCCAACGTTTTGAGACAATAAGCCAAATCTCTTCTTTTAGAATATTCTTTTCCACCATTGCCACAAACATGTGTCGTAGGTTTCATACAGATGTTAATAATTTGCGCTTACTCTGTACCTATCATGGGCCAGCGACGCTTTGGTTACCAGATGAAATCGTCAATAGGTCTGCCTATCAGTTGGGAGAAGACAATGATCGGTGGATCACCAATCCTAAACTAATTCAACAAGCAAACACTGGAGACATCTTGCTACTAAAAGGCTTATTACATCCTAATGGAAAGGCTGTGTTTCATCGAAGTCCAAGCATTGAGGAGCAAGGAAACAAAAGGTTGTTGTTAAGAATTGATATGAATTAACCTTTAAACTTTATAATATGATACCCCAATCTTTGGAACAGTGGAAACACTGTATTAAAAAAGACTGCAAAATTAATTTAACCAAGGAATTTGCTCAAAAACGGTTGGCCGTCTACCAAAATAGGATGCATCCTGAAACGATTAAATTTGCTTCCCTCTATGGCCAAGAACATTTAGACAACACTATTAAATGGTTTAAAACGATATGAACATTAAAAAAAAATTACCTGTAACCGTATTAAGCGGTTTCTTAGGCGCTGGAAAAACAACCTTACTTAACCATATTTTACATAACAAGGAGGGTTTAAAAGTTGCTGTGATTGTCAATGACATGAGTGAAGTGAATGTTGATGCCAACTTGGTAAAGAGTGAAAATATTTTATCCAGAACGGAAGAAAAGCTGGTAGAAATGAGTAATGGGTGTATTTGTTGCACCCTTCGGGAAGACTTAATGATTGAAGTAGAACGCTTGGTTCAAGAAGATCGCTTTGATTATTTACTCATCGAAAGCACAGGCATTAGTGAACCTGTACCTGTTGCCCAGACCTTTAGTTTCATTGATGAAGAGAACGGCATTGATCTTTCCCAATGGAGTTATATTGATACCATGGTAACGGTTGTGGATGCCTTGAATTTCTTTAAGGATTTTGGTAGTGCAGAATCTCTTGAAGATAGACATTTAACCGATACAGAAAATGACACGCGTACCATTGTCAACTTATTGGTAGACCAGATTGAGTTTGCCAATGTGATTATTTTAAATAAAACGGATTTAGTCACACCAGATATGGTTGGTTTATTAAAAACAACCATCCATAAACTAAATCCTTCTGCCCGTATTATTGAATCTAGCTTTAGCAAAGTTGACCCAAAAGAAATACTCAACACGCGTCTTTTCAACTTTGAGGAAGCGGAGCAAAGTGCTGGCTGGATTGAGGAACTCAACAAAGAGGCCCATACGCCAGAAACGGAAGAATATGGGATTAGCTCCTTTGTCTATCGCAGTAAAAAACCGTTAGATCCAGAACGTTTCTGGAATCATCTACAAAGTAATTTCTCTAACACTATTGTTCGCAGCAAGGGCTTATTTTGGTTGGCTTCTAGACCGCAACAAGCATTGGTATGGAGTCAAGCAGGAGGTTCCCTTAAAGCAGATAGTGCTGGTGTTTGGTGGAGCAGCATGCCTGCCGAAGAGCGCACTCAATATGGCGCTTATCTAGACAACCAGGAACACATAGAAGCTGGTTGGCATCCAAAATTTGGAGATAGAATCAACGAAATTGTCTTCATTGGTCAAAACATGGATAAGGCACAAATTGAAAGCGATCTCAATGATTGCTTATCTACCGAAGAAGAACTAGCTTCTAGTGGCGATTGGGAGAAAGGCTATGAAGATGCTTGGCCTGTACAAAGAATGGTCCCTGTTCATTAATCATTATGGATTTCATTTCTATAAAAATGCTCTTTCAATTTTTTGGGAGAGCATTTTTTATGCTTATTTCCCACTTAGAATCTGCGTTGTTCTTCTCTTCTGTCTTTTTAAAGCGAGGAACAAGCTTGTCAAAAAACTAGAGGCTGAATTTAAGTCCTTAGGAAAAGAAAATAATCATCCTAAAAAACGGATATTTATTCTTTGCACCTGCTTAATTTCATAGCTTTTGACCTAATAATCATTCTAAAGGTTAAAAAATTAGTAGTTTTCTATATAAAAAACGGCTGCTAATTCAAACCTCCATAGTGCTCCTTCTCAACCTCCAAACAAATGACCTTTAAACAAGCAATCTGTACTTCCATTTTAATGATTAGCATCACGACTCTGTCTCCTTCCTGTAAGAGGCAAAGCAATGCTCCAGACCCAACAATTTCAAAACAAAACATCGAATTAGGGATCTCCGTTTCTAAATTGGACAAGACTATTTGGAGTATTTATCAAGATAAACAATCCAATTTTTGGTTTGGCAGTAAAGACAATGGTGTCTTTTTTTATAATGGGCAATTGTTGAAACAGCTTACCAAAACAGATGGCTTGGTCAGCAATGACGTTCGAGGCATTCAAGAAGATACTGCTGGCAATTTATTCTTTGAAACAACGGCAGGTGTAAGCAAGTTTGATGGACAATCTCTTACCACGTTAAAAATAAAAGAGGGCGATTCTTCTACTAATCAATGGAAGTTAGAACCCAATGATTTATGGTTTAGAATTGGATTTAACAAAAGAGGCCCTTTTAGATATGATGGAGAATACCTACACTATCTTAAATTTCCAAAAGCGCCACAAGAGGAAGCTTATTATAGCCAAGGATTTAATGCAAATTACTCCCCTTATGGAGTCTATTCTATTTATAAAGACAGCAAAGGTTTTATGTGGTTTGGAACCACTAGTCTTGGTTTATGTCGATTTGATGGCCAAACTACAAGCTGGCATTATGAAAATCAATTGCAAACCACACCAAGTGGAGGAGATTTTGGAATGCGAGCCATTATGGAAGATAAAGAGGGTTATTTTTGGTTTAATAATTCTCGTTATCGTTATAATATCTTGGCTAATGAAGGGAAGCTTATTCAGCATAAAAAAGAAGATGGAATCGGTTTTTCTGATGAAAACGATCCACTCGAATTTCCATTTTTTCTATCCATAACGCAAGACGATGAAGGGGATATCTGGATGGTCACTTACGATAATGGTGTTTGGCGAAATAACGGAACGGAGCTTATTCATTATCCTATCAAAAATGACAAAATGGAAGTACTGCTCTTTACCATCTATAAAGACAACAAAGGAACACTTTGGTTGGGGACTCATAATGATGGGGTTTATAAATTTAATGGAACCTCCTTTGAGAAATTTGAGTTGTAGAAGCTACATTCGACTCTTCTATAAGAGCAACTATTCCTTTAGCAATCAACCATTGTTTAATATGAAAAATTTAATAACAATATCAGTTGTTAGCTTTTTTACGCTTTTTGGAAGTTGTCAGATTAAAGAAGAATCTGCCGTTGTTCAGAAAAAAGGCTTTACATTCCCTATAATTATTGATACTACAAAATTCAAGGTTTCACGAAGAGAAGCAACTTGGCGGTCAACCGCAAATTATGAGTTGTTGTATATTGGGCAATGGAAAGATACCATTCAGCCAAATTATAAATTGAAATACAACCTATCTTTCACACCACCTCTTCCGACTCCACTAGATAATAATTTCAGCAAAAGTGATACTTTTGATCTTCATAACGAACGTACAGACAATCAAACCTCCTCTTATTACATTGATTGGTTAGCTCCAAACAACTACAAATCATGGCAAAAAGCAAACCTTTTAATCACTGTTGATACAACTCAACGCGTTAAAAACGATGATACCCATGTTAATATTAAGGAGCCGTTTTTTGATGCCTATCCCGTTCTAATTGAGAATAAAGATCTTGATACCATTACAATAGCTTATGGAAACTTTGTGCCACTAATTACAGAAGCGAAAGATTCTACAGGGAATTGGAGACCGATAGAAGAGAGGTGGATATATGGGTGTGGAAATGGAGTTGGTTCTGTTATTCTACCGCCACAAGAAATTGCTCTTTCCGCTACTATGATTTATCATGGAATTTATAAAACCACATTACGACTTAGAATTGACAGTGTTTTTTCCAATGAATTTAATGGACAAATAAATTATCGTCAATTCAAAAGTAGGTTTAATGAATAGAGAAGTATATAAATGCTTTATTAATAAAAAACATAGTTTTGCGCTCCTTAATCCATAGCCCCAAGAGTTAAGAAAACAATAGCTCTCCTTACAATTAGCGTCCCCCCTCTTCTTCATAAGAATGCTCTTTCAAAAAATTGGAAGAATATTTTTTGTATCCCTTTAATCTTAGAAAAATACTAGCGTTAGTATATCCACTAATATAGACGAATATACAGACTTTGTGCAACTATATCTTTATTTTTCAATATATTGAGCTATGTAATTTATTACTTACAAGTAACCATTTACACAGGACTGATCACCCACTGTAAAGTAGTTTCCAATTTCTATAAAAAATTGGCTGTCTTGGACAGTATACAACTGCGGAACCCGAAAAGCAATCAGAGTAGGGAAGTAAAATTAAAACCAATTAATTATGGCACTTACAGGAAAATATCACTGTTCAGAAATCAATTCAACTATTAACATTACAGAAGCAGACAATAGAACTGGTCAAGCTAGTGGAACTATTGAGATTGGTGGCTCTACAATATCTATAAACATATTTTATCATTTTGAAAACAGTGTTGGCCCAGTTACTAATTTATGGTTAGCAGGAAATAAAAATGACCCTAATCAATATGTAGGCGCTGCTGGAGTAACAGAGAATACATCTTTCTCCACCATTAGAGTTGCAGGGGGATACTCCGCAGAAGCAGAGGTAAATACTTTTGAAGGTACATATCGTAGACAATAGTTTTATTTAAGGCAATTCCTAAGGCTGTCGAAAAAGTCCAAAAGTCAATCTAATTAAAAAACACCATCACTTTTAACTCTCTTTAAGATTGTTATTTTTGCATTCATTTTTAATACAATTGTTTTGAAAGTTTACTTTTTCGACAGCCTCTATTATCCATAAGCAACATAGGGACTAACACACTTAAACCAACCTTATACCATGAGCTATTTCACTTTAAAAAATAGAACAATCTCCCAAATGCTCTTTCTTGTTATTGGCGGCTTTGGGTCAAGTGGTATACTTTTATTTGTTTTTAACAGCGGTCTAGAAATAGGGCTATTGGGTCCAATTACAATATTTCTAGGCTTCCTTTGGGCTGGTACTGCCCCTAATGTAGAGGAGGATAACAAGAACAAAGAAGAAGATTGGCACAAAGATATTTTAGACGTCTAATCAATACAACTGTCATGCTATCCCCTTAAAGATTTAAGCCTTTTTGGAAAGCACTACAATTAAAAAAACAACACACGCCTTCTCTCTAAAACACAAAATCCACATTTTTTCTTTCCAAGAGTCCTAATCTTTCTTATCTTTGACGTACATACAGCATCAATATTGATTCGTTTCTCTCTACAATCAATTTGCTGGTTAACGTGTTGGAACATCCCCCGTTTCAAAACGTGTATTTTTGTTAAACAAGGATACTATGTTATCTTTTTGCCGAGTAGTATTATACTGCATTCTACAAAAGGATATACTTTTTTACCAAATCAAGTTTAAATTTAGCACAGTCGTTTTTTCCTTAATTCCTATTGATCTTCAAGGGGGTTCCAGCATTATATATGCCTTACGTCTATAGTTGATAAAGAGCTCCCCTTTACTCCTATTCCTTCTTTACAAAACGCATCCTCCATAATCATTATCATTAATTTAAAAATTAAATACAATGAAAAGTCCCTTATTAATACTGTTGAGTTTTCTTTTCCTTCAACTGCCTATCACCTATGCACAAAACTTCCCTGATGCTACTTGGGAGAAGGTAAAAAGTCCCACCTTTTATGGCTGGGATCAAGCAAAGTTAGACGCTTTAGAAGAATACACCACTGATAAGACGGCAACCACAGGAATGTTGATTATTCAGGACGGTAGAATCATTTATGAATATGGAAACGTTACAGAAAACAGCTATATCGCATCTTGCCGCAAAAGTGTTTTAGCGATGTTATATGGAAAGTATGTAGCCAATAAAACCATTAATTTGGAACAGTCCCTTGCTGATCTAGATATTACTTATGAAGGCTTATTGCTAGAAATAGAACGTCAAGCCACAGTCAAAGACATTCTTTCAAGTAGATCGGGAGTTTACCTTCCAGCAGCCAATGGAGGCGACATGATTCACTTAGCCCCAGAACGAGGTACTGTAAAACCAGGAGAACTATGGGTTTATAACAATTGGGATTTCAACATGGCAGGCTATATCTTTGAAAAACAAACACAACGGAACATCTATGATGAAATCGGTGCTCAATTCGCTGTCCCTATGCAAATGGAGGACTGGGATCGATCCATTCAAGAGAAAGAAGGAAACCCTTTAATTACTGATGTATTGGCCTATCATATTAATTTCTCTGCGCGTGATATGGCTAGGTTAGGTTGGTTAATGTTAAACAAAGGAAAATGGAAAAAACAACAGATCATTCCTGAATTTTGGGTGGAAGAAATGACGCAACCATCAACTACTTTTGCAGAAGTAGATAAAATTGCGCCTTTTGTTAAGAATGAATTTAACAAAGTTGCTTACGGTTACATGTGGTGGCTCTTACATGAACCGAAACACAAGGCTTTAGAAAAGGCTTATTCAGCACAAGGTGCTTGGGGACAGAATATTACCATCATTCCAGCGATGAATGCCGTTGTGGTTATTAAAACCAATAACTTGTACTTAAGACAGAAAGGAGATCATAGTTACATGCTTGATCAAATTGCTAGAGCATACAGTCCTACTCTGGGTCAAGAACTCCAACCTTTAGCCGCCTATTTAACTAAAGATTACATTGGGCCTTTTACGCTTGCTTATAAAAAAATGCTGCCAAAATCAGCGACCATTAATTTCCAAATCGCTATTAATAAATTAGCTTATCATTATTTACACGAGGTAAAAGATTACGATAAAGCTCTAACCCTTTTTCAATTAAATGTCAGCCAACATCCTTCTTCTTGGTTGGTATATGATGGTTTAGCAGAAGCTTATTTCATGATGGAAGATTATGATAACGCTTTAAAAAATTATGAAAAAGCCCTTCAACTCAATACAGAAAACGAATGGGATAACAATCCAACTGTATCCTATATTATTGAGCGGCTTAAGAAAAGGAAGTAAGACAAATAAGCGCTATCTTTCTCCTATATCTAGTCTCCATAACATTAAAATAAATTATGATAAAAAAAGATAAAAACACTTCCTTTTTGCTTCAAGTGCCTCCATTCGGAACTTATAAGGAATAAAAGTTATTCTATGGAGTAATCATTGAACTAAAGTCATTCCATGCAAGACACCTTTAAAGAAATCATCAATCAAGCCATAAAACCTCTGCTCAAAGTCGCTAAATTCAAGAAGAAGGCCTTAAATTTCTATAAAAGTAAGCAGGGGTTGGTCTATCTAATTAATATTCAAAAGAGTCATGGAAGTTCTAGTCAAGAACTAGGTTTTTATGTCAATTGCTGTATCCATTCCAATGTTATTGCCCAAGAGTTGGAGCAGACCATTATCGAATTTCCAAAAGAGTATCAATGTCATTTTAGGGAGCGTATAGAGCGGCTATCTAAAAATGCGCCTGACCAATTCTTAATTCGGCCTTCTACCAACATTGATCAATTAAAAGCTCAAATAAGCCGATCATTTGAAGAGGTTGTTCAATATTTTGAGGCCATTAACAATCATGCGTCCTTTGTTTCTCTCTTATCAAAAAAAGGCTCCTTAAAACAAGATGACATCTTCCGATACTGCATCAAAAAAGGATTGGCAACGGAAGCGAATACCTTAGTTGCCTTGTTCAAAAAAAATATAGACGATGATAGGTGGGAGGATTTTTTTAAAAAGCGTTTTTCAGAAATCTTAGCAGAAGAAAATTCTGAGATGAAGATAGAATTATTACAAGCCTAGTTTCGCCACAACAACCTTACAGCACATGAAAGATGCTTGGAAGCAATTCGAAGAAAAACTAAAAAGAGACTGGATTAAAGGCTGCAATTTTGAAGCCTTACTTAATCATCAATTTACAACCTTAGGAGATAGAACTTGGAGAAAATTGTTGTACCAGTATGCTTTTAATTATTATGATTACCATCATGCAGATTGGTTAGATGAAGCCTTTATCTTTATAGAAGAAGAGTTAGAAGATCCCAAAAATAGAACGTTACTTAAAGAAGAGCTTTTTGATATTCAACAAGAAATTAGATACACTCAAGGTGAAAATTCTTGGAGTCTTAGTGCCATAGCGGAAGCTGTCGAGCCGTTACTTTACAAAGATCCCTTATCGAAAAATTCCGTTAGAAAGGCTATTAATCATATTCTATTTGCTTACTCTTGCCACTCGGATGCCTCTGTTTTTTTGGAAAGAGAAGATGCTTATCTCTGTCAATTATTTCTTAGTTTGACCAATAGCTAAGTTGAAAAAACTAGTACATTTAAACTCCCTATCGTCACTTTTTTTTCTTTAATACAAACGTCTAATAAGGCTTCCTATTCTTAAACGTACATTTATTCCATAAAACTTCCCACTTTATGAAAACAATTAAAAAGCTCTCTATTTTTTTAGGCGTGTTAATAATAATTGGAGTTCTATTCTTAGGCTTCAAATTTGGATCAAAATATTATCAGTCCTATCAAAACAACAAAGCACTTAGCAACACGGTTTTAGATGTTCCTATAGATCGTACTGATTCTGAAAAAATAAAGAACCTAAACAATGGACAGATTCTATCCAAAACAAAAATTGATCTTTCAGAAATTCCTCCCATTTGGAATAAAGTGTCAGAAGGTGGTTCCTTGATAACCAACTATCAGCATCTCGCCAAAATTAACTTTTATGTCATCGTCTACAAAAGTGATTCCTTATTGGTGAATGGTATCATTGCTGAACCCAAAGAAGAGGGCACTTTTCCTGTAATTATTTTCAATCGAGGTGGAAATAAAGAAATTGGAAAAATGGCAAAAGCAAAGACCCTTCACTCCTTGATTCGTACTTCTGCCAAATTAGTAGCAGAAGGTTATCTGGTTATTGCCAGTTGCTACAGAGAGGAGGACGAATTTGGAGGAAATGACCTGAATGATGTACTTTATTTAGCAGAGACCGTTAAGAGTATCCCAAAAGCAGATCCTAAACGCATTGGCATGTTTGGCTGGTCAAGGGGCGGAATGATGACTTATCTAGCCCTCAAAAAAGTTCGTTATATCAAAACCGCCGTCATAGGGAATGGTCCGTCAGATATGGAGGCAATTATTAAAGCGCGGCCAAAAATGGAAAGCATGGTATGTGCTAAATTAATTCCTAATTACAAAGAGCATAAAAAAGAAGCACTACAAAAACGCTCTGTTATTTACTGGGCCAATCAACTGGATAAAAATGCTAGCCTACTCTTACTTTGTGGCACCAAAGACAAACAGGTCAACCCCAATCAAGCAGATAAAATAGCCAAAATATTAACAGACATTCACTATGATTTTAGGCTCGAAAAGTTTGAAACTGATCATAAATTCTCTGGTAAGGCAGAAGAAAAAGATAAATTATTGATAGAATGGTTTAATGAAAGGCTATAAAAATACAATGAAGTTGTTTAAGAAAGATAAATAGCTACGCTAAGCCTTTGTTACTTACGCGAGCCAGCAAGTTGGGTTCGGGTTCCTCTTAAAGGAAAGGTATTTTTTAAACAACTTTAATAATCCCTATTAATGGGCGATTCTAATTCCCTTCCTTAAATCCCCCCCATGAAAACAAAACTGAGAAAAATAACCATCAACAAGGAAATCTATCGATGGAAACGCACCCATCATCATTTGACAGTATTTAAATACTCCAAGTGTGTGGAAAAAGTAACTATTTATTTGGAAGGATTTAAAAAATCGCCTTTACGGCTCTCTTTTAGAGAGGAAGACAACTTGCTTTTTAAGAAGCATCTAGAACAGGAAAAATGGTGTGTAGGTTACCCTGAAGCGGGCGTCATTTGGCGTTATCAATCCAATACCGATGAAAAACAGCCTACTGGCATTCTCTATATCAATTTAAATCGCCCCGCTGTTATCGCGGCACTCCTTCTTTATTTTAGTCAAAATGGTTGGTTACCCAAAGAAGCGAAGCGCCCTTTTGTGATTGATGATGCCCTAAGGTTCCTTGACATAATTGCATGGCCTCAAGACAATAATTCTGCCTCTACTACTTAACAATCACTCCTTAGAAACAACAAAATGGAATACAACACTGCTAAAAAAGCAATTATTAGCCAAGTAGAGGAAGACATAGAACGGCACAAAAAATATGCTTGGACCTTGGCCAAAAGATAGCTGTGTAAAGTTTTGGGAGGTATACAATCGAGATTAAAAAGTTATTATTAAGCACGATTACCCCGCCTTCTTACAAAAACGTTGACTAGACCAAGTGCATTAGAAGCAAACTAGGCGCCTGTATTCTCCATGATTGTTTTAGATTTTAATTCCTCTAAACAGCTATTCCCTTTCAAAATCATCAATTTTTATGCGCTATCACTTCTATAGAGTAAGTCTATCTATGTTTTATAGGCTGGTCAGAATAATTAATTTCAATTAAATAACTTTATTATTTTAAAATTCAATAAAAAACACTTACATTTATTTTTCAATTAAACAATATACCTTATAAACAATAAAAAAGCTCTGCCCAATCTGCTACCTTTTACAAGTATTGCCTTTCTAAAAACAAACAAACATGTACAAACCCACGCATCTTTACTACATGAACACCATTCAATGCAACCAAAAGTGTACAAAGTGCTCACATTGGAAGTATAAAGATACCGCTGAAAGGCTTCCCACAGATAGAGTTATAAAAGGTATTTTATCTATTCCGAGTGCTAAAGAACTCTGCATTGTTGGAGGCGAACCCTTATTGTTTAAAGAAGAGATTTATGCTATACTAGAAGGAATAGCCTCCTCTGAAATTAGAACCATTCTCATTACCAATGGTGTCCCAATGGATAAAGCATTCATCCATGAAGTGTCCAAGTACAACATTCATATTGTTGTATCGATCGATACCATGGATAAAGAATTTTGGCGATTTGTAAGAGGGACGAATTCTTATGAAAAAGTATTCAAAAACTTAGAGTATGCCATCAACTATTTAGAAGGACCACAGATAAGTGTACAATCTGTTCTATCTAAAGAAACCGCTCCCCATATAGCATCTGTTGGCGCTTATGCTAAAGAGAAAGGCATTTATCACTCCATACAAGACTACATCACGGAAGGATTTGAAGGCAATTGGACTCCAATGGAACAGAAAGAAGCGTTTGTTCCTGATGCTCAACAGCAATGTTATGCTGCTGACAGAAATTTATCCATTGTCCAAAACGGGGATGTCTTTACCTGCTTTCAGCAGAATTGGATGAAAGATTGCCAAAAACCATTAGGAAATCTAAACACAATGGACATGTCTACAATACTGTCTTCTGAATATGCCCAAACAGTAAGTGCCACCATGCGGGTATGTGATCTTCCTTGTAAAGTATTAAAATGCAACACCAAGAACTAATGAAATTTGAAGAAGTAATCGTTGAGTTAAGCTACAATTGTAATCTAAGTTGTTCTATGTGCGGTTTTGGCAAACATGTTAATCCTTTCCACAAGAATAAATTTCTATCCTTTGCTACTTATAAAGAGATTCTGGAGCAAATAGGAGGAATTTCCACTACGATCCGATTGAACGGCAGAGGAGAAAGCACCATACATCCTGATTTTAAAGAGATCTTAGACTATACAAAAAATCGTTTTCCTGATTTAGGTATAAACCTGTTTTCCAATATGTCTTTTGGTAATGAAAAAATTCTCCAGAGCCTAGTAGACAGTGATGTCCAATTATTTATTTCTATGGACAGCCCTAATAAAGAAAAACTCATTGCCATAAGGAGAGGTGCTAAATTTGAGCACATCATTCAAAACATAAAAAAACTGAAAAAACTTGCAAGGCGACCATTTATAATTTTCACCATCCAAGAGGAGAATATATTTGAAATAAGCGCCATTGCAACGTTTGCTTTTGAGAATGATTGCCATCTATTGTTCAACACCATAAGGCGGGATGTTGGGATGGAAACATTCCTTCATCTTGTAAATACCAATAAAGAAAAGATTAAACAGCAATTCCAAGAAGTTGCCACTTTATACCTTAACAGCCCCTTGCAATATCATCTTCCAGATCAATTAGCAGGGATTTCTTTAGAAGCCAGTTATACCAAGCAAACCCACGGAAGCATGGCTATTTGCCCCATATTAGAGAAGGAATTATGTATCCTTTATGATGGCACGGTCACGCCCTGTAATATGTTTAACCCTTACCAATATGGCAACATCAAAGAACAATCTTTAAAAGAGATTTGGGAAGGGGAAAAAAGACAAAATTTCCTAACCGCACACCAGCACCATTACTATTGTAATAATTGTGCAAACCTTGGCATGTAATGAGTTCACTATCCCATTTACCTTATGGTAAAATACTTGATTATTGGTATGAGAAATTGAAAAAACACCCTTATAGAAATAGATTTCTGGTGACTAAATTCATGGAAGCCTTTACCTTCCAGTCCAATTCAAAAAAGACAACAGTTGTCCACCACTCTACTCCATTTCCTCAAGGAAAGAAACATCAAATACCAATTAAGCCTATACTAGCGCTGGTCATTCCTGTTTATGCCCAATCAGCAAAAGATATTCAAGATTTAAACAATCTATTCACCTCTATAGAGCAGTTGGAATGGCCTCCTAAGATCGTCATCATAGTGGACGACAACTCCCCTATGGAATATCAACCACCAAAGCAATTTTTAACAATCAAACACCCACTCAATAATGGACCAGCCAAAGCAAGAAACACAGGTATAAAAGCAGCCTTAGAAAATGGCGCTGATATAATCGCATTCACAGATGCAGATTGTCTTCTTTCCAGTGATTGGACAAAACAGATCGTTTTCTATTTTCAACAAAATCAAACTTGTGGAATTATTTCAGGCAATACCATTTCAAAGGATAAACATTGGCTCGGCACTTATCACAATATGAATGGAACATTGAATGGCCGAAGGTTTAAAACTTCCAATAGATTGCTTTATGGAACAACCGCTAATCTCACCATTACAGCAGCAGTCGCCCAAACCATACAATTCAATGAGCAGTTTCCTAATGCAGCAGGAGAAGATATTGAGTTTTGCTTCAGAGCCAATAAAGAAGGTTTTGAAATCCATTATAACAAAGCCATGACAGTTCACCACCATTATGGATATTCTAACAATAATCTCAGAAATTTAAAGACCTTCCGAAGGCAATTTAAAAAATACGGGAAAGGAGAAAAAGTGTTATTAGAACAAATCCCAAATTATTACGCCTATTTCAACGAAACCGAAGAAATAACAGCAGAATAAGACGGTTGTTAGCCATTCTTCTTGTACTTCCATTCTATAAATGACGACCTCTAATAGATCCTTATTATCAAACAAAGTGTATCAAATAATAGTATTGTAGTGAAAAAAGTCTTTTTTTAGGTAACTTTCTACTCTAAAACAAAGCTATGTCATTACCCGTTGAGAAAATATTAAAAGGGCAATCTACGCCTGAAGAGTTTATTCTTTTTGTAGAAGATCAAATCCAGATAGCCACGCTTCAAGAATTAGACTGGTCTCAAACACCCATTTGGCAGACCTTTTTATCTACCAGTCCAAGTGATGCCCAATTGCACCAGTTTATGGTGACCTACAAAAAGGTTGGGGGAGATTTACTACAACCCAACCGCTACCAACAAAACTTATTTGCCACTCGATTAGAACGGGCAACCAACAGCTACGCCTTGAATTTAGAGGTTGTTCTCCAAACCTTTAGCTTTACGCAAAATTTAAGCGCGGTAGAAGAAGATTACAAAGCGTTGTGGAGTTTTTGTTTAAAAGAAGAACTTAGTGAAGCAGAACAAATAACGGCTCTACAACACTATCAAGAAGCTGGTGGAAACTTACAATTTAAAGCCGGTTATGGCTCTATTCTAAAATACATTGCAGAAATACCAAGTATGCCACTTTGGGAACGCATCAACTCTTGGGGAGCCTTTACTATCGAAGAAGAATTTGTAGTTGGATCGGGTGATGGAGAGAAAAGAATGGAATTTTGCCAATTGCTAGTTAAGCAGAATATCTCCATTACCCTTTGGGGAGAATTAACTGCTATTTATGCCCTAAGAGATAATGATTTGGTCTTATTTAAACAGCTCATAGATTGGGGATGGTCCTTAGATTTGAGCAATCCAGATTTCTTGGATAAAGCTAAGAGTGTTGAGGCGTTCCAACTATTGATTAACTTAGGCATCCCCATAGAACCTGTTAAAAGCAACTATCCTTTTGATTTTCCACTTTATAAAGTGATTTATAATCTAGCAGGGCACCTTCAAGATCATCAAAAATCTTCCAATAGTTCTTATTCCAAAAGCATCCAGAAAGGAAAAGAAAAATTAATGCTTCTACTTCAAAAAGGCGCGCGTTTAAATCCTGTTCTTAATTATGAAAGAACCTATCTATCCTTTGCACAGTTCTTTCATAAATATCCAGAAATATATGCTGTGGTGAAAGAACATGGGCATCCTACCGATCAACAATTCATAGCCATCGAAATAGAACAGTTGAAGGAGGCGAACAAAAATGGAGAAGAGACGTAGTTCTTTCCATCATTCATCAATGACCTCAAAAGATAAGGATTAAGTAACCTCCTAAACTATAAGGATATAAGCAGTCTCAAAGTGACTTCATACAACACTACAAAAAATTGACATGGAAGAAGAATTTAAAGAATTTGGAGCAGATCTATTCCATGAAATTTCTTATGACAAGACTATTGCGGAAGATTTTCTTTCCTCCTCCGTCTTTCAAGAGCAAGATGTAGTCTCCAAGTTGCAAGCTATCTTGAGACTATTTAGCCTAATTTCTGAATACAACCATTTAGATATAACAGTCACTAGCTTCTATTTTGAAGGTGCTATAAAAGAAAAACTAACAACGCTGATTAATACCCACTGTCCAGGCGAAGAAACTCCATTATGTTCTTTATCAACTCCAAACAAGAAGAAAGAGGCCAATCAAATTACGCTGTCATTTTTCAATAACTGGTTTAGTTGGATGGATAGTTTTCCAAAAGAGGATTATCAATTTTTTCTACAGGAAAAGATACTCCCTCTGCTCCAACAATGCCATGATTTTGAGCAAACAACTTCCGTTACACAAGTGAGTAAATGGGATAGAAGTTATCAGTGCAACAATATGTTAGTATTCAGTACCAACAACAAACACCTCCTTCTAGAGATGCAATGCGATGTCTATTAGACCTTATTTTAGGTCTATTGTTCTATCTCAACAATAACCGATGTGGCTATTTCTTATGGCGCTAAGATTGATGTCGCTCCTTTATTAAAAGAACGAAAAAAAGAACTTGGCTTGTCGTAAATCATTCTTGAGGAGAATGGTTGTGAGACTTCACAATTATTACTAAATTGAAGTAGTATCATCATCTAAACCATTATCATAAACAAACTTTACTATGGCTAGCAAAAAGCTTTCTCCTGCCGAAAAACTATTCAAAAAAGCAAGAAAACACAATTGGGACAATGGTTATCGCCAACTTTACTCCATTCTTGAAAATAAGGATTGTGATAAAGGAACGGCCTTAATGATGTATTGGCTTTCCTCTCCTCAATATTTCACTCAATTTGCTACAGCCGAAGAATGCGAATCGTATAATAGAGATAATTATCTTTTTGTGAAGCAGGTTGAAAAGGTCTTTCCTACCATCAAAAACGAGGTTATCATCTATAGCCCCAAAGCAGATAATATGATTGGTGCTGAAAAGGAGAATGTGAAGGCGCCTATTCCTCCAATAATGTATGAAGATACCCCAGGTACCATTCCATTTGAGGAGATTAATGTTTATGGATAAAAGCAGAGCAGCTAAGATCATAATCGATCTACGCCCTTCCAAAAAATAACGGCTATTTTCTACAGTAGAAAATAGCCTTCCTTATTAAAGCACACTTTGTGTGAGGAAAAAAATCTTAAAACAACTCAACCAATGTTCCAAGTAAAACACCACATAACCTTTATTAATGGAGCCATTGTTTCTCTTTTTGGAGAAGATTATTTTGCTGACAAAAAAGTATTTTGGGAAGCCCATCAAAGTCAATTAGCCGCCTTATTAATTAAAGTAAAAGAAATTGGTGCTCCTATTTTAGTCGTAGAATATCCCAATGAATCAACCTTGACTTTTGAAACGAACGAGGCGTTTCTACAATGGCTTGCCAAACACCATCCTGTCAATTTTTAAACAACAATCCTCCACTGCTAATCGTCAAAATAACACTTAAGGTTCCTGTGTTATAGAATTGTTAATAGCAGCTATTGAATAGTCCTCTATTCAATAGCAGGCATCTACTACGTTACATCTTAACACTTAAGAAAATTCGTACACATGATTGTCTCTTTAAAAAAACACTACCTTTTACTCTTCTTATCGCTCTTTCAGTATGCGAGCAACGCGCAATTAGGAAAAGTCTGGCCCTATTCTGCCAAATATCCTTATACCTTACAAGGCGCGGTTCAATCATGGGTAATGAAAGGAGAAGAGGGAATTATTAGAACACAAAGCTTTGCACCTAATGGCTCGTTGTTAGAGGATAAATGCGAAAAAAACATTGGGCGATCCCTATCTCCATTCCCGCTTGTCCCATCTATAAAAGCTCACTTAGAACAAACCTACATCCCTGAAACACCCTTAAAAGCAGGAACTAAGCTAAAGTTCAATAAGCGCTTACAGCTTCTTGAAAAACAAGAAGGAACCAGCCATACCATTAATTCTTTTGACGAGCAAGGGAACATTCTCCTAAGTCGAACAAAGCACAGTGTTACTAAAACAAGAGCCTGGAACAGCATCCACCATGCAGAACCCACCTATACCTTTACCAACACCATTCAAACACTAACTCTTTTCAAATACAATAAAGCTGGTCTTTTAATTGAATTTGAATATTACAATACAGATCCATCTAAAAACTTCAGAGTGGTTTACAAAAGAGATACCTCTGGCTTTTTGATAGAACGGTTGAGCTATGATGAGTTGGATATTCGGCAGAAGGCAGACGATAACATGAAACGAATTGCGGCAGCAGCCAAAGATAATACCTTTGATATTAATACCATTTATCCTAGCTATTGGAGTGATCGCTCTCCCCTAAAGGAATACTATAAAAATGATATTGAAGGAAGGAAAACAGCATACATTTGCCATTGTCTTAGTCCTAATAACGTCCACTTTCCTAGCTTCAAAGCCACTTGGGAATACGATGATAAGGGACATATTCATATGGAACAGCAATACAGCAGACCCACTTATAACGCGCCTTATCAGCCCTCTGCTACGCTTTTATATGATGACAAAGAGAATATAATTCAAGAAAAAGTAACCTATGGCGAAAAGGAGTTTTTATTTACCTATGAAATAACGTACTATAAATAGTTCATCGTAGATTTTTTGGACAAAAAAATATGCCTGCATAGGTTTTCATGATTGGGCAACCAATACCTTTGAGAAAAAGCTTCCAGTTTTTTTTCCAAAGCAAATAACTACTAAACAAGTATTTAGCTGCCATTTTATACTAGATTATGACAATAGAATAAACATACGTGTTCTTCATTTTGTCACTCGTACATTGATTGCATTCATTGGTACAAATGCTATTGGAAAATCATTCTTATTCGCTTATTATAGTTGTACTAAATAAAACTTCTTACCATTAAAACAACCATCATGAAATTTTTAATTCTCCTATGGAGCAGCTTACTATTCTATCAATGTGCAGAACAACCACAACAAGTAGACCTAAAGCTAGAAAAAGGATTTCACCAAGATTTAACCATTGAAATGACCATGTCAGCAGGGGAAGATAGTATGTTTATCCAAACAGCTATTGATGTACAATTAGATTTCGTTGGCCCCAATAAATTCAAGTGGCTCTATCAGCTAGAAGAATTCTACTCCTTTAGTCTATTTAATGGTTCTTCCCATGTGGTCGATTCCAAAATAAGTATTCCTTCCCCCTTCAGTTCTTTGTTTGAGAACAAAATACAGGTAGAAACCGATGAAAAGGGTAAACCTCTTAATAAATATAGTTTTGTGAATGGCAAAGAGGTCCCTACTACAGCTTCTGTCTTAAATTTAGATCTTATGTGTATTCTTTTTCCAGAAGAAAAAATAGCCCTTGGTTCTAGATGGTCCTATTCCACCCATAATCCATTTAAAGGAGGATCTAGAAGTGTTTCCTGTCGCGTTGTTAAGATCGATGACCAAGAAATCAAATTAGAGCTTACCGCTAAAGTAGCAGGCCCGTTCCGTAAAATCCATCAAACAGGAAAAGGTTTTTGTAGATTAGATCGCAAAAGCCTACGGCTTAAAAATTTAGAGATCACTGTTCCTTCTTCTAATCAAACAACACGTTATAAAATTTATGAACAAGCCTCCCAGTAAAACAGCCATCATTCAAGAAATCAGAGCAAAAAAATGGTGGATCATGAATGACAAAGAACTTTCAGAATATAGAAAAAGTCCTTTATCTAAGCCTGTCGATGAATCCATTGCAACTTTTCTCAGTTTATCTTATAACAAAGAGCTTGATGAAAATTGGTTTATAAAAATTGGGCAATTGACCGATTTAACTGCACTTCATCTTGATAAAACGGCGATTGACAACTACAGTCTTTCTTATTTAAATAATTTACAACAATTAAAACATCTCAACCTTCGAGGAACAGCCATTAGCAACCCAGCTCTTAAAACGCTTTCACAACTAAAGTCTCTTGTTAGTTTATGGATCAATGATTCCCAAATTGATGGAAAAGCACTCAAGCAGTTAGCTAGCTTAGAGAAGATAGAAGATCTTTTTTTATGCAATTTAAAAGTAACCGATCAAGATATTCTATTCTTAAAAAATAAGAAGACTATTAAAACATTATCTTTAGATGGAACGAACGTTTCTAGTGCATCTTTTGATGTATTTGAGAGCCTTCCAAATCTATGGTATTTAGACGTAACCAATACCTTCATCTCAGAGGCAGCAATAATCCTGTTCAAAAACAAATATCCAAAAATGGTAATCCATCACATTGATTATTAACCAAGATTATGAAAAAAACGGCTAACCCTTTGCTTTTTATTCCTTACTATTGGTCCTCTATTTCCCCAAAAACTAGATAGTCTTCTAACAATTCCCGATCAGTGAATACGATCAAAATAAAGTACACAAAAGCACTATCTTGTGTGCCGTTTCTCTTATTCCCAATACTTGAAAACTACTCCTATGTTGAACCCAAAGTACCTTTTATTATTCCTAAGTATTCTTAGCTTATCACTTTTTGCCTGTCACCGATCGACCAATACAACGCCCATCAATACGCCCTCTATCCCTCCTCCCGAATTACCTTCTGATAACGAATACCCACCCAAAGATCATTTATTCTTTATTGAAGGACAACTCTGTCAACATGTCCGTCAAATCTTTCAAGATCAACAAGGGAATATTTGGTTGGGCACAAATGTTTATGGCCTACTATTATACAATGGAGATAGTTTGAAATACCTCCAAGAGGAAAATAGTGCTGACTGGGGAAGGATAACAGGCATACTAGAAGACATGCAGGGAAATATTTGGTTTGGAACCTATCGTGGTTTAATTAAATATGATGGGCAGACATTCACAAATGTCACCCAAAAAAAGAATTTCTTAAATATGGAAATTTGGTGCTTACATCTTGATAGGTATGGAAAATTTTGGATAGGAACAACACAAGGTGTTTATGTTTTTGATGGAAAAAAAATCCAAGCTTTTGACCTTCCAAAACCAGCTGTCAATACCCCTCAAGCCGTCTATTCTGAAACTAGAATTACTAGTATTGTGGAAGATAAAGCAGGGAATTTATGGTTTGGCACCGATGGCTTTGGTCTTTGCAAATATGATGGTCAATCTTTTACACATTTTACTACAGAAAATGGCCTTAGTGACAATAGGATTTACCAGCTCTTTATTGATAGTAGAGATAATCTTTGGATTGGTACGTTCTATGGTGGATTGAGCCGTTACAATGACGGTGATTTCACGAACTTTACAACGGATGGAACCATAGAAGGGGTAGAAGTAAGCGGTTTCTTTGAAGATACCGATGGAGCCATTTGGTTTGCTGCCGAGAACTATGGTGTTTATCAATACTCTAAAGGAGTATTTACCAATTTTTACAAGGCAGAGGGTTTAGTTACCAATGGAATTCTGTCGATTTATAGAGATCAAGAAAAACGGTTTTGGTTTGGAGGATGGGGGGGGCTTTTTCGTTATGATAACGAAAAATTTATCGCCGTCACCAAACAAGGACCTTGGTCTCCCTAAAGTTCAGTTAACATCCTATGGCTTTCTAAAAAAAGACTTAATTAACTCCAAACAATTAAAAATGTCCCTAGAAATCGCCCAAAAATCTTATAAAAATCCTCATAAACCTAAAAATGGAGATTACTCTAGTTTCCAACTATTAGAACAAGAACAATTAGTTCTCGCTGTTTTAGCCGATGGTGTTGGAAGTTGTCCTTGTGATTGGAACGCTTCACAGCTGAGTTGCCAAACCTTCATAAAAACCTTTGAACAAAACAATAAAAAGGAAATAATACCACGTTTTTCGGAAGCAATCCGTCAAGCAAATCAAGTTGTGCTAACCACCACTGGAAGTTGCCAAGGAATGAAATCAACTTTTTGTGGGCTCGTTTGGGACCTGAAAGCACAAGTTGTTTATTACACCAATATTGGGGATTCTAGGATCTATGAAACAGGAGAAAAGGGATGGGTACAAATCAGCACAGATGAAGTTAGAACTAAGATAAACAGAGACGCTATTCTTTACCATACTGCTGTCAGAGAAGGCATAACCAACGCTATTGGACATAGTACTCTTACCTTTGAAATCAAGAAAAAGGCCGATAAAGGGATTAGAGCATTTGTTCTTACCACTGATGGCTTTCATGGAGTAGCGGCCTCCTTCCCAGAAGAAGCCTTAAAAGCAATTAATGCCATTCATTTAGAACAGGGATTAGAACAACTTTATCAACAGTATGAAACTCGACAAAAGGATGATATGACAATTCTTGTCTTGCGAAAGGTGGAAGACAAGAATTGTCAAGCCATTATTACCTCTATTTTAACCACAGGAACCGTCTCCATAACAACAACAACAGCATTAGAGCGCGCTTTCGCCTTACTTCAGGGCTTAAAAGAAGGCATTCGTGAAAAGAATGAAAAACAAGTTCACCAGTTCCTTTCTTTTTGTAAAACGCATCAAATTGACTTAGGACGCGATAAGATTGGGGATTTAATTTCTTTGATGATTAAGGTTGATTTTCAAAATAACGAAATTTACCAGACATTGATCAAACGAATGAAAAATAGTAGACTCTAAGAAACAGCAGCGTGTCTAGCCTTCCTATAATTAGGGTAGTAATAAGCATACCTTAAAAAACACCGCCATCAAAATCAAGTATAACTATGCATCCTTTAAAATATTATGAATTCACCTTTCGCAGCTCTATTTCTAAGAAAAAGAACCCCGACAACTGGAATGGCACTAGCATATACTCTAAAGTGTCTTATGACAGTCCAGAATATGTTGGTCAAAAGTTATTTTTCCCAGCAAACAATGAGCAATATTCAGCCTATCAGCGCCTTCCTTTGGAAAAATTATCTTTTATGATTACCTAGTTGATACCAGTCGTGTTAAGGTCCTAGATGATTTTATGGGTAGTGTTGAAATCAATTCTATTTTTGGGTTCTTTGTCTTTCCTAAACTTAAAGACTTTCTAGACGGTTTCCATTTGCTCGCCCATAAGTATACCCTTCAAACAAAACAACAAGCCTCCCCCTACCTGTATCTTCCAATCAGATCGCTCCAAGAGTAGCTCCTTCCAATACCGTTGCTGGTGTTAAAGCTTTTGGTGATTATAATTTTAAATATTTTTTTATTACAGTATTCTTAATAAGTACAATTCAAGATGCCTCTAATTTACTGTCTTTTGTTTTCTTCCCTAGTAGGAATGTTAATGAATTTTCATGCCTGCGCTCCTAAAAAACAGCCTTCAACAGAACGACCAATACCAGTCACAACAATCAACAAGTATTTTTTAGACCCAAAAACAGATACAGTTTTACGATTAAAATTCACAACAAACATTCGCGCTATTTTTGAAGACAGAAAAGGTAACTTTTGGTTTGGAAGTGACCAAGAAGGTCTTTGTTTATTCGATGGAAAAAGTCTTACTTATTTTAAAGAAAAAGGAAAGGCAACAGACAACCAAATTAGAGCTATTTTCGAAGATAAGACAGGAAGAATCTGGTTGGAGAAAGCCAAAGGAACCAGTTATTATGATGGAAAGCAGTTAAAAGCATATTCCAATCGAAACTACAGTTCCAAACAAAAGTGGCAGCTCCAAGAAGATGACCTCTGGTTCAAAAGTGACGAAAGAGTTGGCTATAATCCCCTAGAAGAGACTGCAGGTGTTTATAGATATGATGGGCAACAATTTTATTATCATACTTTTCCTCTTTTACCCAAAACAGAGGACAATTTCCAGTATTCTAGCTCTACCCCTTTTGTTCGGGGGCAGAATGGGCGTCTCTGGATGGGCACTTATAATGCAGTTATCGGTTATGATGGGCGTGATTTTACTATTCTTGATAACAAACGTCTTGGTTTAACCAAAGAAACAGGCCAGTTGCACATTCGCAGCCTTTTTGAGGACAGCAAAGGTATTTTGTGGATAGGTAACAATGGCATCGGACTTTGGTGTTTTGATGGTAAGAAAACGTTTCCGTTTGCACAACAATATGACCTTGGGTTTCCAAATAGTTTATCAAGCTACCAAACTCCAACTAAAGGCCCTAATCATGTATTTGCTATTCAAGAAGATAATAAAGGTATTTTATGGTTTGGTGATCGCGATACAGGCGCCTGGAGTTATGATGGGACAAGCCTAAAAAACTACAATCTAAAAGATGGCTTAACAACCACTCAAATTTTAAAGATCTACAAAGATCGAAGGGGCACCTTATGGTTTGGTCTGGCCAATGGACAAGTCTTCCAATTCAATGGCACTTCTTTTTACCGAGTCTTATAATTCTAAGTTAATACAAACCAGTCGCCAAACTGACATTGTATTAGAATTAGCCTTAGCGGCTACTGTTCAAGATACTAGGCAATATTTTGATAACGACAAAGGCGCATTTGGCCCTGCTTATGAGGACGCTTAGGATGCTATTAAAATTCAACAACTCCTACAAACAACAAAGCAGCTACTTCAAAAGTAATAGCTGCTCTGCTTTATTAGTCTTTCAATGATTTTACTCTTCTTCTAACCACATTAACATTTCTTTCTTAAATGCTTCAGGGATTTTATCGGTATTTAAACAACAACCTATAGGGATAATTGGATAGAGTTGGTCGTATCGTTGAACGGTACCAACAGCCGTCCGTTCAAACACATGTTGGCGCTTTACTTGATTTGGCTCCTTGATACCAGCCGCAGCCAGCATATCCACAAAGGAATACAACGTTTTTTTATGAAAATTATACACTCGCTCGGCTTTATCAGGAACAACTAAGCCCTTCATTAAGGTAGGATCTTGTGTCGCTACTCCTGTTGGGCATTGATTGCTGTGGCACTCCAACGCTTGGATACAGCCCAGCGCCATCATCATGGCTCTAGCACTATAACAAGCATCTGCACCCAAAGCCAACGCTTTAACCAAATCAAAAGCACTGGTCATTCGCCCTGCGGCTAAAACCACAATATCTTTTTTAAGATCAAATCCACGCAAGGCATCAATCGCAAAAGAAAGGCCATCTTTCATAGGCATTCCTAGAGAATCTGAAAATTCTACAGGAGCAGCCCCTGTTCCTCCTTCTCCTCCATCAATGGTAATAAAATCAGGTAAGATTTGAGTTTCGCGCATCATCTTACAAAGGTCATAAAACTCCTTCTCGCTACCAATACACAATTTAAATCCAACAGGCTTACCACCTGATAATTCTCGAAGCTGATGAATAAACTCTAACAGTGTTTTAGGATCATGAAAGGCTTGGTGAAAAGCAGGAGAAAGGACCGCTTGGTGTGGTTCTACACCTCTAATACTCGCAATCTCTTTTGTATTCTTAATGGCAGGTAAAATACCGCCTTTTCCTGGCTTTGCGCCTTGTGAAAGCTTCAATTCTACCATTTTAATGGAAGGCTTACTCACCGTTACTTTGTATTTCTCTGGATCAAAGCTACCGTCTTCTGCTCGTGCACCAAAATAACCTGTTCCTAGTTGCCAAATCAAATCCCCTCCTTGCTCATGATGAGGGCTCACGCCTCCTTCTCCTGTATTGTGTGCAAAGCCTCCTTTAGCAGCACCTTTATTAAGGGCTTTGATGGCATTCGCACTCAGCGACCCGTAACTCATCGCAGAGACATTAAACAAGCTCAAATCATAAGGCTGGGTACAGTTTTTTCCACCTACTTTCACCCGTGGGTGGCGATCCATTTTACTGGCATCCAAGGGATAGGCTGAATGAACCATCCATTCATAGCCTTCTTCATAGACATCGACTTGTGTGCCAAAAGGAACGGTTTCGTTCACTTTTTTGGCGCGTTGATACACCAAAGAGCGCATCCGACGACTAAAGGGTTTCCCATTAAGATCATCTTCTACAAAATATTGCTGAATGGCAGGACGAAGGCTTTCAAAAACATATCGTAAACGTCCTAAGAGGGGATAGTTTATACGAATAGCGTGTTTTTTTTGTAACATGTCCTGTATTCCCATAATTGTTAAGGGAAGCCATAAAACAAATAGTCCAGCAAAATAAATAGAAACTTGAACGCTTAAAAAGATCGTTAGCACCCATAGAAATAGTGCTGCGAGCACGAACTTTCGGCGCAAATTAGGAATCATCATAATGTAGTGGTGCTAGTGTTCTTCTGTTGGGTCTTTCGTATTCTATAATTAGAAACAATTAATACAGGTATCCAAACAAGAGAGCAAGTTATTAAGGGCGGGTAGTTTGAGGTAATAATAAACGCGTTGTCCTTCTCTTTTACTACCCAAGATACCTTTGAGCTTCATATTAGATAAGTGATGGGAAGTTAAGGATTGTTCACTCTTAATTCGTTCACAAATTTCATTAACAGATAAACGATCTTCTTGATCTAACAACTGTAAAATGCCTAAGCGTATAGGATGGGCGACTGCTTTAAGAATAGAAGCAGCAAATTCTAGCTCTTCTGGTGATAAAGTGGGATCTTGAGATTGGAGTTGTTCTTTCATTTGGAGCATTTGACAACCGATGTAATTAATACCACACAGCTATTAAAACCGCATTAGCCCTATAAAGATACCGTTTTTTGTCGCTTGTGCAAAAATATGAACACTTTATCATAAATATTTTTTGAGGGCTACTTTCTGTTTTTTTTCTAATTAGAAATAATAATCTCTACACGACGTTTTTGGTGACGCGCCATATCTCCTTTAACAATCCCCCCCCCTTCATGACTAACTTGTGACGGATCTAAACCTAGACTTACCAAATAATCAGCGACCATTTGAGCCCGTTCAATAGACAACTTGAGATTAAAATCTTTGTTCCCTACATCATCTGCAAAGCCTGTAACATTGAGTTGTATCGTTGACCTGTCCTCAAACTGATTCACCATACGTTCTAATTGCTCTTTTTGAATAGCAGTAATGCTGTATTTACCAGAGTCAAAATACACCGATAAGTTCTTACGTACTTTTCGATTAGAAGAAATTTTACGAGGCGTACTATTGGGGTTGGGAATCAAAAAGACCTCAATTTTACGGGTTGGTTCATTGTCTTGACGCTTGAAAAACTCTGCCCCTACAAAAGTCTGGTAATCAGGATTCATTAAAATATAAGAATAAGAAGAGTTGTCAGGCAAACAAGCAAAAAATCGCCCATTATGATCCGTCTTAAATTCTTGTTTTTGTTGCCCTGCTTTACCAATCTTTACTTTCACAGATTCAATCGGTTCTTTGGTTGCAGCATCATAAACATAGGCATCCACCATGACGTTTGGTTTCTCTGGTGCAATTTCCCGCTGCATTAAAATTTCATAAACATCCAATCCACCTCGCCCTGCATCCCTAGCCGAAGAAAAATAAGCTTTTTTACCATCTGGACTAATCACAATCCCCGCCTCTCTAAAAGGGGTATTAACCGAGGGGCCTAAATTAACAGGAGCCGTCCAAGCTGTTTCTTCTTGCAAAACAGAACGAAAAATATCCGCCTCCCCTAGTCCTGGATGTCCATTGGAAGAAAAATACAAGCTCACTCCATCAGGCGCAATATAAGGTGCTTCTTCGTCACCTGGAGTATTAATGGTTGCCCCCATATTAATAGGTGGCCCCCACACTTCATTCTTATCCAATTTACTCATCCACAAATCTGTTCCTCCCAAACCACCTTCTCTATTGGAGGCAAAATACATTGTTTTCCCATCACAACTAATCGCAGGTTGAGAATCCCAAGCTTTGCTGTTCAAACCTTTAGAAGGACGTACTTCGTCCACAATCCCAAAGTCATTTTGTGTATCAAAATCGGCTTCATAAATATCACAACCGCCTTCTACATTTTCCCAACCACAAGCAGAGAAATAGATCACTCGTCCACAAACCGTCAATTTAGCCATTCCTTCATTTCTAGGCGTATTAATCGCCTTAGAGATAGAACGAGCAGTTTCCCAATTTCCATTTCCATTCGTTTTACTCATCAAGATATTCTCCCCTCCTCGGTTGGAGGTAAAAATCAACCAACGCCCATCCCCTGTTAAGGTCGGCAAGTATTCATCTGCTGCAGAATTAATCGCAGTTCCTAAATTCAGGGCTTCTTCACGCATGGCATCAAAGTCGATTTGTTGCGCATATTTACAATTGGCTATTTCTTGTTGTAACATCATGTCATAACCAATCTGAACCGTTTGTTCATCCGCTTTGTAATCCTTGGGGTTGGCATTCTTATACAAAGAAAAATATCCCAACGCCTTGCTATACTGGTAGTCCCGCATATAAGCCAAAGCACATTCATAATACGCGGCTTTGGACAAGGTTGGTGACAATTCAAACAAACGTTCATAAGAAACAATAGCGGCTTTGTGGTTTCTCAACTTAGATTCCACCAAGCCCAAAAGGCGGTGCGCAATTACAAATTTTGCCTTTTGCTTGATTGCAGCCTGTAAGACAGATCGAGCAGGTACAAATTGTTCTCGATTGATATAGACTTCCGCATCTTGTAATAATTCCTTGACATTCTTCGCAGAAATTGGAGGATCATTCGGTTGTCCTAAAAGTTGGAGCGTACTCCCTGCTAGGATAAGTAAAAGTAAAGTAAGCGTTTTCATTATAATCGTACGTTGTTTCTTAGTCTTTGGGATCGGATTGATAAGCTACCTTATATAAGGTCATAAGGTCTACCAAAGCTGCAAATGCAATTTTCAATCCAGTTTATAGCGCATTTTATCTTTATAACGATAGAACGATTAATTCTAGTATTACTTTCGAGCAATCCAAGGCACTTCTTTTACCTCTAGTAAAAAGGCCACATAACGCCCCAGCATAAATAGATAGTCAGATAAGCGATTCAGGTATTGCATCACCACAGAAAGTACGGGTTCATTCTCATTCAATGCTACCGTCATTCGCTCCGCACGGCGACAAACACAACGAGCAATATGGCAATAAGAAACAGTTGGATGACCTCCTGGTAAAATGAAGGTTTTTAAGGGTTCTAAATGGCTCTCCATCCGATCAATTTCGGATTCTAAAAACACCACATCATGATCGTGCAAATCAGGCGTTTTAAGTTTGTTAGGGTCTTTACTAGGGTCTGTAGCGAGAATAGCCCCTAAAGTAAAGAGGCGATCTTGAATTTCCTTAAGGGCTGTTCGTACAGGCGCATCAGCTAAAGAATCGCGTACTAAACCAATGTAAGAATTGAGTTCATCTACTGTTCCATAAGACTCAATTCGGATATGATTCTTGGGAATTCGTGCCCCACCAAACAAAGCCGTAGAACCTTTATCTCCTGTCTTGGTATATATTTTAAAAGCCATAGTAAATTTAGTATTAATTGTTGAGTGTATTTCGGCTGCAATAGTACTGATAAATTAGCATATAGGCTAATTTTTACCTGTCATAATAACAGCCTCCAAAGGGAAAAGTTGAGCATTTTTACCTTGCTTTTCCCTAAGGCTGTTAAACCTTTGTTAAAGACTTGATGAAAGGCTGAAAGGCTTTCTCTTTTTTTGAGAAATATCCTCATATTTTCTTTTTCCCTCCCTGTTGTTTAGAGTTTGTTTAAAATT
>JBOEFW010000087.1:0-34434 GCA_050633105.1 Aureispira sp. | reverse complement strand
GTGGAGAAATTTAGCGGGCTAATACCTTTACAGAAGTGAATTATGCCTTGTTATTAGAATTGGTAGCAGGAAATAACTGGTTAGAGGATTGCGCTAGTGAAATCTTATTGGTCGCCCATTTTTCAGAACAAGACCAAGCCTTGGTTTATTTTCCACAAACAAATCTTACTTGCCTGAGCGCATTGCCCAACTCCAACAACGTCAACTCTTACATTTAAAAGGAGGGATTGTGCAAAACTTTCCATTGGCCGCCCTCCAACAATTGCCTTGGTTAGAAAGTCTTAGTTTTACAACTTGTCAACAGGTGAATGTTGCTGCGTTGTGGGAGGCGTTGCCGCATTGTCGATTGAATGTTAGGGGGAGTTTTTTTTTTTTGGGGGGGGGGGGGATAGGCTATGGGGTAAGTTATAGTGATAAAAACCGTTAAGACAATTCTTATTTTCTACTAAAATTGTTTTATCACAAAGAAAGCCCTTGCATCCGAGCATCCAATGCTCTCCAATTATCCATATACTGCGATAGCTCCGCCCAAAACTCCTTGGAGTGGTTCTTGATCTTAGTATGCACCAATTCGTGCACCAACAAATAATCAATCAAAGAAAAAGGCAACTTAACCGCATCTATATTAATAACAATGGTATTGGAAGGCGTACAACTCCCCCAGCGCTTTTCTAGCTTTCTAAATTGGAGGTTCTTATAAGGCAAGTTGATTTCTTTGGACCACTTCTTCAAGCGAGGACTAATTTTTTCGATGGCCTTTTGGCGGTAAAAATTTTCAAAAGCTTCTTTTATCTTCTCCTGCTTATTCAAAAAAGTAGGCAGATTTACTTTAAACTTGGAATGATTAAAAACCACTTCCACCTTTTTTAAATCTTCTTGTACATTGATTTGAACGTAATAATTTTTACCCAAATAAGGCATTCTTGACCCAGTGACCAAAGCACTAGGTTCAACTGAACGAACCAACTCCAATTTATCAATAATCCATCGAGCTTTTTTCAAAATCAATTCCTGCGACTTTTCCCTAGAAACAGCCGCCCCTTTCAACGTAACCCCAATCCCCTTTTCCACGCTAATATAATGCGCCTTCAAGCCCTCCTTTTCAAGGATGGAATATTCAATTGTTTGACTTCCATACTGTACACTAGGCATCTTTGTTCTTCTTTATAAGGGTCACTAAATTCTTCGCGGCTTCTTTGGCTTCTGAACGTTCCATATTGATGGATAAAAAGCGTCTAATTTTAGATTCCATATCGTTTAGCACCCTTCCTTTACTTTCCCATCCAATGATTTCCAGTTCCCCTTTCACCAAATCAAAGATCGTTCGAGTCGCATCCTCTGCTCCTTCCACAAAAAACACCTTCATGGCATTAAAAACCGCTCGTTTTCGTTCCGTATTAAAGCCCTTCTTCGCTCCTTCTTCCTTTGTACTAATAATTTCATCTTGCAAAGCAGTATAGGCGCGCAACAATTCTCGTTGACTCAAACGAGCCTCTTTACGTTGGGCTAATAAATCCTCCAAACGTTGGGCTAAAGGTTTAAAAAAAGCAGGGTTTTTATCCAAACCAACTCGGATGACATGCTTTAAGTTATTTCGCATTTTTAACTCCTTGGTAGAGGGAGAACTGTTTAAGATCTCTTCCCTAAACTTATCTTTATCAATAATAGAAATAGGCTCTAACAATAGGTTTCCAACACCTGTAGACTTCAAATGTTCATCAATCATCGCTTGCAATAGTTGATTGTCCAAGGCCGTTATTTTTAATTCGGCATCCTCAGGAAACGCATTTTTAGCGCGTAGTTTCAGCTCATTAAACAATTTAAAATCACTCTGGAACTTCATTGCTTTGGGATTCGGCAATACAATAGAAATCGCCTTGTTAAACGCTTTCAACAACGTTTTGAACGCATCTCTTTTATCTATAGGTTCTATAAACCGTAAGGCCGCATCTATAAAAGCAGCGCGTCGATAATTCCGATCCATTTTTAAAGGACGGAACAACTGTAGCAACTTGGTATGTTCCATTTCCAATTTAGGCAATTCTTCATTCAAGTTCTTTAAAAGATCATCTGGGCGCAAATCTCCTGAGAAGATTTCCAAGGCTTGAATTAAATAAGCGGAGATGCCATTATAATCTATAATATAGCCCGCATTTTTCCCCTTTCTAGAACGGTTGACCCGCGCGATGGCTTGCAAAAGGTTGTGTTCTTTTAGCGGTTTGTCCAAGTACAAACAAGAGGCAATTGGGGCATCATAACCTGTTAATAACATATCCGACACGATCAAAAAATTGGTATTATCATGCTTCTTTTGTCCTGACTTTTCAGTGTCCGATTCCGCTCCAAAAGGCAATTTAAAATGCTCTGTTGCAGCTTTCATTTGATCGCTGGACAGTAACAAAATAGGTTTTGGAGCATCGGGATGTTTTTCATTCCATTTCAAGTCCTCATAATGTGCTTTTGCGATGGGGTCGCTTTTGGGGGTCCCCAAACTAATGATTACTTTGGACGTAAAATCGTGGTAGCCTTCTTCCTGCAAACGCAGCAAAACTTCTTGATAGCGCAACGCCGCCAAGCGCCCATTGCACACCAACATTGCTTTGTGTCCTTCTGGGTATATTTTGTTCTTATAATGCGTAAGCAGGTGCCGACAAATATCTTCTATTCGCTCCCAAGAAAGTTGATATTTCTTTAAAGCGGCCTTGGTTAATTTCTCGCGTTTCTCGATCGGCGCGTCTCCAAACTGCACTTCAAAATCTTTGTCTAACGCTTCTTTTTTAATATCCAATTGAGCAATTCCTTCATCGTATAACAAGGGCACTGTTGCCCCATCTTCGACCGATTCCTTGATGGTATACACATCAATATATTCTCCCCCATAAAACTCGCCCAACGTCGATTTATCGTCCTTAGAAATCGGCGTTCCTGTAAAGGCAACAAACTTCGCCTTGGGCAAAACCGTCCGCATGAACGCCGCCAAAAAACCATAATGGCTACGATGTGCCTCGTCTACCAAAATGTATAAATTTTCTTTGTTGGACAATTCTTCCAAAACGACCGCAGTTCGCTCTATCTCTACCCATTTATTGCCTTGGCGCTCTTTGGTAATCTTGGTTAGCACGCCCTCTTTAAGCACTTTCTCTACCAACAAGTCGCCGCGTTCTTCTTCACTTGTTTGATCGCTTTCTAGGAGATCTTCTTCCTTACTTTCAGTTTCTTGGAATTTTTGAAGGGTTGTTGTAATAATTCCTCCATAATCATTGCGCAACAGCTTGTCCAAATGCACCACCGAAGAAGCTTGATGCACGTTCTTAAAGCCTACATTTTGAAAGGTCGTAGTGATCTGTTGATCCAAATCCTTTCGGTCAGTCATCACAATAACCGTAGGGTTGTCAAAACCAAATTCTGGCGCTTGCAACTTTCGCGTCACATAGGCCATTGTTATCGACTTCCCACTCCCTTGGGTATGCCAAACCACGCCGCCCTCTCCTGCTTGCAATTTGGCAATGGTTTTATTGGTGGCCCTTAATTGCTGATAACGCGGCAGTTTTTTGATCGTTGTGCCTTCGTCTAATTCAAACAGCACAAAATTCCGAACCAAGTCCAATAACACCTCTTTGCGAAACAAGCCGTAAATCAATAGCGCTTGCTGGCTCGGGTGTTCTCCTAATAGAGCCGACCAATCCTCGTCTTTAGGCGGCTTGTAGACGGAGTAAAAATGTTTGGGCGAGCCAATCGCTCCATAACAACCGCCTACTTGCCACAAGCCCACACAAAATTGATTGTAATAAAAGAGTTTTTCTACATTCTCTTGATAATAGACTAAATCGGAATAGGCGCTGTCCCAAGCGTTCCCTGCGCTGGGCGATTTGCACTCTATAACCACCAAAGGCAAGCCATTGATATACACCACCAAGTCGGGAATCGAATTATCCAAACGCCCTTTGTATTTCATTTGGTTGACCACCAAAAAATCGTTCTGTTCTATCTTCTCATACTCCAAATAACGCACAACATGAAACCCTTCTTCGCCGTTTATGACTTGCTTAACGGTAAAAACAGCTCCTCGAATCAAGTTCCAAATCGTTTGATTGATTTCCATCAAAGAAGTGCCTGTTACTAGGGTAACTTGCTCCACCGCTTTGTTCAAATTAGAGGCATTCAGCCAAGGATTCAAGCGCTTCAAAGCTTGCTCCAAGCGCTCTTTTAGCAAGACTTCGTGTAGGCTGTTGCGCTCGTCTTCTTTATTGGCATTATAATATTGATAGCCTAAAGCTTGGAAAAGCTCAATGGCGGGCAATTCGGAGTAGGTATATTCTGGGCTAGGCATAAAATCAAATTTAAGACGGCATCAATGAGTTTTCTTTTGCTTTACATTCCTTGATCCAAGGCTTGATAATCTCCTTTTCAAAGGCTTCAAATTTCTCTACAAAAGTCTCGTATTGACTTTTTCCACTCTTGATGACATCAAGACTATAGACCAACTTATGTTCAATAATGCCTGGATATTTTGATGTAGTAACAATGTCTCGTTTATATTTTTGGATAGAAGCAAAGCCTTTCATCGTTTTAATCAACTGCGTTTTGATTGCTTGAAGTTTGCCGTCTGCATCAGTTTCATTAATGGCACCAAAACAAAACTTAATCACAATCACCTCTGACCAACGCATCAATTCTATACAAAATAGATAATCCGTATTCCCCCAAGACTTAAATGCTGGATTTAGAAAAAGGCGTTCCATAACAGCATTTTTGGGCATAATCCGCAAAATAGATTCATATTTCTTGGGCGTAACCAATAGATAATCTTCCCTTCTACTTTCCTCGAAATATTTTTTCTTTACTTCGCCAAATAGGTTCTTAAAAGAAGGCTTATTCTTAATAATAAAATCTATCTCCTTATGGTGCTTTTTATAAATTTCATGCGCTAATTCTACGTCTTTTCCCATACCTAATAAATCCTTTTCTAGCATGCTTATGTATTGTTGAATACTTTCTTTTATCGTGATCGGAGCGGTGTTAATAATAGATTCCTGTGCTTTAAATAGATCTAAAATAGCCCCATAAGTAATGTTATAATATTGCTCTCCATCAGTATACCCCAAATGTCGATGGTCTAAAAAAGGCGTCAAAGTCAAATAAATACGATGCTCTAAATCCCCATAGTTTGTTTCCACATAATTGTAATACTTGGACAATTGATCTTTGGAGAAAGAAGCATGAATTTTATTTTCGATACAAATCGTAAAATTTAAGGCTTCATTCACAATAAAAATATCCATATCGTGCTTTGTTTCCCGATACACCTTGGTATCCGATAAATCCGCCAACAATAATTGCAAAAAAACCTCTACGGAGAGTTCTCCTGTTCCTCGAATCAATTTTAACAAACCATTCAAAAACACGTCTCCAAAATCATGCGATTCATTGGGGTCAAACAACCAACCCAAAAAATTACTGTGCTGCGTTTCTTGCTTCTGTACACCCAATACATTAAAAATATTAAAGGCATTCAACGACTGTCCAATCGCTTCCAAAGAGGGTTGACTCTCCAATATAAACTCCTCTAGTTTTATCTCTTCTGTCTCTTTTACTGCCATTTCTTTTGATAGGGTTGCTCTTCTTATAATTTTTTACCTAATCTACTATTTTTTTATTGCACCCGCACTTGCCCTGTCAACAAGACTTGCATCAAGCCTTTTTTCATCGCTTGATAGGCTTGCTTTTTCTCTTGCAGGAGGTCTATTTTTTTATCTACGGTGCTTAGGACTTGGGCTATCTTTTTTTGTTCTTGGAGGGGTGGGAGGGGGATTTTTATTTCTTTTATTGCTCTCAATACTAATCTTTTTATAGCACTTCCTGATTTCAATCCTTTAAGTTGAGAATAGAAAACAAAAGATTTTAATACTTGACAAATAAATTCAGCATTTACTTTTTGATAAACAACCCTTATAATTGCAATAGAAGAAAGAAGAACAATATTTTGATTCGAATTATCAAAAACAAATGTCTTTCCAATAGTTCCATCCTTTGAAAATAGAATGTCTCCTTTTTGAGGTTTACATCCATTTCGTTCTAACAGTTCAAAATCTTGTTTACTAATATTCACACAAGAAGAAAGAATAAACTTACGCTTCCCCATATCTTTCACTGTTGCTATTAAATAAATACCTTGATCTGTTGGTACAGGTGAGTAATGACTGCCATCTGTGATCTTATTACAAATAGCATCAAGCCTCACCACCTCCCAATCCAACGGAATCTCCCCCAACTTAGACTCCTTAAACTCCGTATGCCCAATGCCCTTGGTAAGCAATTGCTGCATCAAGCCTTTTTTGAGTACTTGGGTGGCTTCTATGGTATCTTGGAGGAGGTCTATTTTTTTATCTACCGTGCTTAGGATTTGGGCTATCTTTTTTTGTTCTTGGAGGGGCGGGAGTGCAAGTTTTATTTTCTTTAAATCATTGATACTAACATTGGCTTGGTTGCCTGTACCTCCTACTCCTAAGAGAAAGAAAACATTAAGAAATGCTGCTGCTTGTAGATTATAGAAAATAAATGTTTGGTCGCTATTATCTTTAGCAATTATCCTACATAATCGTTGGTTCAATAGCAAATTATTAGTCTTATCGATCATTATGAGATAGCCATAATCCCTTTTACCAATAGTCCCTGTTAGCGTCATGATTATATCTTCCTCTCTTAGGAGATATTTCTCTTCTTTTTTATTAATTGAATGTAAAAAAGCTGGTCTTCTTTTTAAATTCAGTTGACCTTGATAAATGTTNNTGTTGCCCATTTTGATAACCTGATATTTGTCAGGTTCAGGAGTCATAAGTGAACTTTTAAAGGCATATCCACCATCTAATGAAGAAATATCTCCTATTGCTTTCACCTCCCAATCCTCAGGAATTTCCCCCAGCTTCGTCATTTTATACCCTGCTCTCATATTCCCAATTCCTTTAAAAAGTTAGACAATTGAGCATCCACTATAGCCTCTTTCTCCTCCAAAGCTTGAATTTCCGCTTTTACCGCTTGCAAATCCACCACAGGCTCCGGCTCCGAGGTATCAATATAGCGAGATATATTTAAATTATAATCATTCTCTTGCAATTCCGCCAAATCCACGACCCGCATGTATTTATCTATGTCCACTCCCGCATCATACGCCTCTATAATCTTTTGGATGTGGCTTTCTTCCAATTCATTCTGATTCTTGCCCTCTTTGTATTCCAAGCTGGCATCAATCATCGTGATCTTACCCTTTTGGGCAGCCGTTTTGTTTTTATTAATAATCCAAATCGCCGCAGGAATGCCCGTATTGTAAAACAACTTGCTGGGCAAGCCTACAATGCCTTCCACCAAATCCGCTTCCAATAACCCTTGGCGAATCTTTCCTTCTGCCCCACCACGGAACAAGGTGCCGTGTGGCAAGACCACCCCCGCTTTTCCATCCTGCTTCAAGACCGCAATCATGTGCTGCAAAAACGCCATATCGGCATATCCTCTAGGCGGAATGCCATATTGCAAGCGCCCATAAGGATCAACCACTACTTTTTTGTAGTTGGGTGTGATTTTCTTTTCCTTGCCGTTTTTGTCCAGTTTCACTGCTAGATTGGTTTCCGCTTTTGTCCACCAGCGATCCATCGAAAACGGCGGATTGGCCACGACTCGATCAAACAACATTAACTCATCAGCTTCGCTTTTATGTCTAGGATTGATTAGGGTATCGCCTTTTTTCAAATCTGCATCTAGGAAATTATGCAGAATCATGTTCAACTTCCCAATGGCCCAAGTCCCCAAGTTCTTCTCTTGCCCATACAAGGATACATTGATGTTCTTACCAACCTTACCGCCATCCTGCTGAGCGATATACTTGGCGGATTCGATCAACATCCCACCAGAGCCACAAGTTGGATCATATATTTTTTGTTTGGGTTGCGGCTTAATCAAGCGCACAATGGTTTGCACCACCCCTCTAGGCGTGTAAAACTCGCCGCCTTTTTTTCCTGCATCATCGGCAAACTGCTTAATCAAATATTCATAGGCATCGCCCAATAAATCATGCGACTCTAGGTCTTCATTTTTGAGCGAATGTTGGTTAAAATGACGCAAGAGTTGTTGCAAAATAGCATCCGATAGTTTTTCTCGGTCTCCAAACTTAGTGGCGGTCATCACGCCTTCCAACGCTGGATTTTCTTGTTCAATGGCTGCAAAGGCTTTGTCCAAGGCAATTCCTATGTTTTCGGTTACCTTTTTCAATTCTTCCCAACGAGCTTCTACAGGCAGGGTAAAATAGGTTTCCTCTTCGGCATCTTCCTTAGAGATGCCCTCTCGCTCCATGATCTGCGCGACTTCCTCCTCAAACACATCATTAGAGCGTTTTAAAAACAGCAAACCAAAGATGTAATTTTTAAAATCGGAAGAATCTATGCTTCCTCTCAATATATTAGCAGAATCCCACAACCAAGATTCTAAGGTCTCTAGTGTTAGTTTATTTGTTGGCATTTAAATTTTTCTTGTGATCATTCAATGAATCTATACTTCGCAAAACCCTATTAAATTGATTTTCAGGCATATTCTTTTGCATATTAATTGCAGGGTCTCCATTTAATCTAAGAGCTTATTTTTTAGCTTTTATCAAAAAGCTAAAAAATCATCCAATATCAATTAATAAGTCTTGAATTTAACTAAAAAAATCAAATTTTGACAATATGGGGCAGAATTGAGGGGCGTCCAAGAAGTCGTCCTGTTCAAATAAAGTCGATGTTTGTACTGTACAAAAAAAGGAATGTTTTACCTTACTCAAATGCGCCGTTTTTTCAGAGTAAAAGCGCCCTCTATTGCTAAGATTACCAATAAAAAAATACCACTCCCAACACCACTATGAAAACAATCACAACCAAAACCGCCCGCCAATTCATCCTTTCCAATCAACTGGATTTTGGAGAAAAATCCACCCAAGAAATCATTCAACAATTGGGCTACCTGCAAATTGACACCATCTCCGTCATTCAGCGCACCCATCACCATGTCCTCTGGACACGCCAGCCCGCCTACCAACTAGAGGAATTGGCACAGCTTCTAAAAGAAAAAAAGATCTTTGACTATTGGGCACATGCAGCGAGTTATTTGCCCATAGAGGATTATCGTTTTTCTCTGGTTAGAAAAAGTCAAATGGGCGCAGGCAATGGCTTTTGGTACGATCGCAATCCCACGAATAGGCAATACATTCTTGATCGAATAAAAGCAGAAGGCCCCTTGATGTCTAGAGACTTCAAAAAAGAAAAAACTAAAACAAATATCCCTTGGGCCAAGCATCCAATCAACCAAGCGATGATGCAGCTATTTATGGAGGGTAAAATAATGATTGTAGAACGGCAAAAACTCCAAAAGAAATTTGATTTGCCAGAAAGAGCCTTGCCTAGTCTGATTAATACAACATTACCAACAGAGGAAGAATATTTTAACTACTTAATCCAAAGAGAATTAAGAGCGCAAGGCTTGATGAAGGCAAGAGAATTTGGTTATTTATTAAAAATAGACCGAAAACGCTTAAAAGTGCTTTTGGGAAAGAGGGTCAAAGAAGGGGCACTGGAAGAAGTGCAAATAAAGAAAAAAGAAGGAGAAACGTATTTTGCCCTCCCCCATCTGCTAGAAAACTTTGCTCCTAAAAAAAATAAAAAGCAGGTGCATCTTCTTTCGCCATTTGACAATTTAATCATTCAAAGAAAACGCTTAAAAGAGTTATTTGACTTTGACTATCTTCTGGAATGCTATGTGCCTGCGGCAAAAAGAAAGGTTGGTTATTTTAGTTTACCAATTCTGTATGGGACTGATTTTATGGGCCAAATAGATTTAAAAGCCGACCGAAAGAAGAAAACTTTGCTTGTCAAAAACTTAGTCTGGGAAAGCACTGCCCAAAAATCGCAGGGCTTTATTAGCGCTTTTAGAAAGAAGTTAAACGAATTGATGTTGTTTAATAATTGTGAAGAAATGCATTGGGAAGCAAAAGCGGAGTCAGCTGTCTTCTGGGAAATTTAGGTGTCAGGGCTTCCTGTAATAATCTAAACCCAATCTCCTCTTGGCATAATTTAGTATAGAACGACCTCTATTTCTAGGCCGTGATTTTAAGATGCTCTTATAAAAAATAAAAACAACTTTGACTACAGCGCCAAAGTTGTTTTTTTTTACACAATACATTTATTCACTAATATAAGCTTCTAATCTTGAAAACGCTTTTTCGCGATAAGGTAAGAGTTCTTTATACGCTTCACTCTCAAATACATCATTCAGTGCCTTCCTGTTTGGAAACTCCATTATTGAAACTAAACTAGGACTGTAATCACCTATTAAAGGTTCTGTGATCTTAAATTTATTAACTGATTTTGCTTCTACCTTTTTGTAAAGGAGGCCTACTTTTTCAAGATAATGGGCTAATTCTTTTTTACCATTTGGATTGATGGTGGCGACGATTGTTACGTTTACTTTTTCCATGATTTTATTATTATAATTTAATTATTTTCTTTTATCCAAGACTTTATTAGATAATTAGAGATAGAGTCTTCGCTTGAAATTATAAGTTTCTTTTGATCTACTAATGCCTTTATTTCGGCTGCTGAAAACCATTGTGCTTCTTTTATTTCTTGGTTATCAACCTTGAACGCTTTGCTTTTTGTCTTGGCTGAAAAGCCAAACATTATAGTTGCGGGAAAAGGCCAAGGTTGTGAGGCGATGTATTTAATGTTATGGACCGCTACATTAATTTCTTCTTTCATTTCTCTTCTGACAGTATCTTCCAAACTTTCACCAATTTCTGAAAAGCCTGAAAAAAGAGAACATCTATAGCCCTTTTCTATTTTATGCATATTCAACAAACATAAAGGGGGCGAATCCTCTGATTCGTATTCAATTAATACAATGACAGCAGGGTCGATTCTTGGAAAATGGAAGGCGTTGCAACGTGTATTGACACATTTTCTTTGATGCCCTTTTTCTTCTATCATGGTTTTGGAACCACAACTACCGCAAAATTGATGGGTCTTATTCCAAGTAGAAAGACCTTGTGCATACGCAAGCAATGCCGCTTCTTTCTCGTTAATAAAAGGAAAACAAGCACGAACATTGCTCCATTGACAATCAGGCAAGAACTTGCACACCGTAGAAAACTCTATTGCTGACAAGTCGATGCACCAAATTTCCTTTTCCTTCAATAAGCCTAAGAAATACTTTCTATCAGAAAGAGAAGATAGTTCTAGCGGAATATGCTTCACGATTTCTTTACTTCCTATTGCTGTTGTAATAAAAAATTTACCCTTAAAAATTGGTATATAGGAAATTTCAGCAGACGGGGTATGCACTTCTCGTAACTCAATCGCTCTGTTGAAGCCCTTATTACTATAAAATTGCACCTCACTCATTCGTTTCAAAGTTTTTTGCCCAATCTTTAGCCCAAGACTCTAAAGGTTTGAGTAGTAAGAAAATTTCTTTCCCCTTACTAGTAAGGGCATATCCATCAACTGTTCTTTCTATTAAAAAAGACTGTGTTAATTCCTTTAATCTCCTATTTAAAGTCGTAGGGGAAATCGATTCACATCTATCCTGAAGGACTCGAAACGTGCAAGATCCTTCTTGCAATCTCCATATAATTCCCATGGACCAACTTCTTCCTAATAGGTCAAATAGGGCCATTAAGTGATTTCCTGATTTTGATCCTCTAACTGGTTTTCCTGGTGTAGGGAATGACATGTTTTTTTTTATTTTGCTACATTAATGATAGCAAAGCTACACAATGTGTAGCAAATAAAAAAATGACCTGCTTCTTTTTAATAAAAAAAGACAGAGGCCAATTCTTTTGAAGTTATTTTTTTGAAAGCCGCCTTCCTCATAACAACCTTTCTATCAAGTCAATACATTACATTGATAGCTTACTCCATATCTACTCCATTTAAAAAATAAAATTTAGCAGCTTGTCAAACCATAGATTTTGAAGCCTTACAAATTGTTTTCCCCCACCGTTCCATTCAAGGTTAGCCTTGCCTAGTCCTTTGATTCTCCAAGAATAACCATTAAATTAATGGTTCCATTTCTCCACACTCTAAAACACTTCATTCATGTACTCCATCAAAGACGGCAATCCAAGAAAAGTACATTTTGGTACCACTGTAAAAAAGCAGACCTTAGACGATTGGCAAAAACAGTACTTGGAGGAGAAAATAGACGCCCAAGACTTATTCTGGCAATACCATTCCTTGGCTTTTGAAGACATTAAGTATCCTCCTAAACTCCCTCTAGAGCAAATTTGGAAAAAGCTTACTAAAGTTCAGAAATTCACCATTAGTTTGGGGCACTTTATTGGTCAAGTAGACAATGGTGGCGTTTGGCAGTTTTTCTTCAATAAACCACTTTATGCTTATACGGCTTATGAAGCCTTAAAAGAAGCCAATACTTGGGCTTTAGAATCCAAGTATCAAAAATGTTTGGAAGAGTTTGGGACCATGATTGATAATCAACATTACAAACAGTTGGTAGAGCAGATGGAGGCGGTTGAGGTGACAAAAGAAGAACGTTGGAAAGGGTTTCAATCAGGGCGGACTCATATTCCTAGTGGAAATGCTTTTGAAGATTATTTTTATGATCCTCAGAATAAGGCTTATTTCTACAAGCAGGTGGTTAAATACATCCATCTGCATATTTCTAAACTTTTTTCTATAGAAGCCCCTATTGATGAGACGGCTCCTAAACCCATTCCGCGCAAAAACGCGATTCAACATTTCACGCAATATTTGACAGATGCTTATAAGCTTACGCCAGTAGAAGTTAGCATTTATTATACGGGACGTGTAACCGTTGAGAATCAAGCGACTCAACTTTTCTTAATGCGGTATAAAATGCCTGATGGTTGGGAAAGTATTGGTATTACAGGCTATTTCACGCATCATTTTGCGCATGTTTCTTGGGAAGAGATTAATAAAATGTATAAAAAATACCACAAACAAGAATTGGTAAACATCTACCACGGTTGGTATTTAGTCCATAAAGCCTTGCTTCAAGATCCTACTATTTTTGAAGTAGAAGCAACAAAATGGCAACAGGCTCTCCAACAACTCCAACAACCAGATGATAGTCAAGTTCCTGTTAATATTTCTTTAGTTGGGGGCTTACGTTTTGAAGGGACACAGTGGTACTTTTATGAAGGTGACCTCTATTATCATAGCAATAAAACACCCCTCCCAGAAGGCTATCCCAATGCTGTGGATATGACAAAGGTAGCTGGAGAAAGTAATTTATTGTTCTCTGTTCAAGAAGCAGATTTACCTAATTTTGGGGGCAGAATGGCAAGACACACTCCTGTCACTTCCAAATTACGCGCCTATGATGTCATTGGAAGCAAATATAAGGTCTTAAAAGATAACCCTTGGGGGTTCTAATTTCTAGTATCCTTCATCAAGGAAGCATCTGCTGTAGACCAAGTATGATAGCCCTTCGCATAAGGTTTTTGAATTTGTTCCAAAATCACCTGATAATAGGCAGGATTTTGTATAAAATCCCAATCTCCAACATCCAAAACCAAGATCGGTAAGTCTTCTTTCATTAAATTAAAAAAGTCAAAATAGGCCTGCTGTATCCGTTGCAAATAATCCCCTGTAATACTCTGCTCATAAGCACGGCCACGTTTTGCAATGTTGGCTAACAATTGATCTACTGATCGGTGTAAATAAACCAATAATTGAGGTTTTGGGAAAGCTGCATTAAGTGTTTGAAAGAGCCGTTGAAAGAGGCGCAATTCATCGTCTGCCAAATTTTGGCGCGCAAAAAGCAAGGTTTTAGAGAAGATGTAATCAGACACTACCCGCTCCTGAAATAAATTGCCTTCTAATAATAACTGTTGTAATTGTTTATGCCGCTCAGTCATAAAAAACAACTCTACAGGGAAAGCATACCGCTCAGGATTGTCATAAAATAAGGGTAAAAATGGATTGTCAGAAAACTCTTCTAGAATCAACCGTGCTTCCCAATCTGTGGAAAGCAATTTACTCAAGGAAGTTTTTCCTGCGCCAATATTACCTTCTATTACAATATAGTTTCCGTTGCTAATATGCATGATAATGGTGTTTGCTTTGAATATTACAGGGCATTAACGGCTGCTGTATCTGTGCATTCTTCCAGCAGTTCTAAAGTGTTTTTTCCTAAAACAGGGTGTTCCTTTTGAGGAGCAATTTCTGACAACGGTTGTAGAACAAAATTCCGTTTGGTTAGTAAAGCATGTGGGAGAATTAGCTCTTCACTCTCTAGTACTAAATCATTATAATAAAGCAAATCCACATCAATCACCCGAGCGCCCCATTTTTCTTGGCGTACTCGTCCCATTTTTTGTTCAATGATTTGGCACTCCCGAAAAGCATCTAAAGCAGATAAAGTTGTTTTCACAACAACAATTTGGTTGTAATAATTGGGCTGATCGGTTTTCCCCCAAGCAGCCGTTTCATAAATAATGGATTCTTTCACCACCAACCCTACTCTCCTGCGCAACAACCGCAATACTAGCGCTAAATTAGCCGCACGATTACCTTCATTACTTCCTAAACCTAAGTATAATTCATTCATTTATTTACAGTCTATTGAGAACGTCTACAATGTTTTTATAGATAGGTTGTTGGGCTAACAGTTCTTCTAAGGGCATCCAAACTACTTTTTCAATCCCTTCTTCTGTTTGTGGAATCAAGTCTTGATCATTGCTCGTCATCTTGTACCAAGCCGTATCTTTGAGTAACCGTTTGCCTTTTTTATTCGTATAGGTGTGATAGGTATGTCCTAGAAACGTCCCTAATTCTAAATTATGAACACCTGTTTCTTCCTGTACTTCTCGTAAGGCATTTTCCTCCAAAGTCTCCCCTTCTTCCAGTTTTCCTTTGGGCAAATCCCAGCACCCTAAACGATAAATACTAAGGATCGCTTTTGCTTCGTTTTGCACAACACCACCAGCAGCAGGTAAAACTTTATAAATAGAGAAAAAATCTTCGCGGAGTTGTTCTAATTTAGTAGTCACTATGAGAATAGAATCGTATTTTCCCGACCATTTTTCTAAATTGTCCACTACTTGATATAAATTATTGCGTTGTTTGGGTTGGTGATACACCACTAAATCACGCAAGGGGTCCTTTCGGTACGTTTTTAAATCCTTACGTTCTAACAACAGAACAGGTATTTCTTCAATGTATATTTTGTACATTTAGGCCAAATTTTTTATTCGAAAACGAGCTTTCTTTTTTCAAGAAGCCCCAATATACTATGAAGTTGTTTAAAAAAGGCAAGTCCTGTTAAATGAATAATTTTCTAAATTTACCTTTCTAAATAAATGCCTTATTGGAGGCGGTTTGTCTCCATTATTTTTTCTACGCTGTATGAATATAGAAAACCGTTTACAAGCTTTATTAGAACGCCGAAAAGCTGCTGGCAACTGGCGATCGTTACAACACAAAGAGCATTTGATTGATTTTTGTTCTAATGATTACTTGAGTTTAGCCCGCTTACCTTGTGAAAAAAAATTAACGGAGACTACCTATAAAGCAGGTTCAACAGGTTCTCGCTTATTAAGTGGGCATTACCCTTTATTAGAAGAATTAGAAGGCTTGTTGCAAGATTTTCACCGAGCAGAGGCCGCCCTAGTCCTCAATTCGGGATACAGTGCTAATTTGAGTCTATTAAGTGCTGTCCCAAGACGTTCTGATGTTATTTTGTATGATGCCCTTATTCATGCCAGTATGCATGATGGTTTACGGCTCTCGGCGGCACTAGCCATTGCTTTTCCACACAATGACTTAGCAGCGCTAGCTGCCTTACTGCAAGCCCATCAAGGCCAAACAATTTTTGTTTTGGTAGAATCTATTTACTCTATGGATGGAGATGAAGCGCCTTTGTTGGGATTGGCCGATTTGTGCCAATATTATCAAGCCAACCTTATTGTAGATGAAGCCCACAGTACAGGATGTTATGGGACTTATGGAGAAGGCTTGTGTTGTGCCTTGGGTATTGAGCAACAAGTGTTTGCACGGATTCATACTTTTGGAAAGGCAGTTGGTGCCTATGGGGCCTCTATTTTAGGATCTGCCACCTTACGTGATTTTTTAATCAACTATGCCCGTCCTTTTATCTATACGACAGCTCCAAGCCCTCATTCGGTTCAACGTGTTTTATGGGCCTACCAGCAACTCCAACAACAGGGAGAGCAGTGGGTCAAAGAATTACAAGCACGCATTCAATGTTTTAGAACACATTTGCCATCTTCCAAACAAGCCTTACCAAGCCAGAGTCCTATCCAAAGTATCTTGGTCCCTGGCAATGATGCCGTTGTTGCCTGTAGTTTGGATTTAGAGCAACAGGGCTTTGATGTGCGTCCTATTCGCCGACCTACTGTTGCTGCGGGCAGCGAACGCTTGCGCATTTGCTTGCACCGCCACAATAGTTTAGCCGCTATAAAAAAGTTATTACAAGCTTTGGATTAACCCCCTTGTAATTTATCGATTTGGTCTTCAATTTGTGATTTGATGGTAAGGCCTTTTGTTAATTGGAAGGTATGGTAATTGTAATCTAACTTCACGCCAGCATGGCGCCCGCCTTCAATCTTAGGAGTCACTAGATTACCTCCAAATAATGTAAAACTGTTGTTTCCTTGATCATGTTCTAAGCCTTTTGAAGTAAATCTGAACCCTTCTCGTTCAATGCTAACATTTGGGCCTTCTACTTTAATTTTTTCGGCATCAGCATCCATTCTCAAACTCCCATCTCCCTGTACATAGGCATCAAACTCTGCTGATTCTTGATAATCAAAACTTCCATTTAAAACCAAATTATTAAAGATATTAGGATCTTGATAAACCCGTTCCCCTTTCTTTTCTTGCTCTGAAGTTTCTAAGTTAACCTTGATATATTCTAAAATATCATCATTAGATTCTAAGGGCGTATCAAACCCTAGATTTTCCTTCATGTAAATACGGATCTCATCAATCTCTTCTTTAACTGCCTCTTCTGCTTGCTCCCAATCATGTTGCAAATTATCCTGTTCTCCTGATTGTTTACGCTGTGCAGCCTTTTTCTTCTTTAGAGAACGTTGTAATGCTAACTTTTCTTTGTTGATTGCCTTTTTCTCAGCAGGTGTAGAACCATTAAGTTTATCTTTTAGTGCTTGGATATCGGTCTCTAATTGCTGGATTTCTGCAGCAGCTAATGTACTATCGGCATCTTGATAATATTCCATCGCCATTTGATAGACTTCCACATCTTCCAATTTATCTCTAATCGGACCATGACGCGTCTCAATACGACGCTCCAAGTCATAGAAACGATCAATTAAGTCCAATTCATCAATGATGAAGTTTTGATGACTCCCATTGGCAAATAGAGCCTCTAGCTTTTTCATGAGTTCTTCTACGGCACTTCCATTGTCACTAATGCCATCTCCACCTGCTCCAGCGGTACCATTTGGATCCATCGCCACAATCATGGACAAATTCATCATATCTACCAATGCTTCCTGATAAGTTGCTTGATAATATTCTTCATAGCTTTTTTTGAAAAATTCTGCATATATTCTTTGGTCGATTTCTTTCAGATCTGTCCAACTAGTTCCTTGACCTCCATTAGCATCACTATAAAGTGATGCAACTACAGGTAATTTTATAATATCTTCAATAGTATCTACAGGATATTTAGGCGCATGTTGATATCCTTCTGATACCGTCGTCTCTTCTGAAGCATCTGTACTCTTCTCCGAAGCATTGGAGCCTGCCAAGGCCTTCATTGATTTGATCTTTGCAAACTGATGATAAAGACGATTTCCCGGATTGAATACTAAGCCTAGTCTAGGAAGGATGTTAAGTTCTTCAGCAGCATTTATAGCAGCATTACGCCAAGCAACTTTCAGAACAGCTTTTTTCAATTTAGCCGCATGGGTATCAACCTCTTCTCCTTCCTTACCTGTTGCGTCTTCCTTTCTTCCTAATCTGGAATTTTCTCTTCCTTTATTAAACCCTTCAAAAAAATCTTCCCTCTCTTTAATAATTATACCATCTTCGGCTTCTATTGATCCATCTACATCGCCATTTTTAGCACGAATATACCCTAAACGACGACCATAATGATAATCTCTCGTTTTCCAGTAATCAACAAAAAAACCATCCACATAACCTCTCTCAAAATTAGGATCTACTGCTACATTCGCCTCCTTTCTTTCATCGGCCAAATTTTTCTTGATATCCTGTTCTGTAGGAGGTTTTTTCTCCATTTCGTCAGAAGCGACTTCCCCTGTACGTGCACCAATCGATTTCCCTTCTTTATAACCTCTTTCATAACCTCCTCCTTGCATTTCAGCGATAGCACTAGGATCTTCTTCTAGATCAACAAGACCACTTTTAATTCGTTGCCCCATTTGTGTTCCTTCAAAATGCTTGGCCTTATATTCGTTACTGCTTTTCACCACCTCTAAACCAGCCGTTGGAGGAGTAGGGAATTCTAATTTCTGTACTTCTGGATGATCAGGTGCTTGGCTTTTAATCCCTTCAATATAAGCCATATCATCATTCCATTTATTAAATAACTCTGGTTGTGCTGTGCTTTTAATCGAATCAAATAAGGCATTATAACCAGTGATATAAGCCTGTTTAATTTTTTCTAATTTCTCTTCATAATTCTTCTTGAGTGCTCCATAGAATAGTTCAACCAATTCAGCAACTGTTTTCTCATTTTTTAAAGTATCACTACTCGCTGCTATTTTTGTCTTATAAGCTTCTGCTAATTGTTCAATATAAGTAGCTCTATTACCATAGAAATCTCTAGCTATTTGTACATCGCCAGGATTATTACTGATTGTTTTAGTTACAGCATTTCCTTCTTCATCTAATACTTCTATAGAGACCGTAGCATCAGCTAAATCTGTTCCTTTTAAACTTAGTCCTTCTTTGAGATAAACAATTTTTGTTAGCCATTTTTTATTTTTGGCATCATCTTTTGCTTGTGACTCATGCTCTGCAGCATTAACTACATATAATGCTCCATCTTGTTTTGCTAATTCTACAGGCGTAATTTCTTTCTTTTCCTGCTCGTTATTTGTATTGTTCTTCAAGGAACTCAAAGCACTAGTATCTGCTATACTATTTTCGGTAGCAGCATGTTCTGTGTGATCTCTGTTATCAGTTGTAGGGGTCGCAATGGTCGAATCATTCTTCCGTTTCTTATCCAATTTTTTCTGTGCATCAATCATACTTCCGCGAAAGGCATTATACTGCGCTCGCTTTTTACTGGCATAGTATCCTGCTCTGTAAGCATCACTATCTATACTGTTTTCATGTTCATTGGTTCCTTCCTTAGCATCTATTGTTGCTTTGTCAAAGCCAGCATTAAAATCTTCTGCATCCTTTTGACCTTTAGGAGCGCCATATTGTATTCCTGAATTCGTAGTTGCTATATCATACTTATAACCAGCTTTAAAAATTGTTATAAGGTCTACTACGTGATCCTTTAATTTTTCATTTGATTTATATTTTTTCTCTTTATCTATCAAATGCTGCTCATATGTTTTTTCTAACCCTTTCCCATCAGATGCTTTTCCCGTTTCTATATTAATTTTTTTTCCTTCAAAAAAAAGATTATATCCTTGTACAGCACCATCCTCAAAAGCTTGTATTGCCTCTTCTTTATGTTGATTATAAAAATTAGCATTGGTGGTGTTAACATCTCTAGCTTCTTTCCCTAAAGCTTTTTTGCTTAACTGATTCCCCATGTCAGACACCTGATCTGCATTTTCTTTCGCTCTTAATGTCTCAGAATACCCTTGAGCATATCCATCAAAATACTTTTTACCATTCTTTTGGGCATCTTTTTTAGATTTTTTTATTTTATCATTCAGTATTCCATTGTGGTTAGTTATATCAATTCCTTCTCTACGTAGATTCTTTATTTTTTCTTTAGCATTAAATACATTTTCACCAACTGTTACGCCTCGTTCTGCTCCCTTTATATAATCAGGATGGCTTTGTGCTTTTGTTATTTGCTCTTCCTTTACTCGTTGTTCTTCCTCAGGTAATCCTGCATTGTAACAATCTATTACTCCGCGTTGATAGAAATCACTTTGTTTATTGATTTCTCCATTTAATGCTTCGAGTGTTTGGCTGTATGTATTTAATTGTTCTTGTTCTTTATCAGAAAGCGACTCTTGCTTCTGCAGGGTTCTATAATCTACGGTTAATTGGGCTTTGAGCTGCCCCATATTTTTCTCTTTATAAACAATCTTAAGAGATTCCTGATAGTCTGGATGTAATTTAAATTGTTCTCTTTTGAATGTCATCCGATTTTGTTCCCCTCGTCCATATCCCGCATTATATCCCATGAGTAGACCTTCCTGAAACAATGGTTTTGCTATCAATTGTTTGACAGCTGGTCCTCCTCCTACTCCTAGAACAGCTTTTACATTTGTACGAATGGCATCTGGAATAGGAAAAAACTCAGGGATTCCTCCCTCTTTCATAACCTGAGGATTAGAAAGAGCTGTCAGTAGATCTGTTCCAGATGGGTCTAAAAGTGCTTTTAGAAAGCCTTGCATATTTCCAGTGGCAATTCCAGACATAAATTCAGGATTTTTATTTCTATCCTCAATTGCTTTCTTTTTAGCTTCTGCTTTACTATTTTCTACATCTACTTGCCCTTTATTATATCCCGCATAGAATCCATTCTTCTTTTGTAAATCTGGCTTAGGTGCATCGGCTGGTAATGTGTTATACACCATTTTCTCTGCCACTAAATCTTCATCACCTTCGTTACCTTCCGCTCGTTGTCCTCCTAATTTATACCCACGTTCATATCCTGCTTGATAATCTGCATCTTTTTCAGGGCCTTTGCGTTTTTTCTTACTATGCTCTTGTTGAGCCATATTATAATTCTGCATAAAGCCACGGCTTAATGCTTCTCCTGAAAGTTTTCCATCAGGTGTTTGTTTTTGGCTCATCGCTGCATTTCGAACAGGCCCCAAAGGTCCTTTTACTATAACTTTTTCTGGATCAGCATTTTCTTTGGGAATCTCATAAAAAGTATCAATTTCTGCTTCCCCTTTAGCGGAAGCAGCACCGCAAGCAATTCCTAACATTGCTCCTGCTTGATATTCTGGTGTTTTTTGTTCATCGGATAACTTCTGATCTCTTGCCGCCCCATCTGCTTCTCGTTTTAGCTTAATGCCTTCTTCCATTCCTTCATTATAAGCGGCAGCATAAAAGTTATAATAGTTTTTTCCTTTAGATTTTGCTTCTTGCGTATGATCATCTCTAAACTTAGATAAAGCCTTTGTAGCACTCTCTGCATCCTCCCCAAAAGGAGTAATCGTTTTCTCTTCACCTTTACCTTCGATAAGTGCTCCATAACCTACACATCTTCCCACGTTTAGTCCTTCTGCTCCTGCAGCTTCTCTATTTTTTTTATTTTGTTCTACTTTGGCTTTTTCTTCATCACTTAATTGGACTGCAAACTCATTTTCTTTCTCCTCCTCTAAGCCACCACCACTAGAACCTTCATCAGTTTGTTGTGTTACGACTGTATCGTCTTCCATCCCACCGTTAGTACTAGCAGCAGCTGAATCTTCCGTTGTCTGTTCTTCTCCGCCCATTCCACCACCAGTGCCAGCAGCAGCTGAATTTTCCGTTGTCTGTTCTCCTCCGCCCATTCCACCACTAGTGCCAGCAGCAGCTGAATCTTCCGTTGTCTGTTCTCCTCCGCCCATTCCAGCACTAGTGCCAGAAGTTGTTGGTTCTTCTGTTTCTTTACTAGTATCTTTTTCAGAAGTTTGGCTTAATGCCTCCTCCGTCTGAGCAACTCCATTAGGGGATTGATCTCCACTAATTTCTTTTTCTTTAACATCTTCTATATTTTTCTTATAATCCCCCATAATCTTAAGAACAATACTAGAATTAGCTGCTTCATTCTCTTTCTTCTCTTCAGGCGGAGATCCGTCAGGAGCTTTCACATTTCCCTGCTTCTTCGCATTAGCTGCTAACTCTCTTTCTGCTTTTGCAGCGGCTTCATCTCCACCACCACCCCCTACAGCAGGAGTTACGCCATCACTCGAAGGAGTTGCGTCACCTTCACTCGAAGAATCAACTTTAATTTCAGCGGCAACATCTTCTGGTTTCTCTAACACATCATCCACTCCCTGTTTGGGGGCAGAGACTTTTTCCATTGAAGGGCCAAGGCCCCCACTATTAGCAGTAGTAGGAGAAGCAGTTGTCCTAGCAGCCAGCTCCTCTTTCATTTCCTCCTTTCCCAACTGTTGATTGTTCCCAGCGGTAGCATGACCAATCCCTGAAGAAGGCAAAGAAATCTTGCTGTTGATGTTATGAAGACCTTCATTGATCTCATCCCAATAAGAATCACTATGAATACGTACTCCACCTTCTTTTCCTTTCTTTTTGTTAGAAGTATGTATTTTTCCGTTGTATTCTCCTTCTTTGTTGGGATCTTTACCGTTCTCTGCCATGCTAGATTATTGATTGAGGAATTCCGTTTAGTGGAATCAAGGGTATAAAAAGTACTGGTGTAAGCAACCACTTTCAAATTGAGTGATTTATTACAGCATTAAATTACGGATTAAATGTAACTTTGCCAAGGATTATTTTTTAAATGGTCTAACTAAATAGTTTTTTCTTATGCGTTCTTCCATCTTGTTGAAAGATGGAAAAGAATAGATGCGACTCAGTAGGCTTTAAAGCCTAACTTACAGCAAACAACAAAACAATTGTTATAACATAATAAAACAACACAACGCATGCAAATGAAGCATTGTATCATAGTTTTCTTTCTTTTAATACAAGCTACCTTACTCTCTGCTCAAACCAATGTTAATGTTTACTACATTCGCCTTAATGAGTTATTGATCTACGTCCTACCTTTTTACGCGGTTACAATCGCTGGGCTAGGTCTTTTTATTCAAAAATTAGTTCGACCTAATTTTCCTGCCAAATGGCTTTATATCTGTAGTATAATTGGCATTTTAGGAGCGGGACTAATTGCATATAAGTTCAAGGAGATTAGAACGACGCAACTTCCAAGTGTACAGCCTTCTGAGATTAACATGCAGGATCTTTCACCAGAGCTAAAAGAACAAATTTGGGAACGAGAAAAGAGTGATATGAAGGAAACTATTGCCAATTACTGGGTGGTAGCGATTCCTAATTTCATTTTACTTTTTTTAGGTATGGCGGTAGATTGGGGGCAAAGAAAAGAGCAAGCATCCAAAGAATAGATACGTGCTCTTTTGTAAGCTGAAAGAAAGCTTATACTTAACGTAAACGATCCGCAGAACGGACTAATTTTTCATCCTTTTTGATATTCTGATTGGCTAGTAAAGTAAAGACAAATACCAAAGCTGGAAGGATTAGACCAAAACCTAAAGAGGTTGCTACGGTTAAGGTTGAAAATAAGTACCCCGCAAATGCCAGTAAGCCTATTAATACAATAATATTAAGCTTACCTAAATTCATTTGTAGGACGCGATTATTGTACAAAAATATCGTTGCCAATGATAAAAAAATCACGATAGCTGTCAAGACTATTAAGCCTATGTGATCATTAACAGCAAACGCTCCGTCTACCAACATACCTTCTTGTTGGGCTGGGGCTGTTGCAAAAGGGAGTCCAAACAAAGCACTACCAGTGATAGCAGCGATCAATAAATAAATAGATTGTACACGTTGTATTTGACCCATGATGATGTTTTATACATGATAATAATTAAATAGCGAGGAGTTCTAAGGGGTTTATTTTTCTTTACCTTTCTTACAACAAGAAATAGTGGAAAAAAAATTCATAAATGACATACTTATCCTCCTAAAACGCTTGCAAAATTAATATTTTGCTTCAAATGAACAACAAAAAACAAGCAATATACCTCGTAGAAGCTTCCCGAAGTCCTATTGGAAAACTGAATGGAGCCTTAGCCAATTGGCGGCCAGATGATTTAGCGGCCCAAGTTCTACAAGATCTTTTAAAAAAGGCAGCACTAACCGCTGAGGTAGTCGATGGTATTATATTAGGTTGTGCCAATCAGGCAGGAGAAGATAATCGCAATATAGCCCGTATGGTGGCCTTGCTCAGCGACTTGCCTTATGAAAGCACTGCTCTAACCATTAATAGTTTATGCTCTTCTAGTTTAGAAGCCGTTTTTTCGGGCTTACGCCAAATTGCCTTAGGCGAAGGCGATTGTTACATCGTTGGTGGTGTGGAAAGTATGAGCCGCAGCCCTTGGGTAACCAGCAAAGTGGACCAAAGCAAAGTAGATAGTTTGATTGGTTGGCGATTTGTTAACCCTCGTTTAGCACCTTTACAACTTTCGATGGCCGAAACCGCAGAGTTATTAGCCACAGAACATCAAATTTCTAGAGCAGAACAGGATACTTACGCCCAAAATAGTCGCCAACGGTATCAAAATGCCTTGGAAAAAAATATTTGGAAACAAGAAATGGCTATCTTAGGCCAACCACTTCACTTGGAGCAAAAAGATGAACAACACCGCGTTCTTTCTGAAGCTTTATTGGCCAAAATGCCTCCGATTATCAAAGGAGGGCAGTATATTACCGCAGGAAATGCCGCACGAGTTGGCGATGGAGCGGCATTAGTTTTGTTGGCTTCTGAACATTTTGTTCAACAACATCAACTGCGCCCCTTAGCAAAGATTAATCACTGGGCTAGCGCCGCTTGTCATCCAAGTCGTATGAGTTATGCGGCAGTCGCTGCAAGTAAAAAACTGCTAAAACGGGCGCAACTCCGTCCTCAATCCTTGGATTGGGTAGAGTACAGTGAATCTTTTGCCTTACAAGTGTTGTTGGGTATAAAGGAGTTGGGCTTATCTCCCACTATTGTTAATCCCAATGGTGGAGCGCTATCGATGGGTAATCCGATAGCTGTAGGAGCAATTAGAACAGTGGTTTCTTTGGCAAAACAAATGAAGCGGTCGCCTAACTTAAGTTATGGTTTAGCAACAACAGCAGGCGGTCTCGGAACAGGAGCTGCTTTATTGTTAGAGCAAGTTTAGCTTGTTATTATTAGAATAATTCTTGATCATTTATATGATAACTTCTTTTTTAAAAACAATAAGAAAGCGCCTCTATGCTGTGGTAAGAAAAATCTATTACCACAAGCTCCTTCATCCCATCATTCACCCCATCTATACCACTCTCCGCGACACCATCAAAAGTTACAATGAACATCGCGTTTTTAGATTAGGGGCAGCATTGGCTTATTATACTATTTTCTCCTTGCCTGCGTTGATTATTGTCATTGTGGGCGCTGTTGGTTTCTTCTTAGGAGAAGCGGCTGTCAGTGGGGAAATTTATAGCAACATTGTAGGTTCTGTTGGGAAGGATGCCGCGCTCCAAATCCAAAAAGCAGTGATCAACATTGGTACGCCTGATACCAGTTGGTGGGCCGCTCTTTTGGGAATCGCCGTGCTTGTTTTTGTAGCAACAGGGGTTTTCTATGCTCTACAAGATACGCTCAATTTCATATTTGGCGTAGCTCCTGTCCCTGCTAAAATGAGGATTCTAGAAGTCATTATGAATCGGATATTGTCCTTTGCTATGGTTTTGAGCATCGGCGGGTTATTGTTGCTGTCCATTATCTTTAATGCCCTGATGCTCAAGGCAAGTGATTTTGTTATTGCCAATCAATATCTACTCCACGAACGGCTAGATCCTAAGATTGTTCCCTATATTCAATACCTCACCGACTACTTTTTTGTTGGGCTTAATTTGATTATTTCCATCTTCTTAATCACTCTATTTTTTGCCTTTTTGTATAAAATTTTACCAGCAGTGCGTTTGCGTTGGAAATTTGTTTGGATGGGTGCTTTTTTCTCTGCTGTTTTATTCTCTATTGGGCAGATTCTTATGGGAATTTACCTCAGCAAAACCAATATGATTTCGGCCTATGGTGCTGCAGGTTCTATCATTGCTATTTTAATTTGGGTTTCCTATTCTGCGCAGTTAATTTTCTTAGGTGCAGAATTTATTATTGCGGTTTGTAAATACAATAAAGTAGACATCAAACCTAAGCGTTTTGCCTATGCTTTGCAACGCAGCAAAAGTCGCCCTATCAAGGATTTGTCTCGCAAACAATTGGATGAATTAGCAGGGGCTTTCATTACCGCAGCCCCCCCTTCTCATTCTCAGTTAAGAGAGATGATTGAGTACATTGATTTGTCCGACGATCCTGTAAAAAATGATGCAATGATAGAGGACATTATAGAAGATTTACATTATCAACAAGAACTTGATTCCGATAAAACCGATGAACTTCCGATCGATGAAAAAGAGCAACCTCCAGAATAAAGCCTGTATTTCCCTTCCCATGAGTTTAAAAGCTGGAACGATAGTTGAATTTTAAATGCCATTCTAACCTAATAATCGGCTTATATCTCGTATAATTGTGTTGTTCTAATCCTAGAAATTCTTTAATAACTCCTAGGAGCTGGCCCCTCTAAGTTTTACTAATTACATTGTCTTATGAATCTTTTTACATACTGTTTCAGTAGTTTCTTATTCCTCCTTTTTATGCTCCTCCAAACGGACGTACAAGCGCAAAAAGGCTGTACCATTGGTGATTGTGAAAATGGAAAAGGTCGATTTATCTATAAGAATGGTGATAAATATATTGGAGAGTTCAAAAACTCTGTTCCTCATGGTCGAGGAGCTTATTATGGTAAGAATGGCAGCGTTTACAAAGGTCCTTTTGTCAATGGTAAGCGCCAAGGATATGGAACCTTCATTTGGGCAGCAGGAGAAAAATATATTGGAGAATACAAAAACAATATGCGCCACGGAGAAGGTATTTATACCTTTAAAGATGGAACAGAACAAAAAGGAGTTTGGAAAGATGGCACCTTTGTTCGGGAACTAGTAGAAAAACAAACAGCTATTGTAGCCGCTGATGAGGACAATAATAAACCAACAACAACCGCTCCTTTTGGAGTAATTAGTCGCTCTACTGCTTATGATGGTCAATTCTTCAAAGCCAATACCATTATAGATAGTACACTGGTCCGTACCGCTTTGATTATTGGCAATGCCCAATACACCCAAAGTCCTCTTAAGAATCCTGCCAATGATGCCTTAGCAATGGCAGAAGAATTGCAAAGCTCTGGTTTTGATGCCTATTTATATACGGATTTAGATCAAAAAACCATGAAAAAAGCCATCCGTGAATTTGGGCAAAAACTCAAAGAACGTGGTGGGATTGGCCTCTTTTTCTATGCGGGTCACGGCTTACAATCCGATGGACGTAATTTCTTGGTTCCAGTCAATGCAGAAATCCACAAAGCGCAAGATATTGAGTTTGAATCAGTTGATTTAGGAAGAGTCTTATCCGAATTAGAATATGCTGAAAATAGCATGAACATTATTATTCTGGATGCCTGTCGGGACAACCCTTACAAGGAAGAATTTGCTAAATCAAAGCATTCTAGCTACAATGGCTTAGCCTCCATTGGCTCCGCTCCTTACAATTCTTTTATTGCCTTTTCTACCGCTCCTGGATCGGTCGCCTTAGATGGTACAGGCGCTAATGGCCTTTATACTCAAGAATTACTTAAAGCCATGCAACAGCGAGGACCAGGCTTAGAAGATGTCTTCAAAAAAGTACGCAAAAATGTCCGTAAAGCTTCTGGCGGTCAACAAATTCCTTGGGAAAGTTCTTCTGTAGAAGATGATTTTCACTTCAAAAATCCTAATCAATAACTAATTGATTATCAAAATCAAAAAGATAATCTAAAGTTTTTTCATTTCATTCAACGTAAAAATAAGTTATAAAGCGGCTTTAAAAGTTGCATAGCATTAAAATAAGTTATAACTTAGAGAACAGTTACTAGTTAACTTCAGAATATTCTGATAAAAATTGAGTCCAATCTTATGAATAAACTGACACGCGTAGAAGAAGAAATCATGCACATCATTTGGAAGTTGGAACGCTGTACGGTACGAGATGTCATTGAACAATTACCACAAACCCCCAAACCGCCCCACAGTACGATTTCCTCTGTTGTCCGCATCTTAGAAAAGAAAGGTTTCTTAGACCATAAAGCCTATGGCCGCACCTATGAATACTTTCCCATCATAGAAAAAGAAGCCTATAGCAAGGAAAATCTAACAGATTTGTTGCGGAATTACTTCGGTGGATCAGCCAAGCGGTTGGTCTCCTTCTTAGTCAATAAAGAGGACTTATCAGTTGATGATTTATCAGAAATGGCAGAACGCCTAGAAGAGCATAAAAACAAGGAGGAAGATTCTGATGCTTCAAAATAAAGAAGGTTCTTTCAGAAAAAACACCCTATTACTTATTCAAACAACCTTAGGTCTTAAAACCCTCGATTTATGTTACTATACTTACTGGAAAGCAGTTGTTGTTGGGTCGTCTTATATGGTTTTTATGCGTTGTTGTTGCATCGTGAAAAGACTTTTGGTTACAACCGTGCTTACTTGCTTTTTGCGCTTTTCTTGGGTCTAATTGCCCCTTCTTTGCATTTAGAAGACCAAGTTGCTCCTATTTTATTGGCGCCTATAGATATCCATGCCTTAACCACACCTGCCTTAGAAAACATAGCAGAAGCGGCCCCAACTGCCTTGTATTGGAGCTTCTTAAAGCTACTCTACCTTCTTGGTTTATTATTCTTTGCAGGACGTTTTTTATTCAGTTTGTTCAAAATTCAAGCGATCTATAAGAACAGTATTGTAGAGCCTTCTTCTGGATACACCTTAGTTACCATGAAAGGAGCTTATCCACCTTTTTCTTTTGCTCATTTGCTCTTTGTTCCTGCTGATTTAGTAGACAATTCTAAAGCCTACCACTGCGTTCTAACCCATGAAGCGGCGCACATTCAGCAGGCACATAGTGTAGATATTTTGTTAGTAGAGCTCTTACAAATCATTTTTTGGTTCAATCCTATTTTAATTTTATACAAGATGGCCTTGCGCGATCAACATGAGTATTTGGCAGATCAAGCCGTGCTACGCAACACTTCTGTTGCACAATATGGACACTTGTTGCTGGATCAGTCTGTTGCCATGACTTTGCCTTTGGTTCATCCCTTTTTTCATTCTTCTTTAAAAAAACGCATTATTATGATGACTACAAATTCCGCTCGTTTTCCTATGAGCAAGTATGCTTTTAGTCTTTTGGCTTGTCTTGTAACCTTCTGGATGATGTCTTGCCAAAAGACTGCCGAAACTCCCGTTGAAGAATTTCCTGACAGCTTTCCTTATTTAGCAAGTTGTGAAGGTTCTGATAAAGAACTGCAAAAAAAATGTTCCGACCAAGCCTTATTAAAATATGTTTATACGCATGTCAAATATCCTAAAAGTGCCAAAGAAGTGGGTGCAGAAGGTATGGCTATTGTAGACTTTGTGGTAGAAAAAGATGGTCGTATTGGTGCTATGGAAATTTTACGCTCTACTAATAATGAGGCATTAGATGCAGAGGCATTACGCGTCATTCAATTTATGAAGGCAGAAGGCCCTCTCTGGAAAGCAGGTAAAAAAGACGGCAAAGCCATTGCTGTAACCTACAAATTACCCTTGCGCTTTAAATTAAAATAAGCAGTACTAGTTCTTCTAATCTAGAAGAACGTAAAACAAGATGCTCCTACACCTTGGCTCTAATGAGTTATTTTTTAAACATTATTCAACGTGTTTTTACGTCAAAAAACGATTCTTTACGTTGTTTCATTTCTTAAATTTATTCCTTATGCTTTTATCCATTTCTATTTTCCACCGCCTATTATTCTTAGGTGTTCTATTTTTAATGAGTGCAACTGTTTTTGCACAAAATATAGTTGATCCTACTGAAGTAGACATTCCGCCCTATATGAGTAGTTGTAAGAATATCGATAAGGAGATGCAAAAAACTTGTTCTGACAAAAGTTTACTCAACTATCTTTATAACAATATGAAGTATCCCGAGGTAGCACTTAAAAATAAAAAAGAAGGAATGGTTGTCTTACAATTTGTTGTTGACAAAAATGGGCAAATCAAAGATGAAAAAGTAGCTCGATCTTCTGGAAGCGATGCTTTAGATGCAAGTGCCCTTGCGCTTATTCTGGCCATGAAAAGCAATTCTTCCTTGTGGCAGCCTGCCTATAAAGAGGGAAAAGCAGTTAGTACTTACCTCAAATTACCTGTCAAATTCAAATTGAAATAAAGTTCTTTTTTATTGTTATCCACTTATTCTCATGCAGTAATTACTAGAATAAGAAACGAATACGGTCCTTTGCATAACTAGCTCTTAAGAGTAGTCTTCGAAAGGAGCTACTCCTTTTTATTGTACCCAAAACAGGAATAGCTCCAGGAAAGGGGATTATCTTATAAAATAACTCCTATTTTTTGGTGTTAATAGGGCTTTTTGCTACTATGGTACAAATTATGTGCAACGACTTTTTATGACAGATCTCAACGCTTCCAAACAACTCTTATTTCGCCCTATTCTTTGGTGTCTGCTCTTAGCTATATTTGGTTTTTCTATTGGAGGGATTATAGAAAAGCGGGCCCATCGTGCTCCTGATCCAGCAGATTATATAGAGCAAATAGAACAAGAATTACATCAAGCAGAGGCAGAGATTGAAGGCTTATTTAATAATGGTGCTCTATTGCTTAATGCCGTAGAAGGCTATATTCTTGGGGATACGGTCACCAAATACATCAATAAGCCTTATACCCTTCTAATTTACAACGACCACGATTCTGTTGTTTATTGGAACAACAATAATATTCTACCCTACCAATCTGATATTCGTTATTCGCGCAAAGATACCATTGAGCGCTATGAGATGAATGCCTCCATCTATCTAAAGGTACATCGCCCTTATGATTTTCTTATTGACGATAGTACTTACCATTACAATCTAGAAGCCTTAGTCCCTATTTACAGGCACTACTCTATTAATAACAACTACTTACAAGATCATTTTTCCTTAGTTTCAAAGCAAGTTTCTGAGTTTATTGCCATTAGTGAAACCCCAACAGATCATGCTGTTAAAGATCGTTTAGGCCGTCCAATTGTTTATGTTAAAGCCCAACCGTATTATCCTTATAAATGGTATATTGTCTTTGCTACTTTATGTTATTTCTTGAGTAGTTTTCTATTCCTACTAGGTATTCATCAGCTCGCTCGTCAATTGAGCAGAAAAAAAGGTTATGTTGTTACAGGAGCTCTTTTGTTATTAGGAAGTTTCTTTTTGTTTAGAATGGTGAGTATTTTTTATGACTTCCCATTTTTAGCCAACCAATATGCGATTTTCAATGAACGGCTATCAGACGCTAATCACATTTGGTTTTACTCTCTAGGTGATTTTTTAATTGATATTGGTTTACTCTTTTGGTATGCGTTGTACATTACTAGAACAGTGCGTGTCAATGATGTCAAATCTTATCTCCCTTGGCAACAAATTAGTATAGGTGCCTCTGGTTATTTCTTTTTGGTAGGTGGCTTAGCTGGTATTCAATTTGCTTTGCGTGATATTGTCATGGCCTCCTTCATTTCTTTTGAATTTGATGATTTTTCTAGGTTGAATCTTTATTCCTTATTGGCATTAACAGGAATTGGCTTCTTCTTGCTCTCTTACTTTTTTCTCACCTTACACTTTGCCAAAATATTCAAAACATTCCAATTACCATTCAAGGTACACGCTGGTTTATTTGGTGTAGCTTGGTTGTTTACCATAGGAATTTCCTTAGCTATTGACAATTGGGTGATGGATCAATTGGTCTTTACTTTAGCGGTTGTTACCCATGTATTCGCTTTGTATTTTTTCACACAGCAACGCAGTACTTCCTTAGCTTGGATTAGTATTTGGCTTTTGCTTTTCTCTGTTTTTATTACTATGGTCATTGAGCATGCTAATGTAGACAAAGGCATTGCCTTGCGCCAAGAATACGCCAAAAAACTGGCCATGGAACGCGACCTAGAAATGGAGGCAATCTTTAGCTCTTTGGTACCTAAGATTTTAGACGATGGTTCGCTCAAAATTTCAATCAATAGTCCCCTCTCTCCTTCTCCTAGACGCCAAGCCGTCAAGCTTTTGACTTACCGTTATTTGGACAACTATTTCTTTGGTCGTTATGACTACAGTGTCCATATTTATACCAGTCAAGGCAAACCCTATAGAGGAGAAAAGCGGCCCTATGTAGATGTCATGGACTTCATTCATGGAAGTAGTAAAACAACCAATCCTTACCTCCATTTTAATTCATTGCCTGATGGACAATATTCCTATTTAGCAAAGTTGCCCTTGTCAGAAAATGGCGCTTTGCTAGGCTTGATTGTTGTTGAATTTACCCCTAGAAAAGACTTTAAGAAGTCCAATATTTATGTAGAATTATTGAGTCGAAATAAAGGACGATTAGAACAATTAAACAGCCAATTCACGTATGCTTTGTATAAATATCAAGAGCGTGTATTAACCAATGGCTCTAACTTTAAAGCGCAACTTGCCTATGATATGGTACTTCCAGAGCCTGGGCAATTCCATTTACTCAAAGGGCAAGGTTTAGAAGGCAGTGAACGTTATTTGGTTTATCGTGGGCACGATTTGTCCTCTAATATTGCAATTGTAACGGTGCCCATTTTTAATACCTTCAAGGCCTTTACTATTTTTGCCTACATCTTTTGTTTTGGCATTTTCTTGCTTCTTTCTCTACAAATTGCCAATGAACTGTTGTTTAGAATCACTAAAAAGCGCTTCATTAGAACCAATTTTGAAAATTCTTTAAGAGAGCAAATTCAACGAGGGATTATTATGGTCACCTTGGCGTCGTTTGTTGCCATTGCAATTATTACCATTCTATACTATAGTAGTGAGTACGATGATTATCACAAATCACGTCTTCTACGAAAAATCAGCAGTACTGCTCGAACAGCAGTTTGGCAGATCCATGAAGGTCAAGATTCCATTCCCAAATTGCCTGATGCTCGAAGCTTAGCAGACATTCATAAAATTGATGTGAATACCTATGATTTAGGGGGTAATTTATTAAGCTCTTCCGAAAAAGTAGTCTTTGAACGGCACTTGATTAGCCGAAAGATGAATCCGATTGCCTTTCAGCGCCTACGGAATGAGCAACAGAATTTGGTTTCTCAAGAAGAGGTTATTAATAACTTTAGTTACCTCTCTGCTTATGTTCCTCTGAAAGATAAAAATGATGTCACCATTGCCTACCTCAACCTTCCTTATGATTTGGCGGGATCGCGCAATATTGGCTCACAAGATGTCGCAGAGTTCCTAGGAACCTTACTCAACGTTTACGTTATTTTCTTACTCATTGCAGGAGGCGCCGCCTTCTTTATCGCCAACTCCGTCACCAATCCTTTATCGGTCATTGGTGCCAAGTTAGACGCCGTAGAATTAGGTAAGAAAAATGAACCTTTAATTTGGAACAGCCGCGATGAAATTGGGGAATTGGTCGATCGTTATAATACAATGATTGTTGAACTAGAAGAAAGTACCAAAAAACTAGCCCGATCCCAGCGGGAAAGCGCCTGGCGAGAGATGGCCAAACAAGTTGCCCACGAAATTAAGAATCCGCTCACTCCTATGAAGCTGAATATTCAGCTTTTAGAACGGGTCGTGAATACCAATCCAGAGAAAGCGCAAAAAATGGTGGAACGTGTTTCCAAAACCTTAATTGAACAAATCGATAGTTTAGCACATATTGCGTCAGAATTCTCTTCTTTTGCTAAAATGCCCAAAGCCAACAAGGAAAAATTAAACATCAATGAGTTGGTGCATAATGCTTATAGCTTGTTTAAAGAAGAGGAAAACATGCAGGTTTTCTTAGAAATGACTGAAGAAGAATGCGTCGTTTTTGCAGACAAAACGCAAATCATGCGAGTGTTGAATAACTTGCTCAAAAATGCTATTCAGGCCATTCCTGATGACCAACCTGGTATTGTAAAAATCGCCTTAACGTACATGAGTAAAAAGGTTTTAATCCGTGTTTCTGATAATGGCTGTGGTATTCCAAAAGCGCAAGAAGATGATATCTTTGTTCCTAACTTCACCACTAAAAGCTCTGGTACAGGCATTGGTTTGGCCATGTCTAAAACTATTGTAGAAATGGCCAATGGCAGAATCTATTTTACTTCTGAAGAAGGGAAAGGCACCGACTTCTTTGTAGAATTACCTGCCATGCCCAACACCTAATTAAGCTCTTTTTCTAATCTTTACAGATAGAGATGGTACTAAATACACTGTAACAAAAGNNTTTCTGTTACAGTGTATTAAGTCTATCGAGACACTTTTAAATATCAATACAGTTGTTTTAGCAACTAAAATAAGGTCTTCCTTCGCTTTCTTTAAGGGCAATCGCATCAAATTGCATAAACGAGCAGATTCCATCTGCATCTAAAATACCTAAC
>JBOEFW010000086.1:0-6543 GCA_050633105.1 Aureispira sp. | reverse complement strand
ATTTTTCAACGAACTATTAAATCATAAAACAAGGAAAAAATGATTTTTAGGCTGTAGAAGATCCTTATATTGAGCCCATATAATGGATTTCTATGTTATTGCACACCTCAAAAATAGATAATTATGTTGTTGGAACCTAATTTTATGATATTGCCTTTAACGGCCCTTATTCCTGTTGTTTTAGCAGCTATTTGGTACAATTCTAATGTGTTTGGGAAGGCTTTAGGGCAACAAACTAAGACCAATGTACCTGCTTTTGGGATAGTGCATGCCGTGATTAGTTATGTCTTTGCCCTTTTTATGTCTTTTGGTTTAATGAGTTATGTCAACCATCAAATGGGAGTAATGCAGTTATTCTTTGCTAGAGAAGGCTTTGGCGATGAAGGGACAGAAGCAACGTTGGCTTTTAATCAAGTAGCGCGCTTGGTAGGAGATATGCACTTGAGTTTTGGACATGGTGTTGTACATGGAATCATGGGAACAGTGGTCTTTGTTCTGCCAATTTTAGTGGCGATTGCTTTACGCGAACGTCAATCTGTAAAATACATCTTGATTCATTTTGGTTACTGGCTATTGTGCTTGGCATTGATGGGTGGCGTCTTGTGTGAGTGGGGTTTAAAAGTCAATTTATAAAAAAAAGATCATTTCTTACAGTCAACTTCATTGAATTCTTTCCTTTTATGAATTATCAATTAGTATGGTTTGATCGGAGGATCATATACCAGCCCATTGCTGGCTGGATGACCCTCTTTTTGTGTTTTTTTTCGGAAGCGGCTCTAGCTCAGAATGCTTATGACCATTGGGTCAAGAGCAAAGAATTAGCTACTCATTTACGTTATGAAGGAACGTATAGGAGCAAAGAAACGTATAAGAGTCCAACAGGCAAACGAAAAGATTTTAAATTAGTCCAACAGCAGTATTATGAGGCAGGATATTTGAGAGAAGATGTTTTGTATACCACAGAACAAGGGAAATTGTACCATGTACGATTTGAATTGCCTGCTCCTCATACTTGGGAGGCGCTTGCTCAAAAAGGAGGCGCTTACTTAGCAGGAGTCGAAATGGTTGGACGGAACCTAATGGATTCTAGTACAACAACTTATTCTTTTGATGATTCTGGTCGATTAAAGTATTATGTAGTGGACAACCAAGGGAGTTTGCACACGGTGTATACCTATGGAGAAGAAGGACAACTGTTGCGTTACAAGGATTGTTTAGTCCCCTTTGATAATGCCTATTGGTGTGCGTATTATTTGTATGAATACAACGATCAACAACAATTAAGCAAAGCATTATCATACAATCTAGGTCAAGACCAAACTCCTGATCAAAAAGCCTTATATGCGATAGATTCTATGGTGTATAATGATCGTGGATTGTTGATAGAACGCTGGACCTTGGACAGTGCCCGAGTGGTTACACAGAAGGCGATTTATTCTTACAATACAGCCAATCAACTCTGTGAAGAACACTCGTCGCAATGGCCTTTGTCAACTTGGACTAGAAGCTATAAAAAGACCTATTGTTATCGAACAAATGGCCAACCCAAAAAGCAACAAGATGCTTATTATTTTGGAAATCAGCTAGAAATACGCCAAGAACGCTTGTATAATCGTCAAGGTGCCTTGCGGGAACAAGCTACTTACAAACAAGGAAAACAACCAATTAGCTTATACCAATTGCGCTATAAGTAATAAAAAACACAAATTGATTAAATGAAAACCTTCGCTCTTCCCACTCTTTTTCTTCTTTGTTGTTTGGCTTGGACCGCTTGCCAGTTACCAGAATGTCGGATTGATTATGATTTTGACTTTCCAATAGAAGTTAATATTACTGATCGAGTAAATGTTGGAGATACGATTTGGTATACAATGGATATTCGAGAGCCGATTTTAAATAATGGGACAGGTGATCAGGTTAACTTGGAGCCTTTTGATTTGTATTTTAAATTCAGAATAGGGCGTTTAGATACGCTTTATGCGAATTACGACGATCGTTATTTTACAACAGTTGTAGAAAAAGGTTCTGTGGAGCGCTTGAATAATCCTGAATTTGGAACATTTTGGCGATTTGAAGATCGTGAAAACAAACAATTTAAAATTGGATTGGTGGCGTTGCACCCAGGCTTGTATCGCTCCGAATTATTGTTGCCTTTTCAATATAGTTTGTTAGAAGATAGGCTAGTAAGAGGTGCGGGAGAAGAGGGCTTAAAGGTGAGCCAAACAAGATGTGAGCAATTCATTACCTCTAATTCTAGAATGATCGCGAACGAGGGGAATAACAACTACGCTTACATTAACAATATTTGCCAACGCTATTCTCCAGTAGATACAACAGAACTTTGTTGGGAAGATAATGACCCAGAGGCGGCGCTTCGAGTAGGATTTTTTGCCTTTGAAGTGCAATAATTAGGCGGCTGATTTTATTATTATTGTAATAATTCTGGACGGTATTCAAAATGCATGGTATCGTAGTGGTACCACTTGCCACCCCAAATAAAACCTTCTTGTTCAAACAAAGCAACCAACCCTAGGGGCAGTCGATTCTTGTAAAGAATAGGACGGGGACCTGTGCCTTCCTTGGGAGCCACTGCCCAACGCCAATAATTCGCCCATTTGACATTTAAATCAATCGCAATTCCAAAACTATGGCTGCTCATCCTAGAGGTGCCTGCAATGGGGCGCCAATTAAAGGTGCCCGCAGTTGGTAGACAATAGCGGTGCCATTCGGGATGTTTTTCCAAGGCTTTAGCAACAGCTGCTAGGCGTTTATGAACACCATTGACTGTGGTGATGCGGACAGGTGTGCCTAAAAAATCAACAGAAACTAGTTTTGCTTGAACGGCGGCCTTGTTATCCCCATACATTTTCTCAAAAAAAGCATTAACCCTTATTCGCCCTGGATCTTGATTGCGTTGAGGGAGGGAGTATTCCTCTCCTTTTGGATACGATTGCGCGACTTGCAAGGCTAAAGTTGGCCGTTCCAAAGAGTCCCAAAAGCTTGGCCAAGTACTGCTATCAGCATAAACAAGAGAAAAACTATCAGGCCAAATTAATTGCTGCCCTTTGGCTTGCAAGTGTTGTTCAGGATAGGCCTCGATGAATTGCTGAAGCCCCAATGGAATAGAATCCACTTTTGGAATACTGTTGCTGTCTGAGGGGAGTGTAGTTGTAGTTGGCAAGGCTACAGGCAAGGTTGCTTGGTCCGATACACAAGCTCCCAAACCCCAAATAAGCCAACAAAAGAAAGCTAATTTAAACATGAATTCTTTTTTATTAGAAAGGTATAAGGCCTTGCCCAACACGCAATATGCCCATACAGAAAAGAGTCCTGTACAGAAAAAATTACGTGCAGGATGCACTTGCCTAAAAATTCAGTACCTTTAGTCCTCAATATTTTAATAGAAAATCATAGACATACATGCCATCCAATAGACCACGCCGACCTCAACAAGAGGACACGCCTGCTTCTAAGCCCACTAAAGGTAGATTAAATAACATAGAATTAGCAGGGATAGGGCTTATTGTCTTTGCTGTCCTTCTTTTTGCAATCTCTAAATGTGGCGCAGACCCTGTTGCTGAGAATGGGGAGGAACAACCTACTGTAACAGAAGAAGTGGTTGATTCTACGCTCACTCCTCCAGCAGATAGTAGTCGTGATGAAGGAAGCTCTTTTAGTGCTCCTAACAGACCAACAGCCAATACAGCACCCTTAACGGCTAGGCCAGATAGTTTGCGTCAACCAAGAACCTTGTATGTTTTGGCAGATAGTTTGCGTTTGCGTCATGCCCCTGAATTAGCAGGAAAAGTATTGACTTATCTGCGTTATGGAGAAGCCGTAACAGATTTGGGAGAAGCAACGGCCTTACAAAAATTACGTGTTTCTGCTGATGAAGTGCGTACTGCCCCTTGGGTAAAAGTGAGAACTAAAACAGGAAAAATTGGCTGGGCATTTGGAGCCTATATGCAATTCTATCCTGTTCCACGCCCTACTACTGAAGCTCCTAATAACTAGTAGGAAGTATTTATTGATTGACAAAACGCTCTTGTAAGTTAGCGCCATAAGCATGAGAATATACCGAGATTTATCCCGATTGCCCAGCTTTAAAAATGCGGTTTTAACGATTGGTTCTTTTGATGGTGTACATCTTGGACATCAACAGATTATCAAGCAAATTAATGATTTAGCAACTAGTATTGATGGGGTATCCATTCTGATTACCTTTCATCCCCATCCACGCTTAGTTGTTGGACAGTCTTATGATCTAAAATTGTTGAGTAATCTAGAGGAAAAAGCGTTGTTATTAGAACAATACGAAGTGGACATTTTGGTTATTGTTCCTTTTTCTAGAGCCTTTGCTGAACAAAGTCCAGATGCTTACATCGAAGATTTTTTGGTCAAACATTTTCAGCCAAGCATTATTGCCATTGGCTACGATCATCGGTTTGGGAAGGACCGAGTTGGAGACATTAGTTATCTCAAGAACTTTGAAGAAAAACACCAATTTCAAGTGGTGGAAATCTCCAAGCAAGAAGTGGCAGACATTGCGGTTAGTTCGACCAAAGTGCGCAAGGCTTTATTGACAGGAGAGGTGCAACAGGCTGCAAAGTGGCTTGGTCATCCTTTTGGCATTACTGGTAAAGTTGTCAAGGGGTTACAAATTGGACATACCATCGGCTTTCCCACAGCTAATATAGAGGTATTAGATCCTTACAAACTGATTCCCCCAACGGGGATCTATGCGGTACGCATTCAACATAAAAAAGAGACGTATCAAGGGATGTTATACATTGGTAATCGCCCTACAATAGACCATGATTTGGCACAAACAATAGAGGTGAATATCTTCGCTTTTGACCAACAAATTTATGGAGAAATGCTTAGCGTAGAGTTTGTAGATTATCTAAGAGGAGATGTTAAATTTGATTCTCTAGAAGCCTTACAAACTCAATTAGCGGAAGATAAAGAAGCCGCTTTGGCGGTTTTTAATACGCACTAACCGCTCTATTCCACGTCTAAAAATAGTTGTTTATTATGAGTCAACTGCCCCGCGTTGCTGTTGTTATTTTAAATTACAATGGCCTGCAAAATAACTACCTACCCGATTTTTTGCCTTCTGTGTATGCCTCTACTTATCCTAATATGGCTTTGTATGTAGCAGATAATGCTTCAACAGATGGCTCTGTAACTTATTTACAGCAAGAGGGCTTTGTAAGTGCCGCAGAAGCGGATTCAAAAGAAACATATGGCGGACGTTATTTGATTAGTTTAGCGGAAAATTATTGGTTTGCAGGAGGCTATAATCGCGCTTTGAAACAAGTAGAAGCCGATTATTATATTTTGCTGAATTCTGATGTACGAGTAGCGCCTGATTGGATTGAACCAATGGTGCAACTGTTGGAACAAGATCCTCAGATTGCCGCTTGTCAACCTAAGATTCGTTTAGAAGCAGAGCCCTACTTGTTTGAACATGCAGGAGCGGCAGGAGGTTACATCGATTGTTGGGGATACCCTTTTTGTAGAGGCCGAATTTTTGGTCAATTAGAAGAAGATCGTGGACAACATGATACGCCTCAGGAAATCTTCTGGGCAAGTGGTGCTGCTTTATTTATTCGTTCAGAATGCTTTCACAACTTTGGCGGTTTTGATGAAGATTTTAAGGCCCACATGGAAGAGATTGATTTGTGTTGGCGGCTAAAACGGGGCAATTATAAAATTGCTGTTTGTACGTCTTCTATCGTGTGGCATGTAGGAGGGGGGACTTTGCCTCAAAGTAGTCCCCACAAAACCTATCTCAACTTTAGAAACAGTTTGGGCATGGTTTATAACAATGAAGTCAAAGAAAACCTACATAAAACCATTTGGATGCGCTTGGTATTGGATGGGATTGCAGGCGCTCGTTTTTTAGTACAAGGCGAGTTTAAGAACATCTGGGCGATCGTTCGTGCACATTGGCACTACTTTGGGCAATTCAAGCACCGTCGCCAAAAACGGGCAAAAATTGCGGAAGTGATTGCCCAACAGGCTTATCAAGGCCAAGCTACTTTTCGCCCTGCTGGACGTTATGCTAAAAGTATTGTTTGGGAGCATTTTGTGCGTGGAAAGCAGACTTTTGAAACCTTAGAGGAGAAACCTGATTCCCCTTTGTAGCAATAAACACGAATCATCGCACCGCAGACAATCGTTTATGTCCTTTGGCCCACTTTCTTTTTAAGCGATAGCCTTGTTTTCCTGAGCGAAGAACCAATAAATTTCCTTGGATTTTATAAGAGGAAGTATATTCTGAAAAATACATCGTTTCCGTTTCCATTCTAATTGGTTCATAAAGAGTATACCAATGGGGCGGCGTTGTAAGAATAAGCGCATTGCCTACAACAGACCAGATTCCGACCCCTGTTCTCCTTGGAGCAACCAAAGAGACGATTCTAGGAGGGTTTTCTTCTTCTGCTAAGAAGGTGAAGTCATCATAAAAGGTATAAAGAACAGAATGCCCAAAGAGTTTATTTCTTCGATCGTAATAGTTGGGAAGATAGTTGTATTGAG
>JBOEFW010000085.1:0-42112 GCA_050633105.1 Aureispira sp. | reverse complement strand
AAGTGCGTAGCCTTCCGAAGGCGAGTTGGAAAGGTTTAGACGAATAACAAGGCTGTTTGCCGCGCTCCTTCCTTTTGGCCCGAGTCCGTTTCAGCGAGCTGCGCTGCTACTCCGTGGTCCCTTCGGTCGTGCGCGTAAAACGGACTAGTACCTATATTATAGCAACTAGATCAGATCGCTTCGCGAGTGCTTAAGAGTTGTTTCTTTTTGTGACACCAAGAAGTAGCAGCGGAGCTAATGACAAAAAGATCACGAACTAGAAGTGAAACGCTCCTGACCGTAGGGATATAAGTAACAGCGAAGCTAAAACTCAGTCCACTTAATAAACTTCTGTTGCAGTGTTACTAGTAGGAATAACATTAGGGGGAAGTCATAATCCTTTAAGGTAATCGCAATACCTGTGATCTTTAATAGTTCTTGAACATCTTGTGGGGTATTCGCTAAAGTGAAAGATTCTTATCCACCTAGAACTACATGCTCTTGGTTAAATTTAAATGTTGTTCACATGAAATAGTTCCAACAGGCTTCCCTTTTATCGACCTAAATGATTGGAGAACGATCGCTCCACCGTAAAATGAAAGACATTCTACTAAACAGACAGGAGCCATCCCTTAAGTAAGAAATGGCTCCTATTCATTAAATGGACTATTTATCGACTTTTATACAATCAAGAGCTTACACCAAAGCCAAATCCAAGACTTCTTGCATCCGTTTCACATAGTGAAATTCTACCCCTTCCAGATATTCAGGATTAATCTCCTTAATGTCCTTTTCATTGTCTGCACACAAGATAATCATGGTAACCCCCGCTCGTTTAGCGGCTAAGACTTTCTCTTTGATTCCTCCAACAGGCAAGACCTTGCCCCGCAAAGTAATTTCCCCTGTCATCGCTAGTTTGGAGCGTATGGGGCGTTTGGTGAAGGCAGAAGCCAAGGCGGTTAGCATCGTAATACCAGCAGACGGCCCATCTTTGGGAATGGCACCAGCAGGAACATGTACATGCACATTGGTTTCATCAAAAGTGGTATTTGAAATGTCCAACAAATGGCCATGTGCACGCAAATAACTAAGCGCAGTCGTCGCGGATTCTTTCATAACATCGCCCAAGTTTCCTGTCAAGGTTAGTTTGCCCTTGCCTTTACTTAAGCTACTTTCTATAAATAAAATATCCCCACCAACACTTGTCCAAGCCAAACCAACAGCCACTCCTAACTCTTGTTCTTCTTCAAAAATATTATCTAAGTTGACCTTTTTAGGCCCTAAAATATCAGGAATTTGATCCGCTTGAATTTCCGCGCCATCGTATGTTTTACGAACCACTTTTGTCGCAATATGACGCATTACTTTTGCCAATTCTCTATCTAAAGAACGCACACCAGACTCGCGGGTATAATCACCAATAACTTTTTCTAACGCTTCGTCAGCAATATGGACTTGATGTTCTTCTTCTAAACCATGTTCTTTTAGCTGCTTCTCTACTAAGTGGCGTTTGGCAATTTGTAATTTCTCTTCGCTAGAATAACCATTCACTTGAATGATTTCCATTCGATCCAACAAAGCAGGCTGAATACTCTGCAAAGAGTTGGCGGTAGCAATAAATAAAACTCTAGAGAGATCGTATTCTAACTCTAAATAATTATCATAAAAAGCAGTATTCTGCTCTGGATCTAAGACCTCTAGTAGGGCAGAGGAAGGATCTCCTTTGTAACTGCTTCCTAGTTTGTCAATCTCATCTAAAATGAACACAGGGTTACTGGATTCTACCTTTTTGAGCGATTGAATGATACGCCCAGGCATCGCGCCAATATAGGTTTTTCGGTGGCCGCGTAGTTCGGACTCATCATGTACGCCTCCTAGAGACATACGAATGTATTTTCGACCAATAGCCTTGGCAATAGAACGTCCTAGAGAGGTTTTTCCAACACCAGGAGGGCCTACCAAACAAAGGATAGGAGATTTCATATCACGGCGGAGCTTCAAAACAGCCAAGTGTTCTAAAATCCGATCTTTGACCTTATGCAAGCCAAAATGATCGTGCTCTAAAATTGCTTCTGCTGATTCTAAATCGAACGAATCCTCTGTCACTTCCTCCCAAGGTAAATCTACTAGGATTTCGAGGTAATTGGTGAGAATAGAATGCTCAGGAGCGGCAGGATTCATGCGCTTAATTTTGCGCAATTCTTTATCAAATTTTGCTTGAACAGCCTCTGGCCAATTTTTATCTTTAGCTTTTTGCTCGATATCTAGAATGTCATTCTGGGTAGGAGAGTCGCCTAATTCTTCTTGTATTTTTTTGAGCTGCTGGTTGAGAATGTATTCTCGTTGCTGCTGCTCCATATCACCTTGTACATCGACTTCAATTTCCTTCTTCAACTCCAAGATTTGCAACTCTTGATTCATGTGTTGCAAAATCGCTTTAGCCTTAACTTCTAAGCGCTCAATCTCTAGGATTTTTTGTTTATCATTGATATTAATGTTAAGATTAGAACCAATGAAATTGATTAAGAAATGTTGATTTTTGATGTTTTTCAACATCATAGAGGCTTCATTAGGAATACTAGGCGATAGTTTGATAATACGATCTGCCAAATCGCGCATCGCACTGACCATAGCTGTAAATTTAGGCGAGTCCAAGGCAGGTTGTACTTTTGATAGCACAATGCGTCCTTTTAAGTAAGGATCTGTTTCTAATAACTCCTTAAGTTCTAGGCGCTGGCGTCCTTGCAAAATAGCAGTAGTACTGCCGTCAGGCATTTTGAGGACTTTCAGAATTTTGGCAACCACACCAATGCTATAAAGGTCTGCTTGTACGGGCTCTGCTACCTCCAAATCCCTTTGAGTGATAACCGCCACGTTTTTATCTCCTTTGTGGGCATCTGTCAACGCTGCAATGGAGCGATCTCTACCTACTGTAATAGGGATGATAACACCAGGAAATAAGACGGTGTTTTTGAGTGCCAAAATTGGCAAGACTTCTGGATAATCTTCTTGCTCGTATTCATCAAAACCCTGCTCATTTACTGAGAATAAGGGCAAAAACTCTACTTCTGTATCTTCATGAAACTGTACTCTAGGTGCGGAAAGCGCAGGAGTAGCTGTTGTTATTTTTCTCACGTATCTTTCTATTTTGTCAGTTAAAAGGGTCATTTTGGCAGTATGATCCAACCATTATCCTACTTGATTTCCTCTTAATGAATGTTTCTGTTTATTAATACAACGCTCAAATCATAGAGTTGGCGCAATAAATTGCTAATATTAACCTATTGGGGCATTCCCATTAGCACAAATCTGCTTTGCCTAAGTCAAGGAATGTGCCAGTCAATAGTCGTACAAAAAACTACCATTTTTGTCAGTTATACGTAGTGTATAGTACGGCAGTAGATTAGCAATAGTATTTATTACAGCAAATAAGAATAGACCAAATAAGGCATTACTTCCTATGATAGAATATACCCCTACAAAACAGCAACAATTATTAGGTTTAGCGTATCAAATGACAGGCGAAATAACCCCCAGTCAGGATATTTGCCAAGAAGTATGGATTCGCTATTGGAAGCGGGCAAAAAAAGTCCAAATTACTCATCCAATGGCCTACTTGAGACGCATGGTTATTAATGCGAGTTTGGATTATCTCCAAGCGGTTGCCCAAGAACGCGCAGCCTACAAAGGGCCTTGGTTGCCTGAACCTTTATTGGATGCGCCTAGCCACAGCCATTTGGACTTGACTTATGGCCTCACGGTGTTGCTTTCCCGGCTCAATCCTAAAGAGCGAGCGATATTTTTACTCAAAGAATGCTTTGATTATTCTTATACAGAAATAGCAACTACACTTGCGCTAACAGGCGCTAATTGTCGAAAAATTTACCAGCGCCTCCAAGTAAAAATAAAACAAGCTGCTCCTAATAATGCTCCCTCAGGGGATACAAGTTTATTTGAAGAACACTTCTTAGAGGCAAATCAAACAGGACAATTAGAGGCCCTTATTGCCTTACTCAAAGAAGATATTGCGGTGTACTCTGATGGTGGTGGTAAGGTAACTGCTGCACTCAAATCATTGCATGGTTGGGCCACTTGCAAAGCATTTCTACAAGGCATTGTAAAAAAAGCAGGAGAAAAAATGGCAGTGCAGCCTATTTGGATTCACCAACAATTGGGGTGGGAGATTTATGAGAACAATCAATTGACTACCTTGGTTTTGTGTGATTGGAATGGCGATAAAGTTCAGAATCTATACTTTATAAGAAACCCAGACAAGTTGCCAATAGAACTACTTGAAAAATAAAATTGACGTTGGTTGTCACAAAAATAAGTGTTGCGCCGTCTTGTTGGTGTTAGTTCGCTTCACAGCGCTTTATTTTTTACTAAAATAATAATAACATGAACAAGATTCATCGTTTTTCTGGTGTCTATTTAAGCCTATTTGTTACGGCACATTTACTCAACCACCTCACGGCTTTGCACCACATCAACAGCCATATTGCTGTTATGGACGTATTGAGAGGGATTTATAAGCACCCTTTGGTGGAATTTGGGTTAATTGTAGCTGTTCTTTTTCAAATAGGTTCGGGGCTAGGTTTGGCTTTTCGTTCTTATAAAATTGCGAAAAAAAGAGAACAACCAGTGGCCAAAAATCCTTGGAAACGCTGGCAAATTTATTCTGGTTTGTACTTAGCTTTTTTTCTGTTAGTGCATACCAGTGCTACTTTATTTGCCCATTATGGAATGGGCGTTGATACCAATTTCTACTTTGCGGCAATGGTTGTACAAGTTATTCCTCAAGCCTTCTTTTTTGTGCCTTATTATTTCTTAGGCGTCGCGTCTTATTTTGTGCATTTGGTCTGCTTATGGCGCTTATTTAAAGGGAATGAAAAAAAGGCTAATCGTCCTGCATGGATTGGGATTGGTGTAGGAATATTGATCGCAGTACTAATTTTAGTAGCCTTAGAACAACCTATGGAATTGCCTAGTGCCTATCAAAGTTTACTAGAAAAATAGGGAACACAATGTGGCTCAATGTTATTTGTTTTTGGTAAGCTCTAACTGTTCAAGCAACCATACCTCGGCATCGGCTTTATTGCTAAAAATTTTTATAGGAGTAGGATTCTTATGGAATCCTAATACGATCTTACCTATCAATCGTGCGCCAAAAGAATTAACAACTAAAGCATCTGCAATGTGTCCTATTTTAATGTTGAAATAAGCTTGTAAAACTTCTTTTTTGACATATAAATTGGGTGGGAAGAGCATGAGGGCATAGGGGACATGACTTGAATCTATGTATTCTTTTAACATGATGGCAATTTCACTGGAAGTTTCAGGAGTGTCAGGTTGATCCCAGCTAGATTTAATATGAACTTCTATAATTCCATGAGGATAGATAAAAGCTTCCGCCGCTCTACATTCTATTTTATGCATTGTTGTTTATACCTTTTAAGATAGGGGGAGGGTACCGTGTATACTATTTTGTGTGGGTATTATATGCTAATAGCAACTCAGTGAAGTGTTATATTACATCTTTAAAATGTTTGTCAATAACCATTCAGGGAAGTATTTAATGATGGTTGAAAAACAAGGATCAATTATTGTGCCTTTAGGAGATATAATCGACGCGAGTTCAATATTTTATTTATAATCATGTATTTTTTGTTAAAAATGAATACAAACTTACACTCCTGTTAATTGATTCCAAATCTCTACATGGAGTCGTGTACTCATACGCAATTGGTGTTGAATGCATAACTCCGCGACAAACTGGTTGCGCTCTAGTAGTTGCTCCAAACTGTCTGCCCCTGGCATAAGAACAATCTTGTTCCAATCTAAGGTCGGTTGTTCTTGCCATCGGGCTTGCAGTTCTTCAAAGTCCTTTTGACAGGTAATGACAAATTTGAACATAGTGTTGGGGTTATCAGAAAACCACTGTAAGATTTTTTTGTCCCAACGTTTGTGCAAAGGCATTCCAGAGTTGCTAAGTTTGGGAGAGGTATTCCAATATTGTACCCGTTGATTCAAGGCAGGAAGTGGTTCTAAAGTGGCATTGGTTTCTATTTCTATAATCGGATGGAGGGCGTGTTCTTGTTCTAAATAGTCCAAAAAAGCAACAATCCGTGCTTGTTGTAGAAGGGGCTCGCCCCCTGTAATCACTAAATGAACACCCGATTTTAAGCGCTGTATAAAATCTGTTTTGTCATTTAATTCTTCGATCAGTTCTGGGAAATTCCAAGTGTGGCCCTTCATCCAAACATCAATGGTATCACAAATCCAAGTGGCTCCATCATGCAACTGTCCATCTTTTTCGGCACCTTGCCCACCGCACAATAAATTGCAACCTGTAAGGCGCAAGAAAATAGCAGGAATTCCCATAGTACGGCCTTCTCCTTGAAGGCTGTAAAAGTACTCGCTGACTGCTAGTTTTTGATGGCGTTCCATGAAATTATTGACAATTTAAGGGATGATAAAAAAGAATAAGCTGCATTTAGAAAAACAAAATTACAGTAAAGCCCTTAATTCTTTGGCTCAAAGCCCAACAAATCAATCGCTTTCTACGTAAAAGCTTAAAAAAGCCTTACTTTAGCCAGTAAAGCAATAAATATACTTAGAATTAGAACAGAAAGATTGTGTGTAAAGCACCATTTTGAATTACTTTTGCATCTTTCTGTTTAGAACGGCTGTTGTAACAGCTGAAAATAGTGCATTTCCATAAGGAAGCATTATGACCATAAAAAAAAAGATCCTGTTAGCACAAAAATAAATCTATTTCTTATGAGAAAGCTATATGCTACTTGGACAGCAGCTGCGGCCTGTTGTTTATTTTCCACGGCTCTAATGGCACAGCGCGGACCAAGCGCAGGCGATGGAGATAACGTGCGTACAAAAATTGTTAGAGACTGTGAATACGAAGTATTGCCAGGTTTAGCAGAAGTAACCTCTGTGGAGGTTATTCGCCCCGCTTCAGAGAGCGCTTTGAAATACGATGAACATGAAGTCTTGTTCCGTTTTACACCAATGGAAGGCGGCGAAATGTTGGAAATGCTACAAGATGAAGATATTGAATTTGTTCTGCGTTCTCGTGCTATTCGTGTGCCTGTAGGCCCAGAATATCTCAAACAAAAAAGTGTCAAAGTAGGGACAAAGTATGCAATGAACTTGCTGCAAACTAGAAATAGAGAAGCTTGTTTGGAGCGTTATACCTATGAATCTAAAGCATTAGACAATGACTTGTTTGAGGCGTATGAGAATATCATTGATTATACTAAGAAAGCTTATGAGCAACAGTTAGAGGATAAAGAACGCGCTCATCAACGTCGAAAAGCGAAAGAGGCAGATGGTGCTGTAAACGAAACAGTAGATCCTGTAGAAACACCTGTAGCAGAAGCCGAACCTATTAAAGAATTTGACTATGGTGGATTAACACCAGAAGAAATTGCCAACCTTACAGAAGCAGAAATGCGTGAATTAGTAGAGAAAAATCTACGAGCAGAAATTGCGGAAGGTGGCGTCCCAAGTAGTTACAATAACAATGATGGCATCAATGAAGCAAAATTGCGAGCAGAAATCGAAGCAGAAAAACGTAAAGAGTACGAAACAGAATTAAACGCTGCTGGACAAGAGAGTGTCGCAGGCAACCCCAATAATACAACAACAACAACAAGCAAAAGCCCTAATGCTTCTGATGCTATTCGGGAAGCTAAACGCAAAGCCAAAGAAGCAGAGCGCGAAGCTAGAGCGGAAGAAAAACGCAAAGAGCAAGAAGCCATTGATAGACAACGCAAAGAAGACGAACTACGTGCTAAATTAGAACGAGAAGTAGATGCTGAAATTCAAAAAGAAATTGAAGCAAAGCAAGAAGAAAGACGCTTAGCTGAAATTCAGGATCAAAAAGCACAAGAAGAATCTCGTTTGCGGAAGCAAAAAGCACTGGAGAAAATGAAATCTATCGAGCAAGAATTAGCACAGCGCATTATCAACGAAACAAAGCGTAAAGATTGTGTCTTTAACGACCGCATTTCTGGGGTAATCGAAGTGATTAAAGTAAGTAAAGTAAAAGAGGCCAACATCAGTGCTTTGAAATATACAGAGTATGAAGTAATGATTAACTTCCGTCCAGATAACTACGCTGAATTGTCTAAAAAAGACAAAAAGCAATGGGACCAAACTTACACTTTTACATTGGATCCTAAAGGTAAAAATGCCAATCCTGGAGCGGGGTATATCCGTAAATACAAGGTGTTTAAAGCTTCTAAGTATCAAGGATTCGCAGAGACTTTGCAATCTGGTATTTGTAACGAAGTAATGTTGTACGCACCAGACTTACCAAATGATCCTTCTAAGATCAACTTGAAATAAGTCTCCTTAGATTTGCAGAAATAGAAGGCATCCCAAAACTACTTTGGGATGCCTTTTTGTTTAAAATAACCTCCTTATAAAAATTAACAACTAATGAAAACGTTCTATATCATGCTACTTGTCGTAACCAGCAGTTACAGTTTGAGTGCTCAGAATATTTATAGAGGGTCTAGTAAAATCGGCAAAATTGAACGCGATGGCGATGTTTATAAAGGAAGCAGTAGAATTGGTCAAATAAAATCTAATGGAGATATTTACCTAGGCTCTAATAAGGTTGGCAAAATTGAATCCGATGGCGATATTTACAAAGGATCTAGTAAGGTTGGCAAAGTAGAATCCGATGGCGATGTTTATAGAGGCAGCCGCAAAGTAGGAGAAGTGGAATCGGATGGCGATGTTTATGCACGAGGAAGCAAATTAGGTGCGGCAAAAGGAGTACGCAGAGATTGGGCTGGGGTTGCTTTTTTCTTTTTCTTTTTTAATAAATAGAATTGAAGCAATGCTAATCACTTTATAGCTTGGATTTTTTAAATAAAGTGATTATATTGATTGGTCTTTTATAAAAATAGTTTTCCCTACTGAATAGTACTTTACAAATGGCTGATCAACAAACACTACAACAACGAATTGCAAACTTAGAGCAGATTCTAGCAGAATATTGTAACTTATCAAAGCAAGTTCCCTTGGATGAGCAGACACAACGCCAAGTTGCCAAGATAGAACAGATGGCGGATAAATTGCGCGGTTACCTCAAGAATGAGGCTGATTTAGCACCAGAACAGCCTAAAAGTAATATTAAACAAGATCCAGAGGAAGTAGCGGAAGCACAAACCACGATTGATACCTTTGCGACAACAGAGACACCAGAAGATGTTTTCTTGGAGATTACCAAAGGAGAGTTTGTGTATGCGCTTAAACAACGAATTGCCGATCCAACAGGAGTGGATCAAAGCCAGCTCAACCTTTGTGGTGCGGCTTCTTTTATGGTGCTATGGATTGAACGTGACCCTAGAGGTTTTGCCAAAGCAGCCATAGAATTGTTTCAAACAGGAAAATCTACTTACAAAGAGGTTAAAATCAAGGCGAATAAATCGATGTTTGGAAAAACAGAATTTGAGCCTAAAAAATACAATTTACAATTGATTGATTGGATGATGCTTTCTTCTTTGCAAAACGCAAGTGGTTTACTAGGCTATAGCCCCACTAAAGAAATGGGCGGCATTCGTGGCATTGGATTGCCAGGAAAAGTTCTTAAATGGTTTGAAAAACTTTCTGGAGGAGAGGTCAAAAAATATAGAAAAGATCTTAAGCCTTCTGCTCTCAACAAATTATACCGAGAAGACCACTATATCTTATTTTTAATTAATGTGAATAGACTTTACGACTACTTCACAGAAATCAAAATGAATAATCCAAAGAGTGGTATTTCTAAGAAAATGTCAAATTTCTTTAATGGTATTACAGGGAATCATTATGTGGTACTCAATTCGCCGATTCGCAAAGAAGGGGAAGAACTTGTCTTTGACTTATGGACTTGGGCAAATAGTTTAGAAGTGCGTATTCCAGGACGTATTTTTAAGAAAACAGTGGTCCAAACTTTCGTGGTTGAGCCTGAAAAAGAGGGAGAAGACGAATATTAGCCTTCAACTAGGTCCTATCGATGAATAGAGAGAGAAAATCCTAGTAGAATTCAATTCTACTAGGATTTTGATTATTGTACTCTTAGTACAAGGCACTAACCAACTGTTGAGAGGAGGCAAAGGTTTGTGTTACCTGCACAATTAAATCTTCCGTACGCTTTATATTTAAGGGCTTTTGAACATAATCTAAGACACTAGGATAAGCACTTAGGCAGTGTTGTCTAGTAGCCTCTAATTCATTGCTCAATAAGCAAATGGTAAAAGGAGGTTCTTGGTGAGCAATGGCATTCTCATACACATCTAAAAACTCAAAACCTGACATAACAGGCATTTGTAGATCTAAAAAGACTAAGATGTTTAGTTGTTTGTCTTGCTGGTTAATAAGGTAACTTAATCCTTCTTCTCCATTTTCGAATACTTGAATGGAGATATTCGGAAGAAGTTGGCGAATGGTTTTTTGATTGATTTTATTAGTAAACTTATCATCATCAATCAATACAATTTGATCTAACATAATTCTATGAGGACTACGAAGTTGCAAAGAACTTCCCATTAAAACTTATCGTTTGTTTAGTTCATGCCACGTTTTGTACTGCGAAAAATCTTGTACAGGACGATCTTCAGGAACTTCTATAAGGGGGGCACAAGGACGAAGGGTGGCTTGACATTCAGCAGGTAACTGTTGGTATAAACCAGTACCTTCTCTTTTCCAGGCAACCATAGCATCAGGTAAATCTTTAATGATTTTTGCTGGATTGCCCACTACTAACTTCTGATTTGGGATTTTAGTATTAGCAGGCACAAAACAAAGCGCCCCAACAATACAGTTATCACCAATTTCTACATCATCCATCAACACGGCATTCATACCAACTAAGGCGTTAGAACCTACCGTTGCTCCATGAATAACTGCTCCATGCCCAATATGAGCACTAGGATGTAAATGGACGGTTTTACCAGGAAACATGTGGACAACACAGTTCTCTTGTACATTACATCCTTCCTCTATAATAATTTGCCCCCAGTCACCGCGTAAAACGGCACCAGGACCAATATAAACCTTGGCCTTAATAATAACATTACCTGTCACATTCGCTTGTGGATGCACAAAGGCAGTTGGATCAACAACAGGCTTATAGCCTTGAAATTCGTAGAACATTGGACTCAATCAGAACTAAAAAATGGATCAAAAAAATGCTTAGATGTTATGTTCGTTGCTATGTTTAACAATTTTAATACACACTTTTAAGAAAGTGGTAGAAAACAAAGCCTAAGGCTTTTTGTTAAAAAAAAAGAAGCATTCTAAAAACACTCTTTCGGAAAAAGCAATTCACTTTAACAATTCTTAAAGGAACGTTAATATTAACAGTACTCTAAGTTCGGTTATTTTTTGTAAAAAAAAGATAAGCTCTCGAAAATAAACTTGTTTTTAGACAGTTTTTTTACAGAAGAGGAGGCGCAAACTTTGTGGGGAAGTTCCTAAAGAATGCATCTAAAGAGTAAAATTCTTTTCGTATTTTTGCCCTTCCTTCAAGAAAGAAGGAAAAGAATAACCGTTAATACTACACGATTTTAATTCGCCTACCACAATTGTAAATTAGCAGAATGGGATATTTTATAATGGGAATGCAGCTCTTATTGAGCTTGTCAATACTTATTACCTTACATGAAATGGGCCACTTTTTACCCGCCCGTTGGTTTGGCATGCGCGTAGAGAAGTTCTATTTGTTTTTTAATCCCAAATTCGCTTTGTTTAAGCGTAAAATTGGAGAAACAGAATATGGTATTGGTTGGTTACCCTTGGGGGGCTATGTCAAGATCACAGGGATGATGGACGAAAGCATGGATATGGAAGCCCTTAAGAAAGGGCCTGATGAACGTGATTTTAGAACAAAACCTGCTTGGCAACGCCTTATTGTAATGTTGGGTGGTGTTACTGTCAACTTTGCTTTAGGAATTTTTCTCTTATCAATGGTGGCTTGGATCTATGGCGATAGTATTTTGACCAATGAGAATCTAACCTATGGTGTTAGTGCTAGCCCTTTGGCGAGTGAAATGGGGTTTAAGGATGGGGATAAAATTCTGCGTATAGGAAAAGAAGAAATGAAGGAATTTAACCCAGGATTAGTGACTAAATACATGTTGTTGGACAAACAATATGAGGTGACTGTTTCTAGAGGAGGGCAACCAGTGACCTTTTCTGTACAAGACAGTTCTGTTCTTAAGATGCCTGCTTACAGCAAACGCAAAAAGAGTTTATTACAAGTAAGAATTCCATTTGTAGTTGCTAGAGTTGTGCCTGGTACAGGCGCAGATTCTGCCCAATTACAGCCTGCTGATTCTATTGTAGCTGTTAATGGACAGCCAACACCATTTTATGTGGATTACCAGAACGCGATTCGCGATTTGAAAGATACGATGGTCAATTTGAGTTATTATAGAGCAGGAGCGTTACAAACTACTCCGATTAAAACAGGGAAAAATGCTACGATTGGAGTCTATGCACATGGGTTTGATCGCTTCTTAAAAACAGAACGTCGTCGTTACAGTTTAGGAGAATCATTTCCTATTGCTTTAAGACGCAGTTATGACTTGATTGCTAGCCAAATGAAAGCCTTTAGTCAAATGTTTACAGGGCGTTTGAAACCAACCGAAAGTATGGGCGGTGTTATTTCTATTGGTAAAATGTTTCCAACGGTTTGGGATTGGGAATACTTCTGGCGAATGACAGGAGCCTTGTCCTTAATTTTGGCGTTTATGAATTTACTACCTATTCCTGCTTTAGATGGTGGGCATGTTTTATTCATTTTGTATGAAATTATTGCTCGTCGTCCTGCGAATGAACGTTTTATGGAAGTGGCTCAATTGGCTGGAATTTTGTTATTAATAGGTTTAATTCTATTTGCGAATGGGAATGACATCTACGATCTCTTCTTTCCGCCTAAATAATGCTCCATAAGCTCAAAGAACTGTTAGTAGGACGTTAAAATACCAACGCCTTTTCCAATGCTTGCGTTTATGGAGAAGAATACTTGTTAGAACCGCTTTAAGAGAATGACTAGTCCATAAGAATAAAAATGGCTATCATTTGACGCTTCTTTTGAAACGTTTACTAGCATTTTTCGTTAAATTAAGAACTGGAACCTCATTTAGAAGACTTTTATACGACTGTGTTATGTTATTAAGAATTGTATCCGTTACTCTATTATTGCTAACTAGTTTAGCAAATATTACACAAGCACAAGAACCTTCCGATATTGTGGAGGTATATGGGTTGATTTTATCTAAATCAACTAAGGGAGCCTATGAATATGTACCGTTTGTAACGGTTGCTGTTAAAGGAACAACCCGAGGAACCTATGCCAATTACGAAGGGATGTACTCTATTGTTGTGAAGAAAGGACAAACCTTGACCTTTTCAGCAGTGGGCTTTGCACCCCGTGAAATTGTCATTCCTGATGATATTACTGGAATGTATTACAGCTTAACAGTAGAATTAGAACCTGGAGAGGTGAATTTAGATGAGGTCACTGTTTTTCCTTGGCCAGATCGTGATAACTTAGCCGCGGAATTTTTGGCGATGCAACCCAATCGTGCTGGACAATTAGAAGCCATTGCCAAAGACAACTTAAATAGAAACCAATTGTTAGCGATTGCTGCTGCCACTGATAATGATGACCGAGAGGCTGCTGTTCAGTATTTGCGTCAACAATCACGTGATTACTCTTATAAAGGTCAATTGGCTCCTCAATCAATTATGGATCCTATCGCTTGGAGTCGATTCTTCAAGAGCATTAAAAAGAAAAAACGTACCGCTAGAGAAGAAAATATGATTAGAATATTAGAAGGAGAGAACGGTAGATAGATTCTACCAATAAAAGCTTCTTTGTGTTCTACAAATGGTGTTGTCCCAAGTAATTGGGACAACACCATTTTTTGTTAAAGAAAACCTTATAATAAAATCAAAATAGTCTAAACGTTAATGAGTGTGATTTCCATTAGCCTGTAAAGAAACAAGTTGCTAAGGAGAATCAAAAAATCACGTAAATCAAAGGTTAGACAATTTCCTAATCCACCAACGTCTCTATAATCCCAATTCCAACCTCATTAAGGCGATCAATAGCAAGGGGAATATCCCAATTGGCCCGATTACGAGGCTCCACATAATTAGAGACCGATCGCACCTGTAAACAAGGCAATTGATGTTGCAAGCAAGCGTAATAAAAAGCCGCTCCTTCCATTGATTCTAAATCAGCGGAGTATTGTTGCTGAATTTGTGCAATGCTGTTAGCTGAGCCATGTACTTTGCTAACAGTAATAGCACTGGCTGTCGGCAAAAAAGAATTTTCAGCATCGGGGGCATATAGTTTTCCATTAATAAATGGTGCCTCATTCCATTCAACCAATTCTAAGGCAAACAAATCGGTAAAAGTACCATCCGCTTCTTCTACCCCTAAGTCTCCAAAGCGATCATTAACCACTTGAAAGACCTCTCCTAATTTAAAATCGCGATTAAATGCACCCGCAATTCCTAAATTAAGCGCCCAATCGAACTGATGTTGTGCTAATACTGTTCCTAAAGCAAAGGAAGTAGCCACAGGTCCAACCCCTGTGACTAGAATATGGATATCAATTTGCTTAGAAAAAAAGCGACGGTTGTCTTTATTCTTAAAATTTTTCTTTAAATACGCCAACAAAGGCAAAATTTCAAATTCAGTAGCCGCTACGAGCAATAGTTTCATAGTCTTGTTTTGAGAGGGAGCTGATGAAATAACTTCTAATAATAAAACCCACAGTAAGGTACTTGGTTAACCCATCGTGCGCTTATTGTTTAAAATAAAGATGAAGGTATGAATGAAACCTTAAAAAATCTAAAAGAAGCGGTAGCATTATCGCCCAATAATGCAGTTTTGAGAAAAGTACTCGCGAAAGAGCTGCTACAGCAAGGATATCCTACAGAAGCCATTGAAGAGTTGAAAGCCGCTTTGCGATTAGCACCCAAAGATGAAGGCGCCCAATTGATGCTGGCACATACTTTTCTGTCACTAGGCAAAAATTCTATGGCAGCGGTTATCGCTGACGAATTAGAGAGCCAAGGTTGCCAACAGCCTGCCTTTTGGTGGCTTTTGGCCCAGTTGGCCTTGGAGCAAAAAGATTGGCCAACGGCCAAGCAATATTATGATAAAGCAACCAAGGAAGATTTGGCGTTAAAGAATGCCACCTTTGAGCAAAGCCTACAAAAAGGCTTGCAAGAAAGTGGGGCAGCCTTAGCAAACCGTACCACAGGAAGTGGCGAGGTAGAAGAAGACGAGGAATACATCGATGCTCCTATAGAAAAACCAGCTATTGATTTTTCAAATGTTGGTGGATTAGAGGGAGTTAAGAAAGAAATTGCCCTTAAGATCATTCACCCCCTCAAAAACCCACAGATTTATGAGGCTTATGGTAAAAAAGTAGGTGGTGGTGTTTTGTTATATGGCCCTCCAGGTTGTGGGAAAACGTTACTGGCACGCGCGACAGCAGGAGAGATCAATGCTTCTTTTATCAATGTTGGGATCAGTGATGTCTTGGATATGTGGGTAGGCAGTAGTGAGAAGAATCTACACAGTCTTTTTGAGAAAGCTAGAGAACGCAAACCTTGTGTGTTGTTTTTTGATGAGGTGGATGCATTGGGTGCTAGCCGCTCTAGCCATCAAGGTTCAGCCAGTCGTTTTGTGGTCAATCAATTTTTGGACGAATTGGATGGCATCCGCCACTCTAATGAAGGCGTCTTGATTTTAGCAGCAACAAATTGCCCTTGGTATTTAGATGCAGCGTTCCGTCGCCCAGGGCGCTTTGATCGCATTATTTTTGTACAACCACCAGATGCTCCCGCTCGCGAAGCTATTCTTAAATTATACTTAGAAACCATTCCTACAAAACCAGACATCAACCTCAAAAAATTGGTAAAATTGACCACTGATTATTCAGGGGCTGATTTGCGTGCGGTAGTAGATCGCGCGATAGAAAGTCAATTGGAGGAATCCTTAATGCAAAACAAAGTAATTCCAATTGGACAAAAGGATTTGGTTAAAGCAGTTAAGGCGCAAGCCCCAACGACCAAAGAATGGTTAGCAACGGCTAAGAATCATGTTTTGTATGCGAATGAAAGTGGTTTGTACGATGATGTTCGGGCCTATTTAAAGATAAAAAAATAACATGCACGAAGAACAATATTTACAGCGCGCTCAAGCTTTATTAGATGTAGAACGCTATGAACACGCTTTGGAAGAATTGCGTAAAGCATTGGGAGAAAACCCAGAAAGTGCCCCTGCTTTATTACTAGCATTGATTTGTTATACCCAACTTCAACGCCGTGGACAAGCGATTAAATTGGCTAGAGAAATTCTTCAGCAAGATGCCGAAGAGCCGTTAGTTTATTATCTATTGGCCTTAAATTTGGCAAATGATAATTCTCTTTCTGAAGCAATGGAAGTAGCGGAGCGTGGATTGAGTGTAGCACCAGCCTATGCCGATCTTATTGCCTTATTGGGACAAATGAAAAGTGTTGATAAGCAATGGGACGCGGCCTTAGATTATGCAAATAGAGCATTATCCATTGAACCCAATCATGTGATGGCCTTAAATGTGCGGGTAGCCGCGCTTAATAAATTGGGTCGAAAAGAAGAAATGCAAAGCTCTATGCGCGAAACTTTGGCTGCTGATCCTAACAGCAGTTACGCGCACAGTAATGTTGGTTGGGCGCATTTAGAATCGCGGGAACATGTCAAAGCTAAAGAACATTTCACAGAGGCATTGCGCTTAGATCCTAACAATGAGCAAGCACGAGCAGGTTTACTGGAAGCCCTCAAAGCTAAAAATATCATCTATCGTCTCTTTTTGAGTTGGATGTTTTTTATGTCCAAACAAACGGAGCAAACACAGTGGTTAATTGTCATTGGGGCGTATTTTGGCTATCGATATTTGTCTAGTGCCGCACAAACGTATCCTATTTTAATGCCTGTGGTGGTGTTTTTAGCCCTTTCATTTTATGCAACTTGGATGTTGACGCCTTTGTCTAATTTATTAATTAAAATGGATAAGGTGGCGCGGTATGCCTTGACTAAAGAGGAATCTAGATCCGCTAATATTGTTGGTGCTGGTCTACTGTTAGGGATTGCAAGTTTTGCCGCCTATTGGCAGATTGGAGGGGAGATCTTTAGTTTAATAGGCTTTTTCCTTCTAAGTATTCTCATTCCAATTACAACCTATTTCAGATTAATAGGCACGAATAAGGAACAGCATGCGCTGGGAGCGATGTTTTTGTTGGCTGGAATTGGAATTGGAGGCATTGTGACAATTGTATCTAATTCTTCTTTTGGGACGATGCTTTGGACAACCTATGTGATGTTGTTTTTAGGCTACCAGTTTTTGGCGAACTATTGGAGTATGAGAGCACACAGTGTACGTTAAGGACATTGCTGTTTACGTTTAACACTTTTACAAACAAGACAATAACTCTAGAAGGGATATTGTCTTGTTTGTTTAGATAGAGTACCTGTTTTTTATAGAACAATCATTGGCTATCCTTAATTACCTTTTTGAGGTAGAGTCAGTATGGTATTAACTCTACTCTGTGGTGTTTTTTCTTTTGGTGGGGACGGTTTATGGTTGGTCACTCCAAGTAACTGCGGCCAAAGCCCTTGACCTTCCTGCTTGACAAATTGCATGAATTTTAACAGGCAACAATATTTTTAATGCAAGGAATAGCAATTGACCGTTCCCTCTGAATTTTTGAAAGGCATTAAAGGATGTTCCATTACGATCGTTTTAGGGCTAGGGTCTTCCTGAAAAACGGGTAAAGCTTGCTGGTAATCGATAGAACATCCACAAAAAGATTGATAATGAAGGATAGACGTTTTACCAACGCCCTTAATTTGATACAAAGTGGCTTTTTTTATTTTGCGCAGCGTAATTACTTTTGTGATAAGCATTTCTTCTTTCTTCTTTTCTTTGAAATTAAAGGGAACAAAAATAAGCTCTGTGGTTTTTATTTCTGAACATTGCTCACAGTCTACGACCTCAAAACCGTAATGGTTGTATGTGAAATTATAATGAATGTCTAAGACATCTTTTCCTTGAATGCGTTGTAGGCTTACCGTCATTTCAAAGAGGCCACTTTGGGTTTCTTTTATGGAAACCTTCCATTCACTTGTTCTTTTAGGAATGGGTTGTTTTTCTAATTTTACTTTGAGTTCTGGACATTGAGCAGTGGAGGGTAGAGGAGACCAACAAAATAAGAGTAGGAATAGTATGTGTTTCATAAGTATGTCTAAATGGAAATAGTGGATTGTTTGTTTTTAATAATAAGGGATCATCCAAAGGTTTCTTGAATAAATAAATAATTGGATACCTTTGTAACAACAGCTTCTTTTTGAATTTTATTAGTTAAGTGTAGAATTTCCAGCCCATAAACATCCTCTAAGGAAACAGAGATGATTTTTATTGTTTGCTGTGTGGTTCGTAGAGTATTGTTAACAACCTCTCGACTGGTTTCTTGGTTAAAAGCAAATCCTCCTGTGACGGTTAGTTGATGTTTGCTCACTAAGGCATCTATTTTATCTTGGTCTATATCTGGCTGAAAGGTGATTTCTAGGTGTTGCCCAAGTCCTGCACCACTGTTAATCGTGCCATTGATATCAAAAATCAAAGGTCCAAAAAATTGAATTTGTTTATAATTGTAGAGAAGTTGGTATAACCTTTTGAGTTTTTTGGGAGAAAGTGTCCACTTCTTAAAAGTCAATTTTCTAAAAAAGACAAAACCAACATCATCGTCAGCAAACCCTTGGTGTTCTATGGTAAAATCATACGCCTTAAGCAAGGCCAACAGCTCTTGGTCGGCTTGCTGGTTTTTGGTAGAATCTTCTATGGATTCATTGAGGAGTGTTAAATAGAAAACATTGGGTCGAATATCTTTAGAATACCTCTTGATGCCTTGTTCCCAGTAATAGTTGGTGGATTGCCCCGAAATAGGAGCAGTAATGGCCCAAAATAGAAGTATAGATAGTAGTTTCATGATTGGGAATTGGTTTAGAAAGAAGATCTATTTAAGATGGTCTGTTTTCTAAAAATGTGACCACTTCCTCTTTGCCAAGTCGTTTGGCAAATTCGATTAAACTTTCTCCTTTAAAGGTAATAGAGAGATCTGCGTTATAAACATGGATGAGTTTTTTTAACAATTTGGTGGGGGTGTCCTCCTTTTCTGTAAGGAAAAACAGTAAAGGCATTCTTGTTCGACCAAATTCGCGATTGGGAGAAAGCCCTAATTCTAAGAGCAGGTCTAAATCTTCAATATCAGGATCAGAGAAAGAAGCCCCAAGGTCTATGTTTACAAAATTCATTTCAAACTCCTTGAAATAAGAAAGATGATCTTGGAAAGCCCATTGCCAAGGGGAATAAGAGAAGACTAATCCTATGTCAAGTCTTTTTGGAACACCTTCTTTTACAAGAAATTTAATTAAATCTACCTCCGCATTGGCACAACATAGATTTAACGTATCCATATTGAATTGATGTTTTTTAAAGAGCCGAATATACTTTTTCATAGCGTTGCCTTTAAAATATGAATGAGATCGAGCATAGCTGTAAATAAGAGCTTCTAATGGGGATAAATTATGGTAGTTCATCTCCACTTTATTGGTGGTTACATAAGGATCAGCTCCATTTTCTAGTAAAAACTGGATAGTCTTGTAGGTATGTTTGGAGCTTAGATCTCCTGTGCATTTATTTAAAAGCGGGGTTTCTTTTAAGTGAACAGTATATTCCTCTTCTTCGAATGTTATAAATTTTTTTAAAAATGGATTATTGAATGTTATTGTTTTTCCAGAAGTCTTATAGGAATGCTCATAAATAGCATTAATATTTGCTCCTTTTCTTAATAACTTTTTTAGTTTGGTGAAGTTGGGTTTCTCCTTGGCTATTTCCTTATAAAAGGAATAATCGTAAGGAGTGATTTTAGGTCGGCTTGAGGGGATTGCTTCTTTTTCTTTGCTTTCTTTCCTTAAGGAATCTACTTCGTGTAGGTATCGAGCTAACGCTGCTTCTTTCGAGATAGGCTTCTGTTTAGGATTTTTGCAAGCAGTGACAATCAAGAATAGGAATAAGGCAAGGTATTTTAGAGGCATCTCAGGGAGGAGTTTAAATTAGGGTGGGCTATTAAATCTAACGTTATTTATTAGCTTGTTTCCAAAGCAGTAAGGTTTTTAGCCTTACCTTTATAACACCACCAAAAAATGAACCATACTGCTCAAAAAAATAACCCACAAAACTCCTACGGAAATAATGGGCTTGGAAGGCCATTTTTTAAAAACTAAAAACATACAATGGTTGTTGTGTTGAAACCCTAGCATACAATTTTTTACACGCGCAGGAATAAAATTAAAGAAACATGAAGTACATTTCAATTCTACTACTATTCTTATCAGGATTCAACAAGACTACGGTCAAAGAAACATTCGAAATCCCTAGCAAAGACGGCATTAACCTAAAGGCAGACTTTTATAAAGCAGATAATGAAAGTAAGCCTTTGATTTTGTTATTTCATCAAGCAGGCTACAGTAGAGGAGAATATCTTGAAATTGGACCAAAATTAAATGAATTAGGCTTTTCTTGTTTAGCCATTGATCAAAGGTCTGGAGATAAAATAAATGGGGTCATCAATGAATCTTCTAAGCAAGCAAAAAAGAAAAAATTAAAAACGCAATACGTTAATGCTTTACCAGACTTGGAGGCAACATTGGCTTATGTGAAGGGTCATAATTATGCGCCTAACGGGGTCATCTTATTAGGCAGTTCTTATTCCGCTGCCTTAATATTTATTTTAGGTGCTCAACAAGCGGACGAAGTAAAAGGATTAATCGCCTTTTCTCCTGGAGAATATTTTAAATACAAGGACCAGCCAATTGCTGCTTATGCCAAAGACGTGAACGTTCCTGTATTTATAACGTCTGCTAAAAACGAGAAAAAATATTGGGAAGCTATTTATAAGCCTATTAAAACAGAAAAAAAATATTTCCTTCCAGCGTCTAATGGATACCATGGTGCAAAAGCGTTATGGGAAAAAAATAAAGGAAATGAACAATACTGGGGAGCATTAGAAGCGTTTCTAAATCAATACTAAAAACAATAACTTAATGTTAAAATGTATATCTATGGTAAAGCAATAATAGAAGGAGAGTACTTTAGTAATCTCCTTTTTTGTATCTTTAGCAGTAGTTATTATACAATGTCCCTTTTTTGAAATAATTGTTACCATGAATAAAAAAGTCCCTGCGTTTACCCTAACAGAACTAATGATGGTACTGGTCGTTATTGGTATACTGATCTTATTAGCCCTACCTAATTTACAAGGCTTATTTGGGCAAGCTTATAGCTTGGAAGCTAAAAAACAACTGAAGTATATACATATTTTAGAAAAAGCCTTTTATCAAACCAATTTTAGATACACCAATAACCTGCAAGAATTGAGATTTGAAGCGCCTGCTTTGAAGAATGTGGGAGGAGATGCCCTCTATAGGTACGAAGTTGTGAATGCTTCGAAAGAGAACTTTATGGCCCGTGCGACTGCTTCAGAGGATTTTGATGGAGATGGACAATTTAATGTGTGGGAAGTGGATAAAACAGGCAAATTGAGAGAAACGGTCTTGGATTAATGGGCGTCTATTTTCTTCTTGGGATAGGATTTACTGTTATTTTCTTTCAAGATTTTAGAGAACGAGCGATTAGCCTTTGGACACTTCCTTGGATCTTTTTATTAGGGAGTTACCATGCTTGGTCCAATTGGTTGTGGGAACCTTGGTTTTTGTTGTTTAATGGCGCTTTTGTAGGTGTACAATTATTAGGAGTCTCTCTCTACTTTTCTATTAAGCACAGACGTTGGATTAACATTACCAAGCAATACTTAGGGCTAGGAGATGTGTTGTTTTTTTTAGCCTTAACGCCCTTATTTGCTCCCTTGCAATTTTGCTGTTTTTTTCTTGCCAGTCTCTTGCTCATTTTACTACTCGCTAGTCTTTATCATTGGTTCGTCAAGCCTTTAAAAACAATTCCTTTAGCAGGTGCTATGAGCTGTTGTTGGCTTATCTACAGGGCTACTTTATCTTATTATAACCTATCTTCTTATGATGATTGGAGCCTATTAAAACTCCTTTATGGATAACTTAAAATTACAACAAATAGATAGAAGCATTTTGCAGCTAGTGAGTACCGCACAAGCTTGGCATTATGAATTGATTCCTTTTCAGAAAGAAGGAGGCATCTTGTATTGTGCCATTATAGAGGGAAAGGAATCGGCGTTAGAGGAGTTAGAAGTTTTGTTAGGAATAGAAGTGGTGTTAGAATCGGTAAGTGCGGCTGTTTTGCAGCCTTTGTTAAGCCAATACTACAGACGACAAGCTAGGGCGGAGAAGAGCAAAGTATTAGACAAGGATCAGGATATTCTGGATCAATTGATACAGGAAGCCCATCAGCTAGGTTCTAGTGATATCCATATCGAAATTTATGAACACAAGTGTCGTGTTAGAATTAGAATTGATGGGGAATTAGTCGAGCGTTACCACTTGGATAAAGCAACTTATCCCAGCCTAGTGAATAAGATTAAAATTAGAGCGAATCTAGACATTGCTGAAAAGCGATTGCCACAAGATGGCCGTATTTTCTTCCAACAAAACAAGCAGAAATTTGATTTGCGGGTTTCTATTTTACCCACGTTGTTTGGAGAAAAAGTAGTTATGCGTTTGTTAAGCAGTGATATAGGAAACATTGAACTGTCAGAATTAGGTTTTGAAGCAGAGCAATTGGAGGATTATTTGGAAGGAATTAGGCGCCCGAATGGAATTGTATTGATTAGTGGCCCTACTGGTTCTGGAAAAACAACCACTTTGTATGCCACATTGCATTTACTCAATGCCACGAGTAGAAATATTACCACCATAGAAGATCCAATTGAATACACGTTAGAAGGGATTAATCAAGTGCAGTTAAAAGAAGCGATTGGTTTGGATTTTTCGGCGGCTATGCGCACCTTTTTGAGGCAAGATCCCAATATTATTATGGTGGGAGAAGTGAGAGATAAAGCCACTGCGGAAATGGCGATCCGTGCTTCTTTAGTAGGGCGTTTAGTCTTGTCTACCATTCATACCAATTCTGCTTGGGGGATTATTCCTCGTTTAGTAGACATGGGTATTCCTGCCTATTTATTAGCGGATACTCTAAATACAGCCGTGGCTCAACGCCTTGTTCGCTTGCTTTGTTCGCATTGTAAAGAAGCACAACCCTTAGATAAAAAAGCTTTTCCTCGAAGTTATCAGCCACCAACTGCAATGGAAGATCATTATGTTGCTAAAGGCTGTGACCATTGCTTTTATACAGGATATAAAGGACGAAAGGCGGTTTATGAAATCATTCCTTTAGAGGAAGAATTAGCAGCTTTAATCAAACAAGAAGAATTTGATGTAAAAGCCTTGCTTCAAGAAAAAGGTATTAGCAGTTTGGCCGATAATGCTTTTAAACTCTTTAGAAAAGGTCTAACATCAATGGAAGAGATTTATCCCATTTTAGCTAGTCGATAATAGAAGGCTCCTAAACCAATTTAAAAACATGATTATACGTTACTGGATCGTCCTATTTTTCTTGTTGCTGAATACATTATGTCAAGCACAGTTTGATAGAATAGAAGAATTAGAAGATCAGCTCGAAGATTTCTCGGCAGATAATAAGAATCTGAATCGAAAGATTGATATTGCTGCTTTAGGGTCTGTACAGGAAATTATCACCTCGATTGCCCAACAAACTAAAATCAATGTGACCATAGATCCCCGTATTCAACAAGAGGTGGTCAGTAATTTTAGTAAGGTGAAGGTGAAAGATATTCTAATTTACCTCTGTCGGCAATACAACTTGGATTTGAAATTCACAGGCTCCATTATCTCTGTTGTTCCTTATCAAAAACCAGTACCACTTCCTACTTTAAAGGAAGTGGGCGTGTATTATAACCAATACAATTCTACAATTAGTTTGGATTTGGAGCAAGATACATTGGCCGTTGTTGCTAAAAAAATCACACAACAAAGTGGTGTTAATGTTATTATCAGTCCTAAAGCCAAAGATCAACAAGTTAATGGTTTTGTGGATAAATTACCTGTTGATAAAGCGTTAAAATTACTGGCTAAAAGCAATGGGCTTTATTTAACAGAAACCGCAGACGGTGTGTTTTTTTTAAGAACAACCGCAGAAGTCCCGACAGAAGAAGTTGCCAATACCCAGCAAAAAAAGCAATTGATTACAGGAGGTGGAATCAATTATGAAGCCATTGAAAACTTATCGATTGTCACCACCTTGGATTCTATTAAGGACGAATATAGAATGGACATTCAAGCGATTAATGTTCCCTTTGTACAGCTTATAAAAGGGGTCTCTATTGAGATGGGAAAGAATTATTTCTTATTTGATAACCAGGGAGCAGCGGCAACGTCTAACAATCGGAAGGGGACTGGAAAAGGAATCAGTCTAAAGCTAGAACAAGTTACCTATGAAGAGTTTTTAAATTACATTCTAAAAGGAACGACGTTAACTTATAAAATAGACGAGGATATTTACCTTATTGGTGATCGATCAATGGAGGGCTTGCGTCAAACGAAAACGATCCAACTACAATATCGTTCGGCCAAAGAGATTGAGCAGGTGATCCCTAAAGAGCTTTTAGAAAAGATAACTTTGCATCCCTTTTTAGAATTGAATTCTATTATTTTGAGTGGTTCTGCGCCCAACATTCGAGAGGTAGAAGACTTTTTGAGAGGCATTGATAAGTTGGTGCCTGTAGTCATGATCGAATTGATTATCATGGATGTACAGCGGAGTCGCCTAACAGAAACGGGTATACAAATGGGCGTAGGCGATAAACCTGTAGATTCGGAGCGTCTTGGCCTTTTACCAGGCGTTGATTTTCAATTAGGGGCGGGTTCTATCAATAAGTTGCTGGCTATGTTGAGTGGACAAGGCATTGTTAATCTAGGAAATGTTGTTCCCAATTTCTATTTATCCATCCAAGCGATGGAAGAAGTAGGCATCGTGAAAACACATTCTAGGCCACAATTGTCCACCCTCAATAGCCATGAAGCGAACTTTAATATTGGCGAAACGCGTTATTATCAAGAATCAAGAACAACGGTGCAAGGAGTGCAAGGTGCTGTTACCCAACAAGACATTAATTTTAAATCGGTTCAAGCCGATTTTACCATTAATGTAACCCCTTATGTATCGGGCGATGAACAGATTACTTTGGAAATTGAGGTGCAACAATCAGATTTCTTAGGAGAGTTGCAAATTAATGCCCCACCTGCTCAAGTAACCCGTAAATTTGATTCTCAAATTCGAGTGAAAAATGGGGACATGATTGTTTTAGGTGGATTGGAGACCAAAGAAAAAAGTAAAACAGGACGAGGGTTGCCCTTGATGGCAAGAGTACCTGTCTTAAATGCTTTTGGTAATCGTAGAAACAATAAGAGTAACAGCGAGCTCCTTATCTTTATAAAACCAACGATTGTTTATTAGTATGAATGCTAAACTACAACAATGGATCTATCATCAAGAAACTTTTGCAGGCGTAGAGCTGGTGCAAAAGGAGGGGAGCTTTTACTATCATTTATGTGTTCTAAAAAAGGAAAAGGATAGCGCTAAAATTGTATTGCAACAAGCCAATATTGCTTCTTTAGAGGAATTGAAAACGCTAGTAGGAACCGATATGCCTATCTTCTTGGGGATTAATAGCAAAGGCATTCTAAATCGAGTATTGGAGGGTACTCCCAATTCTAAAGCGGACATACTAGCGACTGTTTTTCCCTCTGCCCAAGAATTGGATTTTCATGTGCAGCAAGTGGAAGCAGGGCAACATACCTTAATTAGTGTGGTTCGTCAGGATAGCATTCTAAAGATCGTGGAACAGTTGTTAGCAGCCGATTTATGGGTGGTTAAAGCAATGATTGGTCCTTTTTGGATAGAGGAAGTTTTGGCGGTATTGCCCAATAATATACAAGAAATTCAAGTAGGACAACAATTATTATTGATAGAACAACAACATATTATAGGTTGTAATAAAGGAAAAAAAGAAAACTTATCGACGTTTACAATAGGGGAGGACCATGTCGTAGAAGAACTTTTAATGGCCTTGTCTATGGCTTTTTTAGCGATCACACAGCCCTTGATTGATGGTTTGGATATCGCTTTGGTGGAGGAACGGCAACGCGATTTTTATTACAAAAAACTATTTTACTATACCAGTATAGTCGCTTTGGGGCTGTTCTTTTTTGCGTTGTTAGGAAATTATCTTTTGTTTGATCATTATCATAAGAAACAGCAAGATTTAACGATAGAAGTAGGACAACAGAAAAGCCTATTGGATCAGCGAGATGCTTTGGCTAAAAAGTATCAAGACAAGAAAGATCTGTTAGGAGACCAGCTTACTTTGGGAGCATCTAAATCTTCTTATTATGCCGATCAATTGGCCGCTACCTTGCCCAGTACCTTACAATTAACCAACCTAATACTTTTTCCAAAAATAGAGCAAGAGAACAACTATAGTAGTGAGGAGAAATTGCCTCGTTATGATCACCGAACGATTCTTGTCACAGGAGCATGTCAAGCGAGTGTTTTTTATAACAATTGGAAACGTTCTTTAGAGGAATTGGATTGGGTCGCTTCTATTCATAATTTGAGTTACCAGAATAATAAAGAAGGACAAGGTGTTTTTAAGTTAAAAATCACTTTGAGCGATGAATAAAAAACTGGATGCCCGAGCACTTTTTTATGCCATTATTGTTTCTGTTTTTGTGGCGTTGATGAGTGCTTCTATTTTGTTGAGCAGTTACCACCAACACCACTTGATGAGGCAATACCAGTTGCAAGAACGCTTGCTGGACAATTGCCAATCTGGAATAGAGTTATTGCTAGGGAGTTCAACAAAAACAGAGGCTGTTTCTCCAATTGATTTATTTGGGGCGGAAAGAGATAGTGTTTTGTTGGAGGAGCGAGAATGGGGACTATTGGATGTTATTCTTTCTAAAAGTTGGTCAGGACAAGGGTATTATAAAGACAGTGTGCTAAAAATTGCCTTGATAGGGAAACAAACTTCTAACTATGCTTTGAAATTAGCAGCGAGTAATGCGCCTTTGTATGTGTATGGAAATACACGTATTGTGGGCACTGCATTCTTGCCTAGAGAAGGGATAGAAAGAGGCTATACCAATATTGCTAATGGAAAGCAATACACTGGAGAAAAATTGATTTACGGGGAACAAAAAATAGCTTCTGCGGTAGATAAAACGTTCCTTAAAGAACGGTTTGCGAATTTAGAAACAATGGCTTATCGGCTTCCAACCGTCATAGAGCAGGATTCAATTGTTCAAGGATTTGATGAACCAACGTTAGTAGTTGGAGGAGCTGTTTTTGATCGTGCAGGAGTGGTCTTAAAAGGAAACATAGTGGTGGTCGCAGAAGACTATATCAAAGTAGCAGCGAATGCCGTGGTCGAAGATGTTTTGTTTTTTGCTAAAACAATTGTTATTGAGAAGGGTTTTCAAGGAAGTTTGCAAGCGTTTGCTTGGGACAGTTTGGTTGTGGAGGAAGGGGCTGTCTTGGAATATCCTTCTGTTTTGGGTTTATTACCTTATGAAAAAACAACAGAATTTTCTCCTTTCTTACAATTACAAGAAAGAGTAAAATTGACAGGAACGTTGATGGTGCCTAGTTTTCGGTACAATAAATATAAATCCAAGGTATTGATTCCGCCAACCGCTCATGTTACAGGGCAAGTATGGGTGAATGGCGTTTTAGAACATAGAGGCGTGGTAAAAGGGAATATCTTTTGTGAAGAATTTCTATTGCAATTGCCTACAGGCGTTTATAAAAATTATTTGTTGGAGGCCGTCATTGATCGAAAGGCCTTGCCCAAGGCTTATTTGACACCCAATATTTTAAGCGATCAAAAAGATCGATACATTTTAAAGTATTTCTAAATGCGCTTATCTGCTTTTACCATATTAGAATCTATGATGGCCTTGGTGGTGATTATGATTAGCTTTATCGCTGGAATGACGCTCTATTTGACGGTCTTACAAGGAGATGCCTTTCCTTTAAGAACTAAAGCTCGAAGCGTCTTAGACACGGTTTGGAAGCAAACGAAAGAGGAACAGCGTTTTTTGGAAGAAGAACTAGAAGAAGGTGGTTTTTTTATACAAAAGGAAGTAAAACTTTATGAGGGGTATCAAGAACAGTTTTCACAAGATAATGTCTACCAAATTTCTTTAAAAGCTTTTGATCCCCAACAACAATTGGTGGCTACAAAAGAGCAGTTGATTAGAGTAGTGTATGACCACTAAATTACCAGCTTTTACCATGATTGAGCTCCTTGTTGTTCTGGTGCTTTCAGGAATTATTTTTAGTATGGCTCTATTGGTATTGGAGATAATGGGCCAACAAACGGACCATCAAGAACAGCAGCATCAGGAAGTATTGGTTATAGAGCAATTGCAATTGTTGTTAAAAAAGGATGCTTATCAGGCTAAGGAGATTTGGACCGAAGGAGAGCAATTGTTTTTTAAGTATGAAGAATATCGTATTCAATACGAAAGGAAGGAGCAGTTGATTTGTAGAACCATCCTTCAAGAGTCCATACATACCGATACTTTTAAGTTGCCTTTAGTGAACCTAGAAAAGACTTGGCAAAGGCAGCCGATTACGGTTGGAAGAGTAGATGCTTTTAAGATAGAAACGACCTTTTTTGGTCAACCTTATTATATTACAATACAGAAAGAATATGACAGTAAAACACTGTTAGAAACCTATAGAGCAGAAGAATAATGAGTATTCCATTACCACAAAAAAAAATCCCTAAGCCGTCCTCAAAAGATGCTTCAAAAGCATCTCTATGGGAAGCTATGAACAAGGATATCCAATTATTTGAACCGAAGTTTGGAATCAAAAAAAAGTTGGTGTTGTATGGACAATTGGAAACTTTATTGAGTTCTGGTTTGGATATTCAAGCCTCCTTAGAATTGGTGGAACAAAGTTTTAAGAAACCACAAGATCAAGCCTTGGTGCGCGCCTTAACAGAGTCTATTGTAAAAGGACATTCTCTATCAGAAAGCATGGAAGCTTTGGGGAAGTTTTCTATTTATGAGCAATACAGCATTCAGATAGGAGAAGAAACAGGGCGTTTGCATCTGATTCTAAAGGATTTGTCCAAATTCTTTGAAAAGACATTGGGATATCAACGTCAATTGACAGGCGCTTTGGCCTATCCGACTTTTGTTTTGTCGTTTTCTATGTTGGCTGTTTTGTTTTTATTACGTTATTTGGTACCGATGTTTAGTGGTATTTATGGGCGTTTTAAGCAAGAATTGCCTCCTTTGACACAATTGGTGGTCGATTTGTCCAACTGGATTGGGGTTTTGATGCCTTATTTTTTAGTGGGGATGCTCGTCTTAATGATGGGGATTTATACCCAACGTCAAAAGCTATGGTTTAGGAAGTCGTTAGGTTGGATACTACTGCATATTCCTTTGTTTGGAAAGATTATTCAGAAGGTTTATCTCGCGCGCTTTTGTCAGGCAATGGCGCTGTTATTGATCTCAGGAGTACCTTTGCTCCATGCTATTCGGTTGGTCCAACAAATGATTAACTTCTACCCTATAAGTGCTTCCTTGGAGCAGACTGCCCAAGAGGTTTTTCAAGGGGAGGACTTGCATAAAGTGTTACAACAGTTTTCGTTTTATCCTCCACAAGCATTGGCGCTTATCAAAGTAGGCGAGGAGTCAGGAAAGCTGCCCATGATGTTTGAACGTTTAGCCAACCAATACACAGAAGAGGTTGATCAGCAAACAGCGGTTATTGGGAGCTTAATTGAGCCAATTTTGATTGTGTTTTTAGGAACAATTGTCGCTTTTATTTTGGTGGCAATGTATTTACCTCTTTTTAAAATGAGTACTTCTATGGGCTTTTAGAACAATTATAAATGAAGAATCACCAACAACGATATCAATTATTATTAGGAGGAATAGCTGCATTTCTAGTAGTTGCCTATTGGTTAGCTTTTAGCAAAACTTGGGTCGCTTATAATAAAACAACGACCCTAGAACAGCAATTGTCTAGTGCTAGTCAAGCGTGGCAAGAGATAGAGGCTTACCAACAACAAATGGAACAACTAGAAGCCCAACAAAACAACCAATCCTTTACACAAAATTATTTCTTTCAGAAAGTGACCGCTTTTTGTCAAGAACACGAATTGACGATTCAAGCGATGCCAGAGTCTGTTATTTATGAGGAAGAGGAGGCAGACGTATTGCTCAATCCTTTACAAGTGGAAGGGCAATTTATTCCTATGATAAGGCTTCTTTATCATTTGGAACAACAACAACAGTTGGGTAGCGTTGTTTCCGTAACGTTTAACTTGGGGAAGAACTATCAAAGTCGTCAACAAGAGCTAACTGCAAGTATCTTTCTACAAAACATTCAAAATAAAGCGAACCAATAACCATGCACTATTTTTTTTTACTATTGATGTTAAGCTTTTTGACCAGTTGCAATCTTATTTTTGAAGATGATTTGACTAAACGAAAAGTGGAATTGTTGTCGCCACCTAATAACTATACCACCTATACGCAAACACAAACCTTTGTATGGGATAGTTTACCCGACGTTGCTCAATATCGATTTCAATTGGTTTCTAAACGATTTGATTTTATAGAAGAGTATCTTTTAGATACGCTGCTAACCCAACAAAAAATAACACTAGGTTTAACCCCAAAAGAGTATGAGTGGCGGGTGATTGGGCTTAATAGTTCTAGTGAGACCGATTATACAATTTATAGCTTAATGGTGGTACAAGATACCTCCTTAGCCAACCAGATTGTGAATATTATCGCTCCAAGTCCTAACACGATTTATGAGAAAGATTCTGTTGCTTTTTTATGGACCAGCCTTGGCCTAGCTAATCAATACCAATTACAAGTAGCGACTAATCCTTCTTTTAATAGCCAAACTATGGTAGTAGATACGTTGACTCCACAAGATTTTGTTTATGTTATTCAAGACTTAGGTTTAGGAACCTTTTATTACCGAATTCGAGCAATGAGAGTTGGAATAGATACCACAGGTTTCACAGCTATACAACAGTTTAGAATTGATAGGACGCCTACTCTTCGGACTCCTGTTAATAATAGTTTAGTTACTTTACCAGCCAATATGAATTGGCAACGTGCCTCTAATGTCGCTAAGGACAGTCTGTTTTTATATCATAATAATACCGCTACTCCTTATCAGAAATTAGAGTTGACGAGCGGGAATTATACCTTTAGTACAACTGATACGATTGGTTATGGAGCAGGAATTTACTATTGGCAAGTCAAATCGGTAGGGACAAATGGTATTCAGAGTAATTTCTCTAATTTATGGCAATTTACAATCAATTAGAGCATGAAGAACAACAAATACGCCCCCTATATTTTAGGGCCAATTGTACTCTTAGTTTGGGGCTTGGTTTTTTATAAAATCTATCAAGGGGTTTATGGCACCACAGATCATTTTGATGTACCGCATTTTGATGCTTTGCCTGTGTCAAGGACAACACAAAAAGACAGCGGCTATATCTTACTAGCAGATTACAAAGATCCTTTTTTGGGAGAGCGTTTTCAATACAAGAACAATTCCCCCTCTTCTGCTCCAATTCCACTCTTAAGGGCAACCAATACCCATAGAAAAACTTCCATAAGCGCCCCCCAAAAAGTAACTACTTTGCCTTTTCCTAAGGTGGTCTATCAAGGATACCAGGTTTTATCAACAGATACGATTGCTTTGATAAAAATCAATGGCCGATTTTATCCTACAGCTCGCAAGGGAGCTGTTTTTCAAGCCGTAAAAGTGCTTGAAATTTATCAAGATTCTATACAAATGGAATTTGAAGGACGTCCTCAAACGTTCCTAAAAAAACGGTAAAATAAGATGTTTTTAATAAGATATTAAAATGAAAAAAAACTCAATACTTTACTAAATGTTTTCAGAGAAACAAATTGAGCGGGCTTTTGCTTTGATAACGTTAAGAATGGTCAACTAAGACTTGTCTTTGGAGGGTGCTTTGGGTTCCTTTTTTTTTCTCTTAGGTTTTTTGACTACTACTTGTCCTTTTTTATAGACAGTGGTCGTTTCTTCTTCGCCAGAGAAGGTAGATAGAGTTCCATGCAATTGGTTCTGCTGGTATCTCCCTTTTTGAATCCGTTTTCCAGTAGCATCAAACATCTCAAAAGGGCCATGTAATTGGCCTTTTTTGTAATGCTTTTTCTCTATTACTTGGCCTTGCGCATTGAATGCTTGGAAGCGGCCATGTTGATACCCTTTCTTGTAGGTCTCTTGTCGGATTAATTGTCCTTCAGGGTTGAAACGCGCTCTAGAGCCCTGCTGTAATCCATTGACCCAATAATTACTTTCTTTTAAGGTTCCATTGGCATACCATGTTTTCCAAGGGCCTACTTTCCATCCTTTTTCATAACGGCCTTGTTCTAATAAATTATGATTAGGATAAAAGGCTTCATAGTGGCCTTGTAAAAGCTTGCCCGACCAAGCGCCTTGTGTGTGTAGGATCAATTGCTTTTGATACCAAGCATAAAAACGATTTGCTTTGGTGGTAAGGGGAGGATTATGAATGAAAATTCTAATCTTTTTAATGGTATCAGCGCTGTTCAAGATAATTTCTCTTGTCGCTGGAATGATCTTGGTTGTTTTTTGAGCTTGAGTTAGATTGGCTAAGCCAAGAATTAGAAGAAGGTATAAACGGGTTTTCATTAGTAGAATTTTTAATTGCTGCAAGATACCACTCTATTTGTTATACCCTTTATTGGATGGCTTCATTTATTTAGAAATAAGATGTGCTTCTCTCTACTTTATTCAACGTTCTTAGCTTTTGTTCTTGATGGGTAAGAAAAAAGAAAGTTCTTTCAATACGTTTTATCCCATGATGGCAGCTTCCATAAATGCCTAAACCCTTTGGCGCCATCCGAATTGTTGATAAAGGGAAAGTTAAATCATCTTTATATACGCTAACTTGCTTCAACTCTGGCTCAAGAGTACTATTAAAAGGCAACAAAACTTGAAAGAAGCCCCCAATTAGCACTTTCTCTTTTTTTTATAAACCGCCAAAATCTTTATTGTAATCCACACATAATTCTACTAAAAGAACTTGTTCTAACATTAATTTCGGCAATTAAAGTGATTTGTAAACTATAGTTTTGCTAAAATGATATATTTTTGCTAAAATGCTATAGTCAATCTTAAAAATAGCTTATGTCCGAAAAAAATTGCCCTAATTGCCAGTCTCCCAACCACATTAAAAGCGGTATTGTTAACAATCGTCAACGATTTAAATGCAAAGATTGTAACTACTATTTTACGGTTTTTAAAGCAGGCAAAAAAATAGATGATTATTATGTAAACAAGGCTCTACAGCTTTACTTAGAAGGTTTGACCTATCGAGAGATCGAACGGATTCTAGGCGTTTCTCACGTCAGTGTGATTAATTGGGTAAAGAAATACAACATTAAACGTCCACATAACAATACTTATCATACTAGTTATAAGATTCTCAATCAACAAGAACTTGCGGCTTATTTTAGTGAAGCAGAGAACCTCAAAAATTCAGGGGTTATTGTTACCGAGTTAGGAGACAAGTTTATGTTGATCAAGTGGGAACGCTTTAGAAAGTAATTTAAAGCAATAGAATCACTATTAACTATATTACTTACCAAATAACTATATCAATTTAACAAGCTGTCGTTTTTTTTTGGAATTTGCAACGGTCTCAGAGACGGGATTTGAATTACTCAAAAAATGAATAGCATGAAAAATTTCTTTCTACTCAGCCTTCTATGGAGTTGTTGTGTTTTTGCACAGCAGTTGACTGCGCAAGGCTCTCCCGACTATCAAGGTGGCTTTAAGATTAAGCTCAATGATAATGGTTCTAAATACATCCGAATCATATCATGGGCACAAGTACAAGCCAACTTAGGGTTACCCAATACAACGACCAATGATATAAATTTTGGTTTCAACTTGCGTCGAGCACGGGTGCTGATGTTTGCTCAGATTACCGATAAGTTTTTAATTCTTACCCATTTTGGACAGAACAGCTTGACGGCTGCTACGATGAGTCCAACAGGGAAAGGAGAAGGTTCCCAATTGTTTTTCCATGATGTTTGGATACAGTACAATGTCCACAAGAATCATACAATTGGAGCAGGCTTGCACTACTTCAATGGTATTTCTCGCCTCAATAACCAAAGTACACTTAATATGATGACGTTAGACAACAATCGACAGTCTTGGGCGACGATTGGTTTGTCGGATCAATTTGCGCGCCACTTAGGGGTATTTGGAAAAGGTTCTTTTGGTAATTTCCAATACCGTTTGGCGATCAATAATGCGGCACAAAATGGCTTAGATGGTCGAGACCCTATACAGGATGTTAGTTCTGTTTATGGTGGCAGTCGGATTTTGGGTATGGAAGCGAGCTTAGTTTATGCAGGATATTTTGAATACCAACTTTGGGACCGTGAATCTAATTTCTTGCCTTACAAAGTAGGGACTTATTTAGGGAGCAAAAAAGTACTCAATATTGGGGCTGGCTTTTTCTTACATCCCAATGGCAGTGTGCGCGCAGTGAATGCACCTGATAATTATCAAGGTGAGTTGGTCAATCTATGGGCGATAGACGCTTTTATGGAATTGCCTATTGGCGAAAAAAATGCTTGCCTGACGGCTTATGCCACATTTCAACTAAATAATTACGGGAAAGATTACCTATTTAGTGCTTATGGAACAGGGAATATGATCTATGCACATGTAGGATATGCTTTCCCTGGCGAGAAGCTACGTTTTCAACCGTATGTTTCTTTTGGAACACATGCCTATCAAGCATTGCCAGACCAGCGCAATGTGTTGAGTGCGGGTTTGAACATGTATATGAACGGACACCACTCTAAGTTAACATTAGAATATAGAAATCAATCTTTTGGAGTCACCAACTCCAATACACTTTCTCTGCAAGCAATGGTTTATTTATAAAGACCATTGTGACAGACCTTTGTTTCATCAAAAATAAGTTCGCTAGGTCAAGGAATAGCTTCTAAAACTAGTTGTTTTATAGAGGTATGAAAGGCATTTTTAGAAGGCCTTACCTATGCGAACTTTATTTATCCTTCTTTAGAAGGGCGGGGCTTTTTTACTAAAAAAACAAATTATTATGAGCAATCAATCAGATAATGCCAAAGCGTATTGGAAAGAAAACCTACGCTACTTAACCATTCTGTTGAGTATTTGGTTTGTCGTCTCTTATGGCGCAGGAATTCTATTTAGAGATGCCCTTAACGAACTGCACTTAGGCGGTTTTAAGCTAGGGTTTTGGTTTGCCCAACAAGGCTCTATTTATGTATTTGTAGTGCTCATTTTTGTCTATGTACGTCTGATGAATCAGCTGGATAAAAAATATGGTTACGACGAATAGAAGTAGCTCTTGGGTAGCTTTTATGTATTTAAAAAAAAAGATAAAATCACAATAAAATTATTAATACCATGAGTGTAGAACTATGGACTTGGATCTTGGTAGGTATAACTTTCTCTCTCTATTTTGGCATCGCTATATGGGCCAGAGCAGGATCTACCAAGGAGTTTTATGTAGCAGGTGGAGGTGTTTCGCCTTTAGCGAATGGAATGGCAACTGCCGCAGATTGGATGAGTGCTGCTTCCTTTATTTCGATGGCAGGACTGATTTCTTTTATGGGGTATGATGGCTCTGTTTTTTTAATGGGGTGGACAGGCGGTTATGTGCTCTTGGCGTTGTTATTAGCGCCTTATTTAAGGAAATTTGGAAAGTTTACGGTGCCCGATTTTATTGGCGATCGTTATTATTCTAATACTGCTAGAACCGTGGCGGTTTTTTGTGCCCTAATTGTGTCCTTTACCTATGTTGCAGGGCAAATGCGTGGTGTAGGAATTGTCTTTTCTCAATTCTTGCAAGTAGAAATTACGACAGGTGTTGTTATTGGAATGACGGTTGTTTTAGTTTTTGCTTTTTTGGGTGGAATGAAAGGCATTACCTATACACAGGTTGCCCAATATTGTGTGCTGATTTTTGCTTTTATGGTCCCTGCTATTTTTATCTCTTTACAAATGACAGGCAATATCATTCCTCAAATAGGAATGGGCGGGACCGTTTCTGATGGAACTTATCTATTGGATAAATTGGATGCTTTGCATGTAGAATTAGGATTTAATGAATACACCAGTGGTTCTAAAAGTACTTGGGATGTTTTTGCAATAACCTTGGCATTGATGGTTGGAACAGCAGGTTTGCCGCATGTGATTGTGCGCTTTTTTACGGTGCCTAAAGTAAAAGACGCTCGAAAATCAGCAGGCTTGGCCTTGCTTTTTATTGCTATTCTGTATACGACAGCGCCTGCTGTAGCTGCTTTTGCACGAACCAATCTTATTGAGACGGTGAGCGAGCAAGAGTATAAATCAATGCCCTCTTGGTTTGAGAATTGGGAAAACACAGGGTTGATTGCTTGGGCAGACAAAAATGGAGACGGCAAGATTCAATATGTAAAAGGAAGTGCAATTGAGGGTAAAAAACCCGTGTTTTTAGATGAACGCGGCAATTATGGTCAACGAGAAATCAAAAACCCAAGTGAAGGAAAGAATGAATTGTATGTTGATCGGGATATCATGGTCTTGGCGAACCCCGAAATTGCAGGGCTACCGAATTGGGTCATTGCCTTGGTCGCAGCAGGGAGTTTAGCTGCCGCTTTATCAACCGCAGCGGGATTATTATTAGTCATTTCGACTTCTATTTCACATGATTTGCTCAAAAAGCAATGGCGTCCTGATATTTCTGACAAAGGAGAATTGTTAGCCGCTAGAATTAGTATTGTGTTTGCCATTATCATTGCTGGGTTGTTTGGAATTTACCCTCCTGGTTTTGTGGCAGCAGTAGTAGCCTTAGCTTTTGGACTGGCAGCGGCTTCCTTCTTTCCTGCGATTGTGCTGGGAATATTTGATAAACGGATGAATAAGGAAGGAGCGATTGCGGGAATGGTGGTCGGCATCAGTTTGATGCTGTTCTACATGGTTCGTTACAAAACAGGACTTATAGGAGTGCTGGATCCATTGCCTGCTAGTGAATGGTGGTTTGGAACTTCTCCAGAGGGATTTGGGACAGTAGCTATGTTTGTCAATATTGTAATTTCACTAGTGGTTTCTAGAATGACAACGCCCCCACCAAAGGAAGTACAAGATATAGTGGAGAACATTCGTATCCCAAGTGGGGCAGGAGAGGCAACAGCACACTAGAAGAGATAGAACTTAACTTAGGTTAAATAAGCATATAAACGGTTTGATTTTCTTGGTAGCTTGCAGTAGATTGTGTATTATTATAATCAACTGTAGCTACTAGAAAGTCATTCAAAATCACAATTGATATGGCTAAATGGATCCCAGTTGCGTCTAGATCAACTATGAGAAAACGACAAGAACAAAAACTATTATTAGTTGCGTTGCTACTTTTTTTACTGTTAAATGTGCCTTTTGTATTGTTATACATGACGCCCTATTCCGTAGCAGGCTTTCCATTGAGCTATTTTATGATTTTCCTTTTCTGGCTATTAGCCATTGTGTTCAGTGCCATTATTTTGAAATAGTGTTTCAATAACCATTGGTGTCTTCCTATGAGCAACCTATTTATCATTATCATCCTAGCAATTTACTTGCTGTTGCTGTTTGGTTTGGCCTATTGGGCAGAGCGCCATACAGAACATCCTTTAGTGAAGCACCCTTACGTGTATGTGCTTTCCTTGGCGGTGTATTGTAGTGCTTGGACGTATTATGGAAGCGTAGGAGTGGCAGCGAGTTCAGGCTTGGGGTTTTTGCCCATTTATTTAGGGCCAGTGATTGCCATGCCTCTTTGGATTGTGGTTATGCGAAGGATTATCCAAATCAGCCATCAAAATAACATTACTTCTATTGCCGATTTTATCTCTTTGCGGTATGGTAATAGTCGATTTATTGGCGCCTTGGTGACTATGATTTGTTTGTTGGGAATTGTGCCTTATTTGGCCTTGCAACTGAAGGCGTTATCGGATTCTTACGTGATTATCACTTTACAATCTACAATAGGCGCTTCGAGTATTTGGACCGATTATACTTTTTATATCGCCCTATTTGTGGCTTTATTTGCTAGTTTTTATGGAACGCGTCGAATGGATGCTTCAGAGCAACATCGAGGCTTAGTTTTTTCCATTGCTTTGGAGTCTTTGTTGAAGTTGTTTGTCTTTTTGGTGTTGGGGATTTATGTAACGTTTTATCTTTTTGATGGAACGACAGACATTCATGAACAAATGACAGCTTTGCCTCAGTTTGAGCAAATTACTCAACTGCAAGGAATGGAAGCGGGGTTCAATTGGATGTTTACCATCTTGCTTTCTTTTTTAGCTATTTTTTTATTGCCTCGGCAATTCCAAATGGCTGTTGTAGAAAACGAAGATGCCGCGCATATTAAGCCTGCAATTTGGTTGTTTCCCTTGTATTTATTGTTATTCAATGTTTTTGTAATTTTTATAGCTTGGGCAGGGACATTAACGTTTGGAGATACGGTGAATCCAGATTACTATATCCTATTCTTACCAATGAAAGAAGGGAATTGGTTCTTGACATTGCTAGCCTTTATAGGTGGTCTGTCGGCTATCATTTCTATGGTGGTAGTAGCGACTGTAGCACTGTCAACAATGATTAGTAATAATTTGATTATTCCTTATGGATTTATCGATCGTTTTAGTGCAGGGTACCCTACGATTAATGCTATTCTGATTAAGCGGATTCGTCGTGTCTCTATTTTATTAATTGTCTTGGCTGCTTATGTTTTTTATGTAACATTTTCTACCCGAGCGCCCTTGTATGCGATTGGCTTAATTGCTTTTGTGATTATTGCACAGTTAGCGCCTGCTTTTTTCTTTGGTCTGTATTGGAATCGTGGATCAGCAAAAGGGGCAATTGCAGGGATGGTTATGGGGTTGATTATAATCACCTATACTCTGATTTTGCCCTTTACATTGGAAGCCTTTTCTGATGCTAGTTATCTGATGGAAGAAGGGCTTTATGGACTGACATGGTTAAAGCCTCATGCGTTATTAGGGGTAGATTATTTGTCGCCTCCAGCACATGCTTTCTTTTGGAGTATGTTTGCTAATGGGGTGACTTATTTGGTCGTTTCTTTGGGAACTGTAGCGCATTATAGAGAACGGAATTATGCCGAAATGTTTGTGAATGGCCGTTGGAGCAATACCTTACCTGATAGTGCTTTGGTTTGGAAGGGAGAAGCAAAAGTGTTGCACATCAAAGAAATGTTGTATAAGTTTTTGGGGGTTAAGAAAACGGAAGAAGCATTGGCCATTTTTTTTGAACGGTATCAATTGCCTAATGATACTCAAGAAGCCGATGCACGTTTGATTAATTATGCAGAGAAGCTATTAACGGGAAGTATTGGTAGTGCTTCTGCTAGAATTTTGGTTGCCAGTACTGTCAAAGAAGATGAAATCACTTTACCAGAATTACTAGAAATTCTTAATGAATCCAAGAAAAACATTCAAACAAACAAAGCCCTAACCGAGCAATCTTTGGCCTTGAAAGCTTTAACCGATCAATTAAAAATAGCGAATAATACCTTGCGTATTAAAGACCAGCAAAAGGATGATTTTTTGGATACAGTGGCTCATGAATTAAAAACACCAATTACAGGCATTCGTGCTGCTACCGAAATTTTGATTGATGAATTAGACGAAATGCCTGTCGATTTACAGAGCAATTTTTTGAAAAACATTCTTCAAGATTCTGATCGTTTAGCGCGGTTAATTAACAACATTCTAGATTTTGAAAAACTCTCGAATGGACGAGAAAAATTGCATACAGCGACCCATGATTTTGGGGAAACACTAGAGAAAGCCTTGCGCAGCATTCAACAGATTGCGGCTAAAAAACAGGTACAATTAATCAGAGCGACAAGGACGCGTGTCAGTTGTTCTTATGATGAAGATAGAATTTTACAAGTACTGACTAATATTATATCCAATGCCATTAAATTTTGTCCAACGATAAGTGGGCGCATTGAAGTGAATTACTATATTAAGGAGGCTATATTGTATGTAACGATTGCTGATAATGGGAAAGGGGTTTCAGAGGAAGACATTGCCTATGTTTTTCAAAAATTCTACCAATCCACCAATCAAACAACTATTAAACCAGTGGGGAATGGATTGGGATTAGCCATCTGTAAGCATATTATAGTGTGTCATAATGGAAGCATTCAATTAGAAAATAGACCGTCAGGAGGGGTGCTAGTGACCTTTACTTTACCTGTAAATGTATAAACTTTGGAAAAGACAATCTTAATCGTAGACGATGAGCCGAATATTGTAATGACATTGGAATATGGCTTTAAAAAACGAGGGTATCAGGTTTTTATTGCCAGAGATGGCGGCGAAGCCTTGGAGCTTTTGCAAACAGAAGTGCCTAGTGCCGTACTCTTGGATATTATGATGCCCAATGTTGATGGTTATCAAACGTTAGCAGCGATTAGAAATGACCTCAAATTAAAGGACATCAAAGTAGTTTTCTTGACTGCTAAGAGCAAAAAGGAAGCGATTGAAAAAGGGCTCCAAATGGGAGCAGATAAATACCTCACAAAGCCCTTTTCTGTGAAAAAAATTATTGAAGAAATAGAACAATTAGTACAGAATCCTTAAACGACTTAAGGACGTTTTTTGCTTCTAATTGTTGCGTTTATGACGTTAAAACATTAAATACTGTGAGCAATTACCACATCAAACACCTAGAAGAATATTTCCATGTTTATCGTAAATCTGTCCGTGAGCCTAAGCGTTTTTGGGCAGAAGTGGCGGAAGAACATTTTGTTTGGCGAAAGCCTTGGGAGGAGGTTTTAGATTATGATTTAGCCACACCAAAAGTTACTTGGTTTTCAGGAGCCAAACTAAATATTACAGAAAACTGTATTGATCGTCATTTGTTAACTAAGGCGGATCAAACGGCTATTCTTTTTGAACCCAATGATCCTAATGAAGGCGCTGAACACATTACTTACCAACAGCTGTATGAGCGGGTGAATAAGATGGCTAATGTGCTTAAATCTAAAGGCGTTAAAAAAGGCGATCGGGTTTGTATTTATTTGCCCATGATTCCAGAATTGGCAATTTCTTTGTTGGCTTGTGCGCGTATTGGAGCCATTCATTCTGTCGTTTTTGCAGGCTTCTCTTCTACGGCATTGTCTACGCGTATCAATGATAGCACTTGTAAGCTTGTGATTACCGCGGATGGTTCTTTCCGTGGTCAGAAAACAATTGATCTCAAAGGAATTGTAGATGAAGCGTTGAACGATTGTCCTTGTGTAGAAAATGTGTTGGTCGTTCAACGCATCAATTCTAACATTCATATGGAGGAAGGGCGCGACCATTGGTTGGCTCCTTTGTTGGAGAATGAAGGGATCTATTGTGCTCCAACAATCATGGATGCAGAAGACCCCTTATTCATTTTATATACCTCAGGTTCCACAGGCCGCCCTAAAGGAATGGTGCACACCACGGCAGGGTATATGGTCTATACCGCTTATACCTTTAAGAATATTTTCCAGTATCAGGCAGGGGACGTTTATTGGTGTACGGCCGATATTGGTTGGATTACAGGACACAGTTATATTGTTTATGGGCCATTGGCAAATGGCGCAACAACCGTGATGTTTGAAGGTGTACCCAGTCACCCTGATTATGGCCGCTTTTGGGATATTGTAGAAAAACATAAAGTAACCCAATTTTATACAGCTCCAACGGCCATTCGTGCGCTCAGCAAAGAAGGCGTAGGCCATGTAGAAAAATATGACCTGTCCTCTCTAAAAGTCCTAGGAACCGTTGGCGAGCCCATCAATGAAGATGCTTGGCATTGGTACAACGACAATATTGGTAAAAAAAGCTGTCCAATTGTAGATACTTGGTGGC
>JBOEFW010000084.1:95747-99596 GCA_050633105.1 Aureispira sp. | reverse complement strand
TTAACTTTTTATACTGTATAAGTAACCGCGAAGCTAAAACTCAGGCTACTTAAAATATAAAAAAACTTCTGTTACACAGTAATGAAGATCAGTATTTAGAATATGTTATTAGGAAAGTAAGTCGTTTGTATTGATACTAAAACATACAAAAAATAGCTTAAGTTTAAGCTGTGTAACCCTTTGTTTTATAGTGAGGTAATAGATCTTTAATGATTTTTTACTGCCAAAAAATAAAAAGAGATGCTCTCTCAGAGAGCATCTCAGGAATTAAATTTTATTACCTAAAAGAGTAAAATTATTGCTTGATAAACTTCACAGGAGCAGGAGTATAACCTTCTCCTTCTACTTTGATATAGTACAAGCCAGTAGGCAAGTCCATAATATTGAATCTAGTAGAGCCATCAAAGCCATTGATATCATTCATACGTTTCACAACAACTCCACTGCTATTAAAGATACCTATAGAAATGTTGCCAGGCAGATCACGGCTATCCCAAGTTACTGTCACTTGTGTTGTGGCAGGATTTGGAGTAGCGTTGAGACGACTGCTAGAAGACGCACGCTGATTAGGATTACATTGGAACGTTGGTTCTAAACGTCGACAGAATTTGTGTTCACAGGTTTTACCACTAGCCGTAGTACGAGTGACCACCATACAAATTTCAGTAGTTCTAGTAAGATGTGGGAAGCTAAGGCCTGCATTACCAACAGTAGAACCAGCATAATTACCATCAATGAACCAATCTACACGATCACAGTCATCTTGTAAAGCAAAAGGACGTACAAAATCATTAGGACAATTCTCATAATAATCAAAACCTTGTTCTACATTATTGAAGAAGGACTCATCGCACTCACAACCATTACAATCTGGTAAGGTCGTCTGTAATCTATTGCGATCACAATCAACATCATTACTATTGGTTACGCTATAACTAACGGTAATATTATTACCACAAGAACCATTAGGAATAAAAGTAACCGTATAAGAGGTTGCTCCTGTTAAGTTAATAGTACTAGGAGAGAAGGTACCACAACTACTAGATAAGGTTACTGATCCAGCATCTCCAGAAGTTGTAATAGTATAGCTATAACCTGCTCTAGAACATTCTGCTCTACCACTAACAATAGTTGGGCAAGGAGGTATTTGTCTAGATTGCAGGCAGAAGTTATCAAAGGCCATGTAGTGGGCCCCATTGATACCATTGTTATCACTGTGTGTGATAAAAAAACGAGACATGCCACCAACAGGAAATCCTGACGCATCAGAGTCAATAAGGACGGTTTGTGATGTTTTTGTATTATTACAAGAACTAGTTGTTACAGGAAAAGTACCTAATAAGGCGGTATTAGCAGCCCCAAATAAGGCCATATTTCCAGGAGCATAAGCACTTGTAGGGTTGGCACTATAGGTAGAGGCATTGTTGATACCATAGACACTTACTTCAGCGGTACCCCAGCCACTCAAACAAGCCATATCAAAGGTCAATTGATAAGTTCCTGTATTGGGTAAGATAGTAGAGGCTAAAGATCCTTGGAAACCTTCTCTGTAGGTTCTTCCACCATTAGCAAAGTTAGCAATCCAGCAGCCTGCATAATCTCCAGTTGCAGGAACAGGTGGAGTGAATGTACTAGGAGCAAAAGTCGCTGGATAATAATCCGCATAGCTCAATCCTGCACCATTCCAAATGTTATCAAACCCTGTTGCCAAGTTAATATCTTGGTGACTAGTAGTTGGTGTACCACTTTCTAAATCACCATTAACTACCCAACTTGCTGGACAAGGTGTATTTCTAGGAATCGGCATACAGAAATTATCAAATGCCATGTACAAAGCACCATTAATAGAGGTGTTATCACTGTGTGTAATAAAAATATGTGTCATGCCACCAGTAGGGAAGCCTGCAACGTTACTATTAATGACAAAACTGTAGCTTGCTTTAGTATTGCTACAAGTTCCTGCAGAAACAGGAATGATATTGATCAATTGTGTGGTTCCAGTACCAAACAAAGCCGTATTACTAGGCGTAAAGGCGCCAGTTGGCGGATTTGGAGCGTCTAAGCCCCCAGGGTTATGTAACGCATATACAGCTACTTCAGAGTTTCCCCAGCCACCCATGCAGGCCGCATCAAACGTCAGGGTATATAGACCTGTATTGGGAGGTACTGTAAAGCCTAATTCTGCTTGGAATCCCTCTCTATAAGTTGTCCCACCATTAGTATGGTTAGCAATCCAACAACTCGCATAATTGCCAGTTGCAGGCGTTGGTAAACTGAAACCACCAGGTCCAGTTGTTGCGGTATAATAATCTGCCCAGCTATTTGGTGCCCAAATTCGGCTAAAACCGACAGCATTACCAATATCTTGATGGGAAGCTGTTGGTGTACCGCTTTCTAAGTTTCCATTAGTAAAAATACTATTGGAGCAACGCGACTGTTGCCCTTGGGCAGAGAATGTTGCTAGACAACAACATATTAATAGACTTAATAAAATTCTCATGTTAATAATTTAAATAAATAAAGGAAATTTGAGGTAAATATTTGAAATAGAGCAAAGCAATGCCTTACCTATTTCTGATAGGTAATAAAATTAAAGGTTAAAAGTAGACAATACAAGACTACTCGCCATCCTGCAAAAGGTGGCGTAAGGCAAAGTATAAGATAGGGCAAGAGCTGATGCTCTTGGCAAATTCCTAGTGTGAAAAAGTATAGAGGGTGGCGACTGCCAAACAAAAAAAATGGATACGGGAATAAGAAGGCAGTGGGGAATTGTGATGTGTTGTCACAGGGTGCTGCTTCTGATTGGTAGTTTTATCGTGGTTTAATGGGGTATTTTAATAGTGTGCTACGAATATATAAAAAAGTAAGGAGTATGTCAAGTTTTGTGACGCTTTTTGTCTAAAAGATACTAGAAAGTTTTTTTTATCTAAAAAATATTTTGACCACATAAAATGCTTGTAATGATTATTTTACAAGTTGATTATTGCTATATAACTAAATGCGGGGATTTTTAAAGAGAAATAAAAGTGCTCGTTTTTAACTTAAATATTATAGATCTAATTGACTAGATCAACTTCTTGTGACAGAACAATGTGTTGTATTTGTACAAAAAAACTTCTTTTTTATTCCTAGATGAGGAAATAAAAAAGAAGGAGCAAGCGACGGCCTATAATAAATTTGTTATCCCTCAATTTAACAAGACATGGAAGAAGAACAATTGTTAGCAGGGATTTTTTGGGTGTAGTGAACTAAAGTTTTAGCCCGCTAAAGCGCACTCTCAATTATGTTCGATTCAACGCTCGTGGAGCGATCTGATTATTGGATACATTGTATCCAATAATCAGTTAGGGAATGCCACAGGCATCACAGAGTCTAACTTTTAGTTCGCCAGAGTTCATGAAGCGTGTTGCTTTTAGTTTGGTGACTTCTTAAAACTCTTGGTAGGGTATTAGATATTGTGGCTTTTTGTTAACAATATGAATGATTGTTACTTTTTTGCTATAAATCCACTTGCTCGGAGAATGAGTCTACCAAACTAAAGATAACTGCTGGGCCTTGTAAGCAGGGATTTGAGTATCTTTCCTTAGGCAGGTGGGAAGTTTTTATACCCAATAAGCTGGATTTGTTTATTGATAAAACTGTCAAGAGAATCAGGAATTTGTAGCTTACCTAAGCTTATCTTAATGGACATTTCCCACAACGAAGCCGTGCTTAAAAAGAGATGATTCTCTTGCTTAGGGTTATCAATAATATTTTTTACAGTATTACTTACTACACTGTAACAGAAATTTATTTATATTTCAAGTGGACTGGGTTTTACTTTTTGTCATTGCCACAAAAAGTAAACAA
>JBOEFW010000084.1:78758-95641 GCA_050633105.1 Aureispira sp. | reverse complement strand
AGCTCCTTCCTATACCCTTCCAAAACCGTTGCAGGTGTTAAAGCTTTTGGTTATTACATTTTTAAATTAACTTATGTTACAGTGCATTAAGTATTGCGTCAAAAAAAAGCTATCTCTATTTGTACGTTAAGATAAGATAAAAAGTTGCATTTTTTTAGAATGTTATTATAATGAAGAGTTTCAGTATTTTATTTTACAAAAGATTGGAAAAGAAAGAAGTATCCTTATTCTATAATTTCTTCGTCAAAAAAATTAGATCTTCCTGCCATTTTTTGTACTAATTGGTCAATAATACCACTTAAGCAACTACTTAAAAAGTAAGACACAAAAAAATCCAGCAAAAAGCACAAGGCCTTTGGCTGGATTTGATCCATTGAAGGAGTATGGTTATCGTATCTTAGAAGTTAGTCGCTTCGGCTGTAGCAGGTGCCCACACATAAAGAGCCTGAATGTTTTGTTGTGGAGTTATTTGGCCTAAGTTGCGTTTGCCATACCAACCACCATTACCTTTGCAGCCTTTACGCTTTTTATAAGTGCTTGCGCAAGAAGTCATGGCGCCTAAGCAAAAAACAGCAATTAAGAATACCAATAAATTTTTCATGTCAAAGTGTTTTTGGTTAAATGTTGTAATAAGATCATTTGTCATGCTAAGGGACTGTACCTTATAACGGTCTGAGTTTCTTAAATGTAACCTTAAGAACGGAAAAAATGGTAAAAAAATTGGCGAAAAAGATAATTATCTATCAAAACGAGTTGGTAGAACCTTTTATGGACTACAAAAAAATCCAGCAAAGAACCAAGGCTCCTTACTGGATTCTAAATCAAACTCCTAGAGGAGAAACGATTGGGGATAACTTATTTTGCTTCCATATCCTTCAAAGCAGCGGCTTTTACCGCTTTAGCTACTTTGTACGCTACTACTTCATCCAAAGCAGGAGGAATAATCATATCTTTGGTTGGATTAGAAATACTATCAGCAATGGCGTAAGCCGCCGCTAATTTCATGTTAGGGGTGATTTGTTTGGCACGAGCGTCGAGGGCCCCACGGAAGATCCCTGGAAAACCCAAGACATTATTAACTTGGTTAGGCAAGTCACTACGCCCTGTTCCTACAATCGCCGCTCCACCAGCATAGGCTTCATCAGGCATGATTTCAGGTGTAGGATTAGCCAGTGCAAAAATAATAGAATCTTTAGCCATCGTTTTGATGTCTTCTCGATCTAAAAGATTCGGCATACTCACCCCAATAAAAACATCTGCCCCAACAATCGCATCTTTTAAGTTTCCTTTTCTATTCTCCTTGTTAGAATAAGTCAAGGAATGTTGTTTGTGAGAATTGAGGTTGTCCCGTTCTCTATGAATGATCCCTTTACTATCACACATAATGAGATCCTGAACAGGAATACAAGCACTGTTGTCTTCTCCATGTTCTACACAACGCAATAATTTCGCAATCGCAATTCCTGCGGCCCCTGCTCCATTAATAACGATTTTCAAATCTTTGAGCTTTTTGCCAACCAATTTAGAGGCATTGATCAGTGCTCCGAGAACAACAATAGCTGTTCCGTGTTGGTCGTCATGAAAAACAGGAATGCCCAAGTCTTGTAAGCGTTCTTCTACTTCAAAACTTCTAGGTGCGGCAATATCTTCTAGGTTCACTCCTCCAAAAACAGGAGCAATACGACGCACTGTTTCTACGATTTCATCTACATTTTGAGTATCCAAGCAAATTGGGAAGGCATTGATTTGTCCAAAGCGACGAAACAACATGGCTTTGCCTTCCATCACAGGCAAAGAGGCTTCTGCTCCCAAATTACCCAAGCCCAATACAGCCGAACCATCAGTGACAATGGCGACACAGTTGCCTTTCATGGTATAATCCCAAACCGATTCTGGGTTCTTTTCTATTTCTAAACAAGGGGCAGCTACACCAGGAGAATACACCAACGAAAGGTGCTCTTGAGTACGTACATCCATTTTGTTACGAATGCCAATTTTCCCTTTTAGATAACGATGTAGGTGCAAGGATTCTTTAGAATAATCCATAAGTCAATTCATTTTTTTTGTGATGGTATAGGTAGAAGTAAAGCTATCCTATACAACAAGTATTTACCTTGGTTTTAGGCCTAATAGTGGCTCAATATAAACTAAATCCACTAAGATAGTTTACCTTAAGGAGGCAAACCTATATTAAAATGTGCAATTGACAAAACAAAAACACAATTCTTACCAAGTGGATCATTTAATTGTAGTTATTGGTTGAATTTAAAAGGGGCCTGCCCCCAAGCAGGCGAAAGTTCCAAAGAAGGATTATTACGCACATCTACTTTTTTTAACTGTGGCAAACTCAACAAAGCAATAGGGAGTTTTTGGAGTTGGTTGTTGGAGAGTACTAAGGTTTCTAATTGTTGCCATTGACGGACCTTCTCAGAGAGTTCTTGGAGTTGATTGTACCACAAAACTACATGTTTGAGTTTAGGCAATTGATAGACTTCATCTGGTAGGCTAGTGAGTTGGTTTTGTTGTAAGAAGAGTTGTTCTAATTGTTGCAAACGGCCTATTTGGCAAGGAAGAGACTGAAGTTGATTGCCTTCCAAATTGAGGTAGTGCAATTGTTGGAGTTTTCTAATGGCTTTGGGGATGGTTTGAATACGGGTCAATCGTACCGTCAAGGCGCGCAATTGGCGCAGTCGAAATACGACAGGAGGAATTTGATCAAAGGCACTGCCTGTTAGATGGAGTTCCTGTAGTTTCGACAACTGTTGAAGAGCGTTGAAAGAGCGAGGATCCAAGGTTCCCCATTCTTCTTGATCATACATTAAAGTGAGCCGTAGTACACTGTCTATAGGGGCCAACAAGGCACTTTCTAGGGTATAGAAATCTTGCTGGCCTCTAAGAGGCAGGAGTATAAAAAGGCAGACACCTGCTGTTAAAAACCATTTCATAGAGCGACTTATTTTAGATTGGCAGCGACCCAATAGCCAAAGATAAAGCGATTAATTCCCTCTTCACTATCCCAACCTGTTCCTTGATCAGCAATGCGCATCCGCACAATTTTACCTTCTTCATAAACATAGTTCAGAAAAATAAAGGAATGACCATAGGACTCAATATTTTCTCCCTTGCTAATTAACTCAAAGTCACTCTTTTGTTTCCAAACTTGTATAACAGCGCCTGTTTCTAATTTTCCAGCCCAAATCTCCTCTTCTGTAACCAAATCTCCTTTTCCAGCCCAGGCCATTGCTCCTGCCGAACCCAAGCCATTATAGAGGGGAGGGAGTTGCTTACTTGGAACACAGTTCCATAGCATATTAAAAATCTTTCTAGAAGAAAGCCCTTGAACGGTGGATGGTGGCAAATTATCATAGAGATCCCCACCAGATACCTTTGCCCAAATTTTTTGGACTCGACCTTTGGCGATTGCAAAACAATCCCCTCCAGGTTGCTGCTGGTTGGACGGTAGGGACGTGTAGTATTCCAAAATTTGCTGACCAATTTCATTATCTGCCTGCTCAATTTTTTCCAACCATTCTTGCAGCGTTTTTAATTGGGCTGCTTGTTTTTCAGGCGAAGCATTGGGGTTAATCGTTGGCATTTTGCCATAGCGTTTTTGGACATTTGCAACATCCTTACCAATGGCATAAGTGGTTTTAAAGGTGTTGAGTTCTGTTAAACGCTCGTTCCACGTTTTTTCCTGTTCTACAAAATGTTTTTCTAGTTTAGACGGAATGTTCTTGGCTATTTTTAATAGCTCTTGTAAGAGGGTAATTTGGCGATCGAGTAAGTTTTTTTCGTGCGGGAGGAGCTCTTGGCTGTTCTTATGGATAATAAATTTGTCAAAAGGCCTGCGCAATGCTGTTAGTAATTGCTCTTTCTTTTGTACTGCTTCCTGCGCTTCCTCTAAATAAATACGAAGCCGTTCTTGCTCTGCTTTCCAAGCCGTATAGGAATTGTAAGCTGTTTCTAATTGATGGTGTGCAGTTGTTATTTCCTTTACGCGACTTTGTTCTTTGTAGGGCGCTGATTTGGCTATTAGATCTTTTAGAGTGGCTAATACTTGTTGGCTGTGGGTAATTGTATTTTCTGTTGGTTTCTGTGTTTCTTGTACAAAAGCTTGAAGCATATGTACTAGAGGGTCAACGGGAGCCATTGCTTGTTCTACCAACTCATAATACGTATGGTAAGGAGGATCAATAATGACCGTAAGATCGATTCCATTATTAGTAGCGGCTAGTGCTGCTTTCACTTGTTTATAAAGGTTCGCTATTTGTTGTTGTTTGTTAATAATAGCTGTCGCCTTATCGCCCCATTTTGCTTGTTGCTTGGCAGTCATTGTTGGAACCTCTGCCTCTATTGCTTCTATGATAATATACAGTTGGCGTACTAACTGTAGATCTCTAGGAAGGGTTTTATGTTGTTGGAGGTTAGGGATGGCATTGTCTTTAACTAAGGCCAGTTGCTCTACATACTCTTTGAGGAGTTTACTCATGGAACGTTTTTCCGATTCTTTTTGAGCTTCTTCTTCAATAGATTGTTGTTCTGGTACACTAAGCATATTGTTTTGCCCTTCTACGGATTGTCCCACAAAAATATCTACGACTAAACCTGCTTTTTTAAATAGCTTCTTCCCATTTTTTAATAACTTTTTTGGTTTGGCTTTCCCCTCTTCTAAATTAATGTGTAAGGTGCTAGAAGCGTTGGGATGTTTTTCAAAAACAGCAGTTCCTACTGCAAAATCCTTTTTGGCTTTGCGTGATTTTTTGATCTGCTTATAGAATTTAGCTAAAGCTCCTGTATGATGCCCTAAAACGACTAAAGTGCCTACCGTTTGGTCTATAAATTCAAAATCAGAGAGGACAACACAATTGGTTTGTCCTATTTTTTGCGCTCTAATAACTTCCTTGCGAAACATTTTTTCATATTCCACATAGGTCATTTCTGCGATTTTGTCTAAGTCTATTTTAGTCTTCATATTTTTTAGTTTTATTATCAAGCAATAAAATAGGATTTTTGTATAAAAAATAAGCTTCGTTAGAACAAAAAACCTTTATATCTATTTAATAGCTACAATTGACCCCTGCTTATACAAACATGCTACTCTATCTTCTTATTCTATTTAATAATAGGAGAGAATACGCATTAACCATGTTCCTATACCATCACAAAAATTAATGTTTATGCTGACTACCACTCCAACATTAAAACAACAACAACCTGTAGACCTAAACGATTTAACAGCAGAAAAATTACTGACCTATTTTCAGGATACTTGGGCGATTTACGATTGGCTATTTAGCGCCATCAAAGCCCCTGAAACCTATTATACTGCTCCAGATCCTTTACGAAACCCTCTCATTTTTTACTGGGGGCATACTGCGGCTTTTTATATTAATAAATTAGCAGCAGCAGGCGTGATTAAAGAGGGAATTAATGAAGCCTATGAGCTGCTGTTTGCGCGTGGGGTAGATCCTGACTTGCCAGAACATTTAGAGGTGCAAGAATTGTGGCCAAGTTTGGCCGAAGTGGATGCATATAGGCAGGCCGTTAAGCAAGTGGTCGAAAACTGCATTAAAACTCAGGATTATACGACTTCCATTGATGACCAGCATCCTTTATGGGCGATCTTGATGGGAATAGAACACGATAGAATTCATTTTGAGACATCTTCTGTTTTATTACGCCAAGTCCCTGCCAATGCTTTGCAAATGCCCCAAGGCTGGAAGTATGCCCCAAGTCAAGGCTTACCAATTGACAATAAGTTATTGCAGGTGGCAGGGGGAACGGTGGTGCTTGGGAAAAAAGAAACGTCCACTACTTATGGTTGGGACAATGAATATGGACAACTCGAACAGTTGGTTGCTCCTTTTGAGGCGAGTCAAAACCTGATTAGCAATCAAGAATTTTTGTTGTTCTATGATAGTGGCGCTTATCAAGATGCCCAATATTGGAGCACAGAAGGGTGGGAGTGGAAAACGCGTACCAAAACACAGCAACCTAAATTTTGGGTGCCTTCTGATAAAGGATTTTTGTATCGGGCGATGTTTGATGAACAATTAATGCCGTTGGATTATCCTGTAGAGGTGAACTGTCATGAAGCTTTGGCCTATTGTGCTTGGGTTGGAGGAGGCTTTCGCCTAATGAAAGAGGAGGAATTCCAGTTGTTGGCGCAGCGAGAACTACAAGAGCGAGATTGTGCTTTTGAGACTTGTTATAATTTAAATTTAAAAGGAGGCTCTCCCAATCCTGTGGGTAGTTTGCTCAAACCCAAACAAGCCTTAGAGTTTAATGACTTGTTTGGCAATGTTTGGGAGTGGTTGCAAGATAACTTTTATGCTTTGCCAGGTTTTGAAGTACATCCCTTGTACGATGATTTTTCAGCGCCTTATTTTGATGAAGAACACAATATGATGGCAGGTGGTTCTTGGGCAACAACAGGAACAGGGGCTTCGCGCTATTACCGCCTTTGGTTTCGCCGCCACTTCTACCAACATGCAGGCTTTCGCCTAACACGCAACCAACAATAAGTTTTTGAAATCTTTCTAGATAGAGCTGTATTAGAACAGGAAACCAACTTATTCACAGAAGGAATAAAGGATGTCCAACCATAGCGTAAAGTAATACAGTCCTATCTAGAATTATAGCTAAAAAAACTACATCAACTTAGACATAAAAGGCGCCAAAACTAAGGCCAACAAGCCAACCAACAAGGTGATTAAACCAAAACTAGCATAGACAGATACATAAGCATACAATTGCTCAAAAGCAGCCCCTTGCTCAACGGCTAAAGTAGGCGTTAAGCCTGTTAACGCTTCTATAAAACCACCAAAAGTGGTGGACAAGATATTTTCCTCCCCATTGCTAACAGTCAATTGTGCGATCTTGCCTGCAAAAAAGTGCCCATAGAAATAGGACGAAAACCAAACGCCCATAATAAACGAAACATAGCGTGCAGGAGATAATTCAGTGACTTTGGACAAGCCAATAGGGGACAAACACAATTCCCCTACCGTCAGCACAAAATAACCCACAAAAAGATACAGCATAGAAGTCTGCGCCAAGGCATCTGCACTGACAGCTGAGCGTCCAAAAATAAGCGCCCCCAAACCTAATAAAATTAAACCTGCACTAAATTTATAAGGCGCTTTGGGGTTTCTATTGATTTTGTTGAGGTAGCCCCACAGCATAGAAAATGGAATGGCTAAAAGCACAATAAAGCTGGCGTTGATGCTATTGGTTTGAGCGGCAGTAATGCCAATCAAATGGATATTCCTATCCGCAAATAAGACCAACGAACTACTGGTTTGCTCAAACAAAGCTGCAAAAACAGTGGAGAGCACCGTAAAGTAAATCACAACAATAAGTCGCTTGCGTTCTGCCGGGCTAACTTTTGTGAGAATATAAAAGACATAGCCCATTAAAAATAAACTGGCAAGCAGAATGATATAATGCTCATACTGGTGAAAATAAATAATGGCCGCTAATAAAGGAATGGCGGCAAGCGCCCCAACAACAATCCATTGTCCTTGGTGTAAGCCGCCTTTTTTCTCATAATAAAGGGTTGGATTGGGCAACTGTCCCAGCCCTCCAAAAACAGCTTTTTGTACACCTTGTTGGAAGAAAAGTAAGCCGAGTAACATTCCAACTCCAGCCAGCATAAAACCATAATGCCAGCCATACAAACTTGCGATCCAAGCACAAACTAAAGGGGCCAATGCCGCGCCTAAATTAATACCCAAATAAAAGATCGTAAAACCAGCATCGCGTTGTGCAGGGTACTTATCATACAAGGCTCCAACAAAAGAAGAAATATTAGGCTTAAAAAAGCCATTTCCAACAATGATTAGACCCAAAGAACTGTAGAAGAAAAAAGGTGTTTCAAAGAAGAGGAAAAAATGCCCCAAGGCCATCAAGATACCCCCTAAGAAAATAGACTTTTGGTAGCCTAAAACCTTATCGGCTAAAATGCCTCCCCATAATGGAGTGATGTAAACCAAAGACATATAAGCGGCCAAAATGCCAAAGGAATTTTGATCAGAATATAAGAGGTGTTGGGTCATGTATAAGAGCAGTAAAGCCTTCATTCCATAGAAAGAAAAGCGCTCCCATAACTCTGCAAAAAATAAATAAAAAAGTCCTTTTGGATGCCCCCATAAGGTTTCTAAAGAAGCTTGATCAGTCGTATTCATAAGCGGATTGATTGTGATTGAAAATTTGTTTCAACCAAAAATCAGGCAAGCAGAATAGACCCCCATGTCTTGTTGTAAAGTATAGCAAAGAATAGTTAATTGTAACTATTTGAGAGGTAGTTACAATTAATTACAAAGCGCCTTATAGAATTGATTGTCAGAAGATTTTGAAAATTCTTCTAAGAGCGTTGTTTCTATGACAATGTGTTCAGGAAGGATGCGCAAACGGTATTGCCCATTGCCAATAAAGGTGAAAATATCGCGTCGTTCCAATTGTTCCTCTGCTTCCAACTCCAAAATGGTATTGCAGTTATCAATAATTCTACTGAGGTAGGTTTGGTTTTTTAGCTCTCCTGATCCCCCTACTAAAATACATTGTTCTGGCCCTGTTCCCCATTTTCGGCGCAAGGCAAATTTGAGTAAATTTTTATATTGGGTGGTCTTAGAACCAAAGTCTACTATTTGGGTGTAAATTCCTTTGGAAGGAATAGTGATTCTGATTAACGACCAATCTAAAAATTCCAACATCATTTCACTAGGACGAGGCTTGCTCGCCAACTCAATGACCCAACTGGTGGCCAAGACCAAAAAGATGGCGATCAAAGAACTTTTAGCAATGATTTTAATCAAGTTATTGGTGAAGCCATTGTTGAGTTGTAAGAAGACCTCTGGCAACTGAGATCCAAACATCAACACCACACTAAATGCTGCTACAAAAGCCACGACTTTCAGACCACGATCCATAAAGGTTTTGTAAAGCGAATACAAGAGCAGATAAGAAAGAAAACCAGACAACAATAAGTCTGGAATGGCTGCTAAATGCAGTTGTGGTGACAGTGGTTCCGCAAATAAAGTTAAGCCAATGGTCAGCACCATTACAAATAAAATTAAACCAATAATTTTACTGATGTTTTTCTGATTCTTATAAATAAACGCAGGGGCATGAGAGAAATAAAACAGCGCCAACAGAATAAATAAATTGTTGAGGGTAGAGAACAAACTTACTCCCAATAAATACAAGGTATTGCTCATCAACAGCCCTTGTCCAGCGGCAGATAAAAGCTGGAGACAGCCCCAGAGACCTGACCCTACCCAAACAAATAACGCCAAACTTAAGTACAAGAGCCCCTTATCAACGCGTTGCTGGGCATCCTCTTCGGCTAGTCGATTCTTGAAACGTTTGCGGATGTTATACCAAATCGCCAGCAATAAAATTGCTCCAATGAAAGCAAGGCTAGAATGGGCAAGACTGTGGAATAGAGCAACCTCTTTCATGGAATTATGATTAGAATATAGTATGTTGATGTAGAACTAAATAATAAAAAAAATCCATGAAACAAAACAACGACCCTTTATTAGACGATCTAACTCCTTTGGAAAGAGCCGAAGAAACATACACTAAGTCTTGGTATGGGATCATTGTTGGAGCCTCCTTATTGTTAGGAGGATTGAGTGCTTATTGTCGTCCTTATTTTAATAATGGAGGGGTGCATTGGGAAGCTATTATAGCCTTGCTTTTATTAATAATTATGAATATCACATGGTTGCTCTTTGTGCGTTCCACCAAAAGAAAAAACTACCGTTGGGCTTACAGTATTAATACCATGTTGCTTTGGATGGTCTTTTTAGTGGGCTGGAGCTTCGTTTCTGAACGATTTATGGATGATTTAGTACTTGTTAATGGAACAGGGGCATTGCTGGGCGTTGTTATTGGTCTTTTGGCTTTCTATATCCAAGAAAATTATCCCTCCAAAAGACGTTAGTAATGTACTTTACAATGGGGGAGTTGGCTTTTTATTTTCTCTATTTCTGCTGGAGAACAACCTGTTTTCAAGAGTACTAGGCTTTTTAATTTTTTGAGCTGAAACAATTCATGGGGTAAGGTTCGGATAGGATTGTTGTATAAATTTAATTCTTCCAAGGCTTCTAGGTTATGGATGTTCTTAGGAAGGGTTTTGAGTTTATTGGTTGATAGGTCTAATTTTTTGAGCTGGATACACTGGGTGATAGAATGGGGTAACTCTTTGAGTTGATTGTAGCCCCAATTCAATACTTTTAAACGGGGGAGTTGGGCGATACTTTCGGGCAATTCTTGTAGGCGGTTTTGTGAAAGATCTAATTGTTCTAACCGTTCTAAGTTTCCAATAGAAGCAGGGAGGCTACCTAATTTATTCTCACTTAGATTCAGTTTTTTCAATTTCTTTAAATTTCCTAATGTAGCTGGTATGGAGAGGAGTTTATTGTCCTGTAATTCTAACAGACTTAGGTTGCACAATTGCTCCAGACTAGCAGGAATGGTACTAAATCCTCCTAGAGAATTGCCGCCTAGGTATAGTTTAGATAAACTAGTTAGTGGCAAGAGTTCAAGCGGGAAGTCATAAAGGTGATTTTTAGTTAGTTTAAGGGTTTTGAGTTTTTTTAAGGAAAGAACAGCTTCAGGGACAGTCTTGATTTGATTGTATTCCAAGTTTAGTTCTTGGAGACTAACTAAATTTTCGAGCGAAGTTGGGAAGTATTTGAGGCGGCAACCTTTTAGACTTATTTTTTTTAGAGGGCGAGCTAAAGCAGGATAAGCAACGACGGCTAATAATTCTTTAGTGGTTAGGCTTCTTTTGTTGTGAAAATTTTCTACCAGCGTAGGAATTCCTTTTAGCGTCTTTTTGCCCAGTGCTGCTAAAACGGGTTGCAACTCTTCTTGAATGATGGTTTTTAATGCAGGTTGCCCTTTTAATAATTGAAGTGCAAGTTGGGCATTGGTGCCACTATTAGATAATAAATCTCTAATCTTATCCAGATCAGTATTCATAGTTTTGTTATTAATCTTTAATAAAATGAGCAAATTCCTGAAAGAACAATTCAAACTGTGTCATATTCTCCTGCAAAAAATCAAAGGTACGCGGCCAAGTCCGCTCATCGTGAATAGAGACCCCTTCCAATTCTACATAAGCGCGGCTAATGAAGCGCCCAGGAGCCAGCTCATAAGCAGGATCTAAGACCGCATTGGGCAGGTATTCTGTTTTTAGAATATTTTCCAAGCTCCATAACTTATCATAATAATACTCTTTGTAAAAAGAATCTTTACTCTCAATATCAATCGAGACTTGGGCAACCTTGGTCGTAAAGGTAAACTTTAGCACCAGTTCCTTGATTTTGGTACGATACAACATCCATTTGCGTGGGTATTGCTGCCCAAAAGTTGTCCAGAACCGTTGCCTAATTTCTTTGCTCTCTTCCTTGGTAAACATAGTTGTCAATTATTCCCTCAAAAAAACTTATTGCCAATCCCAACCAGAACCATAAACGCCATTGGCATCCACATAATCCAAGAAATCACGATAAAAAGAAGAACTCGCTAAGGTTGCGCTATCTCCAATAATGATTAATTTTTTCTTGGCCCGTGTCATGGCGACATTCATTCGTCTAGTATCCTTCAAAAATCCAATCTCTCCTCTATCATTGGAACGCACCATAGAAATGTAAATCACATCTCGTTCTTGGCCCTGAAAGGCATCAATGGTATTCACTTCAATGTTGGCATCAGGAAAATGATCAAAATCATGGGCAATGGCTTCTTGAATCTTTAAAACCTGTTCTCGGTAAGGTGAAATTATGCCAATCGAAACATCTTGTTGCCCCAAAACAACTAGTAAATGATCCAAGTGTTGGCGCAGTACAAAATACTCTTCTAAATTATAAGAACTCTGCGACTCTGGGTTCTTCTGTTCTTCAAAACCACAGCCAGCAGTATCAATAAACTCTAATGGAGGACTGGGCTGTCCATCTGATAAGTGCAATTGCCAATCGGCAACAGCCTCTGCGGCTTGTAATTGATTGTTGTAAAACTGAGCATTGGAAAAGCCCATAATCGTATGATGCATTCTATATTGGGTATCCAATAAACTCACCTGTTCCAAGCGCTCGACGGCTTTTTCTAAGAGGGTAATTCCTAAGCCATCTTTGGCGGCTTGGCGGCTCTTAACCGTTGGGGGTAATTGAAAGGGATCTCCTGCAAAAACAACTTTTTGTGCTTTAATAATAGGAATCCAAGTCGCAGGTTCCAAGGCTTGTGCGGCTTCATCAATAATGACCGTGTGAAAATGCATTTTCTCAATATAGCGCCCAACAGAACCGACTAAGGTGCTGCAAATGACATCAGCCTCTCTTAAGGTTTTGTCAATAATATAATTCTCTAACATCTTGGCTTGCTGCATCAATTCTTTAGCCGCCTGATAATTATTGCGGCGATCCGTTCGTTCTTGAACGCCAAACTTTCGTTTGAACTTTTCGGCGTCACGACGCAACTTAGCCGCTTCGATTTTCATTTTTTTGACTTCCTGAATTTCAGGAAGTGTTTGTAAAATGCCTTCAATGGTGTGTTGTAACAAGTCCTCATCAACGCGCGAGACATTACCAATGCGCACTACATTTAAACCTTGCGCCGCTAGTTTTTCGGTCAATAAATCGGTCGCCGAATTAGACGGCGCACAGACTAAAATCGGTGATTCATGTTTGACGATTTGTTGAATGGCCGCGACCAAGGTGGTTGTTTTTCCTGTACCTGGGGGGCCGTGAATGACGGCAATATCTTCTGCGGATAAAATTTGTTGGACAGCGGTATTTTGGGAGCGGTTGAGTAGAGGCAACTCATAGGCGTGGCGTTCTTTATCAAAGCGTGCTGGATTTTTACCTAACAAAATATCTCGTAATTCTGCTAAACGGTCATTTTTAGCTGCTTTGACAGTACGCACGGCGCGTTCCATTTCAATGTAACTGCGTTCATCAAAATCCAGCTGAATACCAATCTTACCCCCCATGATCCAACGGGGCAAGTGTGTACCATAAAGGATGATTTTCATCCGATTTTTCTTCACAAAATAGATGACTCCTTTTTCTTCTGGCGTTTCTCCAATAACTTTTTCTGAAAAAATGCTGACAACTTGACCTGCTCTAAATTTATGCGCTTGCTCTAAGTGTTTGGTACGTTCAACAACAATAAAAGGGTGTTCTCCCAAGCTCCAACCATTGCGTTCTAATTGTACAGGATACCAACATGCTCCTTTTTTGACCCGCTGTTGAATACTCAATTCCTTAAGTAAGCGTTCATATTGTAAGCTTTCTTCTTTTTTTTCTTGAGCCAATAGGTCCAATACTTGATCTAATTCTTCTTGTACAGTCATATAATAAGAACGCTGAGAAGCGTAGGTAAAGTGAATGATTAAAGCAATGAGGAGGCATGAAGCGCCTTCATTTATGTAAAATAAGGCTATCTTGGGCAAATCAAGGGCAACAAAAGGTTTTTCTATTTTTGAAGAGCGATTGGTCGCTTCTACCTTATAACAACTTTCATAGATAGGAGTTTCTAAAAACGACGTTTATCAAAAAAAGTAAGGCCAGCAAAAGCGTTGTGCTACCACCTAATTCTTTAAAAAGAAGTCTCTTGAGAGCCCACATTCTGTTGTTTGCGTTATAAAAGCAGTGTATAAAATGCTATTTTAAGCGAAAAAGTAAGTGTTTTTCTTAGAAAAATGCCACTTTTATCCCAACTTATCAAGACTGTCACCACCAAGATTCTTTTTATTCTGAGAAGTTATGGCGTAATAAGCCCTTCTAACAACTTCTACACAAAACATTAAAACATTGAATTTCTTCTTCCATCTTGGACGTTACCTTTTGTTTATCAAAAATATGTTCTCCCGTCCAGAGAAGCTTTCCATGTATTGGAAAGAGACCACACGTCAAATGATTGACATTGGTATTGGCTCTTTGGTTATTGTAGGTTTAGTTTCTGTGTTTATTGGTGCAGTAACGGCTGTTCAGTTTGCTTACCAACTAGGAGGTTCCTCCATCCCTAAATATTACATCGGCTATATCGTCCGTGATATTATGATTATTGAATTGGCACCCACATTTACTTGTCTGGCCTTGGCTGGAAAAGTGGGGTCTAATATTGCTGCGGAGCTAGGAGGAATGCGGCAAAAAGAGCAAATTGATGCCTTGCAAGTTATGGGAGTTGATACGACTGCTTATTTGGTCCTACCTAAAATTATTGCTGCTTTAACTGTTATTCCTATGTTGGTGGTTATTTCTGCTTTCTTGGGAATGGGGGGCGGTTATTTGGCTTGTACAATGGGGAATTTGGTGTCAGAGGCAGAGTTTATGCAGGGACTGCGGGCTTTCTTTGATCCGTATAACATTTGGATGATGGAAATTAAGGCCTTTGTATTTGCCTTTTTATTGACATCGGTTTCTTGTTATCAAGGCTTTTTTGTGACAGGAGGTAGTATTGAATTGGGGCGGGCTAGTACTAGTGCTGTAGTAATTAGTAATATTTTAATTCTATTAGCCGATTATGTTCTAGCATTGTTATTGACCTAATTTTTCTCTCTCTATTGTTGCATTTGCAAACAAGGTTCAACATCTCACTATGATTCGCATAGAAAATATAAAAAAACAATTTGGAGACCAAGAGGTCTTGAAGGGGATTACTACTGTTTTTGAGCACGGAAAGACCAACTTGATTATTGGTAAATCAGGTGCAGGAAAGACGGTAATGCTCAAAATTTTAGTCGGCCTAGTACAACCTACATCGGGTTCTGTTTGGTATGGTGACGTGCAGTTTAGCGCCCTCAACACCAAGCAAATGAAAGCCATTCGTACAGAAATGGGAATGCTTTTTCAAGGCTCTGCCTTATTTGATTCTATGACCGTAGAGGAGAATGTGCGTTTCCCTTTGGATATGTTTACAAAAATGACCCAGAAGGAAAAACGCATGAAGGTTGATGAGACCTTAGAGCGGGTAGAATTAGTAGGCAGTAATAATAAATATCCTTCAGAAGTAAGTGGGGGAATGCAGAAACGGGTTGGAATTGCTAGAGCCATCATTTTAGATCCTAAGTATCTATTTTGTGATGAGCCCAATTCTGGATTAGATCCAACAACGTCGATGAAAATTGATGAATTATTGCGCAATATTACCATCGAGAACCAAATGACAACGGTTATCAATACCCATGATATGAGTTCGGTGATGGAGATAGGAGATAATATTAACTTGCTGCATTTAGGAGAACTAGCTTGGGTGGGGAACCACAAAGAAGTAATGACGAGTGACAATGAATTATTACAGGATTTTATCTTTGCTTCTCCCTTCTTAAAACGCCTGCGAGACGCTGCTAGACGAGGCGGTGCTAACCATTAAATTGCATTAGAATAGAGGTGCAGAATGGGAATGATGTTTCAAAATGAATTAAGTGTTTATTTTTTGCTTTTATAAGTAGTTGGCTGTTATGAAAATGAGGCTTGGAGCAATATTTGATGATATAACAATGACATAATTTAATTCTCTGGTAGAATGGCACATAGAACGACTGTATGAATCGCTCCATCTTGACTCTCGCTTTATTAACAATCTTATCTTTTGTTTGTAGCTCCGAATTATCGGCTCAAATAACATTGCCTGTTGATGAAACGCCGATCTCTACGCCTGCCAAAGCTGCTCAAGCAACCCGTTTTGTGGTATACTACACAGGAGATGCTGCCAAAGATTTGGCAAACCCTAATTCTTATCTCAAAACATTTGTGGATGTTTACGAACTTCAAGTGGTTAATACCTTTGAAGTAGGAAAAGACAGTCAAGGATTTACTTTACAACCTAAAGAACCCTTGGATTCGCCTAATGAGACTGCTAAAGAACTCTCTTTGGTAGAAGGGGTAATAATGATAGAAGTCGTCTACTGTAAACCGAATGCAGAAAGCTAGAAAACTTTCTCTTCTCTTCTAATTAAAACAACTAAATAACTGTTATCTAAAGAACCTTTCTAGTTTTGAAAAATTTAGACTAGATATCTACGAGAGTAGTATTTTAAAAACATGTTTTTTAGTATCCAATCCTTTTAAAAAACTATCCTTTTATAAGTTTCTTTTTATCTTTGTAGAAATACCATTGATAATTCTAAAAAGATAAAACTATGTTACGTTTGTTATATATCCTAGCGGTTGTCTATGCCATAACCGCTTGTGGAGATAGTGCGAATCATGACCACGATCATGCAGGACATGACCATGACCACGCAGGACACAACCATGATCACGACCACGATCACGCAGGACATGAGCATGCAGCGGCAGAAGGCAGTAAATTAGGTGATGCAGTCAATCCTCTAGGAGCGATGAGTGCAGACCAAGTAGTCGCTAAAGTTGAAAGCGATGAAGGAACGGTGGAATACGATTTAGGAGAAGGAGTAAAGGTACAAGCCATTCCCGCGAAAATTGAAGGAACAGTTGCTGAAGTCTGTCAAGCAGCAGGATGTTGGTTGACGGTACAGACCAGTGATGGAACAGAATTGTTTGTAGATACCAAACACAAATTCTTATTCCCTAAAGATATTGTAGGCAAAACCATTGTTATTGAAGGCAATGCTTATAAATCGGTAGAAACAGTAGAAGAATTGCGTCATAATGCAAAAGAAGCAGGGGAATCAGAAGAAAACATCGCGGCGATTACCGCCCCTAAATCTAACTACACTTTAGTAGCAAATGGAGCTGTTTTGAAGTAAAAAATGACAAAAGACAACTTAAATGCGAAAAAAAGTGAAAAAAAAGTCCAAAGAGTTTGCAAAGTCCAAAAAGGAAGTTATATTTGCAACCGCTTAGAACGAATAGTGTTTAAGTTGTCAGTAGATTCCGTAGCTCAGTTGG